>CAVWJU010000008.1:0-205985 GCA_963755275.1 uncultured Solirubrobacteraceae bacterium | reverse complement strand
GTCGCGACGTGTGCTCGAGCAGCGCCACGACGCGCTCGGGCGTCGGCGGCACGACCGGGAGGCCGTCGGTGAGCCCGCGCGCATGCAACGCCTCGAACGGATCTTCGAGATCGCCGATCTCGAGCTCGCGCGAGACGATCCGGCCGTCGGCGCGTGCCCGCCGCGCCGCGAGCCGCGGCGCGACGTCCGGGTCCCGCGTGCGCGAGGCACAGCCGGGCCGCATGGCCGGGAGGTCGTCGAGGCTCGCGCCGATCAGCGCCGCGAGGCGGTCACGCTGCAGGCCCTCGACGCGCTCGCGCACGTCCCCGTTCTCGAGCTGGAATACCGCAGGCACCGCCGCCGGGTCGAGCCGCTCCGAGAGCGTGAGATCCTCGTCGACCTCGGGCACGCGTGCGAGTCCGAGCCGGCGCGCCTGCTCCGCCGTCTCGTCCGGCGAGGACTGTGAGACGAGCCGCACGCCGGCCGCGTCCAGCGCCGGCAGCACTTGGTCGCACACGGGGCAGTCGTGCTTGACCAGCGCGATCAACTCGCGTCCCATTCGGTGGAGCCTACGCCACCGCTCGAGGCGCAACCGCCGCGGCTCCGTAGTTGCCACGCGCGCGATCCGCCCAATGGCACGATGCGCCCGCAGGCGGCTTCTCGCAGACTGTCACGTCGAAGTTGAGGAGATCCCGGTGGCCGAGCACGTAGACGTGCACATGCGCGACAGCGACGCGTTCTCCTGGTACATGGAGAGGGACCCGCTGCTGCGTTCGACCGGCGTGGGCGTCTTTCTCCTGGACGGCAAGCCGGACTGGGATTGGTTGCCGGAGCGGCTCGAGCGCGGCAGCCGCCTCGCGCCGGGGTTCCGGCACCGTGTCTCGATGCCGCCGCTGCGGCTGGCCACGCCGCGCTGGGTCGTAGATCCCGATTTCGACCTGTCGTGGCACGTCCGCCGGTTCGAGGCGCCACCGCCCAAGACGCTGGCGACCGTCCTGGAGTTCGCTCGCAAGACGGGGATGGCGGGGCTCGACCGCGATCGGCCGCTGTGGGAGTTGACGTTCATCGAAGAGCTCGAGGGCGGCCAGACGGCGCTGGTGATGAAGCTGCACCACTCGCTGACCGACGGCGTGGGTGGCACGGAAGTCATGCGGCGGCTCATGTTCGACGAGGGACCCGACCCGGGCGACCTGGGGCCGATGCCCGAGGCGCCGGTGGGAGAGCACCTCGGCACGCTCGACCTGACCCGGGATGCGCTCAGCTACGACTGGTCGCAGCTGTTCGAGTTCTCCAAGCGCAACCTCGGCTCGGCGTTCGGCACCGTTACGCACGCGCTGCGGCACCCCCGCGAGACGGTCAGCGACACGATCGCTACGGGCTTGTCGATCGCACGCTTCGTCGAGCCAGTGACCGACACGCTGTCGCCGGTCATGAGGGAGCGCCACTTCGTCTGGCACTACGACGTCCTGAAGATCCCGCTCGCCGCGCTGCTGGATGCCGCGCACGCCGCGGGCGCCAAGCACAACGACGCCTTTCTCGGGGGCGTCACCGCCGGACTGCGCATGTACCACGAACGGCACGGCGCGGATGTCGGGGAGCTGCGGGTCACGATGCCGGTGAACGTCCGCAAGGCCGATGACCCGGTCGGCGGCAATCGCATCACGCTCGTGCGCTTCAAGGTGCCCGTCGACACCACCGACGTGCGCGAGCGCATGACCGAGATCCACCGTCGCTGCGAGACGGTCAAGACGGATCGCTCGCTGCCCTTCACGAACGCGATCGCCGGCACGATGAATCTCCTGCCGCGGGCCGTCGTCGGCGAGATGCTCAAGCACATCGACTTCCTGGCGAGCAACGTGCCCGGGGCCTCGACACCCTTCTACATCGGCGGCGCGAGAGTCGACAGCTTCTACCCCTTCGGGCCGACGATCGGCGCCGCCGTGAACGTCACGCTGATGACGTACTGCGGCACGTGCTACATCGGCGTGAACATCGACCAGGGCGCGGTGCCCGACTGCGACGTCCTGATGGACTGCCTACAGAGCGGTTTCAACGAGGTTCTCGCCGTCGGTGGCGGGGCCGGACAAGCGGTCTCGCCACTTCGCCCCTCCTGAGAGGCTCCAGGACCTCACGGTTCACGGCTCGAAGAGTCCTGCAGCAGCGCGCGCCGCAGGGCGGCGAGGTCGGCCTCGGCCAGGCCGCCGGGGCCGAGGAGCAGGCCCTCGGCGCCGCCGTGCTCGGCGTCGAGGTGCGCGAGCGCATTGTCCATCGCCTCAGCCGGGGTCTCGAACAGCACCCGGACGGCATTGAGGTTGAGGCCGGCCGGCAGCATCGGCGCGTAGTCATCGATCCGGTTCGGGCGCAACTCGCCGCTGAGTGCGTAGTCGCGGACCACCACGTCCCGCGGCGTTCCCAGCACGCTGAGGACCAGCGCGACGAGCAGGCCCGTGCGGTCCTTGCCCGCCGAGCAGTGTACGAGTAGCGGCAAGCGGTTGGGGTCGCCGAGCAGGCGGATCGCCTCGCCGAAGACGGCGGCGCGGCGCTCGAGCGTGATGATGTAGAACGCGGTCAGGTCCGGGGTGTCGAAGCGCTCGAGCGTGCCGGCGATCAGCCGGTTGACGTAGTCGGTGTCGGTGCCCTCTACGCCCTCGGCGATCGGCAGTCGCACGACGTCGGCGCCCGTGGCTCTCGCCCACGCCGACGGCGTCGCGTCCACCTCGCCGTCACTGCGCAGGTCGATCACCGTGCGCAGCTGGAGCGCCTCGTAGTGCGTCGCGTGCGCCTCGTCCCAGATCGAGTGCGCCGAAGCCGCACCGGGCATGGCCAGGGCCTCAGACCGTAGGAAGCGTCCACGCGCGAGCTCGCGGCCGTCCGCCGCGGGAAGGCCGCCGAGGTCGCGGATGTTGTTCATGCCCGGGACGGCGATCACGGTGCGATCATGACCCGGACCGCCGTGCCGCCCGTCTGGCGCTCAACGGCCTCGTTGATGCGATCCAGCGCCACCACCTCGTCGACCAGCGGCTCGAGCTGCAGCCGGCCGGCCCGCCACAGCGCGACCATCCGCGGCACCTCGAAGCGCATGTCGGACGAGCCGTAGAAACAGCCCAGCAGCCGCTTCTGATCATGGAAGAGCTCGGCGGCCGAGAACACCACCTGATCGTCCACCTTGCCGGCGCCGACCACGACCACCGTCCCGCCGCGCCGGGCCGCGTCCCACGCCTCGCGGATCGTGCGTGAGTTCCCGACAGCGTCGATCACGACGTCGAAACCGACGTGCGGCGAGCCGTCGCGAGCGCCGAGCTGCTCGGCCAGCGCGCGCCGCGCCGCCTGCGGATCGCGCGCGACCACCAGCGAGGCGCCGGCGATCACCGCACCCTGCACGGCGCTCAGCCCGACCGCCCCGCAACCGATCACGAGCACCGTGTCGCCGGGCTGCGCACGCGCCGTGTTCAATACCGCGCCGAGCCCGGTCGGTACCGCGCAGCCGAGCAGCGCCGCCAGCTCGAACGGCAGGTCGTCGGGCACCGGGATCACGCTGTTGACGCCCACGACGGTCTCCTGGGCGAATGTCGCCGTGCCCATCCCGGCCTGGACCGGCGTCCCGTCGACCTCCAGCTCGGCCCCGCCGCCGCGCTCGCTCGCGCGCTTGCGGTTCGCGCAGATGTACGTCTCGCCGCGAACGCAGAAGTAGCAGTGCCCGCACGGTGGCACCCAGGTCAACACGACGCGGTCGCCGACCGTCACGCCGGTCACGTCGGGGCTGGTCTGCAGGACCTCGCCCGCGCCCTCGTGGCCGAGCACGACCGGCAGCGTCTGCCCGAACGCCCCGCCGGCCAGCGAGATGTCGGTCTGGCAGACGCCCGCGGCGTGGATCCGGACGACGACCTCCCCGGGACCGGGCTCGCGGCGTGCGAGATCGTCGTGGACGCGGAACGGCTCGCCCGCCTTCCACGCGACCGCACCGCGCATCAGGCGATTTCGACCGGCAGCTGCGACCAGCCGCGGAAGAGGTTGTGGCGCACGCGCACCGGCTCGCCGACGACATCGAAGCGCAGCCCGCGCGCCGCCGCCGCGCCGAAGAAGCCGCGCACCTCGGCGCGCGCCAGGTGGACGCCGAGGCAGAAGTGGATCCCCCAGCCGAAGGTCAGGTGCGGATTCGGCTCGCGGTCGATCACGAACTCGTGCGGATCGTCGAACACCTCCGGGTCACGGTTGGCGGCGGCGAACCACAGCACGACCTTGTCGCCTGCGGCGACGTCGCGGTCGCCGATCCGGTGGTCCTCGAGCGCGGTGCGGCGCATGCACGCCACCGGGGTCACGTAGCGGAACATCTCCTCGACCGCGGGCGCCAGCAGCTCGGGGTCGGCGACGATGCGATCCCACGCGCCCGGCGTCTCGTGCAGCGCCAGGGTGGCGCCCGAGATCAGGTGGCGGGTCGTCTCGTTGCCCGCGGCCACGACCACGATGTAGTAGGCGGCGAGCTCCTCCCAGGTGAGCGGCCGCCCGCCCTTGGTGCCGTGGGCCAGCACGCTGACCAGATCGTCCTGCGGCTGGGCGCGGCGCTCGTCGGTGAGCCGCTCGAAGTAGCTCATCACCTCTTCGCGGGCCTCGGCCAGCGCCGGGCCGGCGGCCTGATGGTCGGGGTCCGAGCTCGTCAGCCGGTTCGTCCAGTCGACCATCCGGGGGCCGTCCTCCGCCGGCACGCCCATGACCTGCGACAGGACGAGCATCGGCAGCCGCGCGGCGACGAGGTCGACCATGTCGAAGCGGCCGTGCTCGACCGCCTCGTCGAGCAGCGTCGCCACCGACGCGTCGATCGCGTCCTGCCAAGCGCGGATCTTGATCGCCCGCAGCTGCGGGAACGCGACCTTGCGCAGCTGGGCGTGCTCGGGGTCGTCCATGTTGTGCAGGCTCGCGAGCTTGCCCTCGACCTTGCGGTCGACGATCTGCGTGCCGTCGGCCGAGGACAGGCGCGCATGATCGCTGGCCGCGGCCTTGACGTCCGCGTAGCGGGTCAGCGCCCAGAAGCCGGGCCCGCGCTCGCTCGGGGGGTTCCAGTGCACCGGGTCGGAGGCGCGCAACTCGTCGTACGCCTCCAGCTCGCGCCCTTCCACGAACATCGACAGGTCCATCAGGTCGATGCCCGGCGCCGCGTCGTAGATACTCACAAACGCCACGCTAGTGCGGCTTGCGGAGCCGTCAACCGCGTGCCAGGGTCGGGTTGTAGATCTCTATGACCGCCATCTTCGCGTTCGACCACGACCATGGGGCCGCGGCCCGCGACCTCGCCGGCCTGCTCGGCGGCAAGGGCGCCGGCCTGGCCGAGATGACCGCCACGCTCGGGCTGAACGTCCCGCCCGGCTTCACGATCGCGGTGCCCGTCTGCCGCAGCTACCGCGAGTCGGGCTGGCCGGACGGCCTCGACGACGCCCTGGCCGAGCACATGCAGCGCCTGGGGGAACGGATGGGCCGGCGCTTCGGCGATCCGCGCGACCCGCTGCTGGTGGCGGTTCGCAGCGGCGCGCCGGTATCGATGCCGGGGATGCTCGACACGGTGCTGAACCTGGGCCTCAACGACGAGACCGTCGCCGGGCTGGAGCGCGTGTCGGGCGACCCGTGGTTCGCCCGCGACAGCTACCGGCGCTTTCTGACCATGTACGGGACGACGGTGCTGGACGTGCCGGCCGAGGAGCTGGAAGGGCTCGATATCGAGGCGCTGAACGCGCGCCTCACCGTGCCCGATGATCCAATGGTGCAGCTGCGCAACGCCGTCGAGGCCGTCTTTCGTTCGTGGGACTGCGAGCGCGCGAAGGCCTACCGGGCCAAGGAGGGCATCGACGACGACCTCGGCACGGCCGTCAGCGTCCAGGCGATGGTCTTCGGCAACCGCGGCGAGCACTCCGGGACGGGCGTCGTCTTCACGCGCGACCCGGCGACGGGCGAACCCGGCGCCTACGGCGACTACGTGCCGCGGGCCCAGGGCGAGGACGTCGTGGCCGGCACGGCGCAGACCCTGCCGATCGCCGCGCTGGCCGACCACGAGCCGGCCGCGTACGCCGAGCTGATGACGCTGCTGCGGCGGCTGGAGATCCACTACCGCGACGTCTGCGACGTCGAGTTCACGGTCGAGGAGGGGCGGCTGTTCCTCCTGCAGACGCGGATCGGCAAGCGCGGCGCGGTGGCGGCGGTGCGGATCGCCGCGCACCTGATCGACGACCCCGACATCCAGCTCACCCCGGATGAGGCGCTGGCGCGCGTGCCGGCCGACGCTACGCGAGCGTGCGCGCGCGGAGGTGTTGGCCGCCGCGAGCCAGGACGGCGCCGAGGAGCAGCTGCTGGTGACCGGCCTGCCCGCGTCGCCGGGGCGCGTCAGCGGCGAGGTTGTGCTGTCCGCCGACGCCGCCGCCGACGCGGATGGCGACGTCATCCTCGTCCGCCCGGAGACCAACCCCAAGGACGTCGCCGGGATGGCCGCATCCGTGGGCGTGCTGACGACCAAGGGCGGGCTCGTCAGCCACGCCGCCGTCGTCGCCCGCGGCTGGGGCATCCCGGCCGTCGTCGGCGCGCACGAGCTGAAGCTGGGCGACGACGCGCTCACGGGCCCGTCCGGCCTGACCGTGCGCGCCGGCGAGGTGATCACGATCGACGGGACCTCCGGCAAGGTCTGGCGCGGCGAGGTCGCCGCCGGCGGCGGCGACCCCGAGGCGGAGCTGCCCGAGCTGGCCCAGCTCGAGGCCTTGGCGCGCGTCTAGTTCACTCGTCGGCGTCCGACCGCTCGCGGCCGAGCGTCGCCAGCAGGTCCTCGTGCAGCTCCATCCAGACGTCGTGGTAGCTGCCCGACAGCGGCTTGGCCAGCGCGTCGTCGTCGCCGCCGCGGAAGGCCTCCAGCGCGCGGTCGAAGCGGCCCTGGTAGGTGGCGAAGCGCGGCTGCTCGGCTGCCGCGCGCTCGATCACGCCGCCGACCTCGCCGTGCACGGCCTCGAGGCGTGCGAGCGTCCCGTCGCCGCGGCCCTGCTGCCAGTCGCTCGTGAGCTGCTTGAACTCGCGGTTGGGAGCGAGGAACGACTCGTAGACCGAGGCCAGCCGCGACACCGTCGCCCGCGGGACGCTGTCGCGCAGCAGCAGCACGTGGCGGGCGCTGCCGGCCGGCGTCAGCGCGTAGCCGCTGATCCGGCCCTCGCGCAGCTTCGCGTGCCCGCGCTCGGTGACCGTGTCCAGCGTCGCCTGAACGGTCGCCTCGTCGAGACCCGAGCTCTCCGCCACCGCATCCGCGCCGGCGAACCCGCGCACCTTCAGCGCGTGCAGCACCGGCAGCTCGGCGTCGTCGCCGGACAGCTCGTCCGAGACCTGCTCGGGCACCGGATTGCCCCACGAGCCGGTCAGGAACAGGCGCGGGATCATCTCCGTCGCGACGCCGCTGATGATCGTGTCGTAACAGGCCGACACCGCCGGGTGCATCGCGTGGAAGTCGTGCTCGGCGACGAGCTCGTCGTACATCCCCGCGGCGCGCGCGAACGGCAGCGCGAACCCCGCCGTGTAGACCATCGCGCCGGACTCGATCCGCTCGCGCTTGCTCATCGCCGCGATCCGCTGGTAGAGCGTCGCCGCGCGTTCCTCCAGACGGGTGCGCAGCTCGGCCATGTCTTCGAGGCCGACGGTGCGGATCTCCTCCACCGGCGCGTCCCACGTGTCGCGGCGGTAGACCGCGACGCCCTGCACGAACGGCAGGTAGTTCGCGGGCGTGGTGAAGACGGTCGAGATGTCCATCATCTCGACCTCGAGGCCGGAGTCCGGTGCGAAGAACATCGCGACCGTGAACGCGTACGGCAGGCCTTCGCCGTCCGACCACGGGAACGCCGGCTCGTGAGACGAAGATGTCGCGCGCGAGCACGAAGCCGCCGTCGTCGAGGCGGTACGGGCCGTGGTCGCCGACGCCGAGCCGGTTGTCGAAGTGCAGCAGGAAGCCCATCAGCTCGGCGGCGCCGTTGAAGCGCATGAACGTCTCGCGCGAGCGCGCGTCGTCGAGCTCGATCCGGTCGGCCTGGAAGCGCTCGATCCACGAGTCCTCGAGCACCGGGCCCTCGAAGTCGCGCATCGAGGTGAGCATCGCCCCGTCGCCCCACAGCCCCTTGTAGAGCCGGCGCACGACCCCGAAGCAGTCGCGGATCCGGTCGGCCTTGAAGTCGAGAGTCGTGGAGGTTGAGCTCGAGCGCGATCCCGCGGCCGAAGCTGGGCGCCGTCGCCATCGCCCAGATGTGGAGCATGTTGACCTTGGTGCCGATCTCGCGGCGACCGCGCGCGCCGATCTCGATGATCCCGTCGATCCCGACCCGGTCCTCGATCGCCCGCATCCACTCCGGGTGCATGAACCAGCAGTTCATGATCCCCATCGCCTCGTACTCCTGGCGCGGGATCAGCCCCGACTCGCCCTCGGTGGCGCGCGAAGCGAGCGCGTTCCACTCGTTCCACGTGTAGTAGCGGATCGCCTCGTTGACCTCCTGCGACGGTGAGGTCGCGGTGCATCGAGTCGTCGTCGGCGTACAGGACGCGCGTCGTCATCTCGGCCGCCATCACCGCGTGGCCCTCGACGCCCTTCGGCACCTCGCCGCCGAACTTGGTCAGCAGCAGCTGGATCTGCGCCATCTGCTCCTCGCTCATGGCCGGCGCGGCGTCGGCGCTGGGCGGCGAGTCGTCGACCGGGGCGCCGGCCTCGACGCTCACGATGCCCTCGGGCCGCGAGCTGACGTCGAGCCGGACGCGCACGCCGTCGGCCGGGATCGTCTCGCCGCGCGACGTGCGCACGCCCTTCTCGAACGCCACCGACATCACGCACGGGATGCCGTACTCGCGGCACAGGATCCCGAGGTGGCTCTCGGGCGCGCCCTGCAGCGTCACGACGCGCGCGGATGCCGGCGTTGAGCGCCATCGTCAGGAACGTCGTCGTGCCGCCGCGCGCGAGCACCACGACGTCCGAGACGTCGTCGCCGGACGTCGCGAACGCGATCACGTCCTCCGGGGTCTCCAGCCACTTGACGACGCCCTCGACGATTGTCCGGGGACTCGTAGACGTTCAGGCCGGTCCCGACCTTCTCGAACGACGTCACGGACTCGATGGACATTGAACCTCCCGGTATTGGTCGACGACGCCGTGACCGACGGCTCCGTCGGGTCGCGTGATGCGGACGAACTGCAGGGCGCGGTGGTTGCCGCGCTCGGACAGGTCTTCTGCGCGCAGGTCGATGCGCTCGCTGACGACGTGCGGCAGCTCCGGCGGGACCGTCCCCCACACCCACGTCGGGTGGCCGTAGCCGACCGCGCGCGGCAGCATCGCGTGCAGCGAGCGAAGCTCGAGCGTCTCCTCGCCGAGCGTCATGCGTGCCGTCGTGAAGTGCGGCGGGCCGTCGACCTCGACGCGCGTGACCGTGCGCGGCTCCTGGACGGCATCGTCACGGACGACGGCGGCGTACTCGCCGTAGCGCCGGCCGTCGGTGTCGATGTGCGTGACGGCCTGGACGGCGTAGTCGTCGAAGGCGCCGATCAGCCAGAAGAACGAGGGCGAGACGCGGCGGCCGACCGAGTCCCAGATCCCCCACGAGTGGTCGCGGCCGGCGAACCACCCGTCGCTGGTCGTGCCGAGCTGCGCGTAGCGCGAGCGATCCTGGACCACCCGTCCCTCGCGCCGCCGCGTGACCCGCTCCTCCTCGATCGCGGGATGGCTCGCCTCGAAGTGCAGGTCAACCTGATCCTCGACCTCGATCCGCAGCGACCGCATCGGCTCGGTGAGCGTGAGCCGGATCGGGCCGCAGGTGAGATCCTCGCCCAGGCGGTCGGTCGCGAACAGCGAGTCGTGGCACTCGCCGTCCGAGCGCGCGAAGGCGGCGTCGATGACGCCCTTGTTCGGGTGCACGTTGACGACGAGCGAGACGGCCTCGGCGCCGTCGGGCGCGGCGGCGAAGAAGAAGTAGCGCTCGTACGCGTCGGGCGACTCGGGGAGCGCGTGCCGTGGCAGGTCGTCGTGGGCGGTCAGCACCTACAGGAACTCCTGGGCGTCGAGATCGAGCGCCATCCGCGCGCCGTGGCGCAACAGCCTCCGGAACATCCGGTCGAGCCGCTCGGACGCCTTCACGCTGCCGGTCGGCGGCACGAGCATCAGCAGCGTCGCCCACGATGCTCGGCGATAGGCGTCCCAAGCCTCGTCGTGATTCCAGTCGACGCCGAGCTCGTCGACGTGCAGGCGGACCTCGTCGCGCTCGATCGCGCGCCGCGTCTCGACGCCAACCGACGTGCACAGCAGGTAGGCGACGTCGAACATCGGCGCGCCCCAGCCGACGGTCTGCCAGTCGAGCACGACCAGCCGCTCGCCTCCGATCAGCAGGTTGTCGGCGCGGAAGTCGTGGTGGCTGAGGCTGAACGGGCCGCGCGAGCGACTCGGCCCAGGCGCCGGCGGCGCCGACGAAGCGGTCGATGACCGCCCGCTCGGCGGCGTCGAAGTCGCCCGTCGAGCCGCTCGGCGGCGACCGCCCAGGATCGCTCCATGCGCTCGACGATCGCCGGGATCGGCACGCCCTGGCGGCGGTGCAGCCAGTCGAGCGCGGCCGTCTGCGGGTCCGCCCAGAACGGCGCCTGCAGGGCGACGAGCTGTCGCCGCGCCTGCCGCAAACGCACGGTCGGCATGTCGTGGAACTGGTCCCCCGGCTCCAGCGCGGAGAGGTCCTCGAGCAGCAGCCCGCCGTCAGGCAGCGTGCCGTAGTAGGCCGGCACGCTGACCTGCGTGCGCGGCGCCAGCTCCGCGTAGAAGCGCGCTTCGCGCTCGTAGGCGCCGAGCGACGCCGCGGTGCGCGCGGCGAGCGGATCCGCGGACGGCAGCTTGGCCACGAGTGACGCCGGGCCCGTGACGTCGCCGGACCAGCTCAGCCGTACGAGCAGGGTGTCGGCCATCGCCCCGATCCCGATCGGCTCGGCCTGGACGCTCGCCAGTTCGCCGGCACCCACCGCGGTGCCGGACCGCCGCAGCGTCTGCTCGAGCTCCTCGCGATCGATCCGCTCGACCAGGGCGGCCGGTGGCTGCACGTTCCCGACCGTAACCGCCACGCGCTACGACTCGGACGCGGCGGAGAGGCCTGACTGTCGATCCCTACAGGGCGCGCCGAACGGCCGTCCCCACGTGCCGCCGTCGCGTGCTTGCATGGGCGCACGATGCCGAGCACCGACACCGACACCTTCCATGACGCGCTGGTGGAGCCGGGAACGCCGGACCTGCCCGAGCGGTTCTTCGACCGCTTCGTGTTCAACCTCCACCAGACCGACAAGACCGCGCCGTCGATCCTGCTCGGCTTCGGCATCTACCCGCCGAAGGACACCGCCGACGGGTTCGCGATCCTGGTCACCGAGACCGAGCAGCGCAACCTCCGCTTCTCGACCGAGCTGAGCGGCACCGACTGGCGCTCCGCCGGCCCGTTCTCCTACGAGGTGATCGAGCCGATGAAGACGTGGCGGCTGGTGCTCGCGCCGAACCCGACCGGGCTCGAGTTCGACCTCACCTGGCGCGCCCGCGCCCCCGCGTGGCACGGTGAGCTCGGCGTCGTGGAGGGCGACAAGGTCACGGCCAAGTTCGACCACCTGTTCCAGTCCGGCTTCTACGACGGCACGCTCACGATCGACGGCGAGACGCAGGAGATCGAGGGCTGGTACGGCCAGCGCGACCGCTCGCGCGGCGTGCGCACGATGACCGGCGGCCAGGGCCTGCACATCTGGTACCAGGCGCAGTTCGAGGACCGCTCGGTCGGCTTCGTCTACGTCGAGGACCGCCAGCACGGCCGGCTGCTGCTCGAAGGCGCCGTGATGCAGGTCGACGGCATCGTGGACACGATCGTCGACGTCGGCCACGACCTGACCTTCGACGAGAACCTCGACCTGGTCGAAGGCCGCGTCGAGGTCCGGACCGAGCGCGGCGAGACCTACGTGATCGACGCCGACGCCCGCGCCGGCGGCGGCTACATGGCCGGCGGCGGCTACGGCGGCCACCACGGCAAGCCGCTCGGCCGCGACCACGTCGAGCACGACGTCTATCCGCTCGACGGCAGCGTCAACCCGCGCACGGTCGACACGTCACTGACCGATCGGCTGGCCGCGTTCGACTGGAACGGCAACCCCGGCACGGGAATCTTCGAGTTCGCGCTCACCCGCAGCCGGTCCTACAGCTACGCGGCCAGGCAGCTCTCCTAGCGGACGTCGACGACGATCTTCCCGATCGCCGCGCGCCGCTCCATGATCCGCAGCGCCTCGGCACCGTCCTCGAACGGTACGCGGGCGCCGATCAGCGGGTGGATCGCGCCGGCGTCGGCGAGCTCCTGCACGGCGGCGTTGACCCGCGCCATCGTGCCCGGGTGCTCCTGCTCGTAGATGTCCACCGAGATGCCGGTCAGCGTCAGGTTGCGCAGCAGCAGGCGGTTGACCTTGATCGTCGGGATCTCGCCGCCGGCGAAGCCGACGACGACAAGCCGTCCGCCCGTCCGGAGTGAGCGCACGGAGTCGAGAAAGCGGTCGCCGCCGACCATGTCGAGCACGATCTCGACGCCGCGCCCGTCCGTGAGCTCGCGCACCTCGGCCAGCCAGTCGCCGGTCGTGCGGACGACGTGGTCGGCGCCGAGCGCACGCACGGCGGCCTCCTTGTCGTCGGATGAGACCAGCGCGATCGTGCGCACGCCGAACGCCTTGGCGATGTCGATCGCCGCCGTTCCGACGCCGCCGGCGGCGCCCTGGATCAGCGCGGTCTCGCCGGGCTGAGCGCCGGCGCGGTGGTAGCCGAACCACGCGGTCGTGTAGTTGATGTACAGCGCCGCGCCCTCGGCGTAGCTCATGTGGTCCGGGAGCCGGAGGAGGAACGGCGGCGGAGCGAGCGCGCGCTCGGCCATCGCGCCCCGGCGCACGACGCCGCAGACGCGGTCGCCCGGCGCGAAGCCGGAGCCCTCGGGTGCCTCGAGCACGACGCCGCCGACCTCGCCGCCGGTGACGAACGGCGGGTCGATCGAGTGCTGGTAGAGCCCGCGCGTCTGCAGCAGGTCGGGGAAGCAGATCGCGGCGGCGTGGACGTCGATCAGCAGCCGCTCGTCCGGGCGTCAGCCAGTGGGCGCCCGACGGCTCGGCGACCTCGGCGAGCCGCGCGCCGTCCGGGCCGATCAGCTCCTGCACGACGACGGCCCGCATCAGCCGCGCACCTCGACGACGACCTTGCCCAGCGCCTCCCGGCGATCGAGGATCCGCAGCGCCTCGGCGCCCTCCTCCATCGGCAGGCGGCGGCCGACGAGCGGTCGGATCTTGCCCTGCTCGGCGAGCGCAGTGATCGCGTCGCCGAGCTTGCGCACGGTGCCCGGGAAGCGCTGCTCCATCGGGTCGATGCCGATGCCGAGCACGGTGAGGTTGCGCAGCAGCAGACGGTTGACCTTCACGGTCGGGATCGAGCCGCCGGCGAAGCCGATCACGACCAGCCGGCCGGCCTGGTCGAGCGCGCGCAGCGAGTCGGTGAAGCGGTCGCCGCCGACCGGGTCGAGCACGACCTCGACGCCGCGGCCCTCGGTCAGGCCGCGCACCTCGGCCAGCCAGTCGCCGCGTCGAGCGCACCACCTCGGACGCCGCCCAGCTCGCGCGCCACGCGCTCCTTCTCGTCGTCCGACACGACCGCGATCGAGCGCGCACCCATCCCGCGCAGTAGGTCGAGCGCCGCCGTGCCGACGCCGCCGGCGGCGCCGTGGACGAGCACGGTCTCGCCCTCGACCACGCCGGCGCGCTCGATCGCGAACCAGCGCGGTCGAGTAGTTCAGCCACAGCGCCGCGCCCTCGACGAACGACATCGCGTCGGGCAGCTTGACCGTGTAGCGCGGGATCGCCAGCGCGTACTCGGCCATCGCGCCCCACACCGTCATGCCGGCGACGCGGTCGCCGGGCGCGAAGCCGGAGCCCGTCCGGCGCCTCGACGACCACGCCCGACGCCTCGCCGCCGGTCACGAACGGCGGCGGCGTCGGCGAACTGGTACTCGCCGCGGCTCTGCAGCAGGTCCGGGAACGCGACGCCCGGCGGCGTGGACCTCGATCAGCAGCCGCTCGTCGCCGGCCAGCGGATGCGCGCCCTCGGGCTCGGGGAAGTCGCTGCAGCGAGAGCCCGTCCGGGCCGTCCAGCGCGGCGACGACGACCGCCCTCATGGCCGCACCTCCACGACGACCTTGCCGATCGCCTCGCGGCGCTCGAGCAGCCCGCAGCGCCTCCGCGGCCTCGTCGAGCGCCGAACGTCGCGCCGACCAGCGTCTTGATCCGCCCCTCGGCGGCGGCCTGCTCGATCGCCGCGTTGACCATCGCCACCGTCCCGGGATACTCCTTGTCCATCGCCACCATCTCGACGCCGAGCACGGTCAGGTTGCGCAGCAGCAGCCGGTTGACCTTCAGCTCGGGGATCGAGCCGCCGGTGAAGCCGACCACGGCCAGCCGGCCGCCGATCGCCAGCGCCCGGAGCGAGTCCAGGAAGCGGTCGCCGCCGACGGGGTCGACGACGGCCTGCACGCCGCGGCCGCCGGTGAGCTCGCGCACCTCGGTCAGCCAGTCGCCGGTCGGAGCGGACGACCTCGTCGGCGCCCAGCGCGCGCGCCGCGTGCTCCTTCTCGTCGCGGGAGACGACCGCGATCGAGCGCCCCTCGATCAGCTCCAGCGCCGCGGTGCCGACGCCGCCCGCCGCGCCCTGGACCAGCACGGTCTCCTCCGGCGTCACCGCCAGCCGGTGCAGCGCGTACCACGCGGTCGCGTAGTTGAGATACAGCGCCGCGCCCTGCACGAACGACATCGAGTCGGGCAGCCGGACCGTGTGCTGCGGCATCGTCAGCGCGTACTCGGCGACACCGCCCCAGTGCGTCAGCGCCCGCGACGCGGTCGCCGGCCGCGAAGCCGGTCTCCGGGTCGGCCTCGACCACCACGCCCGCGGCCTCGGCACCGGTCGCGAACGGCAACTCGGGCCGCATCTGGTACTCGCCGCGGCTGCGCAGCAGATCGGGGAAGGAGACGCCGGCGGCGTGGACCTCGATCAGCAGCCGCCCGCCCACGCCCAGCGGGTGCGCGCCGGCGGGCTCGGGCACGTCGACGACCGACAGCGCGTCCGGCCCGTCGAGCGCTGCGAGCATCGCGGCCCGCATCAGCTCCGGACCGCCGAGCCGGTGACCGACATCGTGTTCAGCGCGCGCGCCGCCGTCGACGGTCAGCTCCTGGCCGGTGACGAACGCGGCCGCCGGCGACGCGAACCACGCGACGCCCTTCGGCGATGTCCTGCGGGCGCACGAACTCGCCCTTGGGCATCGTCGCCACCCAGGCGTCGACGATGTCCTGCGGCATCGACGAGGATGCCCGGAGCTGGCCGTCATCCCCGGCAGCACGACGTTGCACGTGATCCCGAGCGCGACGTTCTCGGCCGCGACCGTCTTGGTCAGTCCGAGCAGCCCCGCCTTCGTCGTGCTGTAGCCGATCTGCGCCGGCATGCCGTGCACGGCGGCGGTCGAGGAGATGACCACGATCCGCCCGTACTCGCGCTCGCGCATGCCCGGCAGGCAGGCCTGGACGACGCGGAAGGTGCCGGTCAGGTTGACGTCCAGGTCCTTCTGCCAGCGCTCCAGCTTCATCGTGTGCGCGGCGCCGAACATCGTCGTCACGCGCGGCGTTGCACACGAGCACGTCGACGTCGCTCAGCGTCGGGCAGCTCGCCCGAGACCATGTCGACCTCGTACGTGCAGCCGGGCGCGACGTCGAGCGTCACGACGTCCATCCCGTCGCGCTCGAGCCGCGCGACGATCGCGCGCCCGATCCCGCCCTCGCGCGCCGCGCCGGTGACCAGCGCCTTCACGCCTCGGCCTCGAACGGCGGCAGCACCGGGTGGCCCTGCAGCCGCAGCACGAGCAGCGCCATCTGCACGCTGAGCTGGTCGGACGCGTCGCCGGCGACGTCGAGGCCGGTCAGCGAGCGCACGCGCGCGAGCCGGTAGCGGACCGTGTTCTCGTGCACGCTCAGCCGCGCGGCCGAGGTCCGGATGCTGCGCGCGGTGTCGAAGAACACGTGCAGCGTCGTCGATCAGGCCGTCGTCGCCGGCCTCCAGCAGCGGCCCGAGCACGTCGTCGACGAACCGCTCGATCCCGGCCGCGTCGCCGCGCGCCACGAACAGCCGGCCCGGCCCGAGGTCGTCGGCGGCCAGCACGCCGCTGACCGCGACGCCGCGAAGTGGTCGATGCAGCGCGCGACCTCGCGCGCCTCGCGGTAGCCGCGCGGGATCTCGGCGCGGCTCGCGGCAGACGGCCGAGAGCCCGGCGACCGGCGCGTCGGCGCCGAGCGCCGCGCACGCCGCGGTCAGCGACTCCTTCAGCCGCCGCACGCACACGCACCGGCGCGTCGCCGTCCGGCAGCGGCGACGAGCACGGCGATCGCCCTCGGGCCCCTTCGTGGCCAGCACGTCGGCGTCGATCGCCCGCGACAGCTCGGCGGCCAGCGCCTGGTCGTCGAGCCCGCCCTTGCACGAAGCCGGCGATCCACGGCACCGCCGAGGTCGATCCCGAGGTGCTCGGCGCTGCGCCGGACGTCCTGGTCCTGCGTGCCGCGGATCAGCTGGCGCGCGAGCAGCGAGCGCGCATCCCACGCCGCGCGTGCAGGCGCGCCGTGCTGCCGCGCTCTCGATCGCGACGTGGCGTGCGGCACGCCGGATCGCGAGATCGTCGAACGCGCTCAGCCGCGCGCTGTGCTCCACGAGCACGACCCAGCCGCCGCCCGTCGCCGACCGGCGCGATCAGGTGCCGGTGGCGGACGCCGGAGTCCAGGTCGCGGGCCGAGCGTGCCCGACGAGCCGGCGGCGATCGCGTCCGCGCCGTCGGGCAAGCTGGACGTCGCCCGGTCGCCGGCGACGCGATGGTGGCGGGCGTCGAAGAACGCGGCCGGCTTGCCGGTCAGCTCCGCCGAGCGCGGCGATCGACGCCGCCGATACCCGGCGCCGTCGAGCACGGCCTGCCCGAAGCGGCGGTCGGCCAGCGAGGCGCCGCGCAGCAGCCGGTTCTGGCGATCGAGCGTGTCGCGCTCGCTCGCGTCGCCGCCGACGCCGCCGCGCGCGCCGCCAGCAGGTCGCCGGCGATCCGCCCGATCGCCGCCGCTGCCTCGACGTGGTCGTCCGTGAACGCGAACGGCGCCCCCGCCGGGTCCAGGAACAGCAGCCCGAGCACGCTCGTCGCCGTGCACGAGCGGCACGCCGAGCACGGTGCGGATCTTCCACGCGCGCAACGCGCTCTGCGCCGCCGCGCGGATCGGTCAGCGTGTCCTCGATCAGCACCGGTGCGCGCGTCTCGACGATCTCGCGCGTGAACGTGTCGGCGGCGCCGCCGGCGGTCAGCCGGCGCACGGCGCTCGCATGCTCGGCGGGATAGGCGGCCGCAGCCGCGGAAGCGGCCGTTCGCGGCATGCAGGTACACCGCGCAGCGGGCGACCCCGGCGGCCCGGCACGCGCTCGCGGCGAGCAGCGACAGCAGCTCCGGCGATTCGGCGGCCGCCGACAGCTCGACGGCGGCGCGAAGCGCGGCGGCGTGACCGCCGCCCGGGAGGCTGCGGACGGCGGCGAGCGCGGTCATGCCGCCCGCCTTTCGCGTCCTGCCGCCAGACGCGGCCGAGTCCCACCACCGACATCACGACCTCCCCCTCGTCGTCGAGCAATTCTCCGCGGAGCCGGACGACTCCCGCGCTCCGGCGTCCGCGTTGGACGGCCGCGACTCGAGGATCGTCGTGCGACCGTTCAGCCGCATGCCCGGGCTTCACCGGACGCAGCCAGCGGACCTCTTCCACGCCCGGCGCGGCGAGCATCGCCGCGTGGTTGAGGACCTGTTCGACGTACATCCGCATCCACACGCAGACCGTCTGCCAGCCGCTCGCGATCACCTCGCCGTCGAGGTGCAAGCGGCTGCGGGTCCCATTCGCGCGCGAACGACACGATGTCGTCCTCGCTGAGCGTGCGCGAGCCGAGCTCGAACACCCGCCCAGGCGTGAAGTCCTCGAAGAACATCACGCCAGCGCCTCGCGCAGGACGTCGAGCGCCTCCGGGTTCTCGGCGCCCGACAGGTCGCCCGGGTCCTCGCCCACGGCGACCGCGCGGACGGCGCGGCGCAGGATCTTCGCCGAGCGGGTGCGCGGCAGCTGCGACACGCGCACGACGCGGCCCGGCTTGAACGGCTTGCCCGAGCCGCTCGGTCACGAGCGTGCCCGAGCTCGGCCGACACGTCGGAGCCGGCCGGGTCGACCGGCGTCCAGAAGCACCAGATCGCCTCGCCCTTCGTGCCGTCCGGGACGCCGATCGTCGCCGCCTCGGCGACGGCCGGGTGCGACAGCAGCTCGGACTCGACCTCGGCCGGCCCGACGCGCTTGCCGGCCACGTTGAGCGCCTCGTCGGAGCGCCCGAGCACGTACCACTGGCCGTCGTCGTCGAACTTCGCCCAGTCGCCGTGGCGCCAGACGCCCGGGTACATCGACCAGTAGGACTCGAGGTAGCGCTCCGGGTCGCGGAACACGCCGCGCGTCATCGCCGGCCACGGCTGCTTGCACACCAGCTCGCCGACCGAGCCGCGCACGGACTCGCCGGACGGCGACGAACACGTCGACGTCCATGCCCAGCGACGGGCCGCCGAGCGAGCACACCTTCAGCGGCTCGACCGGATACGGCGACAGGAACGCGCCGCCGACCTCGGTGCCGCCGGAGAAGTTGATCAGCGGCCGCTTGCCCTCGCCGACGGTCAGCGCCAGCCACCGGTAGGCGTCCTCGTCCCACGGCTCGCCGGACGCGCCGAAGACGCGCAGCGACGACAGGTCGGCGGTCGGCGGCGGGCCGGCGGCCTTCAGCGACCGGATCAGCGTCGGCGAGACGCCGAGCACGGCGACGCGGTGGCGCTCGACGAGCTCCCACACGCGATCGTTGGTCGGCGTGTTCGGCGCGCCCTCGTAGAGCAGCAGCGTGCCGCCGTTGGCGTGCACGCCCATCACCGACAGCGGGCCCATGATCCAGCCCATGTCGGTGATCCAGGTGAAGACGTCGCCGCGATGCAGGTCGAACTCGTACGCGACCTCCATCGCCACCTTGACGACGAAGCCGGCCTGGGTCAGCACCGCGCCCTTGGGCCGCCCGGTGGTGCCGGACGTGTAGCCGATCAGCAGCGGGTCCTCGGCGTCGGTGTCCTCGAGCTCGAAGTCGCCGTCGAGCGCCGCGTAGGAGTCCTCGCCCGACGCCGAGCCGGCCAGCTCGACGACGTGCTCGACGGACGGCGCAGGCAGCGACCGCCTCGTCGAGCACGGGCTCGCAGCAGCGCGTGCTTGCCGCGCCGCCAGGTCCCGTCGGCGGTGAACACGACCTTGGCCTGCGCGTCCTGCAGACGCGCGGCGATCGCGCCCGCGGCGAAGCCGGAGAACAGCGGCAGCGCGACCGCGCCGACCGCCGCGGTCGCGTACAGCGCGACGCACGCCTCGGGCACCATCGGCATGTAGAGCGCGACGACGTCGCCGCGGCCGACGCCCAGCGACGCGCAGCCCGCCCGCGACCCGGCTGCACCTCCGACCACAGCTCGTCGTAGGAGAGCGTGCGTCACCTCGCCGGTCTCGGCCTCGTGGATGATCGCCGGCTCGGGCCCGCGCCAGCGCTCGACGCAGGCGGCGGCCGCGTTGAAGCCGCCGTCCGTGAACCACGTCGTCCACTCGATCCCGCGGCTCGAGTCGCGCACGGCCGAGTACGGGCGCGTGAACGGCAGCCCGAGATCCTTGATCACCGCGTCCCAGAACCAGTCGATGTCGGCCACGGACTTCGCCCGCAGCTCGTCGATGTCCGCCGCGCCGTGCGCGCGCATGAAGCGCGTGACGTTGGCGTGCTCGATCGCCTCGGGCGTCGGCACCCACGCGTACTCGGTCATTCCGCCACCTCCGCCGTGACCCAGGCCTGCACGGCGACCTCGCCGCCGTCCTCCCGCACCGCCTCGAGCTCGCACGACACGAGCCCGTCCGCGCGCGAGACCTCGCGCCCGCGCAGCACGAGCACGTCACCCGGCCACACCTTCGCCTTGAAGCGGACCTTGTAGCTGCGCACGTTCTCGAGCCCGAACTCGTCCGCGGCCAGCCGCGACAGCAGCCCGGCCTGGAACTGGCCCATCGCGAACACGGTCGGGAAAGCCGGCCGCGCGCGCGTACTCCTCGTCGTGGTGGAGCGGGTTGAAGTCCCCGCCCGCGCCCGCGAAGCGCACGATGTCCGTGCGGGTCACCGGTCCGACGCGCAGCTCCATCACGGCGCCCGTCTCGATCAGGACCTCGCGCTGGCGCAGCGCGACGTCGCCGCGCGGCATCGCGGAACTCGGTCTCGAGCGTGACGAACGTCATCGGCCCGCGTCTCGCGCACGCCGGCGACCACGCGGCGGCCGTGCAGCTCGTCGCCGACGACCAGCGGCCGCGCGTACTCCCACTCCACCTCGCCGACCACGACCCGCCGGATGTCGAGGCCGAGCTTCTCCACCGCCGCGCGCGCGTCGCGGTGGTGCGCGGCCACGGCCGTGAACGTCAGCGGCACGCCGTCGGACGGGTCCTGGATCGCGCGCGCGAACTCGCGCACCTTGCCCGCCTCGACGGCGAACGCGAACTCGTCGACGAGCGTCCCGATCATGCGAAGTTCGGCGGCCGGTGCTGCAGGAAGGCGTCGAAGCCCTCGCGCGCCTCGCCGCGCTCGAACAGCGCGAGCGCCTCGCGGGCCTCGACCGCCATGCCCTCCGGGAACGAGCTCGCCGACGCCGCCGCCGCGCGCCGCACCGCGCGACACGGCGGGCAGCGACGCCGACGCGATCTCGCGCGCCAGCTCGATCGCGACCGTCAGCGCCTCGCCGGCCGGCGCCAGCCGGTCGACGAGCCCGATCGCGTACGCCTCCTCGGCGCTCGACGGTGCGGCCGGTGACGAGCAGGTCGAGCGCCTTCCCGTGACCGATCATGCGCGGCAGCCGCTGGGTGCCGCCGGCCGCCGGGATCGTCCCGAGCTTGACCTGCGGCAGCGCCGAGCGCGCGCCCTCGCCGGCGACCCGCAGCGTGCACGCCAGCGCGAGCTCCAACCCGCCGCCGAGCGCGGCGCCGTCGATCGCCGCGATCGTCGGCGTGTCCAGCCCGGCGAGCCGGTCGACGCGCCTCACGCAGCGCGTGCATGTAGGTGACGAACCCGGTCGCATCCGTGCGGCTGACGAGCTCCACGTCGCCGCCGGACGCGAACACGCCGGCGATCTCGGAGCCGATCACCAGCACGCGCGCGTCGCTCGCCTCGTAGTCGTCGAGCGCGCACGTGAACGTCGCGCAGCAACTCGGGCGTGAGCACGTTGACCGGCCCGCCGTCGAGCAGCGCGATCGCGATCCGGCCGTCGTACTCGAACTCCAGCGTCACGTGCTCACAGCGCGATCAGTTCCTGCACCGCGCGCGTCTCGAGGTCGGCCACCGGCCCCTCGGCGACGACGCGGCCCTTGCCCAGCGCGACGAAGCGCTGCGCGAGCTCCTGGACCATGTGGATGTGCTGCTCGACGAGCACGAGCGCGGTGCCGTGCTCCTGGATGACGCGGAAGGCGTCGATCAGCTCGTCGATGATCACCGGGGCGAGGCCCTCGGTCGGCTCGTCGAGCAGCAGCACCGTCGGGCGCGGCCATCAGCGCCCGCGCGATCGCGAGCATCTGCTGCTCGCCGCCGCTGAGCTGGTTGCCCGGCCGTCCCGACGGCGCGCGCGAGGTTCGGGAACAGCTCGAGCAGCTTCGGCGACCGTCCAGTCGCCCTTGCGACCGGACGCGCGCCCGAGCTCGATGTTCTCCTCGACCGTGAGGTTCGGGAAGATCTGCTTGCCCTGCGGCACGAGGCTGACGCCGCGGCTCGCGGGCTCGTAGCGGCGCTTGCCGAGCGGCTTGCCGTCGACCGAGGATCTCGCCGCGCACCGTCGGCACGCGGAAGATCGACAGCAGCGTCGTGGTCTTGCCGGCGCCGTTGCGGCCGATCAGGCCGACGGTCTCGCCGGCGTCGATCTTGAAGCTGACGCCGTCGAGGACGAGCGCGCCGCCGTAGGCCGCGTGGACGTCCTTGAGTTCCAGCAGCGCGGTCATCCTCGACTCCCCAGGTAGGCCTCGACCACTCGCTTGTCGGCGCGGACCGCCTTCGGGTCGCCGGAGGCCAGCACCTTGCCCAGCGACAGCACCGTGACCTTGTCGCAGACGCGGAAGACGCCGTCGACGTCGTGCTCGACGAGCACCGCGGCCACGTTGCGCTCCGTGCACAGCGAGCGGATGTGATCGAGCATCCGCACCGTCTCCTCCTGCGAGAGTCCGGCGCCGGGCTCGTCGAGCAGCACGACGTGCGGCTTGCCGACGAGCGCCATCCCGATGTCCACCGAGCGCTGCAGCCCGTAGGAGATCGAATTGCACGGCTTGTCGAGATACGGCCCGAGGTCGAGCGCGTCGATCACGCTGTCGAGATCCTGCTCCTTGGTCTTGCGCGCGACCATCTCGAGCTGCGCGCGCACCGTCATCGAGTTGAAGACGCTGGTGCGCTGGAACGAGCGCGCCATCCCGTTCAGCCGGCGCCACGCGACCGGCTTCTTGGTGATGTCCTGGCCGTCGAGCACGACCGTGCCGCCCGACAGCTTCCGCCGCCCCGACAGGGCGTCCATGAACGACGACTTGCCGGCGCCGTTGGGGCCGATGACGCCGTGCAGCATGCCCGGCTCGACCGCGATGTCGACGTCGTCGACGGCGGTCACCGCGCCGTAGCGCAGCGTCACGCCCGGTGGCCTCGAGCACAGCGCTCACTTGCGGCCTCCCTTGCGGTCGAAGCGGCCGCGGACCTTGCGATACAGCGACCAGCGGCGGAGCCGGTGATGCCACCGGGCAGGAACACGACGGCGATGATCATCGCGAGGCCCGTGTAGAGCTGCAGGTTGCCGGACTCGGCGAACTCGCCCTGCGCGTAGATGTAGAGGACGGCGCCGACCACCGGGCCGAGCAGGATCGTGAAGCCGCCGACGATCGCCGCGATCAGCGAGTCGCCGGCCAGCACGAAGCTGAGCACGTCCGGCGAGACGTAGCTGGCCTTGAGCGCGAACAGCGCGCCGGCCAGCGAGGCGCACAGGCCGGAGATCGTGAACGCCGCGAGCCGCGGCGTGTAGGTGTTGTAGCCCGAGAAGCGAGCGCGCTCCTCGTTCTCGCGGATCGCCTCGAGCACCACGCCGAAGCGCGAGCGCCCGATCGACCACAGCGCGAAGGCGACGACCACCAGCGTGACCCAGGCCAGCGGCCAGAACGTGTCGGCCGCGCCGACCTCCGCCTGCGTCATGCCGAGGAACGAGTCATCGGCGCACCACGTGACGGCTGAGGCCGTCGAACGCGCCGGTGACGTCGCGCACGCTGGTCTGGATCGAGAGTTGGTAGAGCGCCTGCCCGAAGGCCAGCGTCAGCATCAGGAAGCCCATGCCCGGCGTGCGGATGCACAGCGCGCCGATCGCTGCCGGCGAGCACCGTCCCGCCGACGACGGCGAACAGCGCGGCCGTCAGCGGGCTCCAGCCCCAGTGCGTCGTGGCGATCGCGACGCCGTAGGCCGCGCCGCCGAAGAACGCGGTGTGACCGAGGCTGATCAGGCCGCAGCGGTGGGCGAGGAAGCCGATCCCGACGGCCAGCAGGCCGAGCACCACGCCGTCGGCGACGATCCCCATGTAGTACGGGTCGGTGATGAACGTGGGGACGAACAGCCCCGCGATGAGCGTGACGACGGCGACGACCGCGCCGCGCAGCACGAGCTTGCGGCTGAGGCCGATCTGCGGCGGCGCCGGGAGCAGGCCGACGTGCTCGTCGGTCGAGCGGCGACGGCCTCGTTGTCGTTGACGGCGGCCGTGCTCATGCCACACGCTTTCCGGCGATCCCGGTCGGCCGCCACAGAAGGACCACGATCAACAGCATGTACGGCACGAGCACCGCCACGCTGGGCACATAGACGTTGCCGATGATCTGGATGACGCCGAGCCCGAGCCCTGCGACCATGGCGCCGCCGATCGAGCCGATGCCGCCGACCACGACGACGATCAGCACCGTGATCAGGATCGCCTGGCCCATGCCGGGCTGGACGGAGAAGTACGGCGCCGCCAGCGTGCCGGCGAGCCCGGCGAGCGCCGCGCCGAGCGCAGACGACGACGAGGCTCACCCGGTCGGTGTTGACGCCGAGGATCGACGACGTCTCGGTGTCGTGCGACGCCGCGCGGATGTAGAGCCCGGTCTTCGAGCGGTTCAGCCACAGCACCAGCGCCAAGGCCATAACGGCGGCGATGCCGATGATCAGCAGCCGGTAGGTCGGGTAGTCCGTCCCGAGACACGCTCGTGGTCCCGCTCACCGCCTCCGGCGCCTGGACGGGATAGGTGTCGTCGCCCCAGATGAGGACGATCACGCGGTCGATCACGAGCGCGAGGCCGAAGGTCACGAGCCCGACCTCGATGTGCGAGCGGTTCTGGAGCCGGCGGAAGAAGCCGAGCTCCAGCGCGGCGCCGACGACGGCGAGGCCGAGCGGCGCGATGATGAGCGCAAGCCAGAACGACGTCTTCGTCGTCACGGCGTAGGCCAGGTAGGCCCCGAGCATGTAGAGCGCGCCGTGCGAGAAGTTCATCACTCCACGCAGTCCGTAGATCATGGCGAGCCCTGAGCTGAGGATCATGAGCAGCGCGCCGAGGGCGACGCCGTTCAAGAGCTGGGCGAGGTTCACGATCGATCCTGTCGTTTCAGGAGGAGGCCCCGTGGGCGGTCCCGGCCGGGACCGCCCACGGGTGGAGGAGACCCGGGCGCCTACGCCTTGCAGGCCGGGTCGGGGTGCGGGCGGGTCGTGGAGCCGTCGGCCTCGGCGACGACCTTCCAGCCGAGCGCGTCGCCGTCCTCGACGACCTGGCCGACGTAGCTCGGGCGCACCAGCTGGTGGTCCTTGCCCATCGTCACCGGGCCGGCGATGCTGTCGAAGCTGAGCCCGTTCATGGCCGCCTTGACCTTGGCCGGGTCGACGCTGTCGGCCTTCTTGACGGCCTCGAACAGGATCTGGGCGGCGAGGTAGTTGTCGGCCTGGACGTAGTACGGCGCGCTGCCGTTCTTCTTCGTCCACGCCGTCGACGAACGCCTGTGTTGATCGGGGTGTCCGACGAGGCGTCGTAGCCGAGGTTGTTGTAGAAGCCGACGATCTTGTCGCCGAGCGTCTCGAACAGCGGCTCGGAGACCATGTTGAAGCCGAGCACCGTCTCGAACTGGTCGAAGAGCTTGAACTGCGCGCCCTGGTTGACGAAGGCGACGCCGTCGGCGCCGTACTCGACCGCGAACAGGCCGTCGGCGCCGGACGTTCTTGAGCTTGGTGATGTAGGAGCCGAACTCGGTCGTGTTCAGCGGCGCGAACTGCTCGAGCACGACCTCCTTGCCGGCCGCCTCGGCCGCCTTCTTGAAGTTCTCGGCCGCCGTGTGACCCGGTCGCGTAGTCGACGGCCTGGATCGCCCACGTCTTCGCCGGCAGCTCGGCCAGCGTCGCGGTGATCGCGTTGATGTCCATCGACGTGCTCTGGACCGCGCGGAACGCGTTCGGGCTGCAGCCCTCGCCGGTCAGCGCGTCGTCCTTGCCGAGCGCGTTGATCGAGACCGCGTTCATGCCCGCGAGCTGCTGCTGCAGCGCGCCGTGCTCGGGCGAGGTCATGACCGCGCCGATGAACTGCGCGCCGTCCTGCGTGACGGCCTTGCGCGCCGCGCGCACCGTGTTGGCCGGCTGCGCGTCGGTCGAGGACTTGATCAGCTCGACCTTGTGGCCGTTGACGCCGCCCTTGGCGTTGACCTCGTCGGCCGCGAACTCCCACGCCTTGACCGCGTCGGCGCCGAAGACGGCGAGCGCGCCGCTCGACGGCGGGATCAGCGCGACCTTGATCGGGTCCGTGTTGCCGCCGCCGCCTGCCGATGACGAGGCGTCGCCGCCGCTGTCATCCGAACCGCAGGCGGACACGCCGCCCATCAGAACGCAGCGCTGCCAGCGCTGCGAAGACCTTGTGCTTCACTCCCCACTCCTCCTCTTGAGGACACCTCTGAATGTCACGCGTGGTGACCTACGGGGAGTCTTCTGAACGCACGCCCAAGTCTCGTCCCCCCGGGGAGAGGTTCTTGCCCCCCATTGGGGGCAGAGTGGCGGTCAGCCCATGTTCGCGCCGCCGTTGACCGACAGCACCTGCCCGGTGATGAAGCTCGCCTCTTCGGCCGCGAGATAGGCGACGGCGGACGCCACCTCCTCGAGTGCTGCGGGCCGGCCCATCGGGATCACGCGCAGGAAGGCCTCGGCGGCTTCGGGCTGCTGCGCGAGGAAGCGCTCGAGGTCGGGCGTCATGGTCGCGGACGGCGCGACCGTGTTGACCGTGATCCCATCTCGCGCGTACTCGCGCGCGAGCCCGCGCGCGAAGGCGTGCACGCCGCCCTTGGCGGCGTTGTAGACGGCGTGCAGGTCGAGGCCGTTGCGCACGCTGTCGGCGCCGACGAAGACGATCCGGCCGTAGCCGTGCTCGCGCATGTGCGGGAGCGCGGCCAGCGTCGTGCGCAGCGCGGTCCACAGGTTGCGGTCGAGCGTCGCCTGCAGCGTCTCCTCGGTGTGCTCGAGCGTCGGCCGGATGACGCCACCGCCGGCGTTGTTGACCAGCACGTCGATGCGGCCGCCGCAGGCGTCGACGAGCGCGTCCGCCGCTGCCGGGTCGCTCAGGTCGCCGGCCACGGTGACGGCGCCGTCCCACTCCAGCGGCTCGAGGTCGCCGAGCACGAGCCGCGCGCCCTCGGCCTCGAGCCGGCGCGCGATCGCGCCGCCGATCGCGCCGCCGGCGCCGGTGACGATCGCCGTCCGGCCCTCGAAGCGCCTCATACGAAGCCGGGCGGCGGCTGCGGCCCCCAGACGTTCCACGTCGTCGGCACCGCCGGGTCGTAGACCTCGGGCACGTACGTGTCGTCGTCGGGGATCTGCTTGATCGAGTTCACCCACTCGATCCGGTTGCCGTCGACGTCGTCGAAGTACATGAAGTAGTTGCGGCTCGGGGCGTGGCGTCCCGGGCCCCAGTCGACGCGCACGCCGTTGGCCGCCAGCAGGTCGGCCTGGCGCGCGAAGTCCTCGAAGGAGCCGACCTCGTAGGCGACGTGGTGCAGGCCTTTGTCCTCGGAGGCGACGAAGACGAGCACGTGGTGGTCCGGGTTGCAGCGCAAGAAGCCGACCCGTTCCCCGATCCAGTCGCTCAGCTTGAACCCGAGGCGCTCGTAGAACGCGATCTGGGCCGGCGGGTCGCTCGCCTTCACGCCGACGTGCCCGATCTTCTTCGGGCGGAACGCGCGGTCGCCGGCGGCGATGGCGTCACTCTGATGCGCGCCGGCGACGAGCCGTACGCGATTGCCCTCGGGATCGGTGAACTCCTTCGCGGCGTCGTAGCCGGGCGCGTCGACCGCCTCGCCGTCGAACGCGTCGAGGTCTGAGACCTCGAACGCGATGTGGTGCAGGCCCGGCTCGCCCGCGTGGAGCTCGAGGCAGTGCGCGTAGCCGTTCGTGGTCAGCCGGACCGGGTCCGAGCCGCTGCGGGCCAGCCCGATCTGGGCCGCGTAGCCGTCCGCCAGCGCTTCGGGGTCCGGGCTCGTGAGCGCGACGTGCGCCAGTCGCAGGAGGCTCACAGGATGATGCTCAGCGTGCCGTGAGGCCGCAGCGCCTCGGCCGACAGGACGATCCGCTTGAGCGCGATCTTGATCTCGCCGTCCTCGCTCGACGAGCTGGTGCTCGTAGCGGCCGACGAGCACCTGCTCGTCCCCCTTGCGGTAGCGGTAGGCGGCGAAGGCGGAGGCCACGTGGCCCGCGTCGTCGAGCAGCCGCACGTTGCTGATCAGCCGCGTCACGCGCGACCACGGGAACTCGCGGTAGGCCTTGGCCGACTTGAGCCGGTCGACCCGGCCGCGCAGCCGCGTCCGGTCGTCGTCGATCAGCCCGAGCGTGACCCGCGGGTCGCCGTCCGGCAGGTCGGTGGCGGGCACGACGTAGCGGCAGTCGTCGGCGTAGAGCTCGAGCCAGTCGTCGAGCCGCCACTCGTCCAGCAGCGCGGCCTCCGTGTAGAGGAACTCCTCGACGTCGGCGCGGTTCATGACGCCACCGGCGCCGGCTTGCGGCCCTCGTCGTGCTCGGCGTGGCCGGCACCGAGCATGTGCGACTGCCACTCGCGCCAGAACGCGCGCATCTGCAGCTCGTCGACCGTGCCCGCGTCGCGGTGCATGCCGCGCGAGATGTCGCTGTAGTCCTCGGCCGTGGCCTGGAAGCCCTCCTGGCAGGCCTCGAGCGCCTCGACGTCGTCCGGCGTCGCCAGCCCGCCCGGGCCCAGGAACAGGTTGAAGTTCTCCAGCCGCCGGCGCAGCCGCTCCGGCCCTTCCTCGCGCGCGGCGAGCGCCTGCGCGGTCAGCTCCATGTAATCCGGGCGCACCGGGTTGACGGTGCGGATCGTCAGTCCGGCGACGTCGAGCAGCAGCAGGTTCGGGAACACGAACAGGTTGCGGCAGGTCTCCGCCATCCGGTACGCGCGCTCTTCGCCGTGGCGTTCCACCAGCTCGTCGCGGATGGCCTGGATCTCGGGCTTGGCCTCCTCGCCGAAGATCGGGTGCCAGCGCGCGATCACGCGCGGGAACGGCGCCGGGTAGTCGACGACCGCGTGGCCGTTGCCGAGGTCGTACGCGCGCGCCTCGGCCATCTTGAGCTGCTTGGCGCCCTCGTCGTCGCCCTGGCTGGCCAGGAACGCGAAGTACGTGTGGTGCAGCGGCGCGCCGTGGTAGCCGTCGATCGAGTTCTCGATCATCAGCTTCCAGTTCGCGTTGCAGGCGTACTGGTGGCGAGCCCTCGAGCACCTTCATGCCCTCGCGGCCCTGGTCGGCGACGAGGTCGATGTACTCCTTGGCGCCCGCGAGATAGTCAGGCAGCGGCTCGACGTCGGGGTCGAAGGAGACGAACCAGAAGTCGCGGTAGCACTCCAGCCGCGGGACGTGCCGCAGCCCGAGCTTGGCCGGATCGACCGCGGGCGCGTAGCCGTCCTTGTCCGGGATGCCGACCAGCGCGCCCTCGGTCGAGAACGTCCACGCGTGGTAGAAGCACTGGAAGGACTTCGCGTTGCCCTTGTCCTGGCGGCAGACGCGCGCGCCGCGGTGCGTGCACGAGTTGATCAGCGCGCGCACGACGCCGTCGCGGCCGCGCACGAAGACCAGCGGGCGGCCGGCCACCTTGCGCCGGACGAAGTCGCCCGGCGCGTCGATCTCCGAGTCGTGACCGAGGTACAGCCAGCACGTGTCGAAGATCCGCTCGCGCTCGAGCTGCCACACGTCGTCGCGGGTCATCGTCGAGCGCTTGACGCGGAAGACGCCCTGCTCGCGGTCGTCGACGATCGCGTCGTGCAGGTCCATGAGGGCCTCTCCTCCCTGGTGGTCTACTCCCCGCGGAACGGTGCGAAGTCCGGCGGGCGCTTCTCGTTGAAGGCCGCGATCCCCTCGCGCGCCTCTTCTGACTCGGTGAACATCGTCAAGGTCGTGTAGGCCATCTGGCCGACCGCCGCGAACTGCTCGGTGTCGGAGTTGAAGGACTGCTTGAGCACCTTCAGCGCCGTCGGCGAGAGCCGCAGCATCTGGTCGGCCCAGCTCGCGGACCTCGTCGTAGAGCTCGGCCTTCGGGCACGACCTTGTTGATCAGGCCCCACTCGAGCGCCTGCTCGGGCCCGTACTGCTTGCACAGGAACCAGATCTCGCGGGCGCGCTTCTCTCCGATCACGCGCGCGAGATAGCCGGTGCCGAAGCCGGCGTCGAACGAGCCGACCTTCGGGCCGACCTGGCCGAACACCGCGGTGTCGGCGGCGATCGTCAGGTCGCACAGGACGTGCAGGACGTGGCCGCCGCCGATCGCGTAGCCGTTGACGGCCGCGATCACCGGCTTGGGGATGTCCCGGAGCGTGCGGTGCAGCGTGTCGATCTCGAGCCGGCCGGTCTTGCGACGGCCCGTAGTCGCCGGTCTCCATCCGCTGCTTCTGGTCGCCGCCGGTGCAGAACGCCTTGTCGCCCGCGCCGGTGAGACACACGACGCCGACGTCGGCGCTCGTCCAGGCGTGCTTGAGGCACTCGATCAGCTCGTCGAGCGTGCGCGCGCGGAACGAGTTCAGCCGCTCCGGGCGGTTGATCGTGATCGTCGCCAGACCGTCGTCGACGGTGTAGGCGACGTCGGTGAGTTGTTCGGTCGAGGACGCTCATGCCATCGTCAGGCCGCCGCTCACGGACAGCGTCTGGCCGGTCACGTAGCCCGCCTCGTCGGCGGCGAAGAAGCGCACCGCGGTCGCGATCTCCTGCGGCTCGGCGAGCCGCCGCATCGGGACGCTCTTGACCATCGCGCCGAGCACCGCGTCGGCGTCGGCCTGCGCGTCCATCGTCTCGCGCATGAACGGCGTGTCGGTCGGCCCCGGGCAGACGACGTTGGCCGTGATCCCATGGCGCGCGTGCTCGCGCGCGATCGTCTTGGTGAAGGCGATCAGGCCGCCCTTGGCGCCGCTGTAGACCGACTCGAGCGACTGGAGCCGACGCGGCCGGCGTCGGAGCCGATGTTGATGATCCGGCCGAACCGGCGCTCGACCATGCCGGGCAGGATCAGCCGCGTGAAGCGCAGCGGGCCCTTGAAGTTGATGTCGATGATCCGGTCCCAGAACGCCTCGTCGGTCTCCAGGAACGGCTTGAGGTCGTCCCAGCCGGCGTTGTTGACCAGCACGTCGACGTGACCGAAGCGTTCGCTCGGCGGCCCGGACGGCGGCGGCGACGCTGTCGGAGTCGGCGACGTTGCACTCGACGGCGAGGGCGCTCCCGCCCTCCGCGTTGATGGCCGTCGCCACCGCCTCGGACTCCTCCTGGCGGAGGTCGGCGATGACGATCGAGAAGCCGTCCGCGGCCAGGCCCTCGGCGACGGCGCGACCGATGCCGCGCCCACCTCCGGTGACCAGCGCCGTACGCGGCGATGCGCCGTTCTGACTCATGGACGGGATCGTACCACCTTCAGTTAACGATCGTTTGCAGAATCTGGACAATCGGACCGCTGCGGCAGTGGTTGCGTCGAAGTGAACGCTCGTTTATACTCGCGCGCATGCGGCGTCGACTGGAGCGACGAGCAGGAATTCCTGCGCGAAGCCGTCGCCGGCGTCGTCGCGCGCGAGGCGCAGTTCACGGCCGTTCGCGGGTGGGCCGAGGCCGGCGAGCTCGACGGAGGCCGACGCGCTGGCCGTCCGCCAGGGCTGGACCGGGATCGGCCTCGACGAGGACGCCGGCGGCCAGGGCGGCGGCACGCTCGAGCTCGCGGTGCTGGCCGAGCAGCTCGGCCGCGGCGCCGTGCCGTGGGACCGCACGCTCGGCGGATGCCTGTGCGCGCCGCTGCTCGCCGCCGCCGGCGCGACCGAGCTGGCCGCAGCGACCGCCGAAGGCGAGCGCGTCGCGGTGCTCGCGGTCGACGGGCGTGTTCCGCTCGCCGCGCACGACAGCCACTCGCTGAAATACGTCGTCGGCGCCCCCGCCGCGCGACGTGTTGATCGTGCCGGTCGAGGCCGGCGACGAGATCGAGTTGCTCGAGGTCGACGCGCGCGTGACGCCTCGCACGCTCGTCGACCGCACGCGCGCCGCTCGGCCGACGTGGAGTGGGACGGCAGCCGCTCGCTCGGCTCGGTGCCGTCGTCGGCCCTTCGGGCCGCCGCTTCGGCCGCAGCCGTGCTGGTCGCCGCCGATGCGCTCGGCGCGGCCGGCGCGGCTGCTCGAGCTGACGACGCAGTACGTCGGTCGAGCGGCGCCAGTTCGGCGTGCCCGTCGGCTCCTTCCAGGCCGTCAAGCACGCCGCCGCGGAGATGCTCGTCGACGTCGAGGCCGCGCGCTCGGCGGTCATGCACGGCGCGTGGGCGGTCGGCGCCGGCGAGGACGACGCGCGCGGCCACGCCGCGATCGCGAAGGCCGTGGCCTGCGCCGCGCGCCGTGCGCGTGGCGGACAAGGCGCTCTTCCTGCACGGCGCGGTCGGCTACACGTGGGAGCACGACCTGCAGTTCCCGTTCAAGCGCAGTCAAGAGCGATGCGCTGCTGTTCGGCTCGCCGGACGCGTACCTGGATCGGATCGCCGGCGCCCTCGCTCGTCCCGACGCGCAGCCCGTGGCATGAGAGCGGTCGTCGCTGCGGCGCTTCGGCGGGCCCGAGGTGCTCGAGCCGTCCGAGTGGCCCGATCCCGAGCCGCGCTCCGGGCTGGGTCGTCGTCGAGCTGCGCGCGGCGGCGCTGAACTGGCACGACGTGATCGTCCGCCGCGGCGACTATCCGGTGGAGCTGCCGCAGATCCTCGGCGCCGACGGCGCGGGCGTCCGGCGCGACACCGGCGAGCCGGTCGTGATCCTGCCGTCGCTGCACTGGGGCGCCGACGAGCGCCATCCCGGCGAGCGGACTTCGAGATCCTCGGCGACTTCACCGACGGCACGTACGCCGAGCTGGTCGCGGTGCCGGCGGAGAACGTGTTCCCGCTGCCCGCGCGGGCTTGGACTGGCCGCAGGCCGCCGCGCTGCCGCTCGCGGGCGTGACGGCCTACCGGGCGCTGTTCTCGCGCGGCGGCGCTGCGGCGCGGGCGAGACCGTCGTGATCCTCGGCGCGGGCAGCGGCGTCTCCACGATCGCGATCGCGCTGGCGGCGATGGCCGGCGCGCGCGTGCTGGTCACGTCGTCGTCGCCGGCCAAGATCGAACGGGCGCGTCGAGCTGGGCGCGGCCGGCGGCGTCCTCTACACGGACCCGGACTGGACCGAGCAGCTCGAGCCGGCCGACCTCGTCGTCGACTCGGTCGGCTCGACCTGGCCCGACTCGCTGTCGCTGCTCAAGCCCGGCGGGCGGCGTCGTCGCCTTCGGCGCGACCGGCGGCGACAGGCGCCACGATCAGCGTGCGGCCGTTCTACTTCGGCCAGTTCTCGCTGCTGGGCACGACGATGGGCAGCCCGCGCGACTTCGCCGGGCTGCTCGAGCTGATCGACCGCCACCGGCTGGCGGCCCGAGGTCGAGGCCGTGCTGGGCGCTCGACGACGCCGCCGCGGCCCACGAGCGGATGGAGCGGCGCGAGCACTTCGGCAAGCTCGTGCTGACGACGGCTTAGCCGCGGCGTAGCGCTCGCGCAGCTTGTACTTGAGGACCTTGCCGCCGACGGTCTCGGGCAGCTCGTCGACCCAGATGATCTGCTTCGGCGTCTCGTAGCCGGCGAGGCGCTCGCGCGCGAACGCGATCAGCTCCTCGTCGGCGGGCCGCTCGACGTCCGGTCGGGCCACGACGACGGCGGCGACGATCTCGCCCCAGCGCTCGTGCGGGATCCCGATCACGGCCACGCGGGCGACGGCCGGGTGCTCGACCAGCGCGCCCTCGACGCGCGCGCTCGAGACGTTCTCGCCGCCGGACTTGACGATGTCCTTGTAGCGGTCGACCAGGACCTGCTGGCCGTCGGGCTCGTAGGCGCAGCTGTCGCCGGAGTGGAACCAGCCGTGCCGGAACGCCTCGCGCGTGGCGTCCTCGTCGTGGTAGTAGCCGGCGGTGACGGCCGGCGAGCGGTAGACCGCCTCGCCGGGCACGCCGGGCCGAGGATGCGTTGCCGTCGGCGTCCATGACCGTCGCCGCCAGCAGCGGGTTCGGCGCGCCGACGTGGTTGACCGTGCCCGTGCGAGGCCTCGACCTTCTCCGGCCACTGGTCCGACCAGAAGCGGTAGCAGCTCATCGCCTCGGTCTGGCCGAACACCTCGAGCAGCCCGAGCTCCTCGCCCGCCAGCGCCTTCAGGCGCCGCGACGAGGTCGGGGTGCATCGTCGCCAGCGAGAACAGCGCGACGGTCAGGCTGCGTCAGGTCCGCCGTCGGGTCGGCCTCGGCCGCCTCGGCGATCGCCGCGCAGCAGCAGCGGCGAGCCGGCCCAGATCGCGGTCGCGCGCTCGTCGCGTGATCGTCGCGACCGTCGCGGCGGCGTCGGGCCGGCGGCCGACGATCGCGGTGCCGCCGGCCAGGAACGCGCGGAACAGCGCCGCGTGGTGGCCGCAGTGGTAGACGATCGGCAGGAACGTGCACAGCCGCAGGTCGCTCTCGAAGCGCAGGCCGCGGGTGAGCGAGAGCGTGTACGTCATCGAGGCCATGTACGAGTAGGTGTGGCTCGACATCACGGCCTTCGGCATCGAGGTCGTGCCGGTCGTGAAGAGCAGCGACCAGATGTCGTCGCCGTGGATCGTCACGTCGGGCTCGGTCGCCGGCTGCGGCGCGATCCAGTCGCGCGAAGTCGCGCGGTCACGAGGTCGGCCGCAGGCCGGCGGACTCGGCGCGCTCGCGCAGGTCGTCGTCGACGATCGCGAACCGTGGCTCGACGTGCTCGATCGCCCACGTCAGCACGTCGGGCGCCATCAGCGGGTTGACCGGCACGGCGACCATGCCCGGCCTTGGCGATGCCGATCATGGTCAGCAGCGCCTCGACCGAGTTGTCGCAGTAGAGCAGCACGCGGTCGGACGGCTCGAGCCCGGCGGCGAGCAGCGCGTTCGCGACCCGGTTGGCGGTCTCGTCGCCTTCGCGGTAGGTCACGCGCTGCGAAGTCCGGGTCGAAGTACGCGCCGGGCGCGCCGACGATCGCCTCCTGGTCGGGCGCGACCACGTGAGGCGCTCGAGCAGGTCGCCGACCGCGGTGCGGTTCCAGCGCTGGTCGGCGCGCCGGCCGCGCAGGGTCGTGACGTCGAAGCCGGTCATGCGAACCGCGGCGGCCGCTTCTCGACGAAGGCCGCGATGCCCTCGCGCGCCTCGCCGCGCTCGAACAGTCCGCTGCTCCTCGAGCCGCTCGCGGCTCAGGCCCTCGTCCAGAGGCAGGTCGGCGGCGACGTCGACCGTGCGCACGACCGCATGCAGCGCGGGCTGGGAGAGCGCGCGCAGCTCGCGCGCCAGCGCGCAGCGCGGCGCGTCTCGGCGTCGTCGGCGAGGCGGTCGATCAGGCCGATCGAGAGCGCCTCCTGCGCGTCGACGTCGCGGCCGGTCAGCATCAGGTCGAGCGCGCGGCCGCGGCCGATCAGCCGCGGCAGCCGCTGCGTGCCGCCGGCGCCCGGGATCAGCCCGAGCTTGACCTCGGGCAGCCCGAAGCGCGCGCGCGCTCGCTGCCGACCCGCAGCGTGCAGGCCAGCGCGAGCTCGAGCCCGCCGCCGAGTGCGAGCCCGTCGATGGCGGCGATCGAGATCCGCTCCGGCGCGGCGAAGCGGTTGAGCACGCGTGCGCAGCGCGTCGCCGTAGGCGGCGAAGGCGGCCGCGTCGACGGTCGCCATGTGCTTGATGTCGGCGCCGGCGGCGAAGAAGCCGGGGACGCGCGAGACGACGACGAGCAGCTTGCGCGTCGCAGGTCGCGTCGAGCGCGGCCTCGAGGCCTTCGATCAGCGGCAGCCCGAGGGCGTTCGCGGGCGGCCGCTGAAGCACGATCGTGGCGATGTCATCGCCGTGGCGTTCGGTGCCGACGACGGCGTCGACGTCAAGCATCGGCCCACACCACCGGTCCGGCCGTCAGGACGTGGCTGCCGAGCGGCCGGCCGAGGACGTCTGGACGGCGCGGCTGGCGTCGAGCAGCGCGTCGAGGTCGATCGCCGGTCTCGATCGCCCATCTCGTGCAGCATCGAGACCAGGTCCTCGGTGGCGATGTTGCCGGTCGAGCCGGGCGGGACCGGGCAGCCGCCGAGCTCGCCGAAGCTCGACTCGAAGCTCTCGATGCCCGTCGTCGAGCGCGGCCAGCGCGTTGGCGAGGCCCTGGCCGCGGGTGTTGTGGAAGTGGGCGGTCAGCTCGACGCCCGGCAGCCGCTCGATGCGCCTCGCGCGTAGAAGTCGCGCACCTGGCGCGGGTTGGCCATGCCCGTCGTGTCGCCGAAGCTGATCTCCTCGCGCGCCGGCGGCGGCCATGCGCTTCAGCGAGCTCGAGCACGCGGTCCGGCGGGACGTGGCCCTCGTAGGGGCAGCCGAAGGAGGTGGCGATCGAGGCCATCGGCCGCAGCCCTGCGTCCGCGATGCGCGGCAGCATGCGCTCGATCGCCGCCAGCGAGTCGGCGACCGGCCGGTTGACGTTCTTGCGGTTGTGGGTCTCGGAGGCGCTGAGGAAGACGAGCACCTCGTCGAAGCGGTCCTGGTGCTCGCAGCGCCGCCTCGAGCCCGCGCTCGTTGGGCACGAGCACGGCGAGGTGCGACGTCCTCGGGGACGTCGATGCCCTGCAGGACGTCGACCGCGTCCGCGAGCTGCGGGATCACGTCGGCGCGGACGAAGCTCGCGACCTCGAGGCGCGTCAGGCCCGTGCGCGCGAGCGCGTCGATCAGGCGGATCTTGTCCGCGGTGGCGATCCGCTCGGGCTCGTTCTGGAACCCGTCGCGCGGCCCGACCTCGCGGACCGTCACCCTCTCCACTGGCATGCACGGAACGCTATGGACCCGCGCGGTCGCGGTCTCGTCATACCCCGGGAGGGATCTTGCTCTCCCGTTGGGGGGATGACGTGAACGATCGTTTACCATCTCGTGCATGAACCGACCGATCTTCGAAGCCGAGCACGACGCGCTGCGCGAGGCGTGGGGCGCTACCTCGATCGCGAGGTGGCGCCGCGTCTACGACGAGTGGGAGCGCGCGCGGCGGATCCCGCGCGACGTGCTGCGCCGGATCGGCGAGCTCGGCTTCCTGTCCCCCGCGGTCCCGGAGCGCTTCGGCGGCGCCGGCAGCGACGACTTCCGCTTCAACGCCGTGCTGACCGAGGAGCCGGCGCGGCGCGGGCTTCACCGCCGTGGCGATGGCGCTGTCCGTCCACCACGACGTCGCGCTCCCCTACCTGCTCGAGCTCGCCACCGAGGAGCAGCGTGAGCGCTGGCTGCCCGGCCTGGTGAGCGGGCGAGCGGTTCGCCGCGATCGCGATGTCCGAGCCCGGCACGGGCTCCGACGTGGCGGCGATCGCCACCCGCGCGCGGCGCGTGGACGGCGGCTACGTCGTCTCGGGCGCGAAGACCTTCATCTCGAACGGGCTCAACGCGGACCGGTCGTGACCGCGGTGCGCACCGAGCGACACCGGCCACCGCTCGGACTCAGCATCCTGGTGATCGAGGAAGGCATGCAGGGCTTCACGCGCGGGCGCAACCTCGAGAAGCTCGGCACGCACGCGCAGGACACCGCCGAGCTGTTCTTCGACGAGGTCTTCGTGCCGGCCGAGAACCTGCTCGGCGAGGAGGGCCAGGGCTTCCGGTACCTGATGCGCAACCTCGCCCAGGAGCGGCTGGCGATCGCGGTCACCGCCGCGGCGGGCGCGCGGGCGCGCTGGAGCGGACGCTGCAGTACGTGATGGAGCGGCGCGCGTTCGGACGCCCGGTCGGGCACGTTCCAGAACTCGCGCTTCAAGCTCGCCGCCTGCCACGGCGAGATGCAGGTCACCCAGGCCCACATCGACGCCGCGCTGGCGCAGCACGTCGCCGGCGAGCTGTCGCCCGAGGACGCCGCGATCGCCAAGTGGTGGGCGACCGAGTCCCAGGGCCGGATCGTCGACGCCTGCCTGCAGCTGCACGGCGGCTACGGCTACATGCTCGAGTACCCGATCGCGCGCGCCTACGCCGACGCGCGCGTGAACCGGATCTACGGCGGCTCGAACGAGATCATGCTCGAGATCGTCGGGCGCTCGCTCGGCCTCGGCGAGCCGCGGGTATAACCGCTCGTGGATCTCGGACTGACCGGCCGTCGCGCGATCGTCACCGGAGGCTCCGCGGGATCGGCCTCGCCGTACCGCCCGTGCGCTGCACTGTGCCGAGGGCGCGCGGGTCGCGCTCGTCGCCCGCGGGGCCGAAGCGCTCTCGACCGGCGGCCTCGCGAGCTCGGCGGTATCGCCGTGCCGCCGACACCGGCTCCGACGATGGCGGTCGCGGCGATGATCGCGACGGTCGTCGACGAGCTGGGCGGCGTCGACATCCTCGTCAACGCCGCCGCCACCCCGAACCGCGGGCGGCTTCCGCGAGGACACGCTCGAGGAGCAGATCAACGTCAAGGTCCGCGGCTACCTGCGCTGCGCGCGGGCGGTGGCGCCGCTGATGGCCGCAGCAGGGCTGGGGCCGGATCGTCAACGTCAGCGGCCTCGCCGCGCGCCAGACGCGGCTCGGTCGTCGGGTCCGTCCGCAACGTCGCGGTGGCGGCGTTGACGAAGAACCTGGCCGACGAGCTCGGGCCGTCCGGCATCAACGTGACCGTCGTCCATCCGGGCCCGACCGTCACCGAGCGCGAACCGGCGGCGGCGCTCGCCGCGTCGGTCTCGATCGGCCGCCTCGTCACCGCGGCCGAGGTCGCCGACGTGATCGTCTTCCTGGCCAGCCCGCGCAGCGTCGCCATCAACGGCGACGCGATCGCCGTCGGCGGCGGCACCGTCGGCGCCATCCACTACTAGACCTGGGTCGTCGGTCGGATCAAGAGCTCGTTGAACGCGACGCGCCGCGGGCGCGTGACCGCGTAGGCGATCGCCTCGGCGATGTCGGTCGCGAGCAGCTTCTCCACGCCGGCGAAGAAGTCCTCGTAGTAGTCCTGGATCTCCGGCCGCTGATGACCGAGCAGCTCGGTCTCGACCGCACCCGGCTCGACGACGCAGACGCGCACGTGGCGCTTGGTGACCTCCTGGCGCAGCGACTCGCTGAACGCGTTGACGCCGAACTTGGTCGCGTTGTACACGCCGGCGCCGCGATTCGCGAAGCGGCCCGCGATCGACGAGACGTTGACGAGGTCCGCGACGTGGCGCGGGTCCTCGCCGGCCGCCCGCAGAAGATGCGGCAGCGCGGCATGGCAGACGTACAGCAGGCCGGTGACGTTGATCGCGACCATCCGCTCCCACTCGTCGAGCGGTGCGCCCTCGATCGGCCCGTTGAGCATCACGCCGGCGGCGTTGACCACGACGTCGAGGCGCCCGTGCTCGGCGACGGTGCGCTCGACGGCGTCGCTCGCCTGCGCGCGCTCGGTGACGTCGGCGGCGACGACCGACGCGTCGCCTCCGAGTTCGCCGGCGAGGCGCTCGAGGCGTTCGGCGCGCCGCGCGACCAGCACCACCGATGCACCCTCGGCGGCGAGTGCGCGCGCCGTGGCCTCGCCGATCCCGCTGCTGGCGCCCGTGATGAGCGCGACGGTTCCCTGCAAAGGCTGACCCATCGACCCGACCCTAGAGCTCGGCGCGAGCGGCGCCCGCACGGCGAACCAGACCCCGTTGGAGACCTCGACATGACAGCGCGCACGATTGCTCCTGCGCGAAGTTGCGCCAAGCACCGCGGTTCGTGCCACGCTTTCGCAGGAGCACCTGCCTGGCCAGGTGCCGTGAGCGAGTCTGCGGGAGCTGGGAGGAACCATTGGCGCACGATCGACGAACCGGAGATGAGCGCTGGATGTGGCTCGCCAAGGTGCCCGACGAGGCCGTCGACCAGGTCGCCGACCTCGCCGAGACGGGAAAGGCCATGTCGCTGGCGGCGGCCTTGCTTCCCAGCCTGCAGCGCGTCGGCGACGCCGTCGTGTACTGCGGCGAATCGAACGGGATCCTCATCGGCATCGGCGAGGTCGCCGGCGACCCGCACCGCAAGCCGAGCGAGCCCGGCGCATGGCGGATACGGGTGATTCCGCGGCTGATCGTGGACCGCACCCGCGCCCCGTCCATCACCGAAACCGGGATGCAGCCGCCGCGCCTTCCACGGCGCCTCGAACCGCATGAGTTCGAGCGGCTTCAAGCGCTGATGACGCCCGCCGCAGCATCCCTGGACACCGAGGCCGAGATCGGCGGCTGAGCGACCGCTGCGAGATCAGCGTGATCCTGGCGTGAACGTTCGTTCACTTCCTGGATATGATGCCGGTTCGGGGTCCGCGCCCCAGCTCTCTCTCCTCCAGGGCGCGGACTCCGAAGCCCTCAGCTCCCGCTCCACACCGGATCGCGTTTCTCGAAGAAGGCAGCAACCCCCTCGGCCATGTCCCGTGTCGAGAAGGCGATCGTCAGCTGCGACTGGAGGAACTCCCAGGCGTCCTCGAGCGCTAGATCGCCCTGACGCCAGAGCGCGTTCTTGCCCAGCCGCATGAGCAGCGGCGACTTGTCCGCGAGGCGCACGGCCCAGTCGTCGACCGCGGCGGCGAGCTCGTCGTGCGCGACCACGCGGTTGACGATGCCGAGTTCTTGTGCCTCCTCTGCGCTGACCCGCTCGCCGAGCAGCATCAACTCGGTCGCCTTCTTGCGGGGCAGGTTGCGGTAGATCAGCGCGGCGATCATGAACGGGAACACGCCGACGTTGATCTCCGGCGTACCGAAGCTCGCCCGCTCGGACGCCACGATGAGGTCGCAGGCCAGCGCCAGCCCGAACGCGCCGGCCAGGCAGTGGCCGCCGACGGCGCAGATGACCGGCTTGCCGAGTTCCCCGATCAGCGCGAACAGCCGTGGGAAGGCGGCGTTGGCGTCGTGCTTGTGCGCCAGCGGGACGTCGGCAGCGAACCCGCCGAGGTTCCCGCCGGCGCTGAAGGTGGTCGGATGCGTCGACGCGAGGACGACGCAACGGACGGCCGCGTCGTCGCGAGCCGTCTCGAAAGCCGAGAGGAGGTCGGCCATGACCGGCATCCGAAAGCGCGTTGCGCGTGTCGGGTTGGTCGAGCGCGATCGTCGCGACGCCTGTCGAGGCAATGTCATAGCGAACAGACTTGAAGTCGGCCATCGCGCGACCGTACCACGCCTTGTGAACACTCGTTAACCGGACGAGACCGATTCGGTGCCTACGAAATGGAGGGCCGGCGTGCTTTGGCGAAACCTCCAACGCGGCAGGTGCCCTGGTGAACGGTCGTTTGCCGTGAGGTGGTAGCTTCGGCTTCGGCCGAGCCGTCTGAGTCTGTGGATAAGAGAGTCCCGCCGGAACGTCGGCCACGTTCGTCAGGCCCGGATCGTCGGCGTTGCTGATCCGATTCATCTGGCCGTGAGGGAGGACGCATGAGCGAGAGCCGCGAGACGTACTGGAACCCGGACCTGCCGGCCGGCGAGCAGGACACGCTCGCGCACTGGTCCGAGCACTTCGACAGCCTTGACCCGGAGTTGACGCGCGGCCGCTTCTTCCGCGTGGCGGACGAGATGCGAGAAGCGTGCCCGGTGGCGCACAGCGACCGCTACGAGAACGGATTTTGGGTGCTGTCGCGCTATGAGGACATCGAGCAGGTCCACAAGAACCCGGAGACGTTCTCGAGCTATCCGGTCGTATTGCCGGCCTTCGGCAACCTGCGGCCGATGCTCCCGATCGAGGCCGACCCGCCGCTGCACAAGGCATATCGAGGCCCGCTCACGGACTACTTCTCCCGCTAGTCGCAGCTCGCCCGCGAGCCGCTCTTCCGTCGCTTCGCAGTCGAGCAACTGAACACGTTCGCCGCAAAAGGGTCGTGCGAGGTCACGGGAGAGTTCTGTGTGCCGTTCGTGCTGCGAGGGCTGATCGACACGCTCGGCATCCCCGAGGAGGACCGCGAGAAGATGGCCGACATCAGCATTCGGCTTGTTCGGATGGATGCCAGCAGGGGCAATCCCGCCGTTGAGCTGTATGCGTACTTCAAGCAGCTCATCGCCCACCGGCGCGAGCATCCGGGAGACGACGTGGTGAGCATCATCACGCACGCCGAGATCGACGGGGAGCCACTCACGGAGTTCGAGCTCCTCGACTACTGCATGGTGATGCTGCCGGCCGGATTCGAGACGGCGGCCAGCTCGATGAGCTACACGTTCCTCTTCCTCGCGGAGAACCCGGAGATCGCCGACCGCCTGCGTGCCGACTCGTCGCTGATCCCATCGGCGATCGAGGAGATGCTCCGCTACGCGACGCCGGTCCGAGCGCTGGCGCGCACGGTCATGTCCGACGTGGAAGTGGGAGGCCAGAAGCTGCAGCGCGGCGATCGGGTGCTGCTCAACTGGGGCGCCGCGCACCGCGACCCGAGCTTCTTCCCGGCTCCCCAGACGCTGGACATCGAACGCAAGCCCAACCGGCACTTCGGCTTCGGCTTGGGGGTGCACCTGTGCAGCGGCATCCACATGGCCCGCACCGAGCTTCGCGTCGGGCTCGAGGAGGCGCTCAAGCGCATGCACAACATCCGCCTCGCAGATCCTGACGCCGTCGTCGAGCGGCCGGGAAGCACCTGGGGCGTCGATGTCCTGCCGCTTGAATTTGACGTCGCCCCTGCCTCATGACCATCGGCTTGCGTGGTCTGTATCCGGCCGCCCTGCTGCCCCTCCGGCCGGATCTCTCGATCGCCGAGCGCGACTTCATCGTCCAGGTCCAGCATCTGGCCCGGGCAGGCGTTGGCGTGGGCGGCGTGATCGTCAACGACCCGGCCGGCGACGCCGCCGGCCTGAGCCCGGAGGAGCGGGCGCGCGTCCTCGAGCTCGCGATCTCGGCGGCGCCAGTTGGGTTCCCGGTGATCGCGTCCGTCCAGGACGCGGACGTGGCCGGCGCCGCCGTGCTGGTGGAAGACGCGCGTGCGCGCGGTGCCGGCGCCGCGCTGGTCTACCCGCTCACCGAAACCGGATCTGCCGCCGAGTCGAGCGGCACGTCGGACGGGCTCCTGCGGGCGATCACTGAGCTGGCGCAGGCAACCGAGCTCCCGCTCGTCGTGGCGCAGACGCGCGGCGACGGCCATGGCTGCTACAGCACCGAAGAGCTCGTCGAGCTGGCCCGGCTCGACCGAGTCGTCGGCATCGTCAGCGCCGTCGGCGATCTCCAGCTCTACTCCGAGCAGCACCAGGCGGTCGGCGGCGCGGTGCCGACGCTCGTCGCAGTCGACGGTCCCGACCTGCGAGCGATGCTGCTGGCCGGTGCCGAGGGTGCAGTGGTGTCCGTCAGCAACGTGGTGACCCGCGCGTGGGCGGAGTTCGTGGCCGAGGCGGTCACGGGCCGAACCGACGCGACGCAGGAGTGGTACGACCGTGTGGGCCGACCTCTGCTGGAGGGTCTTGGCGGCTCTGGGGCAGCGGTCACGGCGAACGTCAAGCACGCACTCCTGCTGCTCGGTCTGCTCGCCGATGATCGCTCGCGGCCGCCGCTGCCGGAGCTCAGCGACGAAGAACGAGCATCGGTTCGGCAGGCACTCGAGGCCGCGGGACTGCTGCTAGCCCAATAGGCGACGAAGTGTCCCTGTCCCCGTCGCGGGGACCGGCCGGTCCGCTTCGAGCGGAAAGCGCCCGTTTGCAGGGATTTACTGAAAGGTGAGCGACGGGACTCGAACCCGCGGCCGCCGGGACCACAACCCGGAGCTCTACCAACTGAGCTACGCCCACCGAGCGCAGCGGAGTCTAGCGGCGCCGCCGACCGCTATCGCGCGAGTTGCAACCTTTGCGATAGCGGCGGGTAGGGTCGGCTCGGCCGTGCTTGCGCTGACCTTCGACGACGGGCCCGACCCGCGCGGGACGCCCGCGGTGCTGGACGCGCTCGAAGCGGCCGGCGTGAAGGCGACGTTCTTCGTGCTCGGCGAGCGGGTCGAGCAGCATCCCGACGATCCTGCGAGCGGGTGATCGCCGAAGGGCACGAGGTCGAGGTGCACGGCTACGAGCACCTGCGGCATCCGCAGTCGACCCGCGACGGCGGTCGAGCACGACCTCGACCGCGCGCTCGCGGTGATCGGCGGCGCGACCTGGTGGCGGATTCCGTGGGGGCACCTCGCCGACTTCACGCCGGAGGTCGCCGCGGCGCGCGGGCTGCGAGATCGTCGGGTGGACGACGGACACGCACGACTGGCGCGGCGACGACGCGCAGACGATGCTCGACGCGCTCGAGCTCGACGCACGGCGGGATCGTGCTCGCGCACGACGGGGTCGGCGTCGGCGCGCAGCGGGACACGGCCGAGGCGACCGCGGAGCTGATCGGCCCGCTGGTCGAGCGCGCGCGTGAACAGGGACTCGAACCGGGTCCGCTCACGCCCGATTGGCCGGTTCCCGATCCCGGTCGGGAATCCCGAGTTCCATCCCGGGGTAGTGCAGCCCGCGTGACCGCGCTCGCCGTCCGCGACGTGCTCGACGAGATCGCGGCCAACGCCGCCGAGCTCGACGCGCAACCCCGCCTTCCCCCACGCCGCCTTCGCCGCGCTCAGAGAAGCGGGCGCGCTGACCCCGCCGCCCGACGCGCGAGGAGGAATGGGCAGCTGCGTCCGCGAGGTCAGCCGAAGGCCGACGGCTCGCGTCGGGCGGATCTTCGAAGGCCACCTACAACGCCTACGAGCGGCTCACGCTCGAGGGCATCGACCCCGAGGATCATCTGCTCGGCGTGTGGGGCGCCGATCCGACGCCGCACGAGGGCGAGAAGGCGCGGATCGAGGGCGACGCGCTGCACGGGAGCAAGGTCTTCTGCTCCGGCGCCGGCGGGCTCGACCGCGCGCTCGTGATCGCGCAAGGCACGCTGGTCTACGTCGACCTCGCACGAGCACGTCGAGGTCGACAAGTCGCTGGTATCGCGCCGGCGGGATGCGCGCGTCGGAGAGCCACCGCGTCGCACTTCCACGGCGCGCCGATCCTCGCCACGCTGCAGCCGCTGACGACCCAGCCCTACTTCGGCCGCGACGCGATCCGCACCGCGGCCTGCTGGGCGGGCATGCTCGACACGGCGGTCGAGGCGACGCTCGCAAGAGCTCGCGGCCAAGCCCGAGACCGACGACCTGCGGGCGCTGGCCGCCGGCCGGCATCGTCACCGCCATCGAGACGATCGACCGCTGGTTCGAGCGCGCCGCGCACGACGACAGGCCTGTCGATCCAGCTCCGGCAGGCCGTCGCGACCGCCGGCGCGACGATCCTCGACGAGGCGTCGCGCGCGACCGGCTCGCGCCCGTTCGCGACGGGCACGGCAGCTCGACCGCGCCCGCCGCGACTTCGAGCTGTTCGTGCTGCAGCACCGGCTCGACCCGCTCACGGCCCGGCTGGGCCGCGAGCGGATCGAAGCCAGCGCGAAACGCGCTAGGCGCCGTCGCGGCTGTTGAACTTCTTGGCCTTGGCCTTGTTGCGCTGCGGCCTTGCGCGAGCCGTCCTCGAAGAAGCCGCTCTTGGAGCTGCGCGAGCGTCAGCGTCGCGTGCGCGGCGGCGTCGGACATCTCGCTCAGCGCCTTCGTCGACAGGTTGTTCATCGTGTCGCAGGCCTGGTGGTAGCAGGGGTCGTAGGCGACGCCGGCGGTGCCGCCGTAGATCGCCGCCTGCTCGGCGGTCTTGACGCCCTCGGCGCCGGTGAAGAGGCCGCCGGCCGGGATGCCGACCGCGATGAACGGGCCGTAGTCCGAGCGGCCGTCGAAGGCCGTCGGGTCGCTCGCGAGGCCCTGCGCCGGCGAAGTAGTTCGTTGAACACGGCCTCGATCTGCGCCGAGCCGGGCGGGCCCGCCGTCGGGCGTGTCGGAGCCGTCGCCGTCGTAGACGAAGCGGACGTAGTTGGGCGAGCCGACCATGTCGAAGTTGAGGTTCGCGTAGATCTGGCCCAGCTGGTCCGCGGGCAGCGTGCTCGACGTAGTGCTCGGAGCCGAGCAGGCCGGACTCCTCGGCGCCCCAGAAGGTGAAGCGCAGCGCGCGGCGCGGCTTGATCTTCTGCTCGGCCATCGCCTCGGCGATCTCGAGGATCGTCGCGGAGCCGGAGCCGTTGTCGTTGATGCCCGGACCGGCGACGACGGAGTCGAGGTGCGCGCCGACGACGACGGTCTCGTCCGCGTTGCCCTGCTTGGTGTCGGCGATCAGGTTCTTGGTCTTGGCCTCGAGATCGGCCTCGGTCGAGGTCGTGACGTGCAGCGTCACCGGACCGGCGGTGATCTGCTGTGTTGAGCGCCTGGGCGTCGGCGTAGCTGAGCCCGACGACCGGGAGGTCCTTCGGGTTGCCGAGCGTGCCGATGAACAGCTCCGTGCCGGCCCGCCTGGCCCTCGTTGAAGATGATCACGGCCGAGGCGCCGGCGGCCTTGGCGTTGTCGGCCTTGACCTCGAAGTTGCAGAAGCCGCGCTGGATCAGCGCGATGTTGCCGGCGCGTGAAGCCGGCGAAGTCGCTCGCCTCGCAGCCGGAGTCGGTCGTGCCGGCCGCGCCGGCGGGCGGGAACTCGACGTCGACGGCCTGCACCGGCGCGGTGACGTCACCGCTGCCCGAGTAGTCGAACGTGCCGGTCTCGTACGTCCTTCGGCGTCGGCGCCGTCTGCTCGAGCACGGCCGGGCGCGAGCTCGCGGAAGAACGGGAACGTGAACTCCTGCTCGCTTGACGCGATAGCCGGCCGCTGCAGGCGGCCCTTGACGTACTGCAGCGACGCCTCGTAGCCCGGCGTGCCCGACGCACGCGTGCCGCCGTTGGCGTTGGCGATCGCCTGGAACGCCCGCTCGTGCTGCAGGATCCCGTTGACCGTCACGCCCTCGCGCAGCTTCTTCGTGTTGACCTCGTCGAGCCGCGAAGGCGGTCGACGGCAGGCACAGCGAAGCCGCGAGCGCGCTCACGACGAGCGCTCTCCGATGATGCATGTAGTTCCTCCCCGAATGGGTCGTGCCGCCGGAAACACCCCTGTCTCCGACGGCCAGTTCTCCATGAGAATAGAACCGGCGCGCCGGCGAAGAGTTGCGGTTGGCGCGATGGAAAGTGCGCGAGCGGGTAAGGCGACGCCGTGACCGAACGTCTCGGCCCTGCCTTCTTCGACGACGCTCTACGCCGCGGATCCGGATCCGTGGGACTTCGCGTCCAGCCCGTACGAGGCGGCGAAGTACGACGCCACGATCGCGGCGCTCGAGGGCGGCCGCTTCGCCAACGCGCCTCGAGATCGGCTGCTCGATCGGTGTGCTCACTGACCGCCTGTCGCGCACTGCGACACGCTGCTGGCGATCGACGTCGCCGAAGCCGCGCTCGAGCAGGCCCGCGCGCGGGTCCCGGACGTGGCCTTCGAGCGCCGCGAGGTGCCGGAGGAGTACCCCGACGGCGCGTACGACCTGGTCGTCGTCTCCGAGGTCCTCTACTACCTCGACGAGCCCGCGCTGCGACGCCACGCTGCGACGCGATCGAGCGCACGCTGCGCGGCACGCTGCTGGCCGTCCACTGGCGCCCGCTCGCCGAGCGCTACCCGCTGACCGGCGACGAGGTCCACGAGCGCCTGCGCGCCCGCTTCGGCGAGCCGGCCTACAGCCGCCGGACCGACAAGTACAACCTCGACCGCTTCGACGCATGCGGCTCGTGATCGTCGGCGGCGGGCCGGGCGCGCTCGCCACGGCCCGCGCGTACCGCGAGGCCGGCGGCGACGGCGACGTCACGCTCGTCACGCCGGAGGTCGTGCTCCCCTACAAGCGGCCGCGCGCTCTCGAAGGAGTTCCTGCGCGGCGAGCATGAGCGAGGACGAGCTCGCGATCGAGCCGCCCGAGTGGTACGCCGAGCACGACGTGACGGTCCGCAGCGACCTCGTGACCGCGCTCCGCGACGACCAGGTCGTCGCTGCGCGACGAGCGCTGCACTTCGACGCCTGCGTGCTGGCCACCGGCGCGAGCCCGAAGCGGCTGCCGATCCCCGGCGACGCGCTGGTCCTGCGCAGCCTCGCCGACGCCCGCGCGCTGCGCGAGTGCGTCGAGATCGCGCACCGAGGCGACCGTCATCGGCTCCGGCTTCATCGGCTGCGAGGCGGCCGCCTCGCTGGCGCTGCGCGGGCTCGACGTGACGCTCGTCTCCGACGAGGACATCCCGCACGCCGACCCGGCTCGGCGAGGAGGCGGGGCGCCGGATCATGGGCTGGCTCGAGGAGCTCGGCGTGACGCTGCGACTCGGCGAGGCGGTGCAGCGAGCTGCCCGACGGCCTCGTGCTGATCGGCGCGCGGGCGTCGAGCGCGCGGCCGGCTCGCCGGCGACGGGCGGATCGAGGTCGACGCGCATGCGCAGCGCGCGCGAGCACGTCTACGCCGTCGGCGACGTCGCCTTCGCCCACAACGCCGCCGCCGGCCGCCACCTCGCCGTCGAGCACTGGGGCGAGGCGCTCAACATGGGCGCGGTCGCCGGCGCGCACGATCGCGGGCGAGGACGCGCACTGGGACGTCGCGCCCGGCTTCTGGTCGACGATCGGCGAGCACACGCTCAAGTACGTCGCCTGGGGCGACGGCTTCGACGAGACGCGCGTCGTCGACCACGGCGGCGGCGCGTGGACGATCTGGTACGGGCGCGACGGCATCACCGTCGGCGTGCTCACGCACGAGCGCGACGAGGACTACGAGCGGGGCCGCGAGCTGATCGAGCGCAAGGCGCAGCTGCCGTGAGAGGCCTGCGTCGTCGTCCCCGCGCACAACGAGCAGGAGCTGATCGGCGCCTGCATCGCGGCGCTCGCCGCCCAGGACGGCGTGAGCCGCGCCGACTACGAGGTCCTGCTCGTGCTCGACCGCTGCACCGACGCCACCGAGCAGCGCGCCCGCGAGGCGGCGGGCGACATGACCCTGCACGTGATCGAGGCCGCCCACCCGGGCGTCGGCCACGCGCGCCGCCAGGGCATGGACCTGGCCGCCGAGCGCCTGCCGCCGGACGGCCTGATCGCCACCACCGACGCCGACTCCGAGCCCGCGCCGGACTGGCTGCGCGCGCAGCTCGACGCGGTCGCGGCCGGCGCGCGGCGATCGGCGGGCGGATCGAGCTCGGCGCGCACGACCTCTCCGCCCGCCGTGCTGGAGCGCCGCGCGCGCCGACGCGCCCGCCGCCACGCGGCGCTGACCGGCGCCGGGCGCGCGCGAGCATCACCAGTTCAGCGGCGCCTCGCTCGCCGTGACCGCCGCGACCTACGCGCGAGGTCGGCCGGCTCGAGCCGCGCGAGGCGCTCGAGGACGAGGGCTTCGAGCGCGCGCTGCACCGCCACGGCGTGCCGATCGAACGGCTCGACGCGGTGCGCGTCACGACCTCCGGACGGCGCTTCGGCCGCGCCCGCCGCGGGCTCGCGGTCGACCTGCGGCGCAACGCCTGGCTCGCCGAGCGCAGCTACGCGAACGACTTCACGCTCGAGCGGCTGCTCGCGGCCAAGGACCGCAGCGTCTCCGTGATCCTCCCGGCGCGCGAGGTGGCGGACACGCTCGGCGCGATCCTCGACGCGCTGAGCCGCTCGACGGCCTGATCGACGAGCTGCTGGTCGTCGACGCCGGCTCGCGCGACGGCACGGCGGACGATCGCCCGCGAGCGCGGCGTGCGGGTCGAGAACGAGTCTTCTCTGCAGCCCGAGCACGGGCCGGCGCTCGGCAAGGGCGACGCGATGTGGCGCGGGCTGGCGGCGACCACCGGCGAGCTCGTCGTCTTCCTCGACACCGACACCGAGGACTTCGACGCCGCGCTTCGTGCTCGGCCTGCTCGGCCCGCTGCTGACCGACGACGTCGGCGTTCGTCAAGGGCCACTTCCGGCGCCCGCTCAAGCTCGGCGACGACGACGCACCCGGACGGCGGCGGCCGCGTCACCGAGCTGCTCGCGCGCCCGTACCTGAACCTGCACTTCCCCGAGCTGGCCGGCTTCCGGCAGCCGCTGGCGGGCGAGATCGCGGCCACGCGCGAGCTGCTCGAGCGGATCCCGTTCCCGGTCGGCTACGGCGTCGAGATCGCGATGCTGATCGACGTGCTGCGCGCGGTCGGGCTCGAGCGGATGGCGCAGGTCGACCTCGGCACGCGCCAGAACCGCCACCAGCCGCTCGCCGACCTCTCGCGGATGGCGCTCGAGGTGCTGGCCGCGGCCGAGCGGCGCACGCACGGCGACGTCGTCCCCGGGCCCCTGCTGGTGCCCAAGGACGACGAATTCGAGGTCCGCGCGGCGCTCACCGACGAGCGCCCGCCGCTCAGGCCGTGATGACCTCGGCGGCGGCTTCGGTCTTCTTCATCCCGCGCTCGATCGCGTCGACGAGGTAGGGCCGCAGGTCGGTCGCGGCCACGATGTCGACACCGAGCCGACCTCGACCGCGCGCTGGATCGAGTGGATCGAGTCGAACTTGGCGGCCAGCTCGCCCATCTTCTCGGCGCGCACGGTGTCGAGCAGCGAGGCGAGCTCGCCGCGCAGGCGGCGGGCGTCGAGCCGCCTCGGCGGCCTCGATCCGCTCCTCGAGCTCGACCACGCGCGCGTCGGAGCGCGTGGCCGCGGTGACGTCGCGCGTGAAGACCACGCCCGCCGCCGCCGAGCCGCCGATCACGGAGGCGTGCGCGCCCTCGACGGCGATCGTCTCGAAGGCCTCGTTCAGGCGCTGCGAGAAGACCACGAACGCGCCGCCGTGGTAGCGGGAGATCACGCAGAAGACGATCGGGCCGCGGAAGTTGACGATCGCGCGGCCGATCTCGGCGCCGTACTCGAGCTGCCACTGGCGCATCGACTCCGGTGAGCCGTCGAAGCCCGCGAGGTTCGCGAGCACGACCAGCGGACGGCGGCCGCCGTTGGAGTTGATCGCGCGCGCGACCTTCTTCGACGAGCTTCGGGAACAGCGTGCCCGAGCGTCCACTGCGAGGGACCGTCGGCGGGCGTCGGCCCGAAGCGGTCGATCGGGTGCGACTCGATGCCGATGATCGTCGTCGGCCAGCCGCCCAGGTGGGCGTCCCAGACGACCGCGGCCTCGGCGTCGCGCATCCGCTCCCAGCGCTCCAGCGGCCGGTGGTCGGAGTCGACGACCGCGCGCATGACCGAGCGGATGTCGAAGGCCTGCTTGCGGCCCGGGTTCGTCTCGTCGGAGAAGATCTCGCCGACCGTCGCCAGCTCGGAGCCCGCCAGCGTGTGCGGCGCCGAGCGCACGTCGCGCTCGACCGCGTCGCTCGTCTCCGCGCGGCGCGGGAAGCGCTCGCCCGGCGCGACGTAGGCGTGCTCGTAGTAGCGGTGCAGCACGCTGCACGCGCCCGCGAGGTCCGGCGCCCAGTACTGCGCCTGGCCGTTGGGGCCCATGATGCGGTCGTAGCCGCCGATGCCGAAGTTGTCCTCGGCCGACACGCCGCCGGCGAAGTCCAGCGCCTGCTTGCCGGTGAGCACCATCGCGCTCTCCGGAGCCATGATCAGAATGCCGCGCGTGTGCATCAACATCGTCGCCTCGGCGTTCCAATACGGCTGCGCGCCGACGTTGATGCCGGTGACGATGACGTTGATCTCGCCACCATGCTGTGTGAACTCGATGATCCGGCGCAGCGCGGCCGCGACCCAGTCCATGTTCTCGGTGCCGGAGTCCATCGCGATCCGCGCGCCCGAGGACAGCGCGAACCACTCGACCGGCACGCCGAGCTCCTCGGCCAGGTCGAGCGCGGCCATGATGCGCCGGCACTCGGGCTCGGCCACCGAGCCCAGCGCCTTCGTCGGGTCGCCGAGCAGCACGATGCGCTTCATCCCGTCGGGGATGGCGGTCGGTGTAGGAGCACGTGACCCCGACCACGATCCCGGCGTCGTTCATCGCCGGCGGGCGGTCGACGGGCACGAGGTGTCCGTCGGCGTCGAGGTCGTGCTCGACGAACTCGCCGCGCGGGATCGCGCGCGCGGGACGTCGCGGCGCTCGGGCGCGAGCACCTTGACCAGCTCGGCCGGGTGGACCGAGCCGCGGCGGCGGGCCTGCACGATCCGCCGCGCGCCCTCGTCCAGCGGCTGCAGCGGCCGCGCCGCCGGCTCGTCGATCTCGACGATCACGCCGCGCCCGGCGGGCGCGAACAGCCGCAGCTCGCGGTCGTGGATCTGGCCGTCGCGCGGGTCGCGCATGCGGCCCGCGGATGATCACGGTCTCGATCCCGAGGCCCTCGGTCTCACGCGCGTAGCGGTCGATCAGCGCGCCGGCCTCGTCGGGCTGGAGGTCGATGTCCGGCCACACGTTCAGCCGCACGCGGTTCCACAGCAGCCGCTCGCGCGGCGAGCGGCGGGCCTGGAAGCGGCGCAGCGACTCGAGCGCCTCGGCCAGCGCGTGCTCGAGCTCGGGCAGCGAGACGACGCGGCCGTTCTCGTCGCGCACGACGCTCAGCTCGCGCACCTCGGCGAGCGCGAACAGCCGCTCGTCCTTCGGGTTCGTGCGCCCGACGCCGCGGAACAGGTAGACGTCCGCCGGCGAGGCGATCCGCTCGAGCGCGAACTCCGACATGCGCCACAGGTTCGAGCCGCTCGGCCAGCTCGGGGTGCACGAACTGCAGCTCGCGGTCGATCAGCCAGCCGCCGTCGAGCGAGCGCCGCAGCGTGATCGCGTCGGCCGCCGGACACGCCGCGGATCGGCGCGGGCACGTCGAGCACGATGCGCTGGACGAGCGTCGGCACGTCCGCGCGCTCGAGCGCCGCCTTGAGGTCGTTCGCCAGCTCCTCGCCCGCGGTCGCGGTGGCGTAGAGATCGACGTAGACCGACTCGCCCTGCGGGTACTGCGCCGCGCGGCGCGCGATCGCGCCCGCGATGTCGTCGAGGGCTGCGTGTCGACGAACGCCGCGGCGAGGTGGTGGCGGCCGCTCTTGCCCTCGTAGGCTGGTCGTGACGTACGCCGTGCCGTCGCTGGTGACGCCGCTCCAGAAGTCGGTCAGCTCGCGCTCGCGGTACCAGCGGCGGGTCATGATCTCCAGCAGCGCCGGGTGCTCGCTCGGCGGTCGTCTCGCTCAGGCGGCCGATGATCTGCGGCGCCAGCAGCTGCGGCGCCTTGACGACGGCGTCGATCTGCTCGGCGCGGTCGGCGCGGTCCGGGTCCTCCAGCAGCGCGCTCAGGTGCGCACTCGAGCTGCTGGTAGGCCTCGACCTGGCGCTGCAGGATCACGCGGCTGGTCGAAGTAGCGGTTGCGCAGCTGGCGCGCCTGGTCGGCGATCACCGGGTCGCGGCGCTCGGTGGCCAGCTCGAGCCGGTCGAGCACGCCGCGGAACTCGTCGCCGACCGTGCCGACGAGCTCGTCGGACTCGGTCAGCCGGCGCTCGAGGATCGCAGTCGACCGCGGCGCGCGCGGCGTCGGCGCGCTCCTGGGCGACGAACAGGCGATAGCAGGCCTCCTCGAGCGCGGGCGTGCGGTCGAGGCTCTCGACGCCGTAGTGCGAGAGCGCGCGCTGCAGCAGCGTCACGAAGCGCTCGGGCAGCCGCTCGGCCTTGGCGTCGAGCGAGCGCAGGAACGCGTGCAGGTACTCCTGCGGGGCTGTGCAGCAGCTCGCGCTCCGGGTCGTGACGGGCGCGGCTGAGCGCGCGGACGTCGCTGAAGACGTCGAGCAGGCGGTGCTCGCCGGCGAGCTGCTCCGGCGTGTCGGCGCGCCTCGCGCAGCGCGGCCAGCGCGCGGCGCGACCTCGTCGCCGGAGACGTCGTAGCCGAGCAGCATCCAGTGCAGGCGGTCGAGCGGATCGGGCGCCTCGCCGGTCTCGTCGGCGCCGAAGTCGACGCGGTCGGCGGCCTGCTCGGCCGCCTCGTCCTCGATCGCCTCGAGCTGCAGCAGCGGCGTGTGCGCCGGGACCTGCACGTTGGTGCCGGTCAGGACGCGGCGCACGCGGCCCGCGAACGGCGCCGTCAGCGACGTCTCCATCTTCATCGACTCGACGACCGCGACGACGTCGCCCTCGGCCACCTCGTCGCCCTCGTCGACGGGGATCGCGACGACCACCGACGGGCCGTGCGAGCGCACGAAGCCGCCGTCGTCGCGGGTGATGCGGTGCGGCACGCCGTGGACCTCGACCAGCAGGTCGGCGCCCTGGCGGGAGATCATCGCGCGGTGCGTGGTCGCCGGCGATCGTGATCCGGCGCTCGTGGCCGCTCAGGCGCTCGACCTCGACCTCGACGGCGGCGCCGTCGACGTCGGCGCGGTAGCGCCCGGGCGCGAGCTGGGAGACGACGATCCGGTAGGCCTGGCCGCGGTGGCGGACCTCGACGGCGCGCGAGACCTGCGCGCTGGCCTCGGGCCGGCCGCGGCGCGCGAAGGCGTAGAAGCTCGCGCGCTCGGTCGCGGTCTCGTCGTCGGCGAGCTCGATCGCGGCCGTCAGCAGCGCGGCGTCGGCGCCGTCGTCGGCCTCCATCTCGCCGGAGACGCCGAGCCGGTCGAGCCAGGCGATGTCGACCTCGCCGGCCTTGAACTCCGGCCGGTCGAGGATCGCCAGCAGGAAGGCGCGGTTGGTGGTGCCGTCCTCGATGATCACGGTGCTCTCGCGCAGCGCGCGGCGCAGGCGCGCGATCGCCTCGTCGCGCGTGCGGCCGTAGGCGATGACCTTCGCCACCATCGAGTCGAAGTCGGGCGGGATCACGTCGCCGGCGGCGATGCCGCGGTCGACGCGCACGCCGGGGCCGGAGGCGAGGTCGAGCACCTGCACGCGGCCCGGCGTGGGCGAGAAGCCGATCGCCGGGTCCTCGGCGTTCAGGCGCGCCTCGATCGCGTGGCCGACGGGCACCGGCGGCTCTCCCTCGAGGCGGCCGCCGGCGGCGACGTGCAGCTGCAGCTTGACGAGGTCGAGACCGGTGACGGCCTCGGTGACGGGGTGCTCGACCTGCAGGCGCGCGTTGACCTCCATGAAGGAGAAGCGCTGCTCGGACGGCTCGTAGAGGAACTCGACGGTGCCGGCGTTGCGGTAGCCGGACTCCAGCGCGAGCCGCCGCGAGGCCTCCTTGACCTCCTCCTCCTGCTCGGGCGTGAGCAGGACGCTGACTCGGACTCCTCGATCGACCTTCTGGTGGCGGCGCTGGCACGAGCAGTCGCGCACGCCGGCCGCCCACGCCTGGCCCTGGCCGTCGGCGATCAGCTGCACCTCGATGTGGTGCGCGTTGCCGACCATCGCCTCCATGAAGACGGTGCCGTCGCCGAACGCGTCGGCGGCCTCGCGGCGCGACGTGGTCAGCGCGGGCTCGAGCCCGTCCATGTCGGTGACCTTGCGGATGCCGCGACCGCCGCCGCCGGCGGCGGCCTTGATCATCAGCGGGAAGCCGATGCGCTCGCGCGTGCTCGCGCGCCTCCTCGATCGTCTCGACCGGCCCGTTGCTCCACGGCGCGACCGGCACGCCGGCCTTCTCGGCCATCAGCTTGGACTGGATCTTGTCGCCCAGCGCGCGCATCACGTCGCCGGACGGGCCGACGAAGACGAGCCCCAGCTCCTCCACCAGGTCGGCGAACGCCGGGTGCTCGGCGACGAAGCCCCAGCCCGGCCAGACCGCGTCGGCCTCGGTGGCGATCAGCGCCTGCTTGAGGCCCTCGTAGTTCGAGGTAGGCGCCGGTGCGCTTGCCGTCGTCGTCGACGGTCGCCGTCGGGCCGAGGTTGTAGGCCTCGTCGGCGTGGCGGACGAACATCGCGCTGCGTTCGGGCTCGGTGTAGAGCGCGATGATGCGGATCGGGTCGTCCTCGCGCTCGGCGTTGAGCTCGCGGACGGCATGGATGAGACGCATCGCGGGCTCGCCGCGATTGAGGATGGCGAGACGGCGAAACGTGCGCTGGGTCACAGAAGGCACGGGTGGCACGTTAGGGGTTCGAGGTGTAATCCTGATGGATGGAGTTCCTGCAACCCCCCACGTGGCGGGAGGCGCTTGAGGCGCGGGCGGCTTACCCGGATGCCCTACCCATCCGGGGCGGCACGGATGTCATGGTCGAGCTGAACTTCGCCCGCCGCCGCCCGGAGGCGTTGCTCGATCTGACGCGCGTGGACGAGCTTTCGCATTGGAGCGCGGAGGACGGGCTGGATCCGGATCGGCGCGGGCGTGTCCTACACGCGCGTGATCACCGAGCTCGGCTCGTCGCTGCCGGGGTTGGCGCTGGCGTCGCGGACGGTCGGCTCACCGCAGATCCGCAACCGGGGGACGATCGGGGGGAACCTCGGGTCGGCGTCACCGGCGGGCGACGCGCTGCCGCCGCTGTTCGCGAGCGGCGCGTCGGTGGAGCTCGAGTCGGTGCGCGGCTCGCGCCAGGTCGCGATCGACGAATTCATCGTCGGGCCGAAGCAGACCGCGCTCGCCGCGGACGAGCTGATCGCCGCGGTCCTGATCCCCGCCGCGCAGGGCCGCAGCAGTTCGCGAAGGTCGGGACGCGCAACGCGATGGTGATCGCGGTCTGCTCGTTCGCGCTGGCGTTGCGGGACGGCGGCGTCGGCACGTGCATCGGCTCCGCGGGACCGACGCCGCTGCGCGCCCACGAAGCCGAGGCGTTCGTCGCCGAGCTGTCTGCAGCGGAGCCGTTGCCCGACGCGGCCGCGGCGCGGTTCGGCGAGCTGGTCGCCGCGGCGGCCTCGCCGATCGACGACGTGCGCGGGAGCGCCGCGTACCGGCGGCACGCGCTGTCCGTGCTGGCGCGGCGGACGCTGACGTGGGCGTGGGAGGAGCGGCTCGGATGAGGCTCACCTGCACCATCAACGGCGAGCGGCGCGAGGTCGACGGGCTGTGGGAGGGCGAGTCGCTGTTGTACGTGCTGCGCGAGCGGCTGGCGCTGCCCGGCTCGAAGAACGCCTGTGAGCAGGGCGAGTGCGGGTCGTGCTCGGTGTACCTGGACGGCGAGCTGGTGTGCTCGTGCCTGGTGGCGGCGGGGCAGGCCGAGGGCTGCGAGGTGGTCACGGTCGAAGGGCTCGCGGGCGACGAGGATGCGCTGCACCCGATCCAGGAGGCGTTCCTCGAAGCCGGCGCCGTCCAGTGCGGCTTCTGCACGCCGGGGCTGATCGTCGCCACGCACGATCTGCTGGCGCGCAATCCGTCGCCCTCGGACGCCGAGATCCGCGAGGCGCTGGCCGGCAACCTGTGCCGCTGCACGGGCTACGAGAAGATCCTCGACGCGGTGCGGCTGGCGGCGTCGTGATCCTCGAGGGCTGCGCCGTGGCGACCGTTTCGGGCGCCGTCCACCGCGACGGGCACGTCGTGATCGAGGGCAACCGGATCACCGCCGTCGGGCCGGGACCGGCGCGCGGCGGCGAGGGTCCGCGCGTCGATGCCTCGGGCTGCCTGGCGACGCCGGGGCTGGTCAACTGCCACCACCACCTCTACCAGTGGGCGACGCGCGGGCTGGCGCAGCAGGCGACGCTGTTCGAGTGGCTGGTCGAGCTGTATCCGGTCTGGGCGCGGATCGACGCGCGCGTCGAGCGGGCGGCCGCGCGCGCCGGGCTGGCGGCGCTGCTGCGCTCGGGCTGCACGACGGCCTCCGACCACCACTACGTGTTCCCCTCCGGCGGCGGCGACCTGCTCGCAGTCGAGATCGAGGCCGCGCGCGAACTCGGGATCCGCTTTCACCCCTGCCGCGGCGCGATGGACCTCGGCGTCTCGGCGGGCGGGCTCCCGCCGGACTCGATCGTCGAGGACCGCGACGCGATCCTGTCGGCCTACGCCGCGGCGCTGGACGAGTTCCACGACCCCTCCCCCGGCTCGATGCTGCGGATCGCCCTCGCGCCGTGCTCGCCGTTCAGCGTCACCAAGGAGCTGATGGCCGAGACCGCGGAATACGCCCGCTCGCGCAACGTTCGTCTTCATACGCACATGGCCGAGACCGTCGAGGAAGAGGCGTTCTGCCTGGAGCTGTTCGGGGTGCGGCCGGTCGAGTACCTGGAGGAGCTGGGCTGGCTCGGCGACGACGTCTGGCTCGCGCACTGCGTGCATCTTTCCGACCACGAGGTCGCCCGCTTCGGCGAGACGCGCACCGGGGTCGCGCACTGCCCGTCGTCGAACGCGCGGCTGGGTGCCGGGATCGCGCCCGTGGCGCCGCTGGTGCGCGCGGGGGCGCCGGTCGGGCTGGGGGTCGACGGCGCGGCGTCGAACGAGGCGGGCGAGCTCGGCGGCGAGCTGCGCCAGGCGCTGCTGGCGGCGCGGCTGCGCGGCGGGCCGGCGGCGCTGACCTGCGCCGAGGCGCTCGAGCTGGGGACGCTGCACGGCGCGCGCTGCCTCGGGCGCGAGGACGAGCTGGGGACGCTCGAGGCCGGCAAGCTGGCCGACATCGTCCTGTGGCGGCTCGACGGGCTCGACCGGGCGGGCATCGACGACCCGGTCGCCGCGCTGGTGCTCGGCGCCGCGCCCGCTGGCGGATATGGTCATCATCAACGGCGAGGTCGTGGTCCAGGACGGCGAGTTGAAGACGGGCGACGTGGAGGAGATCGCCCGCGAGCTGGCGGAGGTGACGCTTTGACCGAGCCCAGCCCGGTGCGAGGGACCAATCACCAGACGGGCATCCCGGAGGTGGCTTCGTGAACGCACCATCACGACGGTGCGCGACGGCGTCGGCGAGTCCGTCCGCCGCCCCGACGGCGTGCCGAAGGTCAAGGGCGAGTTCGCCTACTCGTCGGACATGTGGGCCGAGGACATGCTGTGGGGCGCGACGTTGCGCTCACCGCATCCGCGGGCGCGGATCCGGTCGATCTCGCTCGGCGCCGCGCTGGCCGTTCCGGGTGTCCACGCGGTGCTGACGCACGAGGACGTGCCGGGCCGCAAGACCTACGGGCTCGAGCATCACGACCAGCCCGTGCTGGCGTTCTCGGAGGTCCGCTATCAGGGCGAGCCGGTGGCGATCGTGGCCGCCGACCACCCGGAGACCGCGCGCCGGGCCGCCGACCGCATCGAGGTCGACTACGAGGAGCTCGAGCCGCTCGTCGACCCCGAGTTCGCCCTCTCGCCCGACTCGCCTCCGCTGCATCCGGCGGGCAACCTGCTGCGCCACGTCCACATCGCGCACGGTGACGAGCCGGGCGAGGCCGACGTCGTCGTGACCGGCGAGTACGAGGTCGGGATGCAGGACCAGGCCTTCCTGGGCCCGGAGTCCGGGCTCGCCGTGCCGGCCGAGGACGGCGGCGTCGACCTCTGGATCGCGACCCAGTGGCTGCACGTCGACCGCGACCAGGTCGCGGCCTGCCTCGACCTGCCGGTCGAGAAGGTGCGCTTCACGCTCGCGGGCGTCGGCGGCGCCTTCGGCGGGCGCGAGGACGTCTCGATGCAGGTCCACGCCTGCCTGCTCGCGCTGCACACCGGGCGGCCGGTGAAGATGGTCTACGGGCGCGAGGAGTCCTTCTTCGGGCACGTGCACCGGCATCCGGCGCGGATGCGCTACGAGCACGGCGCGTCGCGCGACGGGCGGCTGGTCTTCGTGCGGGCGCGGATCCTGCTCGACGGCGGCGCGTACGCGTCCTCGTCGAGCGCGGTCTGCTCGAACGCCGCCTCGTTCGCGCTGGGGCCCTACGACGTGCCGAGCGCGCGCATCGACGCCTACGTCGTCTACACCGACAACCCGCCGTGCGGGGCGATGCGCGGCTTCGGCGCCGTCCAGACCTGTTTCGCCCACGAGGCGCAGATGGACAAGCTCGCCGCCGCGCTGGACATGGACCCGGTCGAGCTGCGGCTGCGCAACGCGATGACGACCGGCACGTCGATGCCGACCGGCGCGCCGATCAACTGCCCGGCGCCGGTGGCCGAGCTGCTCGAGTCCGTGCGCTCGCGGTCCTTGCCCGCTTCGGACGAAGGCGTGCCCGGCGGGGTCGCGAACGTCACGCGCGGCGAGGGCGTCGTGCGCGGCGTCGGGCTACGCCGTGGGGTTCAAGAACGTCGGCTTCTCCGAGGGCTTCGACGATTTCTCGACCGCGCGCGTGCGGTTGTCCGTGGCTGGGGATGAACCTCTGGTCGAGGTTCATACTGCTGCGGCTGAGGTCGGCCAGGGGCTCGTGACCGTGATGGGCCAGATCGCGCGGACGGAGCTGGGCGTGCAGAACGTGCTCGTGCTGCCCGCGGACACCCAGGTCGGCTCCGCGGGCTCCTCTTCGGCCTCGCGTCAGACGCACATGACCGGTGGCGCGGTGCAGGCGGCGTGTGTCGCCGTGCGCGAGGAGTGGGAGCGGCGCGGGGAGATCGGCGACGGCATCGAGGCCACGCGCGAGTACCACCACCGGCCGACCCAGCCGCTCGACGAGCTCGGCCAGGGCGACGCGCACGTGACGTTCGCGTTCGCGGCGCACCGGGCGATCGTCGACGTGGATGTCGAGCTCGGGCTCGTGCGCGTGGTCGAGATCGCGACCGCGCAGGACGTCGGCAAGGCGATGAACCCGCTCGCGGTCGAGGGCCAGATCGAGGGCGGGATCGCGCAGGGCCTCGGGCTGGCGCTGATGGAGGAGATCCAGGTCGTCGACGGCCTCGTGCGCAACGCGTCGTTCACCGACTACCTGATCCCGACCGTGCTCGACATGCCGCCGGTCGAGCTCGACATCTTCGAGCTCGGCGATCCCGACTCGCCGTACGGCCTGCGCGGGATCGGCGAGCCGCCGACGATCTCGTCCACGCCGGCGGTCGTCGCGGCGCTGCGGGCGGCGACGGGCCGTGAGCTGCCGCGGGTCCCGGTGCGGCCCGACGAGATGGTCGGCCTGTGAGCACGCGCGGCGCGGCCCGCACGAGCGGCGCGGCCCGCACGAGCGGCGCGGCCGGCGCGAGCGGCGCGGCCGGCGCGAGCGGCGCGGCCGGCACGAGCGGCGCGGCCGGTGCGAGCGGCGCTGCCGCCACAAGCGGCACGGCCGGCGCGGCCCGCGCGCGCATCATCGCCGTGGCGCGCGGCGACGCGCCGCCCGACACCGTGATCGAGGGCGCGCGGGTCTTCTCCGCCTTCACGCGCGAGTGGCTCGACGGCGACGTCGCGCTCGCCGACGGGCGGATCGCGGGCGTGGGCACCTACGAGGGCGGCGAGCGAGTCGACGGGCGCGGGAAGTTCCTCGTCCCGGGCTTCATCGATGCTCACGTGCACCTCGAGTCGGCCAAGCTGACGCCGGGCGAGTTCGCGCGCGCGGTCGTGCCGCGCGGGACGACCGCGGTCGTCTGCGACCCGCACGAGATCGCCAACGTGGCCGGCGTCGAGGGCGTGAACTGGCTGCTCGACGCCACCGAGGGCCTGCCGCTCGACGTCTTCGTGATGGCCCCGTCGTGCGTCCCGGCATCGGACTTCGAGTCGCCCTGCGGGCCGCTCGGCCCGGACGACATGCGCGAGATCCTGCGCCATCCGCGCGCGCTCGGCGTGGCCGAGATGATGAACTTCCCGGGCGTGATCGGCGGCGACTCGGACGTGCTGGCGCGGATGGTCGCGGCGCACGTCGATGGGCACGCGCCGGGCGTCGTCGGCCCCGCGTTGGACGCCTACGTCGCGGCCGGGATCTCGACCGACCACGAGGCCTTCACCGCCGAGGAGGCGCTGCAGAAGCGCCGGCGCGGGATGTGGGTGCTGATCCGCGAGGCCTCCAACGCGCGCAACCTGCGCGCGCTGCTGGCGCTGGTGCGCGAGCACGGCCCGGACTACTGCGCGTTCTGCACCGACGACCGCGAGCCCGACTTCCTCTACCGCGAGGGGCACATCGACCAGATGTGCCGGATCGCGGTGGCCGAGGGTGTCGCGGCCGAGGACGTGCTGGTGATGGCCTCGCTGCACGGCGCGCGCGCCCACGGCCTGCGCGAGCGCGGGGCGATCGCGCCCGGCTACGTCGCGGATCTCGCGCTGCTCGACGACCTCGAGTCGTTCCGGGTCTCGCGGGTCTTCAAGGACGGGCGCGAGCCGGAGTATCCGGCAGCGGCGCCGGCGGAGCTGCGCGACACGATGCGCTCGATTCCGGTCGCGTTCGGCATCGCGGGCGAGCCGGCGCGCGTGCGCGTGATCGAGATCGAGCCCGGGCAGCTGATCACCGGCGCCGGCGAGGCGACGCCGCTCGTGCGTGACGGCGAGGTCGTCGCCGATCCGGAGCGCGATCTGGCGAAGATCGCCGTGATCGAGCGCCACCACGGCACCGGGCGCGTGGGCCTCGGGCTCGTGCGCGGATTCGGGCTGCGCGCGGGGGCGTTCGCGTCGACGGTCGCCCACGACGCGCACAACCTGGTCGTGGTAGGCGTCGACGACGGCGACATGACGCTGTGCGCGGAGCGCGCGCAGACACTCGGGGGCGGGCTCGTCGTCGCGTGCGACGGCTCGGTGCGGGGCGAGCTCGCGCTGCCGATCGCGGGGCTGCTCGCCGACGCGCCGTTCGAGCAGGTCGCGGAGAGTCTCGAACATCTACAAGAGCTGCTCGCCGAGCAGGGCGTCGCGACCGAGGCGCCGTTCATGACGCTCTCGTTCCTGGCGCTGTCGGTCATCCCGTCGCTGAAGATCACCGACCAGGGGCTGGTCGACGTCGACGCTTTCGAACTCGTCCCGCTGGAGGTCTGACCCGTGCCGATCGAACTCGACCGCGAGACGTTCGTCGAGCGCTTCGGCGCGCTCTACGAGTACTCGCCGTGGGTCGCCGAGAACGCCTGGCGGCCGAGCTTCTCCGGGCTCGACGAGCTCGCCGCGGCGCTGCGCGACGCGATGTACGCCGCGCCGCTCGAGGCCCAGCTGGAGCTGATCCGGGCGCATCCGGACCTCGGCGAGAAGGTCGGGGTGCTCACCGAGCACTCGCGCGCGGAGCAGGCGGGGGTCGGGCTCGATCAGCTCTCCGCCGCCGACCACGAGCGCTTCATGGCCACGAACACGGCCTACCGCGAGAAGTTCGGGATCCCGTTCGTGGTCTGCGTGCGCGAGCACGGCTCGGCCGAGTCGATCCTGGCGAACGCGGACCGCCGGTTGGAGAACACGGTGGAGGAGGAAATCGACACCGCGCTGGGCGAGATCGCCAAGATCGCGCGCCTGCGGCTGGAGGACGCCCTGTGAGCCTGAGCACCCACGTACTGGACACCGCGAACGGGCGGCCGGCGACCGGCATCCCGGTCGAGCTGCGGCGCTCCGGCGACGTCGTGGCCTCGGAGGTCACCGACGACGACGGCCGCGCCCGCTTCGGCGACGTCGGTCCCGGCACCTACGAGCTCGAGTTCGCCGTCGGCGAGTACTTCGGCGAGGCGGAGTTCCTGGACCGGATCCCGATCCGCTTCACGATCTCGGACGCCGCCTCGCACTACCACGTGCCGCTGCTCGTCTCCCCCTGGGCGTACAGCACATACCGCGGCAGCTGACGCGATCGAGCAGATTCCGGACCGCTGCGGCGGTGACCGCGTACGCTCCCGCGATGCTGATCGGCCGCAGCGAAGAGCTCGCCCGCATCGAGCAATTGCTCGCCGCGGCGCGGCTCGGCACGAGCCAGGTGCTCGTCATCTCCGCAGGCCCGGGGGTCGGCAAGACGGTGCTGCTCGAGCACGCCGTCGAGCGAGCACACGGCATGGTCGTGCTGCGGGCCAGCGGCGTCGAGTCGGAGGCGGAGATCCCGTTCGCCGGTCTGTTCGCGCTCCTGCGCCCCGCGCTCGACCGCGTCGACGCGCTGCCCGGCCCGCAGGCCGCGGCCTTGCGCGGCGCGCTCGGGCTCGCGCCCGGCGTCGAGAGCGACCGCTTCCTGATCGGCGCCGCCACGCTCAGCCTGCTCGCCGCCCTGGCCGAGCAACGCCCGGTGCTCGTGGCCGTCGACGACGCCCAGTGGATGGACGAGTCCTCGCTCAGCGCGATCCTGTTCGCGGCCCGGCGGCTGTTCGCGGACACGGTCGCGCTGCTGGTCGCGACGCGGCCCGGCGAACGGATCATGCAGACCGCACTGCCGACGCTCGCGCTCGAGGGACTCGATCGGGAGAGCGCCGCCGCGGTGCTGGAGCACCACGCCGGGAAGCCGCTGCCGCCCGGTGCCGCCGACCGCGTGTACGAGGCCACGCTCGGCAATCCGCTCGCGCTCACCGAGCTGGCCGCGACCGCCTCCGAACTGCCGCTGGACCGCACGCCTGCGGTCGAGACGAGCGTCGAGCACGCGTTCGCGCCGCGGATCGCCGCGCTGCCCGAGCCCGCGCGGCGGCTGCTCGCGCTGGCCGCTGCCGAGGACTCGGGCGAGCTCGCCGTGCTGGAGCGCGCCGCGTCGGCGCTCGGGCTCGAGCTCGCGGCGCTGGACGCGGCCGAGCGCGCCGGACTCGTCGCCGTTGCCCTGGACCGGGTCGTGTTCTGCCACCCGCTCGCCCGCTCGGCCGCGTATCGCTCCGCGCCGTCCGACGAGCGCCGGGCGGCGCATCGCGCGCTCGCGCAGGCCGACCCCGATCCTGACCGGCGGGCCTGGCATCACGCCGCGGCGGCGTTCGGCCCCGACGCCGACGCCGCGCGGGACCTCGAGCAGGCCGGCCTCCGGGCCCGCGCCCGCGGTGCCTACACCGCCGCCGCCAGCTCGCTCGAGCGGGCCGCCCGGCTCACGGACGCGCCGCCCACGCGCGCGCGCCGCCTGTTCGCCGCCGCCGAGGCCGCCTGGCTCGCCGGTCACACCGAGCGGGCGACACTGCGGCTGGCCGAGGCCCGCGAGGTGTGCGAGGACCCCGTGCTGCGGCTCGAGATCGACCACCTGCGCGGGCGCGCCGCGCTGCGCTCCGGGCGGGTCATGGACGCGCACGAGATCCTCAGCACGGCCGGCGCCGCCGCGCCGCCCGAGAAGGCGGTCGTGATGCTGGCGGAGGCCGCGGACGCCTGCGCCTTCGCGGCGCAGCCGGGCCCGATGCTGCGCGCCGCCGAGGCCGCCTGGGCGGCGCTGCCGGACGGCGCCGGCGAGCGCGAGCGCTTCTTCGCCACCTGCGCGCTCGGGATGGCGCTGACGTACAACGGACGTGACGAGGGCGCCCGCCTGCTGGGCGCGGCCACCGAGTTGCTGGAGCGCTCGGATGCGCTCTCGGCCGACCCGTGGCTGCTGGCGTGGGCCGCGAACGGCCCGCTCTGGCTGCGAGAGGCCTCCCGCGGCCGCGTCCTCGTCGCTCGTGCGATCGCGACGGCGCGCAGCCAGAGCGCCGTCGGCGCGCTACCGGTCTCGCTCTGGCTCGCGGCGCGCGACGCCGCGACCTCTGACCGCTACGCCGTCGCGCTGGCGCTGTACGAGGAGGCGATCCGGCTCGCGCGGGAGACGGGACAGGCGACCTCGGTCTGCGCCGGGCTGGCCGGCCTGGCCTGCGTCGAGGCGCGCCTGGGCCACGAGGCCGCGTGCCGCGAGCATGCCGGCGAGGCCCTCGAGCGGACCGGCGCGCTCGGCCTCGCGTTCTTCCAGCTGTGGGCCCTCGACGCGCTGGCCGACCTCGAACTCGGGCTCGGCAACGTGGAGACGGCGGTCACGCGGCTCGAAGACAAGGCGCGCCTGCTCGCCGAGCGCGGGATCGCCGACCCGGACGTCTCACCGGCGCCCGAGCTCGTCGAGGCGCTGTTGCGCATCGGCCGCGTCGCGGAGGCGCGAACGCGGCTGGACGCGTTCGCGGCCGCGGCCGAGGCCAAGGGCCAGCCGTGGTCGCTGGCACGGCTCGCGCGCAGCCGCGGGCTCGTGACCGGCGAGCCCGAGGACTTCGAGCGCGCGCTGCGGCTGCACGCCCGCACACCCGATCGCTTCGAGGAGGCGCGCACCTGGCTGTGCTACGGCGAGGCGCTGCGGCGCGCCCGTCGGCGCGTGCAGGCGCGCGAGCCGCTGCGCCGCGCAGTCGAGACCTTCGACGCGCTCGGCGCGGTCCCGTTCGCCGAGCGCGCGCGACGCGAGCTGCTCGCCAGCGGGGAGACGGCGCGCCGGCGCGAACCGGGCACGCTCGACGAGCTGACGCCGCGCGAGCTGCAGGTCGCGCTCGTCCTGGCCGACGGTCACACGCTGCGCGAGGCGGCGGCGAAGCTGTTCCTCAGCCCCAAGACCGTCGACTACCACCTGCGCCACGTCTACCGCAAGCTCGCGATCGACTCGCGCGCCGCCCTGGCCCGTGCGCTGGCGGAGATCCCAGGAGCCCCTCCTGATGCGAAGGAGGACGAGCGGTCGTAGCTTCGCGTCCGCCCTGACTCTCCGAGGAGGATGACCGTGACGGTGCAGGCGATCGACGAGGCGAAGGTCGAGCAGTTCGTGTTCCAGGCCGTGGGCGAGCTCGGTGCGACGCTCAACGCGGCGCTGGTGGTGATCGGCGACCGGCTCGGGCTCTACAAGGCGCTGGCCGGCGCCGGCGCGCTGACCCCGTCGGAGCTGGCCGAACGGACCTCCACCAACGAGCGCTACGTCCGCGAATGGCTCAACGCCCAGGCCGCGGGCGGGTACGTCACCTACGCCGACGGGCGCTACACGCTGCCGGCCGAGCACGCCGCCGCGCTCGCCGACGAGGACAGTCCCGCGTTCCTGCCCGGCGCGTTCCAGCTGATGACCGCCGCCGTGCGCGACGAGCCCAAGATCGCCGAGGCGTTCCGCAGCGGCGCGGGTGTCGGCTGGCACCAGCACGACCACGACCTGTTCGAAGGCTGCGAGCGCTTCTTCCGCCCGGGCTACCGCTCGAACCTCGTGCAGTCGTGGATTCCGGCGCTGGACGGCGTCGAGGCCAAGCTCACCGACGGCGCTCGGGTGGCCGACGTGGGCTGCGGGCACGGCGCCTCGACCCAGATCATGGCGGCGGCCTTCCCGCGCTCGGAGTTCCACGGCTTCGACTACCACGACGCCTCGATCCAGCGCGGCGCGCGAGGCCGACCCCGGGATCGCGTTCGAGGTCGCGTCCGCCCAGGAGTACCCGGGCAGCGGGTATGACCTGGTCACGACCTTCGACTGCCTGCACGACATGGGCGACCCCGTGAGCGCCGCCCGCCACATCCGCGAGACGCTGGCCGACGACGGCACGTGGCTGATCGTCGAGCCGTTCGCCGGCGACAGCGTGGAGGACAACCTGAACCCCGTCGGGCGCGTCTACTACGCGGTCTCGACGCTGGTCTGCACCCCCGCCTCGCTGTCGCAGGACGTCGGCCTCGCGCTCGGCGCCCAGGCGGGCGAGGCGCGGCTGCGCGACGTGGTCGTCGCTGCGGGCTTCACCCGCTTTCGGCGTGTGGCCGAGACGCCGTTCAACCTCGTCCTCGAAGTCCGGCCATGACCGTCCTCCCCGGGCTGCGGGCGCGCGCGAGCAGTCGCGCGCCCGCTATCCGGACCAGGAAGGATTCATCGAGCGCGACGGCGTCCGGATCTTCTGGGAGGTCTACGGCGACGGCGACCCGACGATCCTGCTGCTGCCCACGTGGTCGATCGTCCACTCGCGCCATTGGAAGGGGCAGATCGCGTATCTGGCCCGACACTTCCGCGTCGTCACGTTCGACGGTCGCGGCAACGGCAAGTCGGACCGCCCGCGCGGCGTCGCCGCCTACCTGGAGCCCGAGTTCACGGCCGACGCGCTCGCCGTCATGGACGCGACCGGCACCGAGCGGGCCGTCCTCGCCGGCCTCTCCTGCGCGGCGAACTGGATGACCCCGCTCGCCGCCGATCACCCGGAGCGGGTGCTGGCCGCGATCTACATCGGTCCGGCGGTCCCGCTCGCGCCCGGCCATCCCGAGCGCGCGATCGTCTCGCGCTTCGAGGAAGAGCTCGACGTCGACGACCCGTGGGCGAAGTACAACCGCCACTACTGGCAGAAGGACTACCTCGACTTCCTCGAGTTCTTCTTCGCGCAGATGTTCCCCGAGCCGCACTCGACCAAGCAGATCGAGGACTGCGTCGGCTGGGCGCTCGAGACCGACCCCGAGACGCTCGCGGACACGACCTCCGCGATGGGCCTCTGCGGGCGCGAGGAGTTCCGGGACATCGCGGCCCGCATCACCTGCCCCGTGCTCGTGATCCACGGCGACCAGGATCTGATCCGCCCACACGCCCAGGGGGCGGCGCTGGCCGAGCTGACCGGCGGCGAGCTGGTCACGCTCGAGGGCGCGGGCCATGGGCCGCAGGCCCGCGACCCGGTCAAGGTCAACCTGCTCCTGCGGGACTTCGTCGAGCGCCCGCGGCCGCGGGTGTGGACGCGCGGGCGCAACCGCCGCAAGCGGGCGCTGTTCGTCTCGTCGCCGATCGGCCTCGGCCACGCCCGCCGCGACGTCGCGATCGCCCAGGAGCTGCGCGCGCTGCATCCCGACCTGGAGATCGACTGGCTCGCGCAGCACCCGGTCACCGCGGTGCTCGAGGCCGAGGGCGAGCGCATCCACCCCGCGAGCGCGCTGCTCGCCAACGAGTCCGCCCACATCGAGTCCGAGTCCGCGGAGCATGACCTGCACTGCTTCCACGCGTGGCGCCGGATGGACGAGATCCTGGTCGCGAACTTCATGGTCTTCCACGACCTCGTGTCGGAACAGCCGTACGACCTGTGGATCGGCGACGAGGCCTGGGAGGTCGACTACTTCCTGCACGAGAACCCGGAGCTCAAGCGCGCCGCGTACGTGTGGCTGACCGACTTCGTCGGCTGGCTGCCGGTCGAGGACGAGACCGCCCTGACCGCCGACTACAACGCCGAGATGATCGAGCACATCGATCGCTACCCGCGGCTGCGCGACCGCGCGCTGTTCGTCGGCCGGCCCGAGGACGTCGTGCAGGACCGCTTCGGCCCCGAGCTGCCCGCGATCCGCGACTGGACCGAGCAGCACTTCGAGTTCCCCGGCTACGTCACCGGCTTCGCGCCCACCAAGGACCGCGAGCGCCTGCGCGCGGAGCTCGGCTACCGGTCCCAGGAGCAGGTGTGCGTCGTCACCGTGGGCGGCTCGGGCGTCGGCGCCGCGCTGCTGCGACGCGTGATCGACGCCTTCCCGGCCGCCCGCGAACGCGTTCCCGACCTGCGCATGATCGTCGTCGCCGGACCCCGGATCGACCCCGCGTCGCTGGGCGAGGCTGAAGGGCTCGAGATCCGGGCCTACGTCCACGACCTCTACCGCCATCTCGCGGCGTGCGACCTGGCAGTGGTGCAGGGCGGGCTGACGACGGCGATGGAGCTGACGGCCAACAAGCGCCCGTTCCTCGTCTTCCCGCTGCGCCATCACTTCGAGCAGAACCTGCACGTCCGGCATCGCCTCGGGCGCTACGGCGCCGGCCGCTTCATGGACTTCGAGCTCGACGGCCCTGAGCAGATCGCCGACGCCATCGCCGAGGAGATCGGGCGCGATGTCGACTACCACGACGTCGAGACCGACGGCGCCGCGCGTGCCGCCGCGGTCATCGCGGAGCTCCTGTGACAGGCGGCGCGTAGGAAGTGATCCGCTCGAGCTGACACCATCCGCGGTGATGACCGCCCGCTTCGGCGTCACCTCGATGGTCGCGCCGCTGCGGCGGGTGCTCGTGCGGCGCCCCGCGCTCAGCGGCGACTGGGCCGGTGCGGGCTGGCGCACGCCTGACCCGATCGCGCTCCAGCGCCAGCACGAGCAGTTCGTCGAGTTGCTCGACGGCCTCGGCGTCGAGGTCGAGGTGGCGGACGCGCTCGAGGGGCAGGTCGACTCGGTCTACATGCACGACCCGCTGATCGTCAGCGGCGCCGGCGGCATCCCGCTCAACATGGCCAAGCCCGCGCGCCTCCGTGAGCCCGGGCACGCCGCGCGACGCCCTCGAGACGGCCGGCGTGCCGATCCTGGGCACGCTCGAAGGCGATGCCTACGCCGACGGCGGCGACCGCTTCTGGCTCGACGAGCGAGACCGCGGCCGTCGGCCTCGGCTACCGCACGAACCGCGCCGGTGCCGCCAGGCTCCAGGAACTGCTCGCGCCCGAGGGCGTCCACGTCGAGACCTACGACATGCCGCACGACCAGGGGCCGGCGTACGTCCTGCACCTGCAGTCGTTCATCTCGGGCGTGACCGAATCGCTGTTCGTGGTCTTCGAGCCGCTCGCGCCCGTGCGACTGCTGCAGGACATCCGCGCGCGCGGGATCGAGTACCTCGCGATCGATCCCGAGAGCTACCGCACGATGGGCTGCAACCTCCTCGCGGTCCGGCCGGGGGTGGTCGTGATGGTCGACGGCGTCCCGCTCGTCCGCCGCGCGCTCGAGAAGCGCGGCGTCGAGGTGCACGTCTACGACGGCAGCGAGCTGAGCCTCAAGGGCGACGGCGGCCCGACCTGCCTCACGGCGCCGCTGCTCAGGAGCGCTTGAACTCTCCGAACGCGCGCAGCAGCGCGTCGCGGTCGGGCCTGAGCTCGAGCTCGGCGGTCGCCACGGCGGCCAGCCGGACGGTCGTGCGCAGCTGGGCGACGTACTCCGTGCAGGGCGTGCAGTGGCGCAGGTGGATCTCCAGCCGCTCACTGAGCTCCGCGCTGAGCGCACCCTCGAGGTAGGCCGTGACGAGCTCCACGACCTCGCGGCAGCTGATCCCGCCGGGGATGACCGGGTATTCCGTCATGCGGCCTCGAAGTAGTGCTCGAGGTCGCCGCGGACCTTCGAGCGCGCGCGATGCAGCAGCACGCGTTGGTTGCCAGGCGTGAGATCGAGCGCGGCCTCGACCTCCTCGGGCTCCCAGCCCTCGACGTCCCGTAACACGATGACCTCCTGCTGGCGCGGCGGGAGCTTTGCGATCGCCGCGCGCACCTGCTGCAGCGTCTCGCTCGCCAACAGCTTCTCCTCGGGCATGCGCGCCCAGCTGTGGGGCGGGATCGCCCAGCCGCCGGGGTAGCGCGGGTCGTCGGCGGGGCGGAAGCGGTCCGGGTCGACGGACGGTTCGTCCTCCTCGGCGCCCGCGAGCGCCGACAGCGGGATGCTGCGCGCTTCCCGTTCGCCGCGCGTGCGCGCCCGGTTGGCGACGATCCGGAGGATCCAGGTCTTCAGGCTCGAGCGGCCCTCGAAGCGGTCGAGCCCCTGCAGGACGCCGAGCCAGGCCTCCTGCACCACCTCCTCGGCGACGGCGCGGCTGCGGACGTGGCTGAGCGCGATCCGCAGCATCAGCGGCCCGTAGCGGTCGACGAGCGTCATGAACGCGTCCTGGTCGCCGGCGCGCAGACGCGCGAGCAGGTCGCTGTCGGTGTCGACGACCAGGTCACTCACGGCGGAGCCACCCCCGGGATGCCTGAAACCCGTGCTTGGTCCTTCGCACCGCTGGCCAGGCTCGCTCATCCACGCGACCGTAACGGATCCCGTTAGGTCTCGTTTCGAGGCGGCCACTAGGCTTTGAGCACCATGACCGTGGCCGCTTCGATCGTCCTCGCCGCCCTTGTCGGCGGGATCATCTTCGTCCTGCTCGACAGTTGGCAGCGCCGCGCCGCGACGCCGGCGGCTCCTGCGCCGCCGGAGCCGCCGCGCGCGTGGCAGCCGCCTCCGTCCCCGGAGCCGGTCCAGCCGGTGGAGCCGCCCGCGCGTACGCCGTGGGAGCACGACGATCGCTGGGACGATCAGGACCCGCCGGCCAACCTCTGGTCAGGCTGGTCGCGCGGGTGAGCTGAGTCAGGCGACGGCGCCCGCGATCGCCTCGAGGTGGCGATGGTCGGTGCCGCAGCAGCCGCCGAGCACGTTCAGCCGCGGCAGCGCGCCGGAGAGCGCCGGCGTAGCGGGCGGCGAGGTCGATCGGATCGCCCTCGTCGAGCTCCGTCGCCTCGTCGAGCTCCGCGTGGCTGCGGGTCGAGGCGTTCGCGCGCAGGCCGCGGATGCGCTCGCGCCACGGCTCGCCGTCGAGGACCGCCTCGAAGTGCGTCGGGTGCGCGCAGTTGATCATGTAGTAGGCGGGGCCGGCGCTCGTCTCCCAGTCCACCTGGGCGATCGCCTCGCCGAGCATCTGGCCGCTCGGCAGCCGGCCGTCGGTCTCGACCGTGAAGGAGATCGACCACCGGTAGGCCGGCGCGCGTCGCCGCGCGGGTCGACGCCGATCGCCTCCTCGGCGTAGGTCATCGTGATCGCGGTGACCATGTCGGCGGCGGTGTCGGCGAAGGTCGCGATCTGGGTCGCGTGGTAGTCCTCGGCGTCCTTCGCGGACAGCATCTCGGCGGGGTTGTAGCCGTCGTCGTGCGGGCCGACGCAGCCGCTGATCACGACCGGGGCGCCCGGACGCTCGTACTGCGCGCGAAGCTCCTCCATCAGCGCGATCGCGCGCCGGTTGAACGCCGTCAGCTCGTCCTCGCCGTAGCCGATCTCGGCCGCCCAGCGCGGGCTCGCGCGCCACGTCGGGCTCTCGGCGACGAACCCGAGCGCCGCGCTCGGCCGCCAGCGACGCGTACGGCGCGTAGTAGCGGCGCAGCGCGTCGCGTTCCGGCGTCGTCCTTGAGCAGGTCGAACGCCGCGAACGCCGGCAGGTCCAGGCCTTCGTGGAAGATCAGTACGGTTTCAATCCCGCCGTCGGTCAGGAACAGCCGGCCATCGAGCTGCGGCAGGGGGTCGCGATATTTCATCTCGCGATCATGCGCGGCGAGCCGCGCGGCGAGCAATGCGGTCCGCCGCACCACGCCGGGCGGCTAACCGGCGAGCCGGTATTCCGAGCCGGTCGATACGCTCGCGGCGTGAGGGTTCTCATGCTCGCGCCGCCCGGAGGCGGCAAGGGTACGCAGGGCGTTCGGCTTGGCGCGACGAGCTCGGCGTCGACGCACATCTCCTCGGGGGACGTGCTGCGCGACGAGGTCGCCGGCGACACGCCGCTCGGCCGCGAGGTCAAGGCGCACATGGCCGCCGGCCGGCTCGCGCCCGACGAGCTCGTCACCCGCGCCGTCGTGCCCGCGCTCGACCGACCACGACGGCTACGTGCTCGACGGCTACCCGCGCACGCTCGCGCAGGCCGGCGGCCTCGAGTTCGACGCCGTCGTCTACCTGCGACGTCCCGGACGACGTAGTCGAGAGGCGGCTGCTCGGCCCGCGGCCGCGGCGACGACACGCCGGAGGTGATCGCCGAGCGGCTGCGCGAGTACGAGGAGGACACCGAGCCGCTGATCGAGCACTACCGCGACGTCCTGGTGCGACGTCGACGGCGACCGCCCGGCGGACGAGATCGCCGCCGAGCTCAAGGCGCGGCTGACGCTAGGTCAGCCCACCGCCGCCAGCGTCGGCACGCCCGCCAGCGCCCGCGCGGTGCGGCGCAGCGACTCGATCAGGTGCTCGACCAGCGGGTCCTGCTCGCCGGAGCGCACGGCGGCGAGGATCTGCCGCGACGGCGCCCGGCCGCGCAGCGGCAGCACGACGACGTCCGAGCGCGAGCTGGTCAGGGCCAGCGTCGGGATCAGCGCGACGCCGATCCCCGACGCCGCCATCCCCTGCAGCGCCTGGTAGTCGTCGGACTCGAAGCGCACGTTCGGCTCGAAGCCCGCCTCGCGGAACGCGTGCAGCACGACGTTCGAGTCCGCGCACGTGCCGGCCATCTCGGTGATCAGGAACGGCTCGTCGCGCAGCTCCTCCAGCGCGACCGAGGCGCGCGTCGCCAGCGCGTGGTCCGAGGCGACCGCGACCCGCAGCTCGTCGTCGGAGATCGGGATGTATTCGACGCCGGCGCGCGGCCGCGGCGGCGACAGCGCCGACTGGACGATCACGGCGACGTCGATCCGGCCCGCGAGCAGCGCGTCCAGCGCCGGCTCGTCCTCGAGCACCTGCAGCGTCAGCTCGGCATCCGGCCGGCGCGAGCGCAGCTCGCGCGTCGCGCCGGGCAGCAGACCCGCCGCGGCGGACGGGAACGCGCCGACGCGCACCTGCGGCGCGCCCGACGCCGCCCGCCTCGCGGACCGCCTCCTCGGCGCGCCGCGCCGCATCGAGCAGCGCCGAGGCGTGCCGCACCAGCACTTCGCCCGCCGGCGTCAGCGAGACGCCGCGGGCGCTGCGCTCGAGCACGTTGACGCCCAGCGAAGACTCCAGCCGGGAGATGTGCTGCGAGACGGCGGGCTGCGTGAAGTCGAGCGCGGCGGCCGCGTCGGAGAACGAGCCGCGCACGGCGACCTCGCGGAAGGTGGTGAGCAGCTTCAGATCGAGCATCACGGAACATTATGCCATAGCGTCCAATTCATCATTGGACATGATCGAGCCGACGCCGCACCATGCAGCCCATGACCAACCTCACCATCCGCTCCGCCACCGCCGCCGACGCCGCCGCCATCAGCCGTCTCGCGCAGCTCGACAGCCGCCCCGTCCCTGCTGGCCCCGCAGCTCGTCGCCACCGACGGCGACCAGCTGATCGCCGCGATCTCGGCCCGCGACGGCGCAGCGATCGCCGACCCGTTCACCCGCTCGGCCGATGCCGTCGAGATCCTGCGCCGGCGCGCCCGCCAGCTCTCCTCGCCCCGCCGCGAGCGCCGCACCGCCCGGCTCCGCCTCGCCTGGTAGCCATGTTCCCCCAAGCTTCCCCCAACGCGCGCGCGAGAGGATCGCCGCATGAGCGTCCTCGTGCCACCGGCGCACCTCCTCGGCAACGATGTCGAGGTGCCCTGCGCGGACGGGCACCCGCGCCGCTACGTCAACCTCGACTACGCGGCCAGCACCCCCGTCCTGGCCGCGGTGTGGGACGTGGTCGAGGCCTTCGTCCCGTTCTACAGCAGCGTCCACCGCGGGACCGGCGCGAAGTCGCAGATCTCGACCGCCGCCTACGAGCACGCCCGCGACGTCGTCGCGGACTTCGTGGGCGGAGAAAGCGTCGTCTTCGTCCGCAACACGACCGAGGCCGTCAACGTCCTCGCGCACGCGCTCCCGCCCGGCACGAGGGTGCTCTCCACCCCGGTCGAGCACCACGCCAACATGCTCCCCTGGCGCCGGCACGACCTGCGCCTGCTGCCGTTCACGGCCTCGGCCGACGAGCTGCTGACGCGCACCGCAGCGGCGCTGAACGCCACGCCGGTCGACCTGCTCGCGGTCACCGGCGCCTCCAACGTCACCGGCGAGGTGTGGCCGCTCGAGGAGCTCGCGCGCCTCGCCCACGCCCACGGCGCCGAGCTCTTCGTCGACGCCGCCCAGCTCGCGCCGCACCGCGCGATCGACATGGCGGCGGCGGGCATCGACCACCTCGCGCTCTCCGGCCACAAGCTCTACGCGCCGTTCGGCGCGGGCGCGCTGGTCAGCCGCACGCCGCTCGACGGCGACGCGCTGCTGCACGGCGGCGGCGCGATCAAGCTCGTCACGCTCGACGACGTCGTCTGGGCCGACGCGCCCGACCGCTATCGAGGCCGGATCGCCGAACGTGATCGGCGCCGTCGCCTTCGCCGCCGCCTGCGAGGCGCTGCAGGCGATCGGCATGGACGCGGTCGCAGACCGCGAGCGCGCGCTGGCAGCGCAGCTCCACGACGGGCTGGACGAGATTCCCGGCCTGACGCAGCTCGCGCTCTGGCCGGACCATGACGACCGCGTCGGCGTCGCCAGCTTCACCCTCGACGGACACAAGGCTGAAGCCCTCGCGGCGCGGCTCAGCGACGAGTACGCGATCGGCGTCCGCCACGGCTGCTTCTGCGCGCACCCGCTGATCACGCGCCTGCTCGGCGTCCCCGAGGCCGAGGCGAGCCGGCTCCACGCCGAGCTGCGCGCCGGGCGCGAGCCCGAGCTGCCCGGGGCGGTCCGGGCGAGCATCGGGCTCGGCACGACGCTTCAGGACATCGGCGCGCTGACCGGCGCGCTGACCGAGATCACCCGCCCGCGCTGATCGCCTGCCAGACCCGCTGCGGCGTCGCGGGCATGTCGATGTTCTTGACCCCGAGGTGCGAGAGCCCGTCGACGACCGCGTTCCAGACCGCCGGCGTCGAGCCGATCGCCCCGGACTCGCCGACGCCCTTGGCGCCGAGCGGGTTGCGCGGCGACGGCGTCTGCGTGCGCTCGGTCTCGAACGACGGCAGGTCGCTCGAGCTCGGGATCGCATACGCCGCGAGATTGCCGGTGACGTTGTTGCCGTCCTCGTCGAACGCGATCTCCTCGTAGAGCGCCTGCGCGACGCCCTGGGCGATGCCGCCGTGGACCTGGCCCTCGAGCAGCTTCTCGTTGTGGATGCGGCCCGAGTCGTCGACGGTGATGTGCCGAACGAGATCGACCAGGCCGGTCTCGGTGTCGACCTCGATCACGGCCACGTGGGTCCCGAACGGGTACGTGGCGTCCGGCGTCTCGAAGTCGTTCTCCGCGGCCAGGCCGCCCTCGAAGCCCTCGGGCGTCCGCGAGGGATCGCTGGCCGCCGCCGCGAGCTGGGCCCACGGGATCGCCGAGGCCGGCGAGCCGGTCACGCCGAGCCCTTGGCCGTGCACCACCTCGATGTCGCCGGCATCGGCCTCGAGCAGGTGCGCGGCGAGCCGCTTGGCCTTCTCGAGCACCTCGTCGGTCGCCTGCTGGACCGCGGTGCCGCCGACCTGGAGCGAGCGCGAGCCCATCGTGCCCATTCCCCGCTTGACCAACTTGGTGTCGGACTGGATGACCTTGACGTCGGCGAGCGGGATCCCGAGCGTGCCGGTGACGATCTGCGCGTAGGCCGTCTCGTGGCCCTGGCCGTGCGAGGACGTGCCCGCGGTCACGGTGGCCTTGCCGTCCTCGTGCACCTCGCAGGTCCCGAGCTCGGAGCCGAACCCGGTCCACTCGACGTAGCTGCAGATCCCGATCCCGAGCTGGCGGACGTCGCCGCGCTCGCGGCGCTCCTTCTGCTCGGCGCGCAGCTCGTCGTAGCCGGCGTTGGACAGGCACTTCTCGAGCGCGCCGAGGTACTCGCCAGAGTCGTAGTTGGCGCCCGTCACGGTCTGGTGCGGGAACTCCGTGATGAAGTTCTTGCGCCGGACCTCGGCCGGGTCCATGTCGATCTCGGCCGCGAACATGTCGATCGCGCGCTCGACGAGCGCGGTCGCCTCCGGGCGCCCGGCGCCGCGGTAGGCGCCGATCGGCGTCGTGTTGGTCACGACCGCGTTCCAGTGGAAGTCGACCTTCGGGATCTCGTAGACGCCGCACGACATCAGGCCGGTCAGCATCGGCATCAGCCCGGCGTCCGCGGGGTAGGCGCCGCAGTCGGCGGTCACGCGCACCTTCAGCCCGGTGACCTTGCCGTCGCGGGTGCCGCCGATCTCGACGTCCTGCACCTGCGCGCGCCCGTGCTGCATCTCGAGCATGGTCTCCGAGCGCGTCTCGATGTAGCGCACGGCGCGGCCGAGCTCGCGCGCGAGCGCGACCACGACGACCTGCTCCGGGTAGCACGCGATGCGGGCGCCGAAGCCGCCGCCGGTCGCGGTCGAGACCACGCGCAGCTGCTCGGCCTCGATCCCGGTCGCAGCGCTGATCGCGCCCTGGTAGGCGTGCGGGCCCTGGCTCGGCGTCCACAGGATGAAGCCGCCGGTCTCCTCGTCCGGCGCAGCCAAGGCCGCGCCCGGCTCCATCGGCACGGCCGCCAGGCGCTGGTTGATGAAGCGCTCGCCGACGCGCACCTCGGCATCCGCGAGCGCGTCCTCGCCCTCCGGCCCGGCCGCGGCCAGGTTGCCGATGTCGAACAGCTTCGGCGCGTCGTCGTCGAGCGCCTTGGTCATGTCGACCAGCACGTCGAGGTCGTCGTAGTCGATGTCGACGAGTTCTGACGCGTCGACCGCTTGCGCGCGCGTCTCGGCCACGACCACCGCGACCGGCTCGCCGATGAACCGCACGCGGTCCTTGGCCAGCACGGGACGCCGCATCTCCTCCGGCGTCACGACCGGCGGCGGGCCCGCGGCGAAGTCGTTGAGGTTCAGATCGGCTGCGGTGTAGACGCCGACGACGCCGGGCGCGGCCAGCGCCTCGGACTTGTCGACGCCGTTGATCTTGGCGTGCGCGAAACCGGAGCGGACGAACACCGCGTAGGCCGCCTCAGGCTCGCGCAGGTCATCCGTGTACGGTCGCGCTCCGCGTAGGAACGGCGGATCCTCCACCCGCCGAATCGACGCCCCATGTCCCTCGCTCGCTCCGTTGGATGCCGTCATGTCCCGAACGTTATCCGGGAATCCCGTGTCGCGTGCTGGTGGCGGGATAGTCTCGCGCGATGCGCTCGCATCGCGTGGCCACCGACCGCTTGGAGATGCAGCTCGTCGAGTCCGGTCCCGAGGACGGGATCCCGGTCGTCCTGATCCACGGCAACCTCTCCACCGGCCGCTTCTTCGAGCACCTCTTCGACGTGGCGCCGCCGCGCTACCGGCTGCTCGCGCCGGACATGCGCGGGTTCGGCGACACGGAGCGCGTGCCGATCGACGCCACCCGCGGGCTGCGCGACTGGGCCGACGACACGGCGGCGCTGCTCGAGGCGCTGGGCATCTCGCGACCGCCCCATCTGGTGGGCTGGTCGACCGGTGGCGCCGCGATCGCGGCGTTCGCGCTCGACCGCCCGACTGCCTCGTTGACGTTCATCGACCCGGTCGGCCCGTACGGGTACGGCGCGACGAAGCTCGACGGGACGCCGCACTACCCGGACTACGCCGGCTCCGGCGGCGGCACCGGCAACCCGGAGTTCACGGCGCGGCTCGCCGCCGGCGACCGCTCGTCGGACGGCGACACCGCCCCGCGCAACGTCCTCAACAGCTCGTACTGGCGCGTCGGGCACCGCGAGCCGCCCGAGCGCGAGGAGCTGCTGCTGAGCGAGGTGCTGAAGTCGCTCACCGGCGACGACGGCTACCCCGGCGACACCGGCACGTCCGAGCACTGGCCGGGGATCGCGCCCGGCACGCGCGGGATCCTCAACGCGCTCTCGCCGAAGTACTGCCACTGGGCGGAGATCGTCGACCTCGACCCGAAGCCGCCGATCCTGTGGACGCACGGCGCGCAGGACATCGTGGTCGCCGACGGCTCGCCGTGGGAGATGGGCACGCTGGGCTCGCTCGGCGTGGTGCCGGGCTGGCCGGGCGCGGACGTGTTCGCACCGCAGCCGATGGTGGCGCAGATCCGCGCGGTGCTCGATCGCTATGCGGCGGGCGGCGGCCGCGTGCAGAGCGAGTGGTTCGAGGAGTCCGGCCACTTCCCGCCGCTCGACGCGCGCGAGCGCTTCAACGCGACGTTCTTCGGCTTCCTGGAGTCGGTGGAATGAGCTACGCGCTCGCCGGGCTGGTCCTGACCGACCATGAGCTGACGGTCCCGCTCGACCACTCGGAGCCCGACGGCGAGCAGATCACGATCTTCGCGCGCGAGGTGGCCGAGCCCGAGGGACGCGAGAAGCCGTATCTGGTCTACCTGCAGGGCGGGCCGGGGTTCGAGGCGCCGCGGCCGACCGGCACGCCGCGCGGGCCGGGCTGGCTCGATCGCGCGCTGGAGGACTTCTGCGTGCTGATGCTCGACCAGCGCGGGACCGGACGCTCGACGCCGGTGCTCGGCACCGAGAGCGCCGACTACCTCGCCCACTTCCGCGCCGACGCGATCGTGCGCGACGCCGAGCTGCTGCGCGAGGCGCTCGGCTCCGGGCCCTGGAGCGTGCTCGGGCAGAGCTTCGGCGGGCTGTGCGTCTTCAGCTACCTGTCGTTCGCGCCCGACGGCTTGCGCGAGGCGTTCGTGACCGGCGGCGTGCCCGGGATCGGCGTCTCGATCGACGACGTCTACCGCGCGACCTACGAGCGCATGCTCGAGCGCAACCGCCGCTTCTACGAGCGCTTCCCGGCCGATCGCGATCGCGTGCGCGCCCTGGTCGCGCACCTCGAGGCGCACGACGTGCGGCTCCCGGACGGCGACCCGCTGACCGCGCGCCGGCTGCGCACGCACGGCCGCTCGCTCGGGATGAGCGACGGTCCCGAGAACCTGCACTACCTGCTCGAGCTGCCGCCGGAGTCGCCGACGTTCCTGCACGACGTGGCCGACGACCTCGGCATCGCCCGCAACCCGATCTACGCGCTGCTGCACGAGGCCTGCTGGGCCGACGGCGGCGTCACGAACTGGTCGGCCGAGCGCGTGCGCCCGGCGGTCTTCGACGAGCAGGTCGAGCTGCTGACCGGCGAGCACTTCTTCCCGTGGGTGTTCGAGGACTACAGCGCGCTCGCGCCCGCGCGCGCGACGGCGCACGAGCTCGCCGCGCGCGAATGGCCGCGGCTCTACGACCCCGACGTGCTCGCCGCCAACACGGTGCCGACCGCGGCCGCGATCTACACCGAGGACCTCTACGTCGAGCGCGTGTTCTCCGAGCAGACCGTCGCCGGCACGCCCAACCTGCACGGCTGGGTGACGAGCGAGTACGACCACAACGGGCTGCGCGTCGACGGCGAGCGCATCCTCGGCCGGCTGATCGATCTTGTCCGCGGACGCGCGTGAGGCCGAGCGCCTGCGCGACCGCCTCGCCGCGCTCGAGGAGGAGCACGCGACCCTGCGGTCCGAGCTGGCGGCGTTCCAGTCCGACTACCTGCGCACGGTCGGCGTCGTCGAGGTCCAGGCGCAGGAGCTCGAGGCGAAGGTCCTGGCGATCGTGGCCGCGCGCACGGGCGCCGTGGAGGACGCCGCCGCCGCCGACGCCGCCGAACAGCGGTTCCGCGAGACGACCACCGCGCTGGGCGCGATCCCCGCCCCCGCCGGCCCGCCGCCCGGCGACGACCTGAAGACCGCTGTTCCGCGACGCCGCCAAGCGCATGCACCCCGACCTCGTGCACGACGAGGCCGGCCGCTCCCACGCCGAGGCGTTCATGAAGCGGCTCAACCAGGCCTACAAGGCGGGCGACGCGGACGGGATCGGCAACCTCGTCCGCCAGTGGGAGACCTCCCCGTACGCGACCGCGATGCCGACGCGCGGCGCCGCGCCCGCCCTCCAGGCCGCCGTCGCCCACGCCGAGGCGCGGCTGGCCGAGGCCCGCGCGTCGGATCTCGCGCGACTGATGGAGCAGGCCTTCCAATGCAGCATGGCCGGCCGCGACCTGCTCGTCGAGCTGCGCCAGGACGCCGAGGCGGCCCTGGGCCGCGCGCGGGCGCAGTACGCCGCGCTGAGTTAGAACGCGCGGAGGAGCTTGATGCCGAGGTTGCCGACGCCGTGGGCGCGGTTGGCGAGGATCACGACGGCGGTGCCGGTGGACGGGACGACCGCGGCGAACGAGCGAAAGCCGCCGGTTCCGCCCTCGTGCATCAGCGCCTCGTGCTCGAGCCGCACCCACGGCGGGCCGGTGTGCGGCGGCAGGATCATCCACGCCAGTCCCATGCCGATCTTGCCGACGTCCGCGCGCCGGACGCGGGTCATGCGGGCCGCCTCGGCGAGCGGGCCGTCGGTCGTGTGGATCGCGAGGTAGCGTGAGCAGATCGGCGGCGGTCGAGCGCAGGCCGCCGGCGCCCGCCAGCGACGCGAGGTCCCAGGCGTGGGCCGGACGGCCGAAGACGCCGTGGCCCTGTGTCAGCGGGCCGGCGTCGAGCGAGGTGTGCGCGAGGGCGAGCGGGCCGGTGATCCGCTCGCGCACCAGCTCGCCGTAGCTCATCCCCGCGCGGTGCGCGAGCGCGTAGCCGAGCAGGCCGAAGCCGTAATTCGAATAGGCGAACCGCCCGCCGGGCATGCGCTTCGGCTTGGTCTCGGCGATCGCCTGGCGCATGCGCGCGTCGTCGAGGCGCGCGTACGGATCGTGACGCTCGGTGGTCATGGAGGCGACCAGCATCCCGGCGGGCAGCCGCGGCAATCCGGCGCGGTGCGTGGCCAGGTCCTCGAGCGTGATCTCGCGGTTGACGACCGGGGGCGCGACCGGCAGGTGCCGTGCGACGGGATCGTCGAGCCGCACGAGCCCGTCGCGCACCATCGCCGCCAGCAGCGTCGCCGTGAACGTCTTCGTGATCGAGCCGATCTCGAAGACCGCGCCGGGACCGACGCCGCGGCTCCAGATGCCGCTCTCGCCCGCCGCGTGCACCCCGACCACCAGCCCCGGGTGGCGGGCGGCGCTGCGCTCCAGTATCGGGCCGACGCGCGTTTCGATCATCTTGCGAGGTTGGAATACTGCCCGAATGGTCGTACTGCCGGACGAGGTCCGGCTCTCGGAGGTCATCGGGGGGATGTCGTACGCGCTCGATCTGACCGAGGGCGAACCCGCCGGCCACGCGGTGCGCTCGTGCCTGATCGGGATGCGGCTCGCGGACGAGCTGCGGCTCTCGCGCGCCGAGCGCGACGACCTGTTCTACGCGCTGCTGCTCAAGGACGCGGGCTGCTCGGCGAACTCGGCGCACATGGCGGCGCTGTTCGGCACCGACGACCACGCGGCCAAGCGCGCGTCGAAGCGGATCGACTGGTCGCGGCCGTGGCCGGCGTTCGTGTGGGCCGTCCGCGTCGCGACGCCGCGCCGCAAGGTCGTCCGGCGGCTGCTCGACGTCCGCGCGGAGGGCGAGGTCACGCGCCACTTCATGCAGGCGCGCTGCGAGCGCGGCGCCGAGATCGCGCGCATGCTCGGGCTGCCCGAGCGCACGGCCGAGGCGATCTACACGCTCGACGAGCACTGGGACGGCGGCGGCTACCCCGACGGGCTGCGCGGCGACGCGATCCCGCTCTTCGGGCGGATCCTGTGCCTGGCCCAGACGCTCGAGATCTTCCACGCCCAGAGCGGCCTGCCGGCCGCCCTGGAGATCGCGCGCAAGCGGCGCGGCACGTGGTTCGACCCGGCGCTCGTCGACGCGCTCGACGGGATCGAGGACGGCTTCTGGTCGACGCTGGTCGAGCCGGACCTGCAGGCCGTCGCGCCGGTCGACCGGCCGGTGCGCGCCGGCGGGCTCGACGGCATCGCCGACGCCTTCGCCGCGGTCATCGACGCCAAGTCGCCGTGGACCTACCGTCACTCCGACCGCACGAGCGTGATCGCGACGAGCCTCGCGGCGGCGCTCGAGGCCGACGCCGACACGCTGCGCGACCTCAACCGCGCGGCGCGCCTGCACGACATCGGCAAGCTCGCGATCTCGAACACGATCCTCGACAAGCCGGCGCCGCTGACCGCCGGCGAGCGCGCGGCGATCGTCACGCATCCGCGGATCACGCGGCGCATCCTCGAGCGCGTGCCCGGGTTGCGCGAGGTCTCGGAGCTGGCGGCCGCGCACCACGAGCGCCTCGACGGCAGCGGCTATCCCAACGCCTGGACCGCCCGCGAGCTGACGATGCCGATGCGCGTGCTGGCCGTCGCCGACGTCTATGAGGCGCTGACCTCGCCGCGTCCGTACCGGCCCGCCCACTCGTCGGACGAGGCGCTCGAGATCCTCGCCGCCGACGCCCCGCACCGCCTCGACCCGGACGCGGTCGCTGCGCTCGAGCAGCTGCTGGCGAACGAAGCCCGGGGGGTCGCCGAGGGGTTCCCCCTGATGTGATCCGTGTCCTCCGGACGTCCGGAGGACCATGATCCGACCTCTTATCGGTGCGCTCGCCGTCCTCGCGATCGCGGCACCGGCCGCGTCCGCCCAGGACGCGGAGATCTTCGCCACCAACAACACCGCGGTCATCACCGACCCGGCCGACCCGCGGCTCGACGACCGGCTCAAGGACTTCGCGCGGCAGGTCGAGCGGATCATCGACGACGGCGGCGGCGTGCCGCTCGGCTCGGAGCTGCTCGACGGCGTCTTCGCCGGCGACGCCGGGCTGACGTTCGAGCGCTCGCGCGTGTTCGACGTCGACCGCGTCTCCGACGACGAGCTGCACACGATCGCCGACACGATGCGGGCGCGCTTCGGCCAGCAGTCCGTGCTGACGTTCGACCACCTGCCGGCGGGCGCCGAGGACGTCGACGCCGTGCAGCTCGAGGTGCCGGGCGTCAGCGCGGTCGCGCTGCGCAACGGGCTGGCTCAACGACGCCGAGGCGCGCGAGCGGCTGTTCGGCGGCTCGGTGACGCTCGACGGGCGCCTGCTGCTCGTCGCCTCGCTCGGAGGACGCCGAGTTCGCGCGCGCGTTCGCCGCACGGATCGGCGGCGACGTGAAGCGGGCGAAGACGTCGTACGGCAAGCGCGCGTTCGTCGAAGGGCCGCTGCCGGTGCGCGTCGAGCGCGGCACGCTGGTCGATCGCGGCAGCCGCGGACGATGACGCGATCGCGCTCGATCGAGCGCGCCGGGCCGGATCGAGGTCAAGCTCGGCGCGGAGACGTTCGCGTTCGCGGCGCGGCAGGTCGACCGCGTGCGCGTCGACGGCGGCGACGGCACCGACACGTTCGCCATCGACGGGCGAGCGGCTCGACCTGCAGGCCGCCGGCGACCGCGTGCGGATCGACGACGTCGAGCTCGACGGCGTCGAGATCGTGAACGCCACGGCCGACGCGCTCTCGGTCGGCGACCTCTCCGCCACCGACGTCTTCCAGGTCGACGCCGACGCCGACCGCACGACCGCGTACGGCTCCGACGGACGACGACCAGATCTCGCTCGGCAGCTTCGGGCTGCTCGGGCCGACGTTCGTCCAGCTCGTCAACCCCTCGCTCGACCGCTACCTGACGGTCGACGGGCGCGGCGGCGACGACATCATCAGCGCCTCGGTGGCCACCGATCGACCTGACGCTCGTGGGCGGCGCGGGCGACAACGTCCTGATCGGCGGCCCGGGCAACGACCACCTGGTCGGCGGCCCCGGCTTCGACGACGTCAGCGGCGGCAAGGGCTCCGACGTCGCGCTGCTCGGCGGCGACTTCGACCGCTTCACGCTGGAAGCCGGGCGACGGCAGCGACGTCGTCGACGGCGGCGCGAGCCGCGACTCGCTCTCGCTGCAGGGCTCGAACGACGCCGAGGCGTTCGCGCTCGCCGCCGACGGTCGCGGCCTGCGGCTCACGCGCGACGTCGAGAACGTCGCGCTCGCACCTCGCGGGCATCGAGGAGATCGACCCGGTGCTCGGCGGCGGCGAGGACACGTTCGCGATCGGCGACCTGGCCGGCACCGACGCGCAGCTCGTCGACGTCTCGCTCGCGTCGCTCCCGATCACGGCCGGCGGCGACGTCGACGCCGACCGCGTGACGCGTCGCCGGCACGACAGGCCGATGCGCTGAAGCTGGCGGGCAAGGTCGTGGTCGCGGGCACGGCGACGCTGACCGGCCTGCCGTGGACGGTCAACGTCTCGCACGCCGAGGCGCTCCGACACGCTCGCGATCAGCGGCGCGCGTCGGTCGACACGTCGCGTTCGGCCGAAGCACGATCGGCCTGGAGCTCAGCGCACCCTGATCTCGGTCTCGCCGAGGAGCAGCACGTCGCCTCGGCGCAGCCGCGCGCGCGGACCGGGCGCCCGTTGAGCAGCGTCCCGTTGCAGGAGTCGAGATCGCGGACCAGGCAGAGCCCGCCCGGACCGCGATCTCGGCGTGCGGCGGAGACGGCGTCGTCGACGCGAGCACGAAGTCGGCGTCGATCCGCGCGCCGATCACCCAGCGCCCTGTCGCCGAGCGGCCACTCGAGGCCGTCGGCGACGAGCGAGCGGACGGGCGGCGCCGGTCGCCACCAGCGCTTCGGCAGGTCCCACAGCGCGTCGTCGACGCGGCCGCCGAGGATCCACTCGGCGCGGCTCTCGAGCGTCGCCGTGCTCAGATGGCCGGCGCCATAGGCGTCGCGGAGGACCGGAGCGCTCGCTCGGGAGGCTGCACCCCACCATCGCCGCACCCGGGAGGGCACGAGGCCACTCTGGTCCTTGTTGTGACGGCTCGGCCTGCTCGCCCTCGACGGGGTAGCCCTCGCGCACGTAGTACTCGAAGCCGCCGATCATCTCCTTGACCTCGCGGCCGAGCGCGGCGATCTTCGCCGCCGCCTTCGTCGGCGCGCGTTGCAGCCCGGGCCCCAGCAGTAGACGACGATCGGGCCCTCCCGGGCAGCGTCTCGTCGTGATGCCGCGGTGCGGGAGGCTGATCGCGCCCGGGAGGTGCGCGGCGGCGTAGGCGCGCGGGGCAGCGGGCGTCGAGCGAGGATGAAGTCGGCGGTGCCGTCGCCGAGCGCGGAGCCGACGTCGTCGGCGTCGGTCTCGACCGCGAGGCGGTGGGTGAAGTGCGCGTGGGCGATCTCGGCGTTGGTCATGGACCGAAGCGTCGCGAGCAGGTCTGGCCGGCCCGCCAGTGGCCTGAATGACGATATGCGTCAAGATCTGGCCACATGCCGACCGCCACCCCCACACCCGTCGCCGCACGGCGCGGACGCCGGTGCTCGTCGAGCCGCGCGCATCGCGTCGTCGCCCTCGTCCCCCCGGGTGTCGCGCCGTTCGAGCTCGGCATCGTCGTCGAGGTCTTCGGGCTCGACCGGCCCGGAGCTCGACGTGCCGTGGTGGTACGAGCTGCTCGTCGCCGCCGAGCAGCCGGGCCCGCTCCCGGCGACCGCCGGCGGCTTCTCCGTGCACGTCGAGCACGGGCTCGAGGCGCTCGAGCGCCGCCGACACCATCGTCGTGCCGGGCTGGCACGGCGACCCGTCACCGGCGGCGGTCGCCGCCGTCCGCGCCGCGCATGAGCGCGGCGCGCGGCTGGTCTCGATCTGCAGCGGGGTCTTCCTGCTCGCCGCCGCGGGCCTGCTCGACGGCGGCGAGGCGGCGACGCACTGGCGCTACGCGCCGAGCGCTCGCCGCGCGCCATCCGCGACGTCGCGCGTCAACGCCGACGTGCTCTACGTCGACGCGGGGAGCGTGCTGACGTCGGCGGGCAGCGCCGCGGGGATCGACCTCTGCCTGCACATCGTGCGCCGCGACCACGGGGCCGCGGTCGCCAACGCCGTCGCGCGCCGGCTCGTGATCCCGCCCCACCGCGACGGCGGCCAGGCGCAGCTGATCGAGCTGCCGATGCCGGCCCATCCCGACGACGACCCGATCGCGAGCGTGATGGCGTGGGCGCTCGAGCGCCTCGACCAGCCGCTCGACCTCGAGCGCGCTCGCGGGCCGGGCGTACATGAGCGTCCGCACGTTCACGCGCCGCTTCCGCAAGGCGACCGGCACGACCCCGGGCCGCTGGCTGCTCGAGCAGCGCGTGCGCGCGAGCCTGCCGCTGCTGGAGGGGACGGACGCGTCGATCGAGACCGTGGCCGGGACGGTCGGCTTCGCCAGCGCGGCCACCTACCGGCATCACTTCGCCGCGATCATGCGGACGTCGCCGACGGGCTACCGGCGCGCGCTTCTACGCGGCCAGCGAGTAGGACGCGAGCCGCGCGCGGCCGCGGTGCAGGCGGCTCATCACGGTGCCGACGGGGATCTGCAGGTGCGTGGCGGCCTCGCTGTAGCCGAACCCGGCGACGTCGACGGCGGCGACGACCTCGCGCTGGCGCCTGCGGGCAGCGCGCGGATCGCGTCGATGACCTCGCGGGTGTGCAGGATCTCGACCGGCTCGCCGGCGGCGGGAGCGACGAGGCGGGTGTCCTCCGGCTCGAGCGGCGCCAGGACCGGGCGGCGGTCGCGCGTCCGCAGCGACGAGACGTGCGTGTTGCGCAGCGCCTGGTGCAGGTAGGGACCGGCGCCGGCGGGGCCGATCTGCGCGGCCGGGCGAGCACCTTCAGCAGCGTGTCCTGGACCAGATCCTCGGCGTCTTCACGGGTGCGGGTCATGCCGCGAGCGGCGCGGCGGAGGGAGTCGATGTGGACCGGAAGCGTCTCGGGGAGGAGTTCCTGGGGCATGCGATCGAGACTCCCGATCTCGCCGGCCGATCCCCATATAGGGGAACTCCCCCTGAATGACCCTGAACTTCAACCCGCAACATCAGGGGCGGCGCGCCGGGAACCGGCGCGCCGCGCCCGTGACGACTAGATCGTCTGAACGTTGACGGCGTTCGGGCCCTTGGGGCCGTTCTCGGCCTCGAAGCTCACCTTCGCGCCCTCGGCGCAGGGAGCGGAAGCCCTGCGAGTTGATGCCGGTGTGATGGACGAAAAGGTCCTTCCCACCGTCATCGGGCGTGATGAAGCCGAAGCCCTTCTCGTCGCTGAACCACTTCACGGTTCCGGTTGCCATTGTCTTCGTGTCCTCCACGAGATATGTGTGCTGCGAACGCGGAGGAGCTGATGAAGCAACTTGCGGGCGCTGGCACTACGTGGCCGGATCCCTGTGATCCGGCCCTTACCGCACTGATTTTACAGCTTCTGCGGCCCGATATGTGTCCAAGGCGAGAACGCACGCCATAGGATGCGACCTGCTGCCCAAGACGAGGAGGTTGCGAGCGTGGCCGACGACGTTCAGCAGGTCGACGAGTTCGTCGAACGATGGCGCGACAACGCCTACGGCTGTTTCTCCTCCGGCCACAAGTTCTGCCGCGAGGTCTGCCCGGTCATGCAGGTCACGCGCAACGAGAACCACACGCCGACCGCCTTCCACGCCAGCATCGTGGCGATGGAGCAAGGGCCTCGTCGGCGTCGAGGACGTCGCCGACGACTTCGTGCACTGCACGCAGTGCGGCGCCTGCGAGCTGCGCTGCCCGAACACGCTCTTCACCGGCGACTTCTACCGCCACCGCACGCGCACCGTCGACGTCGTGAAGGCGATGCGCGCCCTGATGGTCGAGACCGGCAACGAGCGCGAGGGCTGGCGGATCTGGAACGAGCGGCTCGCGCAGGACCACAACGAGCCGGTGCTGGGCGAGACCCGCGTGCTGCAGGAGCACGTCGCCGACTGGGCCGACGGCCTCGAACATCCCGGTCGGCGGCGAGACGATCCTGTTCGTCGACTGCGAGGCGGCGTTCTACCGCACGTCCTACACGCGCGCGTTCGCGCAGCTGCTGCAGATGGCCGGCGTCGAGTTCGGCCTGATGCGCGAGCAGTGGTGCTGCGGCGGGCCGGCGGCGGAGATGGGCTACGTCGACCTCGCGCGCAAGCACGCCGACCACAACGTCGCCGACTGGCGCGCGGTCGGGGCCAAGCGGATCATCGCGCCCGACCCGCACGACTACATCGCGTTCACCGAGGACTACCCGCGCTACTACCAGGACGACTACGAGTTCGAGATCGTGCTCGGGGTCGAGCTGGTCAACGACCTGGTCAAGGAGGGCCGGATCGAGCTCACGACGCCGGTCGAGCGCACGGTCACCTACCACGACCCGTGCCGGCTGAACAAGCGCAAGGGCGTGCACGAGGCGCCGCGCGAGCTGCTGCGCGCCGTGCCCGGGATCACGTTCCACGACGTCGACCGCGTCACGCAGTGGTCCTACTGCTCAGGTGGCGGCGGCGGGCTGCCGATCGAGAAGCCCGAGATCACCGAGGAGATCAGCCGCCGGCGCGTCGCCAAGGCCCAGCAGCTCGACGGCGTCGACACGCTGATCAGCGCCTGCCCGTGGTCCGAGCGGCCGCTCACCAAGGCCGGCGAGGAGGCCAACCTCGACGTCCTCGACCTGTTCGAGCTGGTCGCGGTCTCGGCCGGGATCGCAGCGGAGGAGCCGCAGCCGTGAGCGTCGCCTTCAAGAGCGCCGTCGACGACGGCGTGATCGACGAGCTGCGCGCGATCATCGGCGACGACGAGCGCGTCCTCCCCGACATCAGCTCGCGCGCGTTCCGCTCGCGCGTGCCCGCGCCGTTCCCGGTCCACCGCTGGGCCGACCACATGCCCGACGTGGCGATCCTCCCGAAGACCGCCGAGGAGGTCTCCGAGGTCGTCAAGCTCGCCAACCGGCTGAAGATCCCGATCGTGCCGCGGGCCGGCGGCACCGGGCCTCTCCGACGGCGCGGTGCCGCTGCGCGGCGGCATCCTGGTCGACGTCAAGCTGATGAACAAGATCCACGAGATCGACCTCGTGGACCGCACCGTGACCGTCGGGCCGGGCATCAACATGCTCAAGCTCAACGAGGAGCTCAAGCGCCACGGCGTCTTCTATCCCGACGACCCGGCGAGCTACCCGTGCAGCCTCGTCGGCGGGCGGATCGGCACCGGCGGCTGGTCGCTGCTGGGCGCCCGCTTCGGCCACACGCGCGACAACGTGATCTCGATGCAGGTCGTGCTGCCGACGGGCGAGATCGTCCAGATCGGCGAGGGCGGCGGCCGCAAGCTGCGGCGCTCGAGCACCGCCTTCAACCTCAAGCAGCTCTTCACCGGCCACCAGGGCACGCTCGGGATCACGACCGAGGCCACGCTCGAGCTGGCGCCGCGCCCCGAGGTCGAGTTCGCCGCCTTCTTCGCCTTCGACGACTACATGAAGGCCTACGAGACGACCGGCGTGCTGACGAAGTGCGGGCTGGCGACGATCGCCGGCGTCGTGCTCTTCGACGAGTGGAAGATCAAGTACCTGCGCCGCGACGACGAGGCCTACATCCCGCAGCCCGACAGCGTCAAGGCCGTGGTCGCGGTCGCGATGTACGGCGCCAAGTGCGAGGTCGAGCCGGCCTCGCAAGGTGATCATGAAGCTCGGCCGAGCCTCGGCGGCAAGTACCTCGGCGACGAGATCTCGGCCGGCGACTGGGCGAGCCGGCACGACCGCTACGCGACGCCGCTTGCACGGCCGCGACCTCGACGGCCAGGCCGTGATCATGTCCTGGCACTGCGAGGACGCCGCGCTCAACTACTCGGTCCTGCCACAGGTGCGCGAGGAGTGGCACGCGATCGTCGCCCGCTACCGCGAGCGCTACGGCATCTTCGACGACTGGGGCATGTTCGCCTACACGTCGGGCCCGAACAAGCCGTGGGCGGACTACCTGGTGGAGATCGACGTCGGCATCTGGGAGCAGAAGCTCGACGAGGAGAACTGGACCGCCTGGGTCAACTGCAAGCGCGAGATCTCCGAGGTGACGCTGAAGTACGGCGGCTCGATCACCGCCTGCCACGGGGCGACCCGCGCGGGCGACGCCGAGCTGGTCCCGCACGGAGATGGGCAGCGCCTGGCAGGTGGTCAAGGCGATCAAGCTCGCGCTCGACCCGAACAACGTCATGAACCCCGGCAAGCAGTCGCTCGACGAGGCCTACGAATGACCATCTTCCGCCTGGGCGACCAGAAGCCCCCCGAGCCGCAGCGCATCACCGACGCCGTGATCATGCGCTTCGAGCACGTCTACGAGATCGACCCCGACCTCATGCAGGTCACGCCGCAGCAGGCCATGCCGGCCTGGGACACCCAGCGGATCGTCGCCGCCCGCTGGGACCACCTCGACTGGATGCACGACCACTTCGCCGACGAGGTCCTGCTCGCCGGCGAGGAGTCCGAAACGATGGAGGAGCACGGATGAGGTTCAGCTACGTGATGCTGCCGGACTACCCGCTCGACGACTGCATCGAGTACATCAAGACGGCGGACGAGCTGGGGTTCTACGCGTGCTACTCGGTCGACGAGACCTGGCACAAGGACCTCTGGGTGCTGTTCGCGGCGGCGGCGCGCGAGACGAAGCAGCATCCGCTTCGGCCCGAACGTGACGCACGTCTTCCTGCGCGAGCCGACGCTGATCTGCCAGCAGATGGCGACGCTCGACGAGCTCACGGCGGCCGCACCGAGATCGTGGTCTCGACCGGCAACTTCGGCCTGCTCGCGCAGTACAACATCGACTGGGAGGGCCGCAAGCCGCTGTCGCGGCTGAAGGAGGCCATGCACGTGATGCGCACCTTCCTCGACGAGGGCGCGATCACGTTCGAAGGCGACTTCTTCAAGTACTCGGGCCTGTACACGTTCGCCCGGCCGGTCCAGGAGCGGATCCCGATCAAGATGGGCGCGATGAAGGGCCCGCGCTCGTTCCAGACCGCGGGCGAGATCGCCGACGGCATGCACCAGGCGCTGGCCTACAGCCGCGAGGCCTACGACTACAGCTCGGAGAACCTGCGGATCGGCGCCGAGAAGGCCGGCCGCGACTGGACGGAGATCGACAACGGCGCCTGGGTCGTGACCGTGGTCTCCGAGGACTCCGCCGCCGCCAAGCAGGCCGCGCGCATCCTCGTCGCCTTCTACATCTCCTCGATGCCGAAGGAGCAGCTGGAGCGCCACGGGATCGAGGCCGACGAGCTCGCGCCGGTGGTCGAGGCGCTGGGCGCGGGCGACGTCAAGAAGGCCGTGTCGCTGTTCGAGCCGCACTACGCCGAGAAGCTCAGCCTGGCCGGCACGCCCGAGGAGGTCGTCGAGAAGATCAAGACCGACCTCGAGCCGGCGGGCGTGAACCACATGATCTTCTCGCTCGCCGACCCGGCGCTGGTGAAGCTCTTCAGCGGCGAGGACGTGCCGAACGTGCCGGACATCAACGGCCAGCTCAAGCTGATCGCCGAGCGGGTGATGCCGGCGTTCGGGTAACCGCACCGCGCTAGGCGGGCTTCCTCCGATGCAACGGAAAGCGGACGGGAGGAGGATCAGCCGTAATGGCTTCCCTGATCTCCTCCCCCGCCGCCACCGCCCACGGCGCCCAGCTCATCTTCGAGACGCTCACCGCCGAGGTCACGCTGCGCCTGCGCCCGCACGAGGACACGCTGCTGCGCGTGATCGACGGGGTGATCGAGCTGCGCTTCGACGGCGACGAGCACCTGCTCGGCCCGGGTGGCGAGGCGATCGTGCCCGCCGGCTTCCATCACACGCTGTGCGCGGTGAGCGGTCAGGCGCGGATCGTCATGGGCTACCGGCAGCCCCGCTGAGCGCGTCGACGAGCCCGAACCAGCCTTCGCGCAGCCGCTCGAGCGGCCAGCCGAGCCCGATCCGGGCCTTGCACGTGGTGCGCCGGAGAGAGCGTGGCCAGCAGCGCCTCGGCGGTGAACTGCGGATCGAGCAGCGGCGCGGCCTCGCGCAGCAGCAGCGCGAGGTGCGTCGTGTACAGCGAGGTCGGCCCCTCGCCCTCCCTGCCGCCCGGCGCGGCGGCGACCATCAGCGCCGCGTGGCGCTCGAGCAGGTCGAGGTAGCCCGCGCCGAACGCCCGCAGGCGCTCACGGGCGGGCGCGCCCGGGCCCAGCGGCGGCGGGCCGGAGATCAGCGCGTCCTGGAAGTCGCGCGTCTGCTGGTCGAGCAGCGCGAACGCGAGCCCCGCGCGGTCGCCGAAGCGGCGGTAGAGCGTGCCGGTGCCGACGCACGCGGCGCGCGCGACGGCCTCCATCGAGACCGCCTCGATCCCCTGCTCCGCCACCAGCGCCTCCGCCGCCTCGAGGATGCGCGCGCGGTTGCGGGCCGCGTCCGCGCGCTCCTTGGGAACGGGCTGGATCAGGGGGAAGGTCGATCACTGCCGCTTCGACCGGAGCATTCACCTCGCGCACGAGATCTGCAAGCAGATCCGTGCAGCCGCTGGGTCAGCTCCGGGTCGGCGAGCGCGTCCTCGCCCTCCACGAACGCGTAGTCGGCCATGCCGACGGGCAGCTCGGAGTCGAGCACGTGGGCGCCCGAGGCCTTCATCGTCTTGCGCACCTCGGCCTGCGCCCAGACCGCGCCGAAGAGCCCGGTGCTGGCCCCGATGACCGCGGTCGGCTTGTGGCGCAGCACGTTCTCCGGGAACGGCCGCGAGGCCCAGTCGATCGCGTTCTTGAGCGCGCCGGGCAGCGACGAGTTGTACTCCGGCGTCGCGATCAGCAGCGCGTCCGCCTCCTCGATCGCCGCGAAGAAGCTCGCGCACCGCCTCCGGCGGCGCTGTCCTCGAAGTCCTCGTCGAAGGCGGGCAGGCCGGCGAGGCCGTCCCACTCCACCAGCTCGACCCCGGGCGGGAGCAGTGCGCCCGCCGCCCGGATCAGCCTGCGGTTGTGGGATCCTCGGCGGAGGCTGCCGGAGATGCCGAGGATCCGCATCGGCTAGCCCTGCTGGACGAGCGCGATGTCGACCGTCAGCGTGACGTCGTTGGCCAGCGCGTTGCCGCCCGACGGCAGCGGCATGTTCCAGTTGAGGCCGAACTGCGTGCGGTCGACGACGGTCTCGAGCTGCAGGTGCGCGCGGGTGTTGCCGAAGGCGTCCTCCGACGGCGCCTGCCACGTGCCGGTGGCGGTGGCGGGCTGCGTGACGCCGCGGATCGTCAGGTCGCCGGTGACCGTGGCGGTGCCGTCGTCGGCGAGCTGGACGTCGTCGGAGACGAACGTGACCTGCGGGTGGTTCTCGACGTCGAAGAAGTCGGCGCTCAGCACGTGGGCGCGGAACTGCTCAGGGGTGCGGATCGAGATCGACTCGACCTGCGCGGTGCCCTCGAGCCGGCCGTCGGCGAGCGTCGCGGTGACGTCGCTCAGCGTGCCGCGGAAGAGCGAGACGTTCTGGTACTTGACGGCGAACCCGAAGCTGGAATGAACGGGATCGCTGGCGAAGGTGCCGGCAAGTGCGGTGGCGGTGCTCATGAAGTGTTCCTCCGAACGGAGTGTCTTGACCCGTAACCGGAGGGGATTCCGGTTACACTCCGTACTGTAGCGCAACCAGTTCATCATGCAACTAGTTGTCAGAGCTCTATCGTTTCGCTCAGCCGATGGGGCACGATCACGATCACGGCTCCGAGCTCTCCGAGACGCAGATCCGGGTGCGCGCGCTCGAGAGCGCGCTGATCGAGCAAGGCCTCGTCGACCCCGCCGCGCTCGACGCCCTGATCGAGACCTACGAGACGAAGGTCGGGCCGCACAACGGCGCGCGCGTCGTCGCCCGGGCGTGGACCGATCCGGCGTACCGCGAGCGCCTGAAGCAGCGACGCCACCGCCGCGATCGCCGAGCTCGGCTACACCGGCCGCCAGGGCGAGCACATGGTCGCGCTGGAGAACACGCCGGACACGCACCACATGGTCGTCTGCACGCTCTGCTCGTGCTACCCGTGGCCGGTGCTTGGGCCTGCCGCCGGTCTGGTACAAGAGCGCGCCCTATCGCTCGCGCGCGGTGTCCGAGCCGCGGTCGGTGCTGGCCGACTTCGGCGTCACGCTGCCGGAGCGAGACCGAGATCCGCGTCTGGGACTCGACCGCCGAGGTTCGCTACCTCGTGATCCCGATGCGCCCGGAGGGCACCGAGGGCTGGGACTCCGAGCGCCTGGCGAGCATCGTCACGCGCGACTCGATGATCGGGACCGGCGTGCTGTGAACGGCGCCCACGACATGGGCGGGACGCACGGCTTCGGCCCGGTCGTCGCCGAGCCCGACGAGCCGCCGTTCCACGCCGACTGGGAGCGGCGCGTGTTCGCGCTGACGATCGCGCTCGGCGCGTCCGGCGCCTGGAACATCGACGATGTCGCGCTCCGCCCGCGAGGACCGCCCGCCCTGCGGACTACCTGGGCAAGAGCTACTACGAGCTGTGGCTGGCCGGGCTCGAGCGGCTGCTCGAGCGCCACCGCCCCGAGCGCGTGCTGCAGGCCGAGGACGTCGCCGCGACGCTCGCGCGCGGCGGCCCTGCCGAGCGCGAGCCGATCCGACCCGCCCGCTTCGCCGCCGGTGACCGCGTGCGCACGCGCAACCTCCACCCGCACGGTCACACGCGGCTCCCGCGCTACGCGCGCGACAAGGTCGGCACGGTCGAGCGCGTGCACGGCTGCCACGTCTTCCCGGACCGCAACGCGTACGGCGACCCCGACCCGCAGTGGCTCTACAGCGTGTGCTTCAGCGGCCGCGAGCTGTTCGGGACCGACGAGCGCAGCGCGGTCAGCATCGACGCCTTCGAGCCCTACCTCGAACCCGCGTGAGAGCCGGACCCCGTCGCGAGCCGAGCGCAGATCGGGCATTCCAGGGGTGGCCCGTGAACGACGAGCCGGTCTTCGCCGAGCCGTGGCAGGCGCAGGCCTTCGCGCTCGCGGTCTCGCTCAGCGAGCGCGGGCTGTTCACCTGGCGCGAGTGGACGGAGGCGGTCGCGGACGGCGACTACGAGCGCTGGCTGGCGACGCTCGAGCGGATCGTGACCGAGCGCGGCGTGACCGACGCCGCGACGCTCGCCCGCTACCGCCACGCCTGGGCGCACGCCGCCGAGCGCACGCCGCACGGAACGCCGATCGAGCTCGCGCCCGAGGACTTCGATCAGGCCTGAGCCGACCCTCCGCTACTACAGCCGCGAGCGGGCGTCGCGCATCGCGCGCCCGAGGCGCTTGATCGCCGGGTCGGCGATCCGGTACTCGCGGCCCAGCTCGGCCAGGTAGCGGGCCTCGGGGACGAGCTCGCGCACCGGGCGGCGGACCTCGATGCCCTCGGGTTCGGGCTCGGGTGCGCGCGCCACGATCCCGTGCTCGACGAGCCAGCGCGGCAGGTACTCGCCGGCCACCTTGCCGCCCGGCCACCACAGCGGCGCGCCGCGGCCTCCCTCACCCGGCAGCCGCCGCGTGCGACCGCCGAGCAGCAGCCGCCCGTGCAGCACGGCCTCGCCCGGGTCGGGAACGTCGGTGGCGCCCGCGAGCCGGGCGATCCCGGCCACCGCGATCCGCGCCTGCTGGGTCGCCAGGCCGCCGAACTTGATCGGCGACTGGACGCCGTCGCCCGCCGCCCACGTGCGCTCGGCTGCCCTGGACGCGGCCGTCGTCGCCGATCAGCACGAAGCCCTCGTCGTCGGCCGCGAGGCCCTCGATCGCCGGCCCGAGCAGCCGCGGGATCGCGATCACGCGCTGGACGGCGAGCCGGTCGCCGGACGGCTCGAGCACGAGCTCGGAACCCTCGCGGCGGCCGACGACGCCGGTCACGACCTGCACGCCGGCGCGCTCCATCTCCTCCGCCAGCGCCCGGCTGGCGCGCTCGCCGAAGAGCGCCAGCGGCGCCCGCTCCGGGGTCACGACCACGACCTCGATCTGCTGACCCATCGCGCGCGCCTCATCCGCGGTCATCGCGGCGAGCTCATAGGCCGGCAGCGGCCAGGCCGCGCCGGGCGGGATCACGATCGCGACCCGCTTCGAGTAGCCCTCCTCGAGGTCGCGCAGCAGGCCGCCGTAGAGCTCGGGGTCGCCCTCCGGCCACCACGTCGGCGCCCCGGGGACGCCCTCGACGGGACGGGCGCCGACCGCCAGCAGCAGCGCGTCGAAGCCCAGGATGCCGTTGTCGACCCGTACCTCGCGGGCGGCGTCGTCGACGCCGGTGACGGCGTTCGTGACCAGCTCGGCGCGCGCCTCCTGCGCGATCTGCGCCAGCGGCACGTGGTGCGCCCGCCCGGCCGCGAACGGCTCGGCCACGGCCAGCGGCCGGTAGGAGAACTCGCTGTCGGGCGCGACGAGCGTCAGCTCGGCGCCCGGGAGCACGGCGCGCAGGCCGAGCAGCGCCTCGAGCCCCGCGAAGCCGCCCCCGGCGATCACGATCCGCATCACGCCACTGAACCTACTAGGTGTCGAGCAGGCCGGGCGGGAACGCCGACTCGGCCGCGCCCGTGGCCTCGATCCCGATCAGCCGGCCGTAGAAGTCGAAGTGCAGGACGAGCGACTCGAGCGCGGGGACGTGGTCGGCCTCCTCCAGCGCGTCGAGCGCGACCGAGTCGCGGATCTCGCCGTCGGCGAGGCGGACGAATGCGCCTCCGGACTGGTCGCGCGTGACGTGCATGGCGGCTAGGACCCGAGGATCGCGATCGTGCGCAGCGGCCCGCCGCTGCCGCCCTCGATCTTCATCGGCAGCGCGACGACCTGGAAGCCCTCGGCCGGGACGCGCTGCAGGTTGGTCACGTTCTCGAACACCGGCACCTGCGCGGCGGCGAGCACGCGGTGCGACTCGAACGCCGTCGACTGCCCGCGGTCGATGCTGGCGGTGTCGATCCCGACCGCCCGGATCCGGCGCTGCCCGACGAGCCAGCGCGCGGCCTCCTCGGAGAGGCCCGGGAAGTGCAGCTTCGGCACGGCGGCCTGGCCGCGCTCGGCGGTGCCGAGGTAGCGGCGGGCGTCCGGCCAGCGGCTCGACCAGCCCGTGCGCAGGAGCACGATCGTGTTGCGCGCGATCTGCCCGTGCTCGGCCTCGAAGGCCTGCAGGTCGGCCACGCCGACGAGGTAGTCGGCGTCGGCGTTGGCCTTGGCGCGGACGTCGACGGTCACGGCCGGCCCGACCACCTTGCGCAGCGGGATCTTGTCGGCCGTGGCGCCGTCGGCCGAGAAGTGGATCGGCGCGTCGAGGTGCGTCCCGCCGTGCTCGGCGCCCTCGAAGTTGTTGGCCGAGTAGTGCCAGCCGCCCTCGGTCTCGCCGTCGGCCACCTTCGTCAGCTTGAAGCGCTGCGCGGTCGGCCAGTAGATCGTCTTCGAGTTGAACGAGTGGCTGAGGTCGACGAGCCGCGCCTCGGACAGATCGATCCCGTCATCGCCCTGACGCGCCGTCGCCCCCAGCTCGTCGAGTTGCCCGGCCGCCACCCCGGCCAGACCCGCGACCACCGCCACTGCCACCACGAACGGAGCTCTCATCGCTCCTCCTCTCCCTCGACTGACCGGGATTATGCGCTATCCCGCTGACGTCGGTCGTCTCGAAGTCGTTCTTGGTGATGACGTCGTGATCGAACGCGAGCTTGATCAGCTGCATGCGCTTCTGGTGCTGCGGGAGGTCCTCGACGCCGAGCGCCTCGAACAGCGCGCGCAGGTGCGCCTTGACGGTCTCGACGGCGATGTACAGCGTGCCCGCGATCTCCTGGTTGGTCGGGGCGGTGGCGAACTTGTCGTCGTAGCGGAACGGCCGGCAGAGCTCGACCAGGACGCGGCGCTGCGCGTCGGAGACCAGGATCGTCCGCCCGCGCTTGGGCATCGTCGGGTCGCCGGTGAGATCGAGCGGCGCGCGGTAGGTGATCGTCGTGTTGCCGAGCTTGAGGCGGTCGTCGTGGCGCAGGATCCGGCTGCCGCGGACGCGCTCGCCGTTGACGAACGACCCGTTGCGCGACAGCCCGTTGTCGACCACGCTCCAGGCCGCGCCGACCCGCTCGAGCGTGCAGTGCGCGCGCGAGACCTCCTGGTCGAAGGCCAGCGACACGTCGGTCGCGGCGGTGCGCCCGATCGACAGCCGGTCCTCGGTCAGCGGCAGCACGATGATGTGCTGACGGCAGCGCGCGCCGCCGCCGGCGGCGCACTCCCGGTCACGGAAGACCAGGTACGGCGTGCCGGCTTCGTCGGCGCGGTTGAGCTCGATGCCCTCCGCGGGCAGGCGGTCGTGCCGGCAAGGCAAGGGCTCGGCCATAGCTCAACAGAATAGGACTACTGAAATACACCCTGAGGTGGTTTTCTGCCGTGGCGCCATGCCGGATCGTGGGCCGCATGTCAGATGCTCACCCGCCTCTGTGGGCGGCGAATCCGCGTAGGGTTGCCCGCGCATCGCACATGCTGTTGCCAGGGGAAACCTTCGAGGGCTATCTGATCGACCGCGAGCTCGGCCGCGGCGGCGTCGGGATCGTCTACAAGGCCACGCAGCTCTCGCTCAACCGCGTGGTCGCGCTCAAGCTGCTCGCACCCGAGCTCAACAGCGACCCGGAGGTGCAGGCGCGCTTCCGCAACGAGGGCATCACCCAGGCCGCGATCGCGCACCCGAACGTGGTCCCGGTCTACGAGTCCGGCGAGCACGACGGCCAGCTCTTCCTGGCCATGAAGTACATCGAGGGCAACGACCTCAAGCGGCTGATCGGAAGCGGCAAGCTCGAGCCCGAGGAGGCGATCCGCATCCTCGCCCCGGTCGCCGCGGCGCTGGACGCCGCGCACCGGCTCGGCTACGTCCACCGCGACGTCAAGTCCCGCAACATCCTGATCGACGACGACGGCCGCGCCTACCTGGCCGACTTCGGGCTGACGAAGGGCGTCGCCGACCGCACGCTCGGCGGCGGGATCGCCGGCACGCCGGGCTACCTCGCTCCCGAGCAGATCGAGGGCCGGCCGGCGACGCCGGCCAGCGACGTCTACGCGCTCGCCGCGGTCCTGCACGAATGCCTGACCGGGCGGCCGCCCACGCCGGACGCGCCGCCCGCCGTCGGAGACGCGATCGGCGCCGTGCTTGCGCGCGGACTGGCCAAGCAGCCCAAGCGGCGGCCGAGCCAGCGCGGGCGAGCTGATCCAGCAGGCCGCGGCCGCGCTCGCCGGCGACACGATCGAGACCGGCCACACGCCGCGCAAGCCGCGGCCGTCGCTGTGGCCGATCGCCGCCGTCGCCGGCGGCGTCGCGCTGGTGACGGTGATCGTGCTGGCGGCCGTGCTGCTGCTCGGCGGCGACGACCCCAAGCCCAGCGGCGAACCAAGCCTGTCGCTGGGCGGCCCTCCGGTGACGGGTCGCGATCCGCCAGCCGGGCCGGCCCGCCACGCTGACGTTCAGGGGCGGCGCGGGCCAGCGCATGTCTGCGTTCGCGTCCGACGTCAGCTTCGGCGACGAGGCCGCGTCGGTGACGATCCGCGACCCGACCGGCACGGTGCTCAAGGAGGGCTCCGTCGACCGGCGGCGACGGCATGCTCGGCAGCAGCGTCACGCTGCCCGCCAATGGCACCTACACGGTGATCGTCGAGCCCGACAACGCCGCCACCGGCAGCCTGAAGCTCTCGCTGCCGCTCGACGTCCGTAAGCGGCCGGCGCTCGGAGGGCCGCCGACGCCGCTGAAGCTGGCGCGGCCGGGCCAGCACGCCACGCTGCAGTTCGGCGGGCGCGCGGATCAGCGCGTGGCCCCGTACGCCTCGGAGGTGACGTTCGGCGACCAGTCGCTGTCGTTCACGATCCTCGGCCCCGACGGGCGCGAGCTGCGGTCGACCACGTTCACCGGCGACGGCAACATCGGCGAAACGCTCAGGCTCCCGGTCAGCGGCCGCTACACGATGTTCATCGAGCCCGACTCCGGCGCCACCGGCAGCCTCAAGCTCGGGCTGCCGCTCGACGTCCCGGGGCAGCTGACGCTCGACGCGCCCGCGACGCGGATCGACATCAAGCAACCCGGCCAGAACGCCAACTTGCACTTCGAAGGACTCGAGGGCCAGCGGATGAGCGTGTTCGCGCCGGACGTGAGGCTCGGCGACAACGGCGCCTCCGTGACGATCACCGCCCCCGACGGCGACGAGCTGCTCAGCGGCATCGTCAGCGCCGACAACGGCGAGCTCGGCGACGGCTCCGTCACGCTGCGCGCCACCGGCACCTACACGGTGTCGGTGAATCCCGATTCGGGCGCGACCGGCAGCCTGAGCCTCGCGCTGCCGCTCGACGTGCGGAAGCGCTTGACGGTCGGCGACCCCGCCACGCCGATCGACCTGTCGCCCGGCCAGAACGCCCTCCTGGACTTCCGCGGCCGCAAGGGCCAGCGCCTGACCGCGTTCGCCTCGAACGTCGACTTCGGCGACGACAGCGCCTGGGTGACGATCTACGACGCCGACGACGACAAGCTGCTGAGCGGCACGGTCAGCAAGGACAGCGGCGAGGTCGGCGACAGCATCGCGCTGCCCGCGACCGGGACCTACTGGGTCACGATCGAGCCGATGGAAGGCGCCGACGGCAGCCTCGCCTTCTCGCTGCCGCCCGACGCGCTGGGCACTGCGCGGATCGGCGGTCCCGTCGAGACCGTGCGCTTCGAGCAGCCCGGCCAGCATGCGCGCGTGTCCTTCGAGGGCCGCCGGGGCCAGCGCGTGAGCCTGATCGCTTCGGCTGTCGACGTCGGCGACCAGTGGACGTCGGTGGTCGTCCGCGACTCCCGCGGCGAGTCGGTCGAGAGCAGCAGCTTCAGCTCGGGGGGCGAGATCGAGCGCATCGAGCTGCCCCGGACCGGGACGTACACGGCGAACTTCGACCCCGAGGGCGGCAGCACGGGCAGCTTCCGGCTGCGGCTGAGATGACGGTGGCGCCGGCGAGCCGGCGCCACCGAATGTCTCACGGCGCGGTGGTGGACAGCGTGAACGTCAGCGGCTTGCCGTAGCTGCCGGTGCGCAGCGCCTCGTTGGCGCCGATCGACTGCCGGAACTCGATCGGCACGTTCTCGGCCGCGGTCGGTGCGCCCCAGAACTTGACGCCGGCGGGCATCGTCCCGAACGCGCCCGTGCTGTTTCTGACCTGCAGCGGCTGCGCCAGCGCGGACGCTGCCGTTGACCAGGTGGTTGGTGTAGAACGCGCTCGGGTCCTGGACGATCAGGGCCGCGTTGCCGCGCCGAGGACGTGACCGTGGCCGTCGTCGAGGCGGTGTAGTCGCGCGCGACGCCCGGCGTGAACGCGCCGAAGCTCGCCGGCGCGCCGAGCGTCAGCGACAGCGTCGGCGCCACCGTGCCGCCGACCGTGCCTTCGGTGTCATTCCAGCAGCGCGGCACGTTCGGGTCGTTGGCCGGGCCGAGCGTGCAGGCGTAGCGGGCCTCCTGCATGATGAAGCGGCCGTCCTCCTCGGTGATGAAGCCCTGCGCCACGAGCGCGCGCGTGTTGGCCTCGACCTTGGCCACGTAGTCCGCCCGCGTCGGGTACAGCTGCGCCAGCTTCTCGGCCGAGAACGGGCGCTCGTAGCCGGCGATGAAGCAGAACGACGCGCCGGTCGCGCGTCCCGAACCAGGTGCTGGTGGGGACGTCGACGTACGGCGAGCGCACGCCGCCGACCACGTTGCCGTGCTCGTCGAGCGACGGCGCGTTGTTCACGACCGCTGGATCAGCTCCGCGCGCGGCGGCGCGACGCCGGTGCGCGCCCAGCGGTCGAGGTTCTGCAGCATCGCGTCGAACGCGATGTTGGTCGGGAAGCGGCTGCGCGGGCCCTCGTTGCAGTTCATCGGCGGCGGCGTGCGGCCCGCCTTGACCATGTCCGCCGGGCCGCGCCGAGTAGTAGAGCTCGAACGGCGACGCGTGGCCCATGCCGGCGACCTCGTAGTGCCGGTACGGATCCTCGGGCGAGTCGCTGTCAGGCCGCCGGCCGGCGATCCCCGACACGAAGTCCGACAGCGACATCGCGCGGATGATCGGCACGCCGAGGTTGCCGGTCTCGCGGCGCGGGTCGCCGACCGGCGGCGCCGCTGGTGCAGGCGTTGATCGGCACCAGGCCGACGAACGCGCCGCCGGCGACCGTGATGAAGTAGCCGTCGTAGACCGGCGCGCCGCTGTCGAGCGTCGCCAGCTTGTGGATCGCGTTCGCGTACGTGTTCAGGTAGCCGCCGGTCTGCGAGTAGCCGAAGCCGTAGACCTTGGTGATCGCGCCGCGCAGGGGGTTCGTGCTCGCGTTGGAGCGGATCCACGCGCCGACCTGGCTGTTCATGTCCCACGCCAGCCCGCGCTCCTGGTTGGCCTCCGCGCCGGTGATCGTGCACGGGCGCTGCGCGGGCGGCAGCGGGTCGGCGAACGAGAGCGCCGCGTAGCGCGCGGGGTCGAACTGCTTGAGCGCGTAGACGGCGATCGGCCGGATCGTGATCCCGATCCAGGTGTCGCCGCGGCGCATCATGTGCTCGCGCATGATCGACCAGCCGATGTTGAGGTCCATCTGGTTGGACGGGTTCAGCATCTCGACGATCGCGTTGCCGCTCGAGCGCGCCGGGCTCTGCGGGCGCCGCACGAGGATGCGGGTGGTGTACGGCGCGTTCGGCGTGCGCACGACGGCCGGGCCGGCGGCCGGCCAGTCGTAGACGTTGGCGAGGCCGCTGACGAGGTACTCCTCCTCGACGTAGCCGGACTTCGACAGGTCCTCCGGCACCATCTGGTACGGCGCCGCGCCGAACGGATGCGACGCCTCCGACGACGGCAACGGGCCCGTCACCGTCGGAATCGGGACCGCCGCGTCCGCCGCCGCGGGCGCGAACAGCGCGAGCGCCGCCGTCGCGACGCTCAACGTCAGCCGCCTGGACATACAGCTCCCCTCCTCGCTGGAACGGCGGCACAGTACCCCTCGCGAGTCCGACAATGTCAAACCCCTTGCGGCATAAGCGGACACTTTCGCGGTTGCTACGGTCCCCGTGATGACCCATCCGGTCGCACGCGTCATCCGCGAGCGCGCGGACGCCGGCTCGCTTCCCGGGCGCGCGCGAGGACCCGCACCGCGTCGCGCTCGTGCTCGAAGGGCGGCGGCATGCGCGGGGTGGTCTCGATCGGGATGGCGGCCGCGCTCGAGCGTCTCGGGCTCACGTCCACGTTCGACGTCGTCGTCGGCTCGTCGGCGGGCGCGATCAACGGGGCGGCGCTGGTCGCCGGCGCGGCGGTGCAGGCCGCCGACGCCTATTGCGGGCCGCTGGCGTCGCGCGAGTTCGTCAACCCGCTGCGGGTCTTCCGGGGCAAGCCGGTGATCGACGTCAACGACGTGCTGAGGATCGTCACCGGCGTCGACGTCGCCGGCCACGAGCGGGTGACCGCCGACGGCGCCGTGCTGCACTGCATCGTCACCGACGTGGACACGGCCGAGGGCGTCGACATGTGCGGGATGCGCACGCAGCGCGAGGCCTGGGACGCGATCCTGGCCTCGAGCCGGATGCCGTGGGCCGGCGGGCCGCCGGTCGAGATCGGCGGCCGCCGCTACCTCGACGGCGGCCTGGTCTCACCGATCCCGGTCGCCGAGGCGATCGCGGCCGGCGCCACCCATGTGCTCGCCCTGCAGACGCGGCCGTTCGGCATCCCGCGCCGGAGCGCGTCGCGGATCGGCGACCGCCTGATCGTGCGCCACCTGCGCGGGCTCAACCCCGCGCTGGCGACGCTCTATCAGGACCGGATCCCCGCCTACGAGCGGCTCGTCGACGACCTCGGGCGGCGCTCGCTCGACGCCTCGGGCCCGCCGTACGTGCTCGGCCTGCGGCCGCCGGCGGGCACGCCGTGCGTCGGCCAGCTCGAGCGGCGGCCGGAGATCCTCACGCGCGCGGCGCGAGAGGCCGAGCGGCTCGTGGAAGCCGCTCTCGGCGACGGGCTGCGCGCGGGGGCCTCGGCCGGGGGTGCGTAACGAAACTTCACAGGGGATGAAGCGAACGTCACACACCCCCCTGCGCTAGGTGCTCGTCGGGCTCTCCTCCTGGCCCTCGCTGAAGCGCCGCTCCACGTTCTTCTCGGGATCGTCGGGCGGCAGTTCTTCCTGGCCCTCGCTGAAGCGGCGCTGCTCCTCGGTGCCCGGCACGTCCTCCGCGGACTGGCCGCGGGCGAAGTTGGGCTCGCGCTCCTCCTCGGGCGTGCTCCCCGGCGCGCTCCTGGCCGCTCTCGAAGCCCTCGTCGCCCGTCTGCTCCGGGCTCGCCGGCTGGTCGTGCTCGACCTGCTCGGCAGCGGCGTCCCGCGTGGTGTCGTCGCGTTCCATCTTGTCTCCCCAGTCGTGAGTCGTAGGATTCTCCTACCCGGTCACAAGGCCTTGGGCACGTGCCCAGTCGATCGTGCGCCGGAACGTGTCCTCGACCGGCGTGTATTCGAGGCCCAGCTCGTGCGCGGCGCGCGAGCCGTCGTAGTGGTGGCCGTGCAGCATCGTGTTGATCATCTCGCGGCACACCGGCGCGTGCTTGCGGCGCACGCGGAACACGCCTTCGACGGCGGTCGCGACGGCGCGCGCGACGATCGGCGGGACGACCCGCACGTGGTGTCGGACGCCGGCGATCGAGGACAGGATCTCGAGCGCCTGCTGCGACGTGATCGCCGCGCTGTTGATCAGGTAGCGCTCGCCGTCGCGGCCGCGCTCGGCGCCGAGGATGTGCGCCTCGGTGCAGTCGTCGATGTCGACGATGCTGATCCAGGTGTCGATGAAGACTTTCAGGCGCCCGTTCAGGTAGGCGATCAGGATCCGCCCGGTGCCGCCCGCGCGGCCGGGCCCCTGGACCGAGGACGGGTTGATCGTGACCAGCTCGATGCCTGCTCGCTTGGCCTCGGCCATCGCCGCGACCTCGCCCTGGTGCTTGGAGCGCTCGTAGGCCGAGAGGTAGCTGCCGCGGTGCGGGCTGGCCTCGGTGCCGATCGTGCCCTTGGCCTCGCCGAGCGACGCGGCCGAGGACGTGAGCACGACGCGCCGGACGCCGGCACGGGCCGCGGCCCGGACGGCGATCTCCGCACCCTGGACGTTGACCCGCAGCATCTCGCCCGGATCGGGAGCGCAGAGCGCGTTGACGCCCGCCACGTGGTAGAGCAGCTCGCAGCCGTCCATGCCGCGGGCCAGCGTCTCCTCGTCGAGCAGGTCGCCGCGGACGATGCTCGCGCCGCGTGCGGTCAGCTTCTCGACGGCCGCGTCCGAGCGCGCGAGCGCGACCAACTCGTCGCCGCGCTCGACCAGCTTCGCCGCCAGCGCGCCGCCGACGAGCCCGCTGCCGCCGGTCAGGAAGACCTTGGTCACGTGCGGAAGTCCGCGGTCAGCACCGGGATCGCGCGGATGATGTAGTCGGCGGCCGACCAGACGGTGATGACGGCGGCGGCGAGCATCGCCCACTCGTCGACGTAGGCGCCACCGACCGGGTCCCACGGGCGCAGGATCGCGAGCGCGATGGCCAGGAACTGGATGCTGGTCTTGAGCTTGCCGAGCTGCGAGGGCGCCATCACCTCGCCGTCGGAGGCGATCACGCCGCGCAGCGCCATCAGCACGAGCTCGCGGCCGACGATCAGCGCCACGATCCAGGGCGAGACCCGGTCCTCGCCCAGCAGCGCGATCAGCACGCCGGCCACCAGCAGCTTGTCCGCGGTCGTGTCCAGGAACGAGCCGAGCCGCGTGGTCACGTTCCAGCGCCGCGCGAGCCGCCCGTCGATCCAGTCCGTCGCCGCCGCGACGCAGAACAGCGCGCAGGCCAGCGGATCGGTGGAGTCGTCGCCGAGCAGGATCATCGCCATCACGACGGGCGTGAGCGCGATTCTGGTCGCCGTGCCGATGGCGAGCATGCGGGCGGAGCGCAATCCGCTGCGTGTCGCGTCAGGGATCGCCACAGCGTGGGCGATGCTACCGCGTGGCGGCGAGCTCGGCGCCGCGTAGCGCGGCCTTGAGCGCAGGGATCCGGCCCGGCGCCATGCTCAGCTCGCGCACCCCGGCGGCGACCAGCAGCGGGGCGGCCTGAGGGTTGCCGGCCAGCTCCCCGCACACACCGACGCGCACGCCGTGCTCGGCCGCGGCGGCGGTGACCGCGGTCACGAGCGCGAGCAGCGGCTTGAGCGCGTCCTCGAGCAGGCCGGCCAGCGCCGGATTGCCGCGCTCGGCCGCCATCGTGTACTGGGCCAGGTCGTTGGTGCCGATCGAGAAGAAGTCGACGTGCGGCGCGAAGTCGGCGGCCTGGATCGCGAGCGCGGGGACCTCGACCATCACGCCCACCTCGAGCTCGGTGGCGCCTCGGAGCGCGTCGAGCCGCTCGCGCGCGGCCAGCAGCTCCTTGACGGTCGCGACCATCGGGAACATCACCTTGAGCGGGTACTCCGCGGCGACGCGCACGATCGCGCGCAGCTGGGTGTCGAACAACTCGGGCTCGGCGAGCGTGAGGCGGATCCCGCGGACGCCGAGGAACGGGTTGGCCTCGGGCGCCTGGCGAACGAACGGCAGCGGCTTGTCGGCGCCCGCGTCGAGCGTGCGGACGATCAGCGGGCGCCCGTCGAGCGCCTGCGCGATCTGCGTCAGGACCTCGACCTGCTCGTCCTCGCTGGGCGCCTGCGCGCGGTCGAGGAAGAGGAACTCCGTCCGCAGCAGGCCGACGCCCTCCGCGCCCTGGGCGACCGCCAGCCTCGCGTCGGCGGGGCTGCCGATGTTGGCGTGGACGCCGATGTGCGTGCCGTCGGCGAGCGTGACCGGCTCGGCCGCGCGTGCGAGCTGTTCGGCCGCCTCGGCGCGCCGGGCCTCGGCGGCGGCGACGACCGCCTCGTCCGGGTCGCGCTCGACGGTGCCGGCGTCGCCGTCGACCGCGATCGCGCTGCCCTCGGGGATGCTGAGGAGCGCGGGACCGACGCCGACCACGACCGGGATGCCGAGCCCGCCGGCGACGATCGACGCGTGGTCGGTCACGCCGCCGCGGGCAGCGGCGATCGCCCACACGGTCTCGGGGTCGAGGACCGCGCCACCTGGCCGGGCGTCAGCTCGTCGGCGACCACGATGCCGGGGGCGGCTCGGGCCGGTCGCGTCGGGCGCGCCGGCGAGCTCGACGAGCACGCGGCGGCGGACGTCCTCGACGTCGACCGCGCGAGCTTGCAGGTACGGGTCGTCGAGACCGCGGAACGACGCGGCGAGCTCGGCCGCGCCGTCGGCCCACGCCCGCGGCGCTGCAGCGCCGCCCGCGATCCGCTCGTCGACCGGGTCGAGCAGCGCGGCGTCGTCGAGCAGCAGCGCGTGCGCGGCGAAGATCTCCGACCGCGTGCCGAGCGCGACGAGCTCGTCGCGCACGACGGCCCGGGCGCGCGTCGAGCCGCGCCTGCTCGCGCTCCGGCGGTCCGGCCGGCGTGTCGTCGATCTCCGGCTCGGCCGCAGCCGAGCAGCCGCGCCGGCCCGACCACGACACCCCCGGCGACCCGCGCCCCGCGCAGCGTGCCGCCGTCGCTCGGCTGCGTCGCCGGCCGCTCCGCCGAGCGCCGGCCGTGCCGCTCCACGGCGCGCCGGCGCCGCCGCCGCCCGCGCGCCCTCCCCGCTCGGCCGCCCCGCACCTTGCGGCCGCCGTCGCCCGCGCCCTCGCCGCCCGCGGCCGCCGCCGCACCTCGCGCGGCCGCCGCCGCCCGCGCCCGCGCCGCCCGGCCGCCCCGCACCTCGCCGGCCGCCGCCGCCCCGCGCCCTCGCCGCCTCCGGTCGCCCCCGCGCGTCGCCGGCCGCCACCTCGGCGTCCGGCGGGTCGCCGAAGTTGTCCTCGGCGAGCGCGCGCAGCGCGTCCAGCGCGGCCTGGGCGTCGGGTCCTTCGGCCTCGACCTCGAGCTCGTCGCCCTGGTGCGCCTGCAGCATCGCCAGGCCGGTCAGGCTGCGGGCGTCGACGGGGCCGCGCGCGCCGTTGCTGATCCGCACGCGCGCGTCGAGCTTGGCGACGGCGCCCACGACCTCGCCCGCCGGCCGCAGGTGCAGCCCGAGCCGGTTGCCGACCCGCAGCGCCAAGCGCAGCCCTTCGCCGCCGCCCGCGGCAGGCGGCGCCGCCTCCGGCTCGGACTCCCCCAGCTGCGAGGTCTTCATCGCCAGCGCGCCGCCCGCCTCGCCGGCGACCTCGTCCAGCGCGGCGCCCGTCCGGGCGCGGGCCGCGGCCGCGACCGCGCCCTCGACCAAGGGCGCCCCGGACAGCCGTACCGGACCACCGTCGCCGAGCATCTCGACCGCGATCTCGGCGCTCATCAGCGCGCTGCCCAGGTCCATCAGCACGAGCACGCCGTCCTCGGTGCGAACGCGCTCGATCGCCGCCATCACGCGCTCGGCGTCCGTGCCGATCGAGCCGTCGTCCATGCCACCGGCGGTCTCGATCGCGACGTCGTCGCCGCCCATCTGCCGCGCCAGCTCCGCCACGCCATCGGCCAGCGTGGCGCTGTGCGAGACGATGACGATCCCGACCACGTCAGCCGAGCCCGTAGGCTCGGACGAGCATCTCCACGGGGTGCACGGACTTCACGCCGGTCGCGTGCTGGATGTGCCAGCGGCACGTCTCGGAGTCACAGACGGAGAGGTCGGAGCGGTTGTCGGCGATCTGCTGGAAGAGCCCGGCGCCGACCTTCATCGCGATCCCGTACTTCTCGCGTTTCAAACCGTAGGTCCCGGCGACGCCGCAGCAGTTGGCGGTGCTCTCGACCACCTCGAGATCGGGGATCAGCGCCATCAGCTCGAGCGCCGGCTTGCCGATCCCGTGGCCCTGCTGCTGGCAGGGCGCGTGGTAGGTGACGGTCTCGCCCAGCGGCTTGAAGTTCGTGTCGAGCTCGCCGCGCTCGTGCATCGCGACGCAGGTACTCGCAGATGTCGTACGACGCGCTCGGAGACGACCCGCAGCTCCGGGTCGTCCTCCATCCCGAGGATCTCGAGCGCCTCGCGCTTGAGCATCAGCGTGCAGCTCGTCGACGTGCCGACGATGTCGACGCCCGCCCGCGCGAACGGCGCGAGCCGCTCCGCGAGCCTGTGCACGTACTTGCGCGCGTCGTCGAACAGGCCGTTGGACTGCAGCGGCAGCCCGCAGCAGTCCTGCTTGGGGACCTCGACCTGGACGCCGTTGTACTCGAGCAGCGCGACCGTCATGCGGCCGAGATCGGGCTCGTAGTAGTTCGTCCCGCAGCCGTGGAAGAACGCGACCCGGCGCGCGGCGCGCGGGCGAGGATGCCCGCGCGCCCAGCTCTGGAACGTGCGCCGCGCGAACCGCGGCATCGCGGCGTCGCGGTGCAGCCCGACCGTCTTCTCGGCGCGCGGTCCGCAGCAGCCGGTTCTTGAGCGTCGCGTTGGCGATCGGCGCGACCGGCGTCCCGAGCCGCCCCGCGAGCGGTCGGGCGCGCGATCAGCCTGTCGCGCAGCTTCACGCCCGTGCGCTTGCGCAGCTCCGCGCGCGCCTGCGTGTTGATCTCGGCGATGTGCACGCCCTGCGGGCAGACCTGCGTGCAGATCCCGCAGCCCGAGCAGTAGTCGAGCGAGTCGTCGGGCGACGGCTCGTCCGGGCGCGCGGAAGCGCTCGGCCTGCGGACCGACGTACTTGGGCCCGGGGAACAGCGGCGTGACGTTGGCGACGGGGCAGTACGTCTCGCAGATCGTGCACTTCACGCAGTGGTCGAGCGAGTCGCGCATCAGCAGCGATCCCAGGACGTCCATCAGCTCGTCGCTCCCGCCACCGTCGTCGCCCCCAGCACGATCCCCGCGGCGGCGTAGCCCGTCGAGAGGCTGATGCCGTCGCCTGACTTCTCCTTCCACGGCTCGCAGCCGCCCAGGGTCGCGCCCGCACCAGCACGTTCTCGTAGATCCGCCGGCCTTCGCCGTCGACCGGGCGCAGCCCGCCGTCGACGGCCACGCCCGCCGCGTTGAACGGGTGCTCGCGCGAAATAGTCGGCATCGAAGCGCGGCTCGCCGCGCCCCGGCACGCCCGCCACCGGCAGCCCGAGCGCGGTCTCGCGCACGGCCCAGTGCGAGTCGAGCTCGATCCCGCCGCTCGCCGACCCCGCCCGTGGCGAGCACCACCCAGTCGGCGCCGAGCCGCTCCTCGCGCAGACCGACCCGCACGCGCAGCGTCTCGCACGCGGTCGCCCTCGGCGTCCGCCCCGACCACGATGTTGTTCAGCCGCACCGCGCCGCGGGCGCGCTTGCAGCGCCGTCGGTGAGGACGCCGAAGAGCCGCATCCCGGGCACCGACGGCGGCAGCGTCGGGATCTCGAACACCGGCCGGCCGAGCCGCGCCTTCGAGGGCCGCGAAGACCTCGTGCGGCGACGTGATCCCGAGCACGGCGGGGAACGCCACGCGCTCGCCCTCGCGCAGCTGCGGCGCGAGCTGGGCCAGCACGCGCTCGCGGAACGCCGGCGTCGTCGAGCGCTCGCGCGTACCCGAGCTCGTTGACGTCGGCGCGGCCCTCGGGCGTCGAGGTCGAGCATGATCGAGCGCGCCTCGATCTCCGCCCGCCGCAGGCCGTCGGCGCACAGCGCCGGATGGAAGTCCTTGAGCGCGCCGAAGCCGACGACCGCGACCGCGCCGCCGCTCGCGCAGGTCGCCGTGCGCCATCGTCTCCGGCACGACGGCCGACGGCCGCAGCACGCCGACGGCGGTCGGGATCAGCAGGTTGGCCTCGAGCGAGCCGCTGTACCGGGACGTGCTCCTTGAGCCAGTCGAGCGCGGCCGTGATGCCCTCGACGCCGACGTGCGGCGTACGGATGGCCCGGGCGCTCGGCCAGGTACGACGGCAGCGCCTGCTGCGGCGAGTCGACCCGCTCGGGCGCGTAGCCGAGCACGTCGATCGTGCCCGGGCGCGTGATGCGTCGCGCCGATGCCCTTGGCCAGCACGCAGCACGCGCGCGCCGCTCTCGGCCGCCCGCACGGCGGCGGTCAACCCGGCCAGGCCGGTGCCGACCACGATCACGTCGTGGTGGCTCATGCCGGCAGGTGCTCCACGTCGAGCAGGCCCTGGAAGATCCAGTCGTCGAGCCGCGCCTGGCGCAGCTGGTCGCCGTAGAGGATCGGCCACACGCCCTTCCAGCGCTCCTCCAGGAAGCCCAGCAGCGACGCCGCCGCCTGGGCGCCGTCGAGCTGCTCGACCTCGTGCAGGATGCCGGTCGCGCGGTACATGCAGAAGCCGCCCTGGCACGGGCCCATGCCGAGGCGCAGGGCGCGCCGGATGTCGTCCAGGTCGGTCGTGTGGCGCCGCTCGCATCGTCTCCTCGAGCTTGCCGCGCCCGATCAGCTCGCACTCGCAGATCAGCTGCTCCTCCTGCAGCGTCCGCTCGCGCCGCCGCAGCCGCGAGCCGATCCGGTAGGACTCGCCGTCCTCGTTGCCGGGCAGGCGCACTTCGCGCGTGCGCGCACGGCCGATCGTCGCCGCGCTGCTCGCACATCGCGTCGACCAGATCCTGCGCCATCAGCCGCAGCGTCGTGAGCTTGCCGCCGGACATCGTCAGCAGCCCTTTGATGCCGTCGCGCTCGGCGTGGTCGACGACCGCGTGCGTGCGGCTGACGTCGCGCGTGTCGGTCACCTCGCCGGCGGCCGCCTTGGCGTCCTGGAACAGCGGCCGCACGCCGGCCCAGACGCGCAGCGCGCGCGTGCCTGGCGGAAGCCGGGGACGAGGCGCTCGCCGTCGTCGAGCATCTGGTCGACCTCTTCCTGCGTGACCGGGATCTCGTCCGGGTCGGCGGCGTGGATGTCGGTCGTCCCGATCACGCTGACGGTCCGGATCGGCACCAGGATGTCGCCGTCGCCGGGCATCGCGAGCCGGTTGACGACCGCGTGCACCAGCCGGTGGTTCATCGCGATCATGATGCCCTTGCCCGGCACCACGCCGACGTCCTCGATGCCGGCCATGTGCAGGATCTGCGCCGCCCACGCGCCCGACGGCGTTGAGCACGAAGCGGGCCTCGATGTCGAACTCGCTGTCGCCCGAGCTTGTCGTGCACGCGCACGCCGGTCACGGCGCCGTCGGAGACGTGCAGGTCCGTGACGCGGTGGCGCGTGAGGATGCGCGCGCCGTGCTCGCGTCGCGCCGCGGGCGAACGACCGACACGGTCTTCCACGCGTCGATCGACGCGTCGCGCACCGCAGATCGCGCGCGAGATCCCCGGGTTCAGCCGCGGCTCGCGGCGCAGCGCCTCGGCGACGGTGATCTCCTCGGCCGGCATCTTCGCCGTCGCGCAGCCCTTCGAGGAACTGCGTCGCCGTAGGCCGGATCGTCGTCCGGCGTCGAGACGAACAGGCCGCCGGTGTCCTCGATGCAGTCCGGGATGATCTGGCGCAGGATCTCGTTCTCGACCACGCACTCCTCCGCGGCCAGCGGGTCCTTGACCACGTAGCGCCCGCCCGAGTGCAGCAGGCCGTGGAAGCGCCCGCTCGTGCCCTTCGACCAGGTCGTCGCGCTCCACGAGCGTGACGTCGTAGCCGCGCAGCGCCGCGTCCCACGCCACGCCGACCCCGGTGGCCCCGCCACCGATGACCAGCGCGCGACGCCGTCAGTCGTCGTCGTCGATCCAGTCATGGGCGCGGGCGACGGCCTTGTTCCACTTGCGGAACGACTTGTCGCGGACGGCAGGGTCCATCGTCGGCAGCCACTCCGCTGCACGATGCCAGTTGGCGCGCAGGCTGTCCATGTCGGGCCAGAACCCGACCGCCAGGCCCGGCGGCGTAGGCCGCGCCCAGCGACGGCGTCTCGGCCACGATCGGGCGCACCACCGGGACGTCGAGCACGTCGGCCAGGAACTGCATCAGCAGATTGTTCGCCGTCATGCCGCCGTCGACGCGCAGCGTCGTCAGATCGACGGCGGCGTCGCCGTTCATGGCGTCCACGACCTCGCGCGTCTGCCACGCCGTGGCCTCCAGCACGGCGCGCGCGAGGTGGCCCTTGGTGATGTAGGCGGTCAGCCCGGCGATCACGCCGCGAGCGTCGCTGCGCCAGTGCGGCGCGAACAGCCCGGAGAAGGCCGGGACGAAGTAGCAGCCGCCGTTGTCGTCGACCGAGCGCGCCAGGGTCTCGATCTCGGGCGCTGAGCCGATCAGCTCGAGGTTGTCGCGGAACCACTGCACGAGCGCTCCGGTGACCGCGATCGAGCCCTCGAGCGCGTAGGTCGCCGGCCGCGACGGCGATCTTGTAGCCGACCGTCGTCAGCAGCCCGTGGCTCGACTGCACCTGCTGCTCGCCCGTGTTCATCAGCATGAAGCTGCCGGTGCCGTACGTGCACTTGGCGTCGCCCTCGCTGAAGCACGTCTGGCCGAACAGCGCCGCGCTCTGGTCGCCGAGCGCCGAGGCCACCGGGACGCCGCCGAGCGCGGCGGCCTCGCCGTAGACCTCCGAGGAGGAGCGGATCTCGGGCAGCATCGCGCGCGGCACGCCGAACGCGTCCAGCAGCGTCGTCGTCCCAGTCGAGCGACTCGAGGTTCATCAGCATCGTCCGGCTGGCGTTCGTCGGGTCGGTCACGTGGCGGCCGGTGAGGTTCCAGATCAGCCACGAGTCGATCGTCCCGAACAGGACCTCGCCGGCCTCGGCGCGCTCGCGCAGGCCCGGCGATCGAGTCCAGCAGCCAGCGGAGCTTCGGGGCCGAGAAGTACGTCGCCAGCGGCAGCCCGCACTGCTGCTTGAAGCGATCCTGGCCCTCGTCGCCCGCGAGCTCGCGGATCAGGCGATCGGTGCGCATGTCCTGCCAGTTGATCGCGTTGTGCACCGGCTGGCCGGTCGCGCGATCCCACACGCACGGTGGTCTCGCGCTGGTTGGTGATGCCGAGCGCGACGAGGTCGGCTCGGCTCGAGCTGCGCGCCCTGCAGCGCGCCTTGGACGACCTCGAGCACGTTGGCCCAGATCTCGCGCGGATCGTGCTCGACCCAGCCCGGGCGCGGGAAGATGTGGTGGTGCTCCTTCTGGCTGACCGAGACCACGCGCGCCGCGTGGTCGAAGATCAGGCAGCGCGAGGAAGCCGTGCCCTGATCGACCGACGCGATGTACTCAGCTTTCACCACGGAATGGCTCCTAGATCACGCGAGACGGCCCGGGCGGCCTCTCGCACGTACGAGACGAGCTCGGTATGCGGCTCGGCATCCTTGCAGAGTCGTTCGACCGGACCGGAGATCCCGATCGCGCCCGACCGCGAGCCCGCGGCGGTCCTTGATCACGGCCGCATAGGAGACTTCACCGTCGACGAGCTCCTCCAAGTCCGACGCCCAGCCGCGCTCATGGATGTCACGCAACTGGGTGCGCAGCTGATCCGGGATCGGTGATCGTGGCGGAGGTGAAGCGGGCAAAGCCGGCGTGCGCCAGCTCGGCCATCACATACGGGCTCTCGGCCAGCAGCGCCTTGCCGATCGCGGTGGCATGGGCCGGCAACAGCGCGCCGACGTCGAGCGCCTGGCGGCTGTCGTCGGGCCGGAACACGTGGTGGACGACGAGCACGCGCCCTTCGTGCAGCGTCCCGATCCGCACGCTCTCGTGGCTGCGCGAGGCCAACGAGTCCGACCAGTTCAACGCCCGCGTGCGCAACTCGTTGCCGTCGAGATAACTCGACCCCATGTGCAACAGGGCGGCGCCGAGCTGATACTTGCCCGAGTCGGGATCCTGTTCGACGAACCCGACGTCGCGCAGCGTGCGCAGGATGCCGTGAACAGTCGCCTTGGGCAGCTCGAGCTGGCCCGCGAGTTCAACCACACCCATGCGCCGAGCGCGCCCGGAAAGCAGCCGAAGGATCGCGGCGGCGCGTTCGATCGACTGGATCCGCCCAGGCATGTGTATTACCTTATCGGCCACCGACGACACGCGTCGTAGGAGTAAGTGTGTCCGAGTTGATCACACTCAACTCGGACACACAGTTAACTCAACTCAGGAGTCAGCGTCGAACCAGTCGAACGTGCGGGTCACCGCGCGCTTCCAGTACTTGTAGTACTCGTCGCGCTGTGCGGAGTCCATGGTGGGCTCCCAGCGCTTGTCCTCGACCCAGTTCTCGCGCAGGTCCTCGATCTCGCCCCAGAAGCCGGTCGCGAGGCCGGCCGCGTACGCGGCGCCCAGCGACGTCGTCTCGGGCACCTTCGGCCGGATCACCGGCACGCCCAGCAGGTCGGCCTGGAACTGCATCAGCAGGTCGTTGCCGACCATGCCGCCGTCGACTTTCAGTGACTCCAGTGCCACACCGGAGTCATTGTCCATCGCCTCCACCACTTCGCGGCTCTGGTAGGCCGTCGCCTCCAGCGTCGCGCGAGCGATGTGACCGGCGTTGACGAACCGTGTCAGACCGGCCACCACACCGCGGGCGTTGGACTTCCAGTACGGCGCGAACAGACCTGAGAACGCCGGCACGATGTAACAGCCACCGTTGTCGTCGACGGACTTCGCCAGGTCCTCGACCTCGGGCGCGGCCTTGATCATCTTCAGGTTGTCACGCAGCCACTGGACGAGTGCGCCCGTGATCGCGATCGAGCCCTCGAGGCAGTACACCGCGTCCTGGTCACCGATCTTGTACCCGACGGTGGTCAGCAACCCGGACTTCGACGCGACCGCCTCGGTGCCGGTGTTGAGCAACAGGAAGTTGCCCGTGCCGTACGTGTTCTTGGCCTCACCCGGCGAGAAGCAGGTCTGGCCGAACGTCGCCGCCTGCTGATCGCCGAGGTCGCCCGCGAGCGGCACGCCCTGCAGCGCTCCGCTCTTGATCTCACCGTAGACCTCGCTCGACGCCCTGATCTCCGGCAGCATCGACGCCGGGACGCCCATGATGCCCATGATCTCTTCGTCCCAGGACAGGGACTTGAGGTCCATCAGCATCGTGCGGGACGCGTTCGTCACATCGGTGATGTGCAGTCCGCCGTCCGTGCCGCCGGTGAGGTTCCAGATCAGCCACGTGTCCATGTTGCCGAACAGCAGGTCACCGGCCTCCGCCTTGTCCGCCGCGCCGTCGACGTTGTCGAGGATCCAGCGGATCTTGGGGCCGGAGAAGTACGTCGCCAACGGCAGGCCGACCTTCTCCTGGAAGCGCGCCTGCCCGCCGTCGCGCGAGAACTCGTCGACGAGCTTGTCGGTGCGGGTGTCCTGCCACACGATCGCGTTGTGGACCGGCTCACCGGTGTTGCGATCCCAGACCAGCGCGGTCTCGCGCTGGTTGGTGATGCCGACCCCGGCGATGTCACCGGCGCTCGCGCCGGCCGACTCCACCGCCTCGTCGACGACCTCCTGCGTGCGCGCCCAGATCTCGTTCGCATCGTGCTCGACCCAGCCCGGCTTCGGGTAGATCTGCTCGTGTTCCTTCTGGGCCACGCTGACCACTTGGCCGCCGTGGTCGAAGACCATGCACCGCGAACTCGTGGTGCCCTGGTCGATAGCGGCCGCGTACTTCGCCATCAGCTCCTCCTCACTTTCCGTGGACTACGGGAAGGTTGCGTTGAACACGACGGCGCCGAGCGCCCCGCCGATCAGCGGCCCGACGACCGGGATCCAGGCGTACCCCCAGTCGGATCCACCCTTGCCGGCGATCGGCAGGATGGCGTGCATGATGCGCGGCCCGAGGTCGCGCGCCGGGTTGATGGCATACCCCGTCGGTCCGCCGAGTGAGAGACCGATGCCGAGGACCAGCAGGCCGACGATCAGCGCGCCGAGGCCTGTTTCGCCCGTGGCCGGGTTCGCGAAGAACGCCAGGATCCCGAACATCAGCACGAACGTCCCGATGATCTCGGTGATGACGTTCATGACCGGGTTGCGAATCGCCGGGCCGGTGCTGTGACACGCCAGCTTCAGGCCCGGGTCGTCGGTGTCGGCCCAGTGGTCGAAGTACGCGAGCCACACCAGCGCGGACCCGATGAACGCGCCGAGGAACTCACCGGCGAAGTACTCGGGCACCTGGTCCCACTCGATCGTGCCCTCGATGGCAAAGCCGAGCGTCACCGCCGGGTTGAGATGCGCGCCGCTGAACTGCCCGACCGCGAAGACTCCGGTCATCACTGCCATGCCCCAGCCGAACGTGATGACGATCCATCCTGCGTTCTGTCCCTTGGACTGATTCAGCAGGACGCATGCCACCACGCCGTTGCCCAGCAAGATCAGGAGCGCAGTCCCGATCGTTTCCGCCAAGAAGATACTCAAGGCTCTCCTCTCCTCCGTTGGACGGATGACCCAACTCCGGCCATCCTAAGAGACTTCGTCCGGTAATGTCAAACCGGATTCCGTACGTGTGACACTTCCGCTCCGGATTTCGCGGATCGGTGGAGCACGCGGTGAACAGCTTTCGGCAATGCCGAACGAGGCGGGCCGCACAGGGGCGGTCCCAGCTCGTCTCACGGCTATACGGTGAAGCGGGTGGCCGCCGCGCGCAGCAGCAGGTGCGACGACGTCGCACCTGGGTCCTGGTGGCCGACGCTGCGTGGGCCGAGATAGCTCGCGCGGCCCTTGCGCGCCTCCAGCGGGATCGTCGCCCGCATGCCCTCCTCGGCCGCATCCGCCGACGCGACGTAACGCGTCGGCCTCGTCCGGGGTGGAGCGCAGCGCCTCGAGCGCCGGCAGCAGCGCGTCGACCATCGTCTTGTCGCCGGGCTCGGCGCGGCCGCGCGACTGCACGCCGTTGACCCCGGCCTGCAGCGCCTCCGTCCAGCCCGCCAGGTCGAGCTCGGTCCGGCCGGCGCTCGCGGCGCCCATCTGCAGGAACAGGGTCCCGTACAGCGGCCCCGCTGCCCCGCCCACCTTCGACACGAGCGCCATCCCGACCGTCTTGAGCACCTGGCCGATGTCGTCGCTGTCCGTCGCCTCGAGCTTCTCGACCGCCGCGCGCATCCCACGGTCCATGTTGGTGCCGTGATCGCCGTCGCCGATCGCCGTGTCGAGCGCAACCAGCTCCGCCCGGTGCTCGGCGATCACCGCGGCATAGTCCACGATCCAGGCCCGCACGTCGGCAGCGGTGATCGCCATTACCAGCGCAGCGCCGGCGTGTCCACGGGTGCGTCCCAGAGCCGCGTCAGCTCGTCGTCGAGCTTGAGCAGCGTGATCGAGCAGCCGGCCATCTCCAGCGACGTGATGTAGTCGCCGATCAGCTTGCGCTCGATCGTGATCCCGCGCTCGCGCAGGAAGCGGTCGAGCTCGCGATAGACGATGTAGAGCTCGATCAGCGGCGTGCCGCCCATGCCGTTGACGAACGCGAGCACCTTGTCGCCCGACTCGTACGGCAGGTCCTCGACGACCGCGGTCGCGAGGCGCTCGACGACACTCGCCGCGGACGCCAGCGGCTCGCGGTAGCGACCGGGCTCGCCGTGGATGCCGATCCCGATCTCCATCTCGTCCTCGCCGAGCTCGAAGCTCGGCGTCCCCGACGCCGGCGTGGTGCACGGCGTCAGCGCCATGCCCATGCTGCGGCCCTGGGCGTTGACCGTGCGGCACAGCTCGGCGACCTCGGCCAGCGACTTGCCCTCCTCGGCCGCCGCGCCGCAGATCTTCTCGGCGATCACGGTGATGCCGACGCCACGGCGGCCGGCGGTGTACAGGCTGTCCTGCACCGCCACGTCGTCGTTGGTCACCACCGATTCGACCTCGACGCCATCGCCCTTGGCCAGGTCGGCGGCCATCTCGAAGTTCAGCACGTCGCCGGTGTAGTTCTTGACGAGGAACAGCACTCCTGCCCCGCCGTCGACGGCCTTCGCCGCCTCGTACATCTGATCCGGTGTCGGCGAGGTGAAGACCTCGCCCGGACACGCCGCATCCAGCATCCCGCGGCCCACGAACCCGCCGTGCATCGGCTCGTGGCCGGACCCACCGCCCGACACCAGGCCGACCTTGCCGGACACCGGCGCGTCGGCGCGCACGATCACCTTCGGATCGTGAATCACCCTGAGTACATCGCCATGCGCGGCCTCGATTCCCTCGAGTGCCTCGCTCACGACCGCCTCAGGGTCGTTGATGAGCTTCTTCACGCTGCCCTCCAAAGTCGACAACGGCCTCTCCTCAGCCGTGGTGACGCTATTTGCTCAGGGCGCGTGGGTCAAACTACGCTGCGGGACGAGAGTGATCGGCGACGTCCTCGAGGCGTCCCACGCGGGCCTCGTGGGCCCGCAAGGCCTCGTGCATGACCAGCACGTCGTGCACGGGAGCCTGCTGCCTCGGGCTGCCGACCCTCGCTCGCCCAGAACGCCTTCACCTGGTCCATCACGATGTGGCGCTCGGAGACGTCGCGCGGCGGGATCGGGTCGCCGAAGCGGACCTCGACCTTGTGACGGCGCGAGAACAGCCGGCCCGGGATGCGCTTGGGCCAGTTCTGGCCCGGCGGCATCGTCTCGTGGGTGCCCTTGACGTAGATCGGCACGATCGGCAGGCCGTGCTGGGCCGCGAGCACCGCGGCGCCGGAGCGGACCTTGCCGAGGTCACCGCCGCGCGAGCGCGTGCCCTCGGGGAACAGCAGCAGGTTCCAGCGCTCCTCGATCAGCTTGTCGACGTGATCCATGGCGCCGTTGCCCATCCCGCCGCCGTGGCGGCCGAGCGGGACGGTGTTGAACAGCAACGCGACGGCGCGGGCGCGCCAGCGCGACTTGTAGAAGTAGTCCGCCGCCGCGGCGACCGCCGTCCGGCTGCGCCACTTGCGCGGCATCGAGTTCAGAACCGTCGGCGTGTCCAGATGGCTCGAGTGGTTGGCGACGAAGATCACGGGCTCCGGGAGATCGTCGCCGAGCACCTGCTTGCCGACCACGCGGCGGCGCATGTACCAGGCCATCAGCGGGCCGAGCACGCCGATCAGCAGGAACCAGCGCACCGTGCGCGCGGAGCTGCCGCGCGCCCAGCTGACGTCCATCTTCGCGTACTGGCGGGCGATCTCGTGGCGCGCCGCCTTGCTCCTGGTCTTGATCTGTTGTCCGAGCTCGGGTACGCGATCGCCGAGTTCGTCGCGCAGATCGGGGAGCCGATCCTTGAGATCGGGCAGCCGGTCGCGCACGTCCCGCGGCTTGAACTCGGGCAGACGGTCGCGCACGTCCGGCACGCGCGACTTGAGCTCGTTGGCCCGGGCTTTGAGCTGCTGGTTGGTGCGGTTGCGCCGGCGATCGCTCATGCGGTGATCTACTCCGGATCGTGGTGTTGGTTTCGCGCCCCGATCACGGCGCCGTCGTCGCCAGCGTGAACGTCAGCGTCTTCGCGTAGGCGCCCGTGCGGAGCGCGTCATTGGCGCCGATCGCCTGCCTGAACGTGATCGCCACCGACTCGTTGGAGGTCGGCGCGGCCCATGACTTCAGCGCGGTCGGGCTCGCGCTCGAGCCGACGTTGGTGAACGTCGCGCCGACGCCCGCCTGCAGCGGCGAGGGCAGCGCAAACGCGCCGTTGACCAGGTGCCCGGTGGCGACCGGGGACGGGTCCGACACCGCCAGCGTCGCATCGCCCGCGGTCGAGATCACGTTCGCGCTCGTCGAGGCCTCGTAGCTGCGCGAGACGCCCGGCGTGAACGCGCCGAAGCTCGCCGGCGTGCCGAGCTGCAGCGACAGCGTCGCGGCGACCGAGCCGCTGACGTCGAGCGTCCGGTTCGTCTCGCCGTAGGCCAGCACGATCGAGGCCACGATGTCCGCGGCGCCCGTCGAGCGGACCATCCGGTAGCCCGGCGGGCGCACCGACGGGATCAGCGCCGCCTCGCCGAGCTCGAGGCCGCGGGTGACCGCCTCTTGGACCTGGGCGACATAGGCCGGGCTCGTGAACCACTGATAGTTGTGCGCCGTGTAGACGATGTCGTAGCGGCCATCGGTGCGCGCCCGCCACGCGCGCAGCGCGGCGTCGAAGCGCTCGAGCGTGTCGTTGAGGATCAGCCCGCCACCGTTGAACTGCTCGCCGAGCGCGTCGCCGGAGAGCAGGATCCGGTCGCTCGCGCTGAGCAGCGTCAGCCCGGTCTTCGAGTGGCCCGAGAGCGGCTGGACCTCGATCCGCGCCGGCCGCCCGGCCGCGTCGAGCCCGAGGTCGATCACGTCGCCCGTCCACAGCTCGGTGCCGGAGAGCCCCGAGCCCCGCGGCACATAGACGCGGTCGCCGGCGAACTGCGCGAGGCCGCCGATCTGGTCGGCGTCGTTGCTCGTGACGATCACCTCGAGCGGGAGGTCGCCCGCCAGTCGCTTGGCGTAGGCGGCGATGCCGGGCGTCCCGCTGCCGGTGCCCACGAGCAGCGCCTTGGTCGAGCCCTTGATCAAGTACATCGACGTGTTGGCGTGATCGCGGATGAGGAAGAAGCCGGTCTTGATGTTGTCGATGACCGCGTACGCGTCGTCTGTGGCGGCGGTCGTGCGATACGTCCCAGGGATCGCGATCGCGTGGTAGATGCCCGGGACGCCGTTGCCGCCGAAGATCCCGCCGGGGTAGAGGTTCGCCGGCGTGTAGGTGGCCCGCGCCGAGTCGACGCCGGCCCAGACGACGTTGCGCCCGACCGTCCGGTAGGGCTCGCCGGCCAGGGTGCCGTCCAGCACGCCGTCCGCGATCGCGACCTGGTCGTCGACGTACTTGCGGTCGAGCGGGCGGCCGTTGAGCGGCGGGCCCCCTCGCGCATAGAGCTTGATCTGGTAGAAGTGCGCCGGCAAGACGGCGATGTTCGGGTACGGCGCCAGCACCGCCTGCAGGTGATGAACGCTCGACCGGTACTGCGTGAACGCCCCGAAGTGCCCCCACACGAAGGCCGAGCCGATCCCGTCGCCGGTCGCCACCATCTCGTTCGCGCGGTCCAGGTAGGCCGTCGAACCGGGCGTGTGCTCGGGAATGTCGATCGCTTCGATCAGCCGCGCACCGAGATCGATCGACCCGACCGCCTGCCCCTGCGGCGTCGGTCCTCCGCCCTCCTTGATCGGCACGTAGTGCGCGGGCGCGTTCGCCGGCCAGTCGGCGGACGGGAAGTAGATCGTGCGCGGCGCGAGCGCCGCGTTCTTGCCCGTGTGATCGCCGTGAACGTGCGTGATCGCCACCACGAAGTCCACGGGGCTCGGCTTCGGCGTGCCGTCGTTGTTGGTTCCCAGCAACCGCTTGACGACGGTGACCAGATCGGGCTGGCCCGGCACGATCGGGACGTCCACCGTGTTCTGCGCCGTGTCCACCAGCAGCGCCCGCTGGGAGCCCTCGAACAGCCACATCGTCGAGCCCTGCTGGAACGTGCCGGTCGGGAGGAAGTTCTCGATCCGCCACGTCCGCTGACCGAGCGCGTTCGTGGACATCAGGTAGGCCGTGTACTGACCCCACGGATTGGGCTCACTGAAGCCGTTCGGGAACCCGTCGGCGTTGAACGTCTCGCGCACGAACCCGGTTGCGAGCTGGTACCACTCGACGGGCGCCGCCGCCTGCGCGGTCGTCGTGGGCGTGGCCAGCGCGGCCGAGGCCGTGCAGAGTGCGACGCACAGGCGCCGTGACGTCGAGCCCATCATCTCTCCTCCCTCTCGTCGCGCACATCATTGCGCAACGCGGCGCCGGATTCGGATGACGACCCAGGTCGCGATTGCCAGTATCGCGACGCCGACGAGAATCCCGCCGACGTCGTCCACGAGCTGCGTCACCCGTTCCCAGTTGTCGCCCAGCGCCCAGCCCGCGCCGATCAGCGCGATGTTCCAGAGCGCCGACCCCGCGGCCGTCAGGACGACGAACCATCCGGCGGACATCTTCGCCAGGCCCGCCGGGACCGAGACGACGCTGCGCACGCCCGGGATCATGCGGCCGAAGAACACGATCTTCGGCCCGTGGCGCTCGAACCACGCCTGGCCGCGATCGATGCGGTCCTCGGTCAGGTGCAGCAGGCGGCCGTGGCGCAGCAGCAGCGGGCGCCCGCCGAGGCGGCCGAGCGCGTACAGCACGAGCGCTCCGACCAACGACCCGGCCGTCGCCGCCAGGACCGCGGTCGCGAACCCGAGCTCGCCGCGGCTGACCAGGAACCCGGCCAGCGGCAGGACCACCTCCGACGGGATCGGCGGGAACAGGTTCTCGGCCAGGACGAGCAGGAACAGGACGGTGACGCCGCCGCCGACGAGGAGGTCGTGGACCCAGCCGTCCATGCTCAGCGGCGCAGCACCGATGTGATCGCTTGATCGCCCATCGGGAGGGATCGAGGGTACCCGGCCGTCAGGTGCGGACGACGGCGAGCGACCTCTCTGGCGTGAGCATCGACGCCCCGAACTGCCGCGCCACGATCCGCGACGGCGTGCTGACCCTGAACCCCTGGAGCCCGGCGCTGCTCGGGAACGGCCCCGAGCCCGCCGGCTTTCGCACGATCACCGCGGCGCTCGCCGACCTGCGCTTCGGCGACGACGAGCTGATCGTCGCGCCGGTGCCGCGGACGCCCTGGAGCGACGAGGCCGAGGACGTGATCCTGCGCTGGGCGCCGAGCGTCGGCTACCGGCGCGTGTGGCTGCCGGAGCGCGTGGTCGACTTCGACGCGCCGGCGCCGCTCGGTCACGCCTCCGTCGACTGCCCGTCGTGCGGCGCGCGTTGGGAGGACGCCAGCCCCGGGTTCTGGGCACACGTCCGCGCATGTGGCTGGTTTCCCGCCCGCTGCCCGGCCTGCGGCGGCTCGCTGCCCGAATGGACGGTCGACGCGGACGGGGGCGATCTGCCAGTGTCAGAACGTGCCGCGCCGCAGCGACTCGATGTCCGTGGGTAAGCACGCCGATGAGCACCTGCGCCGGTTCCTCGCCGCCCGCGACCGCGGCGACGCGGCCGCCGCGCGCCGGTGGTGGGAGGAGCTGGTGATCGACTTCTACGACCGCATGGACGGATTCGTCTACGCCGCGCACAAGGGCCGGCTCGACGACGACGAGCACGAGCTCGCGGTCGCCATGAGCCTGGCCCGCTTCACGACCAAGCTCATCAACACCTTCAGCGGCGTCTCGATGGGCGAGCTGGTCAATGCCACCAAGACGCTCGCGCACAGGATCTGCATCGACGTGCAGCGCGGCTCGATCCGCGAGCACCGGCTGGAAGGGCCGTCGTTCGATGCCGGCTGGGACGACGACGAGCGAGCCGGCTACGGCTGGGAGCACGGCGAGTCCGTGCGTCGCTACGACGACGAGCAGCGCTCGGCGGAGCTGCGCGACTTCTTCGACTGGGCGCTGCCGCAGATCGGCGAAGATCGCCGCCGCGTGCTCGAGCTCACGTTCCACGGCGCCGAGATCCCGGAGATCATGCAGGAGCTCGGGATCAGCCGCGTCAATGCCTACCAGCGCCGCAGCCGCGGCCTCAAGGACCTTGCCAAGCTCAAGGAGCAGTGGGACGCATGAGCACCCCAGACCAGGTTCTCAGCGACTTCATCGACGCCTGGAACGCCGGCCGCAGGCCCCGCGTCCGCGACTATCTGGCGCGGCTGCCGGATGGTGCCGCGCGCGACGAGCTGGCCGATCAGATCAGCGACTGGCTCGAGCTCGCCCCCACCCCGGCCTACGACGACGCCGCGCGCGCCGCGATCCGCGGCGAACCGGTCGTCGCGCAGCTGCTCGCGTCGGCGGAGTCCGACGCCGGCCTGTGGCCGACCGTCGTCCCCGCCTTGCGGGCCAGGGCCGGCCTGACCGTGCCGCAGCTCGCGGCCCGCCTGCTCGAGCGGCTCTCGCTCGATCGCGCGCAGTCCGAGCGCACGCGGGCCTACCTCGAGCGGCTGGAGCGCGGCGCGCTCGACCCGGCGCGCGTCTCGCGCCGGCTGCTCGATGCGCTCGGCGGCGTGCTAGGCGTGCCGGGCGGGTCGCTGGTGGAGTCCGCCGCGTACGGCCGCGGCCTGCGCCCGGCCGCGGCCGGCGGCGCGATCTTCCGCGCCGAGGCCCCGGCCGACGAGTGGCTGCGGGGTGACATCGAGACGCTCAGCCGCGCCGCCATGTCCCCGGCACCACCGCCGATGGACGAGCTCGACCGTCTCTTCACCGGCGGCCCCGACGCCTGATCAATTGAGCAGCCGATCGATCGCAACGGCCACGTCGCGGCCGACGGCGGCGTCCCCGCGCAGCGCCGCTTCCAGCAGCGTGCCGGACAGCGACGGCGACAGGTAGGGCAGGCGCCCGATCCGCTCGAGGCGATCCTCCAGCGACTCCAGCCCGAGATAGTTCGAGAGCTGCAGGTGCTCGCCGCTGTCGACCTCATGCTCCAAGCGCGTGATCCGCTCGCGCGACGCGAGCCGCAGCAGCTTGAGGCGGTAGACGACGACGGGTCGCGCTGACGCCGTACTCGGCGGCGATCCGCACCACGTCGTCGAGCGTGGGATCGGCGTCGAAGCGCCGCTGCAGCCCGGCGCGCGGGACGAGGAACTCGGCGGCGAACGCGTTCGCCTGGACGCTCGAACGGGTTCGTCGTGCGCCCGCTCACCGTCTCCACCGTGTCCGGCTCGAGCCGGCCGTCGTGCCGGCACCACGCGTGCCCGAGCTCGTGGGCGAGCGTGAACCGCTGGCGGCGGGTGATGTGCGTGCCGTTGACCCACAGCACCGCTTGCCACCGTCGCGGTAGCAGGCGCCGGCCAGGCCGGGCGGGCAGCGCGGTCACGATCACCGCCAGCCGAGCTCGTTCCTCGACCGTCTGCAGTAGGCAGTCGAGCGGCGCGGCCTCGTCGAGGCCTAGCGCCACGCGGGCCTCGCGAGCCCGCTTCGCGCCGCGGTTGACATCGATTCCGGTCACGGCACCGCGAATGTAGACGGGTCCAACGCGTCTTCGCCGGCGGTGTCCCCGACGTTCGTCGGGCTGCGCGCGCGAGAGGCCGACCCGCGGACCGGCCAGCCTCGCGCGGCCGCCGAGGGCCGACCGCGGTCCGGCGGCCTCTAGCGTCGCGGGGCGCGCGAGACCCGCGGACCGGCCGGCCTGGTGCGGCCGCCGAGGGCCGACCGCGGTCCGGCGGCCTCCGGCGCCGCGGGGCACGCCAGACGCAGACTGGCCGGCCGGCGTGCCGCGGCCGTCAGCGGGCCGCGGCGTTGCAGTCGGCCTCGAGCGCGGTGGTCAGCGCGGCCGGCGCTGCGAGGGGCGGCGCGCCCGTCCCGCTCGCGGCACGTCGCGCGCGTCCGGCTGCGCGACGAAGGCCGTCAGCGCCACGAGTTCGCCCTCGTACGCGAGCCCGCTGCCGGCGAGCCCGCCGAAGTCGAAGCGCAACCCGTCGCCCTCGCCCACCGTCCGCGCCGGGGTGCTCGGCGCGCGCAGCAGCAGCTCGACGAAATCGCGCGCATCCTCGATCGAGGGCGGCGTGACCTCCGGTGCCTCGAGCGCGTCGAGCGCGTAGCCCTGGACGAGCGGGCCGTGCAGCGCGGTCCACGCCTCGACGTCGCTGACGTGGTCGAGGACGACGAAGCGCCCGCCGATCGCGGCCAGCGCGCCGACCTGGCTGCAGTACAACATCGACCGCTCCCGCGACCGCGTCCAGCTTCGCGCGCTGACCCTCGTAGACGTCGTGCATCGCGCCGGTCTGCGAATGCGCGCCGTGGCGCTCGGCCTTGGCCGCGACGTCGGCCCAGACCGCGCCCTGGGCCGCGCGCGCCTCCCGCCCCGCGGCGAGCTGCGCCCGCGCCTGCTCGTTCTTCGCGCGCCGCAGCTGCGGGTACGCCGCCTGCGGCGAGGGCGCGAACGGCTCGGCGTGGCGGCCGCCGTCCCAGCGTCCCTGCTCGACGCAGCTCACCGGCACGCGGAGCTGCGAGCCCGGCGGCCACGAGCGCGGAGCAGTCGAACGTCCGGTTCTGCTGCGCGCCGAGCACCTCCTCGCCTTCGTAGAGCAGGACCGGCACGTCGAGCGGGTTGTGCACCACGAGGTCGTTGACGCTCGCCCCCTCCGCCAACTCGCGCACCGTCGCACCGCGTTTCACGGCGGCGGCGAACGAGAGGTAGCGCACGTTCGGGGTGCGGTCAGCGATCAACGGGAACACCGCGAGCGAGCCCGACGACGTCGGGGTCGGCGACGGTGAGCTGCACGGCGAGCTGGGGCGCGAGTGTGGACACGGCGGTCTCCTTCGAGAGGTGGTCTCGCGAGAGAGGTCGCCGGCGGCGCGGCGGTTCTGACGTCCGCGAACGCGGCGTAGTCCCCGATCACCCTCATCGAGGGGGTGAGGAACAATTGTTGCCTGTGAGGAACTGTTTGTTCCTCACCCCCCACCACACGTGATCGCGGAAGGTCGATCCTGTGCGAACGACCGGGGCAGAACGAGCGAGTCGGTGCCTCATCAGGACGCTGGCGCAGGCACGCCGGCGAGCGTGTCTCTTGAGCTCGAAATAGCAACCGATCGGCGGTTTTGGTGTATGTGTTTGTGGATGGCGCGACCGGCGACGGATCGCGTCGCCCCGCGCCGTGAGCTACGCAGGCGCACTTCTCACCCGCCCGAGCGTCGAAGCCACATGCCGCTTCGAATTGTGGGCGCTCAATCCCGACGAAAGGTGCCTTTGCCTGAGGAGACCTCGATGACCCGTGCCGCGAGCACATGCCGGCCGAAGACGCGCAGGGCGAGCGTCCGGCGCTACGCATCTCCTACGACGCGCGGCTCGACTTCCTGACCGCGCTCGTCCCCGGCGCGGTGGTCGACCAGCCGTTCGACGAGCAGCTGATGACGGCGTTCGCGTGGCGCGAGGACGACGAGTCGGACGAGGTCTGTGAGCGGGCCTGGTTCTTCCACCGCGATTCCGGCGGTCCGCTGATCGGGTTCGGCGTCGGCGGCGCCTTCGCGTGGGATCTGGCCGGCGAGGACGCGGACGCGGCCGTGTGGGCGACGCCGCGCTTCGACGTCCCGTCGCTCGCCCTGCGCAACGCGACCGTCGGCGAGATCGTGCTCGCCGCGCAGCGCACGCTCACCGGCTCCACGCCGGACGTCGATCGAGTTCGACCTCGCGGTCGCAGGCGGGCATGCGGCGGCGACCGCGAGACGGCCGAGCGAGCACTGGCGCGCCTGCCTGGCCTGCGGTGAGATGACCGCGCACTACGGGCTCGGCTACACGCTGATCGAGCTCGGCCGGCCGCGCGAGGCGTTCGGGCATCTCGCGATGTACACCGAGATCTGCCCGCGCAACGCGTGGGCCTGGGCGTGTCGCGGCCGCGCCGCGCAGCGCATGGGCGAGACCGCCGAGGCACGCCGCTCCTACCAGGACGGCGCTCGGCCTACGAGATCGCCGGCTTCGGCGAGACCAACGCCGCCGAGCTGGCTGGCCGAGCTCGACACCGAGACCGCCGACGACCACGGAGCGACCGTGACCGACGATCCTTCCCCAGCCGCCCACGATCCGTGACGCGCGCGCTTCACCGAGGCGCTCGAGTACGCCCGCGCCCACCACACCGACCAGCGCCGCAAGGGCACGACGATCCCCTACCTCGCCCACCTGCTCGCGGTCAGCGCGCTCGTGCTCGAGCACGGCGGCAGCGAGACCGCGGCGATCGCCGCGCTGCTGCACGACGTCGTCGAGGACGGCGGCGGCGAGCGCGCCCTGGCGGAGATCGGCGAGCGGTTCGGGCCCGAGGTCGCCGCGATCGTCGAGGGCTGCAGCGACACGACCGCGGACGCAAGGAGGACTGGACGGTGCGCAAGCACCGCTACCTCGCGCATCTCGAGGTCGCGGAGCCCGGACGTCCTGCTCGTCTCGGGCGCCGACAAGCTCCACAACGCGCGCTCGATCCTCGCCGACCTGCGCGAGCACGGCGACGAGCTGTGGGACGCGCTTCAACCGCGGCGCCGCGCGAGCAGCTCTGGTACTACGGCGCGCTGCGCGACGTCTTCCTGCGCCGCCTGCCGGGCCGGCTGGCCGACGAGCTCGACCGCGACCGTGCGCGAGATCGAACGCCGCATCGACCCCGAGGACCGCGTCGCCTGGCTCGGGCTGCCGTGCGAGTTCTGGTCGACCGATGGCGGCGAATCCGGCGCGTTCATCGACCTTCGCGACGCCTGCCGGCGCGTGGCCATGCTCGCCCCGCTGGTCGCCGAGGAGCTGCGCGAAGCCGGCCACCTGACCCGCCCGTCATGGGCTACGAAGAGCGCCTGGAACACGGACCATGGCGGTGACGCCGTGATAATGCGTGCCGATGTCGAGACCATCGGAGACACCCGCGGCCTCTGAGCGCTCCGGCCCGCTGCGCGGACTGCGAGTGCTCGAGCTGGCGAGCATCGGCCCCGGCCCGTTCGCAGCCATGCTGCTGTCGGACATGGGCGCCGAGGTGGTGCGCGTCGAGCGGCCCGGGACCGCCGACGAGGACTGGAACGCGCTGCACCGCGGCCGCCGGCGCGTGACGGCCGACCTCAAGGACCCGGCCGGCCGCGACCTCGTGCATCCGCCTGGCCGAGGCCGCCGACGCGCTGATCGAGGGCTTCCGGCCCGGCGTGATGGAGCGCCTCGGCCTCGGCCCCGACGAGCTGCTGGCGCGCAACCCGCGGCTCGTCTACGGGCGCATGACCGGCTACGGCCAGGACGGCCCGATGGCGCACGTCGCCGGCCACGACATCAACTACATCTCGCTCGCGGGCGCGCTCGGCGCGAGCGCGCGCACCGGCGAGAAGCCGATGTTCCCGATGAACCTGCTGGGCGACTTCGGCGGCGGCGGCATGCTGCTGGCCTTCGGCGTCGTGAGCGCGCTGCTCGAGGCGCGGACGTCGGGCCGCGGGCAGGTCGTCGACGCCGCGATGGTCGACGGCGTCGCGCTGCTCACGACGCTCATCCACGCCCTGCGCGCGGGCGGGCAGTGGGGCGACGAGCCGGGCACGAACTTCCTCGACTCCGGCGCGCACTTCTACGAGGTCTATGAGACCTCCGACGGCGGCCACGTGGCCGTCGGCGCGCTCGAGCCGCAGTTCTACGCCCAGCTGCTCGCGCTGCTCGGCATCGAGGCGGACGAGGCGCCGCAGTTCGATCGCGCGCGCTGGCCGGAGCTCAAGGAGCGCTTCGCGACGGTGTTCCGCTCGCGCACGCGTGCCGAGTGGGCCGAGCTGCTCGAGCCGGCGGAAGCGTGCTCGACCGCGGTGCTGGGCCTGCACGAGGCCCCCGAGCACCCGCACAATCTCGCGCGCGGGACGTTCGTGACCGTCGACGGCGTGCTCCAGCCTTCGCCGGCTCCGCGCTTCAGCCGCACGCCGGGGGCGATCGCCCCGGCCGGCGCCGACACGACCGCCGAGGCCGTACTGGCGGCGTGGCGACGACCGGTACGGTGAGGAGGTGGCCGGCGACAAGGGTGAGCTGCTCGAGCTCGGTGGACGCGAGGTGCGGATCACCAGCCCCGAGAAGGTCCTGTTCGCCGAGCGCGGCGAGACGAAGCTCGATCTCGTGCGCTACTACGAGGCGGTCGCCGAGCCCTTGCTGCGCACGATGGGCGGGCGTCCGGTGCTCATGCAGCGCTTCCCGAAAGGCGCGGGCGGCCCGTCGTTCTTCCAGAAGCGCGTGCCCGACAGCGCGCCGGAGTGGCTGCAGACGACGACCGTGCAGACGGTCAACGGCACACCCTCACGGGCGCTCGTCGCCGCCGACCTCGCACACGTGGCGTGGGCCGTCAACCTCGCCTGCCTCGGCTTTCACGTGTGGCCGCAGCGCGCCGACGACCTCGAGCACGCCGACGAGCTGCGCCTGGACCTCGACCCGCAGCCGGGCACCGAGTTCGCCGACGTCCGCGCGGCCGCGCGCGAGCTGAAGACCCTGCTCGACGAGCTCGGCATCGTCGGCTACCCGAAGACGACGGGCAACCGCGGCCTGCACGTCTACGTCCGCCTGCAGCCGCGCTGGGACTCCTACCAGGTCCGCGCCGCCGCGGTGGCGGTCGCGCGCGAGCTCGAGCGCCGCCGTCCGGACGTCTGCACCGCCGCCTGGTGGAAGGAGGAACGCGGCCGCCGGATCTTCGTCGACTACAACCAGAACGCGCCCGCACAAGACCGTCTTCGGCGCCTGGTCGGTGCGCGCCCGCCCCGGCGCGCAGGTCTCGACACCGATCCGCTGGGAGGAGCTCGACGACGTGCACCCGGACGACCTGACGCTGGCCGGCGTTCCGGAGCGACTGTCCCGCGACGGCGATCCGTGGGCCACGATCGCCGACGCCCCGCAGTCGCTGGAGCCGCTGCTCGCGCTGCACGAGCGCGACCGCGCGAACGGACTGCTCGACGCGCCGTGGCCCCCGGTCTACCCCAAGCAGGCCGACGAGCCTCCGCGGGTCGCGCCCAGTCGCGCCCGCCGTCAGCCCGCATGAATCGCTACGGCAAACGCGCGGACGTGATCGTGCACGAGCAGGAGCCGTTCAACGCCGAGACGGCGGCCGGCGCGCTGGCCGAGGGCTCGCTGACGGCCACGGATGCGTTCTACGTGCGCGGGCACGGCACGGTGCCGGAGATCGATCCGGGCGCGTGGCGGCTGCGCGTGCACGGGCTCGTCGAGCGTGAGCTCGAGCTGTCGCTGACGACGTTGCGCGAGGCGTTCCGGGAGCGGGAGCTGACCGCGACGCTGCAGTGCGCCGGCAACCGGCGCGCGGGGCTGATCGCGATCCGCGACATCCCCGGTGAGGCGCCGTGGGGGCCGGGCGCGACCGGGACCGCGACCTGGAGCGGCGTCGCGCTGGCCGACGTGCTCGCGCTCGCCGGCCCGCTGCCCGCGGCCGCGCACGTCGGCTTCGAAGGCGCGGACCTGTGCGGTGAGGCGACACCGGCCCAGCGCTTCGGCGGCTCGATCCCGCTCGCGAAGGCGGGCCGAAGCGAGGTCCTGCTGGCGTGGGAGATGAACGGCGCGCCGCTCGCGCCTGTCCACGGCGCGCCGCTGCGCGTCGTCGTCCCGGGCTACATCGGCGCGCGCAGTGTCAAGTGGCTCGAGCGGATCGAGGTCCGCGCCCGGCCCTGGGCGGGGTACTTCCAACACGTCGTGTACCGGCTGCTGCCGCAGGACGCGACACCCGGGCCCGGTCTGGGGATGCCGCTCGGCCTGGTGGCGCTCAACGCCGACGTGCTCTCACCGGCCGCGGGCGAATCCGTTGCGGCCGGTGCGGTCGAGGTCCGCGGCTACGCGTTCGCGGGCGGCGAGCGGCACGTGGCGCGCGTCGACGTCTCCGTCGACGGCGGCGCGCGGTGGGTACAGGCGGAGCTGCTCGACGACCTCGGCCCGTGGGCCTGGCGGCAGTGGCGCACGACGGTCGAGCTCGCGCCCGGAGAGCACGAGATCCTCGTTCGCGCCTGGGACTCCTCGGCCGCCACGCAGCCCGAGGACGAGGCCGCGCTCTGGAACCCGAAGGGCTACGTCAACAACGCCCGGCCACGCGTCACGTCCGCGCCGTTTGACCGCGCGCGCCTCGGGCGTCCCCGAGGCGCGCACGATGTGAACCGCTACGGAGCGAGCCGCGAGCTGTAGAGCGCCAGCTCGCCGTCCCGCAGCACGGTGTAGACGACCGTAGTGCCGTCGGGCGTCAGCGTCTGGCGCGACATGATCGTCCGATCGCCGAGCGACTCGGTCAGGTCGCGCCGCGGTCCGCTTCCGTCCGCGGGCACGCTGAACAGCGCCTCCCGGAGGCCGACTCGCGCCTCGTACACCAGGCGATCGGCACCCGCGCGCAGGAAGCCGCTGCGGGTCCTCGTCACCGTCGAGCGGCACCGACGTGCCGCCGAGGATCGGGGCGCTGAACAGGCCGCCGCCGAGCAGGTAGCCGACGCGCAGGCTGTCGCGGCTGATGCTCGTAGACGAAGTCGTCCGTGCTTCGGGAACGTGAGCACGCGTCCCGCGTCGGCCGGCCCGGCGACGGGAGCGCTGATCAGCCACATGATCGGCTGCGCCTGGCCGACCTTGTTGGCCAGCGTGTACACGACGCGTCGGCTGTCGGCGCTGATCTTGTACTCGACCGTGGCCGTCAGCCCTTCCGGGACCAGCGGCGGGTGATCGATCCGCACCGCCGCGCCGGGTCCGTTCGCCGGCGCGCTGTAGAGCTGGACGAACGCAAAGCCCGGGACGCTGTTGGAGGCGATCTCGAACAGGATCCGGCTGCCGTCCGGCGTCACGCCGGCGGGGCCGTCGCTGCCGAGCTCACCCGGCGGCCTGACCTCCCAGCCCGGCTCCAGCGGCGGGTTGAGCTTGACGTTGTCGGCTCCGCCGAGCCGGACGCGGTAGAGCTCGCGGACGCTGTCGGTGTCCTGGTCGGCGCGGTAGATGACCGGGCCGTTGTCCGGGGCGAGCCTGAACTCGAAGACGTCACCGCCGGCGACCAGCGGACCGTTGAGCCGGGTGGTGGGCGGATCGGGCGCCGGGGACAGGGTCAGCGGCACGCGGTAGAGCTGGAAGACGCCGGCCGTCTCCTGGTCGGCGCGGTAGACCACCGAGCGGCTGTCGGCGCTGATCCGCGCGCCTCCGGCGGTCGCCGCCGGGGACGAACGGGTCGGTCAGGCGCGCCCCGGCGTTGGCCGGGCCGGCGATCGGCACGACGCGCAGCCGGTCGCGGGTCGGCGGCAGGAACACCACCTTCTGGCTGTCGGGGCTGATGGCGATCTGCGGCTGGACGCCGACGTCGTCGGCCAGCCTGACGCGCGCGGACGCGGGCCCGGCGATCGGCACGCTGAAGAGCTTGGTGCCCCCGGCGATCGGATTGCGTGTACAGCACCCGCTGGCCGTCGGGCGAGATCGCGCGGAAGTCCGCGAACTCACCGGTCGGGCTGAGCGGCACCGGCGGGGCGTCGCCGTGGATCGGTGCGCTGAAGAGCTCGTCCGGGCCGCTGATCGTCTTGTGCGTGAAGACGACCCGCTCGCCGTTCGGCGCCACGCTGGGGGTTGAGGACCTGCGCGTCGTCGAGCCCGACGCTGAGCTTGCACGGCAAGGCCAGCACCGCGCAGCGAGGGGTCTGCGCCTCGGCGAGCGCCGCGGGCAGCGCGGCGAGGACGAGCCCGGCCAGGACGCCGGACAGCAGTCGAGTGGCGCGCATCGTCAGCTTCCTCGGCGCGATGTTCTGGTTGATCCGGAACGTGTTCTCGGGGTCGTAGACCGCCTTGATGCGCGCCAGCCGGTCGTAGTTGTCGCGGTAGCTGGCGCGGACCCGGTCCGGGCCTTCGTCCATCATCATGTTCACGTAGGCGCCGCCGGCCGAGTACGGGTGCAGCGCCTCCTGGTAGCCGACGGTCCAGTCGCGGATCCGCCCGGCGTTGGCGGGGTCGGGATCGACGCCGACGTAGACCGTGGCCCAGGTGGCGTCGCGGTAGCTCCACGCCGTGTCGGCCGGCGCCGGGTCGTGGGCGGCGCCGTCGATCGGGTAGAGGTGCATGGTCGACTGGATCGTCGGCAACTCGGCGCCGAAGCGCGCGTGCAGCTCGACGGCGGCGTCGGGGATCTCCTTGACGAAGTCGGCCCGCCAGTACCACTGGTCACCCTCCGGGTAGAGCGCGTCGAACGCGCTCTGCATGGCGGGGTGCGGCATGGGCTGCACGCCGTGCAGCAGCGGCTCGGGCAGCGCGTCGAGCAGCGGCGCCATCGCCCGCGCCGCGTCCTCCGCCGATCCGCGGTGATGCCAGACGATCCCGCACACCTTGCGCAGGTGGAGCTCCGCCGGGAACGGGTCGGCCGGCGGCACTGTGGCGAAGGCGAAGAAGCCGTAGAGCTCGCGCGGCGCGGCGGGCAGGAACTCGCGGTAGACCGACAGCACCTCGGCGCCGAGCTCGACCGGCCAGAACGTCGGCCCGGCGATCGACGGTGTCGACCTCGTGCAGGCGGAACTCGAAGGCGGTGACGACGCCGAAGTTGCCGCCGCCGCCGCGGATCGCCCAGAACAGGTCGGGGTGCTCATCCGCGCTCGCGCGTACCTGCCGGCCGTCGGCCAGCACCACGTCGGCGGCGAGCAGGTTGTCGATCGAGAGCCCGCACGAGCGCGTCAGGTAGCCCAGGCCGCCCCCGAGCGTGATCCCGCCCACGCCGGTGGTGGAGATGATCCCGCTCGGCATGGCCAGCCCGTGCGCGTGGGTGGCCCGGTCGAGCTCGCCCAGCGTGGCGCCGCCGCCGACCCGCGCCGTGCGCGCGTGCGGGGTCGACCTGCACGCCGTTGATCGCCGAGAGGTCGATCACGACCCCGTCGTCGCAGGTGCCCAGCCCGGCGCCGTTGTGGCCGCCGCCGCGGACGGCCAGCGGCAGGTCGCGCTCGCGGGCGAACGCGATCGCCCGGGCCACGTCGTGCGGCGCCGGCGCAGCGCGCGATCAGCGCCGGCCGCTTGTCGATCATCCCGTTGTAGACCGAGCGGGCCTGCTCGTAGTCGCTGTCCTGCGGCCGGATCAGCCGGCCCTCGAAGCCGGCGGGCCCGAGGTCCGCAGCGGTCGTGGTGGTGCGCATGCGCGTCCTCCTGGTTGAGGTGGTCCGCGCAACCCTGGATCGCGCGCGACTCTCGCGGCATAGCGCGAGCTGACCGACTTTCCCGAGCCCGTCGGAGCCCGAGCAGGCGGCGATGATCAAGTCTGACTACGCGCGGAATAGTCACGCCTGGCGCGCGTCGTTCGAACGTAGGACCATGGACGAGCTTCCCGGCGCGCTCGGTGTCACCTCGACGTTCCCGTTCGTCGGCCGCTCCGCGGAGCTCGAGCGGCTGCGCACGCTGCTCCCGCGGCCCGACGGCGACGAGCGCCGGATCGTCCTGCTCGGCGGCGAGGCCGGCTCGGGCAAGAGCCGGCTCGTGCGCGAGTTCGCCGCCGAGGCCGCCGGCGACGGCGCGCTCGTCCTCTACGGCGCCTGCGATGCCGTGGTGCGGACGCCGTACGGCCCGTTCGTCGAGGCGCTCGAACCAGCTGGTCCGCGCGCTCGACGCCGACGAGCTGCGCGAGGCCGTGGGCGTCGGACGGGGCGAGCTGGCACGGCTGCTGCCCGACCTCGCCGCCCGCACTGGACCGCTGCCACCCGCGCGCGACGCCGACCCCGACACCGAGCGTCACCGCCTGCACACCGCGGTCGCCGACCTGCTGGCCGGCGTCACGCGGAGCCGTGTCGTGCTGCTCGTGCTCGAGGACGCGCACTGGGCGGATGCCGCCACGCTGCTGCTGCTCCGTCATCTCGCCCGCGCCGGCGGCGCGCGGCTGCTGGTGCTCGCCACCTTCCGCGACACGGAGTCGGACGTGCCCGCGCCGCTGTCCGAGACGCTCGCCGACCTGCGCCGCTACGACGTCGTGCGGCTGCGGCTGCCCGGGCTCTCGCACGACGAGGTGGCCGAGTTCGTGCGCTGCGCGGGCGGCACCGCGCCCGACGACCTCGCGCCCGCCATCCACGCGCTCACCGACGGCAACCCGTTCCTGATCTGCGAGCTGTGGCGCGCGCTGATCGAGACGGGGGCGATCGAGCTCGCCGGCGGCGCGATCCGCGTGCACCGCGCTCCCGCGGCGCTCGGCAGTCCGGAGAGCGTCCGCGAAGTCGTCAGCCAGCGCCTCGCGCGGCTGGCGCCGACGACGACGGACCTGCTCGAGCTGGCGGCGACCGCCGGGACCGAGTTCGAGCTCGACGTGGTCCGCCGCGCCGCCGGGCTGGGCGACGCCGAGCTGCTGCGAGGCGCTCGACGAGGCGTTCCGCAGCGGGATGATCGACCAGGTCCCGGGCGCGGGCTCGCCTGGCGCTTCGCCCACGAGCTCGTGCGCCGTGCGCTCTATGACCGGCTGTCCGGGCCGCGGCGCGCGGAGCTGCATCTGCGCGTGGGCGAGGCCCTCGAAGGCCGGCGTGCCGCGCACCGGCCGCACGCTCGCCGATCTCGCGCACCACTTCGCCGCGGCCGCGCCGTTCGGGCCGCAGGACCGCGCCATCGAGTACAACGTGCTGGCGGCGCGCGCGGCCGCCGCCGCGCTCGCGTTCGACGAGGCGGCGGCGCGTCTGCGCACCGCGCTCGAGCTCGACGGCGACCCGCGCCCGGAGCTCCTGCTCGAGCTCGGCGAGGCCAGTCACCGGGCCGGTCACGCGCTCGACGCGCTGGAGGCGTTCCGGGCGGCCGCGGCGATCGGCCGCGAGCGCGGCGATCCAGCGCTGCTCGCACGCGCGGCGATCGGCTACGAGGAGGCGTGCTGGCGCCCGAACCTCACCGAGCACGGCGGCGGTCGGGCTGTTGCAGGAGGCGGCGGACGCGCTCGGCCCCGAGGACTCCGAGCTGCGCGTCGGGCTGCTCGAGCGGGCTCGCCCGCGCGCTCGACCTCCAGGGCCAGCGCGAGCGCGCCGCGCCGGCGCGGGCGAGCGCGATCGCGATGGCGCGCCGGCTGGAGGACCGCACCGGACTGGCCACGGTCCTGATGCGCTCCTACTGGTCGCACGGGACGACCTCGCTCGAGGAGATCCTCGACGATGCTGACCGAGGCCGGAGACCTCGGCGAGCAGCTGGGCGACACCGCGATCGTCGCCGAGGCGATGTCGTGGCGCGTGCCCGCGCTCGTGGCGCTCTGCGACCTCGAGGCGGCCAAGCGGCAGATCCCCACGCTGCGCGACACGGCCGAGCGCACCGCGCAGCCGTTCATGCTGCACGTCGCCGAGCACTACGCCGCGGCGCTCGCCCTCTGCGACGGGCGGCTCGACGGACTGCGAAGCCGGCGCGCGACGCTCGCACGAGTGGGGACAGCTGCTGATCGGCCGCGATTCGTCCGGCGTCTACGGCATCCAGATGTTCAGCCTGCGCCGCGAGCAGGGGCGCCTGAGCGAGCTCGCCCCCGTCGTGCGCGATCCTGGCCGCCGACCCGAGCCGCGACGGCGCCTGGCGACCGAGCCTCGCCGCGCTCCTGGTCGAGCTCGGCATGGAGACCGAGGCGCGCCGGGACGCTCGAGCGCGTCGTCGCCGACGGGCTCGATCCATTCCGCGCGTCACTGTGGCTGGCCTCGCTCGTCTATCTCACCGACGCCTGCAGCGGCGCTCGGCGACGAGGCCGTCGCGGCGCTGCGTCTACCCGGAGCTCGCGCGCTACGCGGGCGGTGAACGTGATGATCGGTCACCTGGTCGTGTGCTACGGCGCGGCCGATCGCTACCTCGGCATGCTGGCCGCCACGCTCGGCGAGGCGGACCGCGCCCGCCGCCACTTCGAGCACGCGCTCGAGCTCGACCGGCGCACCGGAGCGACGACCTGGTACGCGCACTCGGCCTACGAGTACGCGCGCTTCCTGCTCGGCCGCGGCCGCAGCGAGCGCCGCGCAGGCGATCGCCCTGCTGGGCGAGGCCGCGGCGCTCGCCGAGCGCATCGGCATGCCGGCGCTGCTGGGCCGGATCCGCGCCCTCGGCCCGCCGACGCCCGTCGCACGCGCTCCCGGACCGGCTGTCGCCCCGCGAAGCGCAGATCCTCGGGCTCGTCGCCCGGGCCTGAGCAACCGCCAGCTCGGACGGACCCTGTGCATCTCTGAGCACACCGCCGCCAACCACGTCCGCAGCATCCTGCGCAAGACCGGCTCCACCAACCGCACCGAAGCCGCCGCCTACGCCCACCGTTCGGGGATCGCCTAACGGGCGGCCATGGCGAGCTCGAGGTTGGCCCGGATGTCCGGGTCGTCGTCGAGCTCGAGCGCCGTGGTCAGGTCCTCGATGGCACGGTCGATCTCGCCCTGCTCGTACCACAGGGTCGCGCGGTTGCTCCAGGCGGCCGCGAGCGTGGGATCGCGGCGCAGCGCCTCGGCGTACGCGTCGTGGGCCTCCTCGTAGCGCTGCTCCTGCTGCGCGATCGCGGCGTGCAGCGCGTGCAGCTCGGCGCTCTCGGGATCGAGGGCCAGGCCGGCCAGGACGTCGCTGCGGGCGGCGTCATGCTCACCGTCGCCGAGCAGCAGGCTCGCGCGGGCGACGCGGGCGTCGGTGATGCCCGGATCGAGCTCGAGCGCGTACGAGTAGCTCGCGAACGCGGCGCTCCTCGTCGCCGAGCTCGAGCGCGAGATCGGCGCGCACCAGGTGGGGCTCGGGATACGGCGGGCTGGTGCGGATCGCCGCGTCGTAGTCGGCCAGCGCCTCCTCGGCGCGTCCCGAGACGGCGCAGCAGGTTGCCGCGCTCGAAGTAGTACTCGGACTGGTTCGGGTCGGCCTCGATCGCCTCCCCGTAGGCCGCGAGCGCCTGCTCGGGGCGCCCCATCCGCGACAGCAGCTGCGCGCGGTTGTAGCGCAGCACGGAGCGGTGCAGCAGCAGCCGCTCGTCGTCGAGCTCGGCCTCGACGCGCTCGATCCCCTGCTCGACGAGCGCGAGCGCCTTCTCGGGGTCGCCGAGGTAGGTCTCGATCAGGGCGAGGCCGTTCTCGTTGAAGCTGAGGTCGAACGCCCGTCGCTGGGCGTCGGGGAGCTGGCTCGAGAGCGCGATCGCGGTGTTGATCCAGGCCTTGGCCTTGACCCGGTCGCGGCGCTCGGCCGAATAGAAGCGGGTGTTGAGCATGGCGCGGCCGTACGCCGCGTGCAGGTGGATCTTCGGCAGCGTGGTCTGCACGCAGGCGTGGTCGTAGAGCTCGGCGGCCTCGTCCGGGCGGCCCATCGCCGCCAGCGCCATCGTGAGCTTGGAGGTGACGCGCCAGCACTCCTCGGGCTGCGTCGCCCAGTCGAGCAGCGCGTAGGCGCGGTGGGCGAGATCGAGCACGGCGTCGTAGTAGCCGGAGAGCATGCAGTGCTGGAGCGCGGCCAGGACCGCGCGCGCGCCGGCGCCGCGAGGATCGGCGCCGCGCTCGCGGTGGTAGGGAATCGCGCCGAGCGTGAGCGAGAGCTCGTCGCGCGCGCTCGAGCTCGTCCGCGCGCGCATCGTGAAGCGCCGCCCGCTCGGCCGCTCCGAGCGCGTCGTAGGCGGGCCGCAGCCGCTCGTCGGTGCACTCGCCGGCGACGTAGCGCGCGGCGGCGTCGGCGCGGCCGCGGCGCGGCGTCGGGCGGCGTCGGCCGCGGCGGCGCGGCCGCCGGCGGCGCTCGGCGTAGCGGCGCAGCGCCTCGGCCAGCGCGCCGTCCGGCAGCTCGGCGCCGGTGCACACGACGATCTGGACACGCGCGGGGTCGATCCGTCGCAGCAGCGTCGCGATCCACTCCGCGTCGGTCGGATCGGCCTCGTCCACGCGCTCGATGACCAGCGCGCGGGAGCCGCTGTCGACCACGTCGCGCAGCAGCTCGGCGAGCCCGTGCGCGATGCGCTGCGTGCGCGCCGGCGGATAGAAGCGGGTCCGCTCGTCGGGCGGCGCGAGCGACGTGAGCGTCTCGCGCGTGCACGTCACCGCGCCGCGCAGCTCCGGCGCGACGGTGAGCACCTCGACGTCGTGGCGGGCCACGATCTGCGGACAGCGCTCGAGCGCGGCGGGCGCGAGCGCCCGCACGAGCGAGCCTGCAGCGGTGTACGGGCCGCGCAGCCGGCGGTGGGCGTCGACGCGCGCCAGCAGCGGCAGCTCGGGGTCGGCGCTCGGCGCGGAGATCCAGAGATGGCGGGTCATGTCGTCTTCCTTCGATTGGCGCGCCGTTCGCGCAGCGCGAGCGCCAGCGCGACGGCCAGCTGGGAAAGGGTCAGGGCGAGCAGCAGGGCCGACTCCCAGAAGCGCAACAGGAGCGGCACGAGCACGAGGGCGAGCACGGCCAGCATCCACGCGTAGCCGATCACCAGCAGCGGCGCGTACCAGCGCGCGAGCTTGAGATCGCGCGGGCCCCAGGCGCGCGTCGTCGCGCAGGCGCTCGCGCCGCCCGAGCAGCCCGTTGACGCGGTTGGCGATCAGCGCCCGCGCCGCCGCGTCGAGGTCCACGCAGCCCGTCGCGGTCGCGATCAGGTGGTAGATGTCGGTGCGCAGGAAGAGGTAGAACTGCCACGCCATGCGCGGCAGCGTGGTGAACGCCAGCGCGAGGCAGAGGCCGCTCACGACGGTCCATTCGCGCGTCAGGTAGGCGAGCACCGTGAGCCCCGCCACGGCCAGCGCGTCGGCCAGCAGCCCGGCCAGGATCGGCAGGTAGCGCCGCCGGCGCTCGACGACGGCGAGCCCGTCGAGGTTCGTCTCGAAGACGACGAAGTACAGGCGCCGCGAGATCCGGACGCGGCTGCGGATGCCGAGCCGGCGGCCGGCCAGCACGTGGAAGGCCTCGTGCACGAGGGTCAGCGCGAGCTGTCCCGCGAACACCGCGACCGCCACGGTGACCAGCGACTCGGTGAAGAACACGTTGTCGGTCCGCGGCAGCATGCCGGCGTCGAGCGCGCACACCACGACGGCGGCGATCACCAGCGCGGCGTACAGCGCCCAGGCCGGCGCGGAGAACAGCGCGCGGCCGAGCCGCCGGCCGCGAACCGGTGCGGCGGCCGCGACCTCGGGCTCCTGCTCGGAGCGGACGAGCTGCAGCTCGTGCAGCGTCGCGAGGAAGTCCGCCATGTCGACGTGCTCGCCGTAGGTGTCGGCGTACCAGTCGGCCGCGTCGGCGGGCGCCCGTCCGGCGGCCAGCTCGCGGACCAGCGCCGCCCCGTCCGCCGGGAAGACGCCGTAGGAATCGATGTCGGAGCGCCCGACGACGACCTCACCCCCGTCCTCGAGGAACGCGAGGGGGTGAAACCGCAGCGGCCGACCCTGGAGGTGAGGTGCCATCGGGCGCTCGTCAGTCAGCCGCTAGCAGCAGCAGCAGTTGCAGTAGCAGTACGTCACCGGCATTGCAGTGAGACGGACGGCGCCGACCTTCCGGACCTGGATGGTCTTCATGGTGCTTCACCTCCTTGAGGTGGGTTGAACGGTGGGGTCAACAGAGCCGGGCGGCTCCGAAGAAAGACCGTCTCGCGGCTCGTCCAGATACATGAGCTCGCCGGGGGCGGCGGATCGGAGAACGGTCATGCCTGCGACGACGCCGCCCCGCGGGCGGATAGTTCGCCCGTGGCGAACGCGGAGGGACTGCCGGGGGATCGGCGGGGGTCGCCCCCGCGAGCCCTCAGCGGCGCGTGTGCCGTTTCCAGAAGGCGGCTTCGGCGCGCCCGAGCTCGGTTGACGGCGGCTCGCCCGAGTGGTGTTCCGCGCTGATCGCGCCCCAGTCGGCTCCGGCACCGAGGTCGCCGAGCAGCGAGAGCAGCTGGATCTCCATGCGCCGTAGCAGCAGCGTGGCCGGAGGGATCGTCATGCGGCGCATCGACGGGAAATACGGCGACCGCGGCGGGTAGGCGAGCTCGAAGGTCTCGGTCACGTACGCCTGGTCGATCCGGCGAAAGCCCTCAGCGAGCATCCACGCGCCGGCCGTCAGGTGCTCGAGCAGCTCGTCGGCATCGATCGCTCCCGGGTCGGGCAGATACCCGAGGCCCGCCAGGCGCTCGTGGACGCCCTGCGCGTCGCCGGCGGCGATTGCCCCCATGACCGCGAGCTCGCCGGTCCCGGCTTCGGCGTCGACGTCGCGCACGAGACCGAAGTCGAGCAGGCACAGCCGCCCGTCCGGGCACAGGATGCAGTTCTCCAGGCGCGGGTCGCCGACGACGGCGCCCGCCCGCAGCGCGAGGCCGAAGTATCCGCGGAAGGCGATCTCGGCGACGCGATCGCGCTCGGATTCGCCGAGGCCCTGGAACGGCACGCCTTCGACGTACTCCGTCACGAGCACGCGGCGCGCCGACAGGTCCGTGTGCGCCTGCGGCACGCGCAGGTGCGGATGGCCGCGCAGTAAGCGCTGCAGGCGGCGCTGGTGCTGGACCTCGGTCTCATAGTCGAGCTCGTCGGTGATCCGGTCGCGGATCTCGTCCAACATCGCGCTCGTATCGAGGTCCGGTGCGAGGCGGTTGAGGATAGGGCGGACGATCCCGAGGTTGCGCAGGTCGGAATCGGCCGCCTCCGCCACTCCCGGATGCTGCACCTTGACAGCGACGAGGTCGCCGTCGCTCGTGCGCGCCTTGTGGACCTGGCCCAGCGACGCGAGCGCGAACGGCTCCTCGTCGATGTCGTCGAACAACCGGCCGATCTTCTCGTCGAGATCCTGCTCGATGACGCGTCGCACCTTGCCGAACGGGATCGCCGCGGCGCCCTCGGGGAGCGCCCCGAACGCCGCAACCTGATCGAGCTGGACCATCGAGAGGAACTGCTTGATCTTCGGCCCGGCGCCGTTGAGCCGCCCGAGCTGGGTCCGAGTGCCCTTCGATCAGCGCCAACGCGCGGGCATCCTCGCCGCCGGAGTGTTCGGCCATGGGTCCAGCATGGCTGATCCTGGACTCGGCGGCATCCGCGCATTCCCGCACCGACGTCCGTGCGGCCCCGCACCGGCGAGTCGCCGGGACCGGTGCGCGGCGCTCGATGGATGCGCGTGGCAGGCGCCGGCGTCGAGTCCCCGTAACGTCGACTCGCGCCGTGACCCCTAGTCGCCCGCGCGAGCCCGGCGGCGACGGAACGCGGCGACGCGCGCGCGGTTCTGGCAGGTGACCGAGCAGAAGCGCCGGTGGCCGCCCGGCGACGCGTCGACGTAGGCGTCGCCGCAGCGGACGTCGGCGCAGGTGCCGAGGCGGTCGGGGCCGTGCTCGGCGAGTTGCGCGCGGAGGCCCACCGCGGCCGCGGCGAGGAGCGCGTCGCGCTCGCGCGGCACCAGCCACGCGGCCGCCACGCGCCCGCCGGCCGCGCCGAGCGCCGGCCGCACGCCCGTCCGCGCGAGCAGGTCGCTCACGAGCGTCGCCTTCTCGCCGCGCCGCGGCCGCGAACACGGGATAGAGCCGGTCGGCGACGCGCTCGAGCACGGCGGCGTCCGCGACGGGCACGCCGTGGCGCTCGGCGAGCCACGCGGGCGGCGGCGCCTCGCGGCCGTCGGCGGCCGTCCGCGGCGCCGTGCCCCAGCCGTTGACGAGGTCGACGAGCAGCGCCATCGGCATCTCCTGGACCTCCACCGTCATGCCCGACAGCGTAACGCCTTGACGCCAACAATGGCGTTTCAGCGAACTCCTCCGGGTATGTAACGTGTAATGACCGTTACACACGTTACACGGGCGCGGGCCCGGGCCCGCGATTGGGCCGGCCTCGGGGTGCTGGCGCTGCCGTGCCTGCTCGTCTCGATGGACGCCCACGTCCTCAACCTCGCGATCCCGGAGCTGGCCGCCGCTCTGCGGCCCACGAGCGTCCAGCTGCTGTGGATCGTCGACGGCTATGCGTTCCTCGTCGCGGGTGCGCTGATGACGATGGGCGCCCTGGGCGACCGGATCGGTCGCCGTCGTCTGCTGCTCATCGGTGGCGCCGCCTTCGCGGCCGCCTCGCTGCTGGCCGCGTTCGCGACCAGCGCGCCGATGCTGATCGCGGCGCGCGCGCTGCTGGGCCTCGCGGGAGCCACGCTGATGCCGTCCACGCTCTCGCTGATCCGCACGATGTTCGACGACCCGCGCGAACGCCGGACGCGCCTTCGGGGTCTGGACGGCGAGCTTCGCGCTCGGCGGCGTGCTCGCGCCCGTGGTGGCCGGGATCCTCCTGCACCACTTCTGGTGGGGATCGGTGTTCCTCGTCGCCGTGCCGGTGATGCTCCTGCTGGTCGCGCTCGGCCCGATCCTGCTGCCGGAGTACCGCGATCCCGATGCCGGGCGGGTCGACGCGGCGAGCGCGGCGCTGTCGCTCGGCCGCGGTGCTCGGCGCGGTCTACGGCTTCAAGCGGGTCGCGCAGGCCGGCCCCGACCCGCTCGCGGGCGCGGCGATCGTCGCGGGCCTCGGGCTCGGCGCGGCGTTCGTGCGCCGCCAGCGCCGCGCGGCCGACCCCTGGATCGACCTCGGGCTGTTGCGACGCCGCAGCTTCGCGCTCCCGCTCGCGGCCAACGCGCTCGCCTTCTTCGTCCTCTACGCCACCCAGCTGTTCATCGCGCAGTATCTCCAGCTCGTGCTCGGGCTCTCGCCGTTGCACGCCGGGCTGTGGACGATTCCCTCCGCGCTCGGCTACCTCGCGGGCTCGGCGCTCGCGCCCGTGGCCGCGAACCGCCTGCGTCCGGCGTGGCTGCTGGGCGCGGGTCTCGCGCTCTCGGCGAGCGGCTTCGCGCTGCTCGCGCAGTCCGGCCTGGCGGCGGTCGTGGCCGGCACGGTCGTCTCCGCCGTCGGGCTCGCGCCGGTCTACGTGGTGGCGACCGACCTCACCGTCGCCGCCGCGCCGGCCGAGCGGGCCGGGACCGCCTCGGCGCTCGTCGAGACGTGCGCGAACCTCGGCGGCGCGCTCGGCATCGCCGTCCTCGGGACCCTCGGCGCCGCGGTCTACCGCCACGCCGTGCCCGCGGCGAGCGGCGCGCCGGCCACCGACCTGGCGGCGACGCAGAGCGACGCCGCCCAGGCGGCCTTCACGCTCGCCTTCCGCGTCGTCGAGGGCACCGGCGCGGCCGTTCTCGCGGTCGTCGCGGTCGCGGCCGTCGTCGGCCTCAGTCGAGGTTGATCATCGCGTGCTTGATGCGCGTGTAGTCGTCGAGGGCGTAGGTGGAGAGGTCCTTGCCGTAGCCGGATTCCTTGAAGCCGCCGTGCGGCATCTCCGACAGGAACGGGAGGTGGTCGTTGACCCAGACGCAGCCCGAAGTCGAGCGCGCGGACGGCCTGCAGGGCGTGGCCGACGTCGCGCGTCCAGACCGACGCGGCGAGCCCGTAGGGGACGTCGTTGGCGAAGCGGATCGCGTCCTCGGCGCTGTCGACGCGCTGCACGGTCACGACCGGTCCGAAGACCTCGCTCTGGATGATCTCCGCGTCCTGGGCGGCGCCGGTGACGACGGTCGGCTCGACGAAGAAGCCGCCGTCGCGGCCGGCCGAGCCGCCGAGCAGGACGTGCGCGCCGCCGCTCGCCGCGCGGTCGAGGAAGCCGAGCACGCGCTGCTGCTGGGCGGCCGAGACGACCGGGCCCATCTCGATCGCGTCGCCCTCGGCGGGGTCACCGACCTTCAAGGACGCGGCGGCGGGCACGAGCTCGTCCAACAGCGTCTGGTAGATGCCGGGGGTGGCGAGACGCGGGTGGCGGCGGTGCAGTCCTGCCCGGAGTTGAGGAAGCTGGCGATCCGCAGGCCGGCCGCGACCTGGGCCGGGTCGGCGTCGTCGAGCACGATCGCCGGCGCCTTGCCGCCGAGCTCGAGGTGCACGCGCTTGAGCTTGTCCGCGGCGGCGCGCGCGATCCACTTGCCGGTGGCGACGCTGCCGGTCAGCGACACCATCGCGACGTCCGGGTGGGTGACGATGCCCGCACCGACCGGGTCGCCGGCGCCGGTGATCACGTTCAGCACGCCCGGCGGCAGGATCGACGCGGCCAGCTCGGCCAGCCGCAACGTGCTCAGCGGCGTGATCTCCGACGGCTTGAGCACGACGACGTTGCCGGCCGCGAGCGCGGGCGCGATCTTCCAGATCGCCATCATCAGCGGGTAGTTCCACGGGGCGATCTGGCCCACGATGCCGATCGGCTCGCGGCGCACGAACGACGTATGGGTCGGGCTGTACTCACCGGCCGCGGGCGCGTGCGACGTGCGCGCCGCGCCGGCGAAGAAGCGCAGCTCGTCCGAGCAGATCGGCAGCTCCTCGGCCGCCAGCGAGCGCGGCTTGCCGACATTGGCGCGACTCGAGCGCGGCCAGCTCGTCGGCGTGACGGTCGACCGCGTCGGCGAGCGCCAAGCAGCGCCTCCATGCGCTGCCCGGGCGTCGTGTCGCGCCAGCCCGACGCGCGCGGCGCGGGCGGCGTCCAGCGCGCGCTCCACGTCGGCCTGCGTGCCCTCGGGCACGCGGCCGATGACCTGGCCGTCGGCCGGGTTGACGATCTCGCGGGTGCCGCCGTCGACGGCGTCGACGAGCTCGCCGGCGACGAGGTTGCGGAAGGAGTGCAGCGTGGCGACGGTCATGCCGCCACCGCCTGACCGCCGCGCACGAGCACGCCTCCAACGACGCCGCGATCCTGCGCGCAGAGCTCTTCGACGCCGAGGTCGGCGAGCCGGCGGACGTACGGCAGTGTCGCGTTGGTCAGCGCGCGGGTCGCGGTGCGCGGCACCGCGCCCGGCATGTTCGCGACGCAGTAGTGCAGGATGCCGTCGACCTCATAGGTCGGCTCGGCGTGCGTCGTGGGGCGCGAGGTCGCGAAGCAGCCGCCCTGGTCGATCGCGACGTCGACCAGCACGGCGCGCGGCGGCAGCAGGCCGAGCATCTCGCGCGAGACGAGCTTCGGCGCGGCCGCGCCCGGGATCAGCACGGCGCCGATCACAACAAGCCGGCCGGCCGCGTCCTCGATGATCTCGTAGGCGACCGCCGTCGTGCCGGAGGCGATGAGCGCGTCGGTCAGCGCCGGATCGGCCGCCAGGTGCAGGTAGGTGAAGAGCACCTGTCCGGGGCGCAGGTGCTCGTACTCCGAGGCGATCGGCTCCTTGACCTTGAGCAGCAGCTCCGCACGCTCCCAGACCGTCGCGGCATCCTCGGCCAGCTCCGCGCCGGCCTGCGCGTACTCGACGTCGGAAAAGCCCGACCCGTCACCCGCGCCCGCCTGCACCAGCACCTCGTGCCCGGCAGCGGTCAGCTCGCGTGCGCCGGCGGGCGTGAGCGCGCAGCGCCGCTCCCCCGGCTTGATCTCCGTCACCAGTCCGACGAGCATCACGCCACCCCCGCCGTCGCGCCGACGCCCATATGGACGCAGGCGTCGGTCAGCACGTCGCCGAGGCGATCGACGATCTCGTCGAGCAGGTCGGCATCGCTGGTCAGCGGCGACGCGATCTGCAGGACGCTGTCGCCGCGGTCGTCGGCGCGCGCGATGCACGCCGCGACTCCAGGTGGCCGGCGAGAGAGCGGACGTTCTCGAGCACGCCCTCACGCTCGAAGATGTCCATGTTGGTCAGCGCGAGCGCCGCGCACAGCGGGTGCCCGCCGAACGTGATGCCATGGCGGAAGACGCTGTGCGCCAGCGGCGCGGCCACGTGCTCGCGAGCGACGACGGCGCCCATCGGCGCGTACGCCGACGTCAGGCCCTTGGCCAGCGAGACCAGGTCGGGCACGATGCCCTCGCGGGCGATCCCGAACCACTCGCCGAGGCGCCCGGCGCCCGTGATCACCTCGTCGGCCATCAACAGCGCGCCGTAGCGATCCGCCAGCCGGCGCAGACCGCGCCAATAGCCGGGCGGCGGCACCAGGCAGCCGCCCGAGTTCTGCACCGGCTCGGCGATGATCAGCGCGACCTCGTCCGCGCCGGCGGCCAGGATCGCCGTCTCCACCTCGTCGAGCAAGCGGCGGCAGAACGCGTCGCATCGTCGCCGTCCGGAGCCCGGAAGGCGTTCGTGTTCGAGACGTGGGTGACGTCGATCGGCGCGCGCCCGAACGGCGCCTTGAAGCGCTCCACGCCGTGAACGACAGCGCGCCCAGCGTCACGCCGTGATACGCGACGTCGCGCGCGATCGCCTTCGTGCGCTGCGGCTGCCCGTTGGCCAGGTGATACTCGCGGCACAGCTTCCACGAGCGCGTCGATGTAGCGCCGTCCGTCGGTGTCGAAGACGTACGTCGCCCTCGCCACGCTCCAACACCAGCAGGTCATCGATCTCCGACTTGGAGAAGTGCAGCAGGAGGTTGTTGCTCATCGCGCGGCCTCCGCCGGCCGCGCGTGATCGACGAGCACGGCCAGCTCGCGCGTCGCGGCCTCGTCGAGCTCGAGCAGCGGCGCACGCACGGGGCCGGTCGTGTCGCCGACCAGGCGACAGGCGGTCTTCACCGCTGCCGAGTAGCTCTGGCCCTCGAGGAACTGGCACAGCGGCCAGATCCGCGCCCACAGCTCGCGCGCGGCGGGCAGGTCGATGTCGTCGATCAACAGCCGGTGCAGCTCGACGGCCTGCTCGGGGATGATCGAGGCCGTGCCCCAGACCACGGCGCGCACGCCGGCGGCGAGCGCGCCGAAGGTCATCGTGTCCCAGCCGTTGAGCAGCGTCGGCCCGTCGGTCTGGATCAGCTCGGCCGCCGCGACCGCGTCCCCGCCCGTGTCCTTGAGCGAGCTGATCGGCAGCTCGCGCAGCTGCTGCGCGGTGAGCTTGACGCCCGTCGCGCCCGGCAGGTTGTAGTACATGATCGGGATCGCGATCGCGTCCGCGACCGCCGTGTAGTGCGCGTGCAGCTCGCGCCAGGAGAGCGCCTCGTAGAACGGCGGGACGATCATCACCGCGGCGGCGCCGGCCTGCTCGGCGTGGACGCTCAGCTCGACGGTCTCGCGCGTCGACAGCGCGCCCGCGCCGGCCACCACGGGGACGCGCCCGGCCGCGGCCTCGACGGTCAGCTCGGTCAGCTCGCGGCGCTCGGCGTGCGTCAGCGTCGTGAACTCGCCGGTGCTCCCACCGGGCACCAGCCCGCCGACGCCGGCGCCGATCAGGCGCTCGACGTTCGCCCGCAGCGCGTCGGTGTCGATCGCGCTGCCGTCTTCGGTGAACGGCGTGATCAGGGCCGGCAGGACTCCGTGAAACGGCTCAGACATGGGTGACCTCTCGAATTCGGGCATCGACGCGTTCGGCGGCCGCGAGCCCGGTCTGGGCGGCAGCCTCCATCGTTCCCAGCTCGGCGAAGTAGTCGCCGGCCAGGTGCAGGTTCTCGTGTGTGCCCAGCGCGCCTTCGAGGGCGCCCTGGAGCCGGCCGCGGCCTGGGGTCGCGTACACGTTGCCGTACTCCCAGCGCTGCACCGTCGCGCCGGCGATCGCGCCGCGCGTCTGCGGATACAGCGCGTGCAGGTCGGCCAGGAAGCGCTCGACGATCACCTCGTCGGACTCACGCATGAGTCGCGCGGCTGCCTGTCGCGCCGGCGAACAGCATCAGGCTGCCGCCCGGTTGGCGCGCCCCGGTGCGCAGCGCGTGGGCCTGGTTGGTGAACATGTCGAAGACGCGGCCCGGCGTCGCGATCGCGTAGACGTCGTCGTAGGGCATCGGGGCCGTCTCGCTCGTCTCAAGCGCGACGCTCAAGAACGCCCCGTAGGTGAGCTGGGCCAGCGCCGCCGCGGCCTGCTCGGCGACGGGCGCCACGAGCGGGGCGGCGTGCGGCGCCTGCGCGGCCAGGATCACGTGACGCGCCCGGATCTCCTCACCGCCGCTGGACACCACCAGCTCTGCGTCGTCCGGCCGGATGGCGTCGACGGGCGAGTGCGTCCGCGCGCGCTCGCCGAGCTCCCGCCCGAGCGCCGCCGGGAGCTGACCGGTCCCACCGCGCAAGTTGCGCGCGATCAGCGACCCCTTGCCCGCCCACACGAGCGCGAACAACCCGATCCCGCACCCGGCCGAGAGCTGGTCGAGCTCGGCGGTCGCGCGATGCGCGGCGCAGGAGAAGATCTCGCGCACCGCCGGCGGGAGCGGGCCGAGGAATTCGGAGAAGGTCCGCTGGTCGTCGAAGTCGTAGCGGTTCCCGGCCCTGAGATAGCGGCGGACGGCCAGCTGCAGCTTGACGCCGGCCTGGGCGAACGCGACCCGCTCGCGCAGCGAGAGCGGGAGCCGGAACGGATACGTCTCGACGCGTCCGCTGCCGAGGATCTTCGAGCCGACCGCGAGCCCCATCATCCCACCCGTGACCGGCACGGTCTCGAGGCTGAACTCGCGGGCCATGCCGTCGACCAGCGATCCCGGCGCCGGGAACAGATGCGCGCCGTAGTTCAGCCAGTACTCACCGCACGGGTCCGAGCGCATGCGCCCGCCGAGGCGATCCGCGCCCTCCAGCAGCAGCACGTCACGATGCCGCAGCCGCCAGGCCGCCGACAGCCCGGCGATTCCGCCTCCGACGATCACCACGTCACGAGTCATGGCGACCATCGTCCGCCCGCTCCGGGCCGTTGAGGTAGACCGACTTGCCTGGCCCCGACCAAAGCTGCCCTTGTGGCTTTCCGGCGCCGCGTGGCCCCGGAGGTAGCCTGTGCTGCCGGGTGCAATCGAAAGCTGAGCTTTTATCTCTGCAGCAGTTCCGCTGCTTCTGCGCCGCCTTCGAGCTCGGCTCCTTCACCGCCGCCGCCGAGTCCCTGCGCGTCTCGCAGCCTGCGGTTGCGGAGCAGATCCGCAAGCTCGAGCAAGGGCTCGGCACCGATCTCTTCGTTCGCGCAGGCCGCGGCGTCATCGCCACCGACGCGGGCCGTGCCTTCGCCGAGCATGCGACGCGCTGCCTGCGAGCCGTCGAGGATGCGACCGACAGCGTCGGCGAGCTCACCGAGCTCCGGAGCGGGACGATCACGCTCGGGACGTTCAGCGATCCATCGGGCTGGCGCTTGGGCGAGGTCGTCTCGGCGTTCATGCGTCGCCGCCCCGAGATCTCCGTGCGGTTGGTGGGCCGCAACTCCTCGATGACCGCCGAGCGGGTACGCCGCGGCGAGCTCGAGGCGGGCGTCGTGCTGCTGCCGATCGACGACGACAAGCTGCAGGTCCGCCCGATCGTGCGTGACGAGGTCCTCTACGTCAGCGCGGACCCCGAGCGCACCCGGCAGCCGGCGACGATCGAGCAGCTGGCGACGAGGCCGCTGATCTTCTACGACGCCGAGTCCGCCGACAACGACCCGATCCGGCGCCAACTCGCCGAGCGCGCGCAGGCCCTCGGGGTTCGCCTGCAGCCCAGGGTCGAGGTCGAGCTCAAGGACATCGCGCTGCAGCTGGTCGCCGAAGGCATCGGCGACACGTACGTCCCGAGCGCCTTCACCCACGCGCCCTACTACCCGGAGCGCCTGACCACCGCGCCCTTCAGCCCGGCGATGTACGACACGTTCGCGATCATCACCCGTCTCGGAGGGCGTCTGTCGGCGGGACTCCGCGAGCTCCTTCCGGCCGTCGAGGCCCACATGCGCGAAGTCGCCGCCGAGCTCGATCGCCTGCGCTGACCCAGAGACGCGGAACCGGACGGACGTCCTCCTCGGCACAGGGAAGGGATGGGAGGGGGGTTCCCCTCGATTGCGGGCCGCTCGCCGGCGTCCTAAGGGGCCGTAGACGACTCCGAAAGGACACCTTGTGATCAGCGACATCAAGCGCGCGGCCTGGCTCGCCGCGCTGCTGGCCCTCGCCGGCGTTGGCACGGTGGGCACCGCCCACGCCGCGACCCCGCCGAAGGGCGCGTTCACGTACGTCGGCAACGTCGACGACGGCGCGCGCAGCGGCGTGGTCGACCGGCGCAACTTCCTCAGCGGCGCCTCGAAGACCTTCAGCACCTCGCTCGACGGCGGCGACGACATGGCCGTCGGCGACGTCACCGGCGACGCCTTCGACGAGATCCTGGTGGCCGACGACGGCGAGGGCCGCATCGACGTCCACGACACGGGCTCCGGCCAGACGACCTCGTTCCACACGCCGATCGGGCAGGACGTGTTCGCCTACAACGACGTGCACGACGACCTCGCCGCCGGCAACGTCACCGGCGACTCCAAGGACGAGATCATCGTCGGCGACGCCAACTTCGGGATGATCATCGTCTACTCCGCGACGGGCGAGAAGCTCAAGACGCTGTCCGGCCTCGCGGTCGACGGCAACGACCTCGTGGTGGCCGGCGACTTCCTCCCCGGCCAGGGGCTAGACGAGATCGCGATCGTCAACAGCGAGGACGAGGGCCGGATCGACGTCTTCGACATCAACCGCAACCTGCTGCAGGTCCGCCACAGCGGCTTCGACGGCAGCGGCGACGACGTCGCGGTCGGCGACGTCACCGGCGACCTGGCCGAGGAGGTCATCGTCGCCAACGACGAGGAGGGGCGGCTCGACTCCGTGGACTTCGCCACCGGCAAGGTCCACAACGCCGAGTCGGCCTACGACACCGACGACCGGCTCGGCGCCGGTGACGTGACCGGCGACGGGCGCGCCGACATCGTCGTCGCCAACACGGAGAACAACCGCGTCGACGTCATCAACTTCTTCGGCGGCGGCGGCAACTTCGGCTCCAGCTACGACAGCGACGACCGCTTCGCCGTCGGCAGCTTCGGCTCCGGCGACCTCGACTCCGACGGCATGCCGGACCGCGTCGAGCTGCTCGGCATCCGCGACGACAAGGGCGACCTGCTCTTCGACCTCAAGAGCCGGGGCGCGAGCCCGTGCCGCAAGGACGTCGTGGTCGAGGTCGACCACATGACGGGCGTCGCGCCGGACAAGGCCGCGCTCGACAACGCGGTCAAGACGTTCGCCGCCGCGACCGAGGTGCAGCCGGTGGCCAACTGCCCGTACAGCGGACGTGAGCACGGCGACCGGGATGAACCTGATCATCGCCGAGACCGATCCCGCCAAGCAGGAGCAGATCCCGTTCGAGGCGACGATCAGCGAGAGCCGGCTCGAGCAGCTGATCGACAAGCACTTCACGCTCAAGTCACCGTTCGTCCGCTACACGCTGTGGGCCAACGACTACGAGTCAGACGACGACAGGCGACTCGCCCGCCGGGCAGGCCGGCCACGGCGAGCACGGGCTGGACTTCATCGTCTCGCTCGACGGCGACACCGACCCGGGCGAGCACGAGGCCACGTTCGTCCACGAGCTCGGCCACTCGCTCGGGCTCGACCACGGCGGCGCGACCGACGACCTCGTCAACTGCAAGCCGAACTACCTGAGCGTCATGAACTACTCGTTCCGCGGCGGCGTGCCGCTGCTGCGGCCGGCGGCTACCGGTACGACTTCTCACACCAGAAGCTGGGCGAGCTCGACGAGTCAGCAAGCTCAACGAGACGCGCGGGATCGGCGGCTCGAGCGAGCTCAAGACGGCGTGGACCAACGGCAAGGGCGAGGTCGTCTCCGAGCGCGCGGACCGCGCGCTGAACTGGAACGGCCTGGATGGCGCGACCTCCACCAGCGTGCCGGTCGATCTCAACCTCAAGGACGGCACGGACCCGCTGACGCCGTTCGCCGACTGCGAGACCCCGAACGACAATCAGCAGGGCCTGCAGAAGTACTCCGGCCACAACGACTGGGAGCTGCTGAACACGCGCGCTGGCCGGGCCCAACCGCGTCAAGAAGAGCAAGAACGAGGCCACCGTCGCGCAGCTCAGCGCTGCGCTTCGAGAGCCGCGACGCCTTGCTCTTCCCCGACGCCACCGTCCAGCTGCGGCCCGAGCTTCCCGGCCTGCACGGCGGCTCGCTCGGCGTGGCCGCCGACGCCGACCAGATCTACGCCACGCACAGCTACCGCACGACTGCGCTGCCGGAGACGGTGCAGGGCGACGGCTCGCTGGTCGTGCTCGACCGTGAGTCGCTCGCGGTCAAGGCGTCGATCCGCGTCGGCTTCGATCCGCGCGCCGTGGCCGTCAATCCGGTGACGCAAGCGCGCCTACGTGCTCAACCGCGGCAACGGGACCGGCTCGAGCCTGTCGGTGATCAACACCGTGACTCGGTCGGTGATCAAGGTCGATCCCGCTCGGCCAGATCGGCGTCGACGTCGAGGTCAACACGAAGCTCAACCGCGTCTACGTGTCCAACCCGGCCGCCGAGGACCTGCAGCTCATCAACGGCGCCACGAACACGCTGATGGCACCCGTCCAGGTCGGCAAGGGACTGGGCGGCATGGCCGTCGACGAGGCCTCCGGCATCGTCTACATCGCCATGACCCACCGTTCGAGCGCGCCGAGCTTCACCGCGCTCGGTCGTGTCCGGGATCTCGGCGCCGCGCAGATCGTGCTGCCGCAGGTCGACCTCGGCGACCCCGGGATCCAGGCGTCCGACGTCGCCATCGACCCGACGCGCAACCGCGTGTTCGTGGGCGGCCTCGGCGGCGGCACGATCCAGCCCAACGTCACCGTCCTGGACATGACGACGATGCAGCGGATCGCCCGCATGGACGTGCCCGGCCCGATCCGCGCGATCGACAGCAACCCGGCGGCCGGCCTCGTGTTCGCCGTCGGCGACCGCGGCGTCAATGTGATCGACGCGGGCTCGCTCGCGGTCACGCGGCACATCGACGCCGGGCTGCCGTTCGCGGTCGCGACCGACAACGGCCCGTCGACGCAGCTCTTCGTCGGCGACGTCAAGCTCGGCCAGCTGCGCCGGCTGAGCTACAGCAGCGGCCAGGCGCCGTAACGCAAGGCGCCCGCTGAGGGGTGGCGATCGACCCGACGTCGGTCGCCATCCCTCGCGGGCCGCACCCGGCTACCAGACGGTGCGTGCAGCGTCGAAGCGCGCGATGCGCTGATCGCGCGTCACGAGGCGTGCGCCGGCGCGACGGGCGGTCGCATAGATCAAGCGGTCGGCGGGATCGCCGGGGAATGTGTCGTCGAGCAGCGCCGCGTCAAGCGCCACCGCGGCGTCCGGCGCGAGCACGTCGAGCCGACGATCCGCGAGCGCGTGCCGGGCCCAGTCGCCGACATGGCGATCGAGCGAGATGCGGCCACGCCGGACGAGCATGCCGAGCTCCCACACACTGATCGAGCTCAGTCCGAGCGCATCCGCTTCGGCGATCGTCTGCTCGGCGGCCTCCGACAGCCGAGCACGATCGGCGCACCACCAGATCCAGGCGTGCGTGTCGAGGACGATCACCGCTCGGCGGCCCACTCCACATCGACCGGCTCGATGAGCGCGTCGTCATCGACATGAAAGGTCACGCTGCCGCGCAGGTCCGACGGTGCATCGGCCGCCAGCACGCGCGCGACCGGCCGGCCGTGCTTGGTCACGACGATCTCCTCCCCGGCGGCCGCCTCGTCGAGCAGGGCGAGGCACCGGGCCTTGAACTGCGTAGCGCTGATGTCTTTCATGACCATGGTCACGGTACCATGGTCAGTGAGCTGTTCAGGGCGTGAGGACGAGCTTCGTCTGGGCCCCGGCACGCTGGCGCGCCCACGCCGTCGCGATCTCGCTCAGCGGCAGCGGCTCGAGATCGACGCTGATCTCGCCCGCGATGATGTGGCCCGCGAGCTCGGCGTAGGCGGTCCGGCGCGCCTCGACCGGCTCGTGGAAGACGGCGAACCCGAGCAGGTCGAGCGGAGCCGCCCGCACGGCCGGCGCGGGCAGCTCGATCGTCAGCCCGCCGAGCTGGCCGAGCTGGATGTGCCGCGCCCGGTGCGCGGCCGCCTGCATCGCCGCCAGCGCGAACGGACCCCAGAGCAGGTCGATCGTGACGTCCACGGGTCCGCCCGCCGCGTCGCGGATCGCGCTCGTAAGGTCTCCTCCCTCCTCGAGCGCAACCGTCGTGTCGGCGCCGCGCCGCCGAAGCGCCTCGAGCCGCTCGCCCGCGCGCGCCGCGGCCACGACCCGGCCCGCGCCGAGCACCTTGGCGGCCTGCACGGCGATCGTGCCGACCGCGCCGGTGGCGCCCATCACCAAGACGGTCTCGCCGGGGGCGAGCGCCGCGCGGCGAGTCAGCGACAGCCAGGCCGCGAGCCCGGCATTGCCCATCACGGCCGCGACCGTGTCGTCGACGCCATCGGGGACGTCGATGAGCGCGTTCACCGGAACGAGCGCGCGCTCCGCGATCGAGCCGTACGGCGCGACGATCGAGTCGAAGAACACGCGCCGGCCGTCAGCGAGCCGGCCGACGCCGTCGCTGCCGACGACGGACGGGATCGGCGGCGGCCCCGTGTAGAAGCGGCCCGAGGCCTTCAGGAGATCGACGTGGTTGACGCCTGCGGCGGCGACTTCGACGACGGCGTGCGTGCCGTGGGCCTCCGGCTCGGCGAAGTCCCCGTAGCGGGGCGGGGCGTCGTAGGCATGGAGGACTGCGGCTTTCACGATGCTCCTCAGATGGTTGTGAACACGGCCGGGCGCACGGTGCCGCGCAAGCGGTCGATCAGGGCCGACGGGTCGGCGGGAGCGCGGTCACCGCTCCAGGCGACGTGCTGGTCGGGGCGCACGAGGACCAAGCGGAAGCCGTAGCGCGCGCGCAGGCCGCGTCCGCTCAGGTCCACGATGCGCAGCGGAACGCCGCGCGAGCGGGCGGCGGCGGAGAGCGCTTCGGCGGCATCGGCGTCCTCCTCGGTCAGCAGCAGCGACAGGCCGTCGCCGAGCTCGTCGTAGACCGAGTGGCCCTCGCCCAGCCACGTGTGACGGAGCCGCGCGCCGCCGGCCGCGATCAGCGGTGAGTCATAGGCGATGTCGAGCACGAGGTCGAGCGCGTGGAACTCGGCATGCTTGGTGGCCTGGATCTGCGCATGCGCGCGGCGGCGCGCATCCGCGCCGGCCGCGCCGTCGAGCTCGAGGTCGGCACTGAGGAGGTCGGTCGCGAGCACCCGCATGTTCGCGACGGCCGCCTCGATGACGCGCTCCTGCACGGGGCGCCGTTCGGTCGCGTAGCTGTCGAGCAGACCCTGCCCGCCCCACCCGTCGAGGACCGCGGCGAGCTTCCAGCCGAGGTCGACCGCATCGCCGATCCCTGTGTTGAGGCCGTGGCCGCCGAACGGCGGGTTGAGATGAGCGGCGTCGCCGGCCAGGAACACGCGGCCGACCCGCGCGCGGTCGACGAGCTGCATGCGCGCGGTCCACGGGTCGTGCGAGAGCACGTCGGCCTCGACGGGGGCGCCGACCGCCGCCTCGATGATGTCGCGCGCCTCGCTCCGGCCCCGATCCGGCTCGACGCCGAACGCGATGATCCACCAGGTGCCCGTGCGGTCGAGCGGGCCCATCAGCGCGGGCGCGGCCGGGTTGACCGTCCAGTACTGGATCGCCGCGCCGTGCGGACCAGCGGCCACAGGTCCGGCGCGCGGAAGACCATCCCGAAGTTCGGGCGCAGCGCGTGCTCGCCGACGTACGCGGCGCCGATCGCATCGCGGACGACGCTGCGCGGGCCGTCCGCCCCGATGACGTAGGCGGCGCTGACGAGCGCCCGTCCGCCTGCCGCGTCGGCGACCGCGACGCGGACCTCGCCCTCGTCCTGCTCGACGCCCACGACGCGCACGCCGGTCACGAGCGTGGTGGTCGCGAGCTCGTCCACGACCTCGCGCAGCAGCTCCTCGAGCACGTACTGGGGCGCCTGCTGGCCGACCTCGGGATACCGGTCGCCGTCGGGCGCGAGGCCGAGCACGCCGGTGAAGCGCGAGAGCTCCCGCCCGCCAACGACGTGCAGAAGACGATCTCGCCTCGACCACGAGGCGGGCAGCGGCGCCCGCTCGCGCAGCCGCTCCGCGATGCCCCACCGGCGCAGGTGCTCCAGCGTGCGGACGTTGAGCGTCTTGCAGCGCGGTCGCGCGCGCGACGGCGCGTCACGCGGCTCGATCACCACGCACTCGATGCCGCGCCGCCCGAGCTCGACCGCCGCGGCGAGGCCGACCGGCCCGCCGCCGGCGATCAGCACCTGCGTCGAGCTCGGGGGCGCGGGCACCGGCATCGCGATCAGCCGGCGAGCGTGCTCGACCAGTCGACGACCGTGCGGGTGAACAGCTCCGGGTCGTGCGCGTGCATCAAGTGCACCATCTCGGGGAAGTCGAGCACGTCGTAGCGCTGACCCGCGCCCGTCACGAGCTGCCCGGCGCGCTTGACCTGCAGGTCCGACACCGCGCCCATCAGGCTGCCGGTGTCCGGATCGGTGGTGCGGAAGTGATGGGTGACGAGAACGGGTGCTCTCGCGGCGGCCAGCATCCGCTCGTGGTCGCAGCCTGCGCTGGCCGCGCCGCTCCAGAACGAGCGCGCCCACTCGGGGTCGTACTCCCGGATGTTCTGCGGCGGGCCAGGGTCCGGCGGGGGTTCGGCGGGCAGGATCCCCATCTGCACGAGCGCGATGGCGACGTGCGGCGCGAGCTCGTTGGGCGCCGCGGCCTGCATCCCGGCCCAGTCCCCGATCGTCCACTGGTCGCCGAGCCACTTGTTCATGACCGCGAACATCGGGCCGATCGCCTGACGGATCGACTGGCCGCAGGCCGGCGTGACCTCGGAGGCGAAGAACGGCGGGTCCTCGCAGACGCTGCCCCGCACCTGCCCCGGCCGGGCATAGGCGGCCAGCCAGGCCGCGAGCACGCCGCCCGAGGAATTGCCGGAGACGATCGTCTCGCGGCCGATCACCAGGTCGATGAAGCGCACCAGGTCGTTGCCCATGTTGTCCAGCGTGTAGCGGCCGGGCGTCCGCGTCGAACGGCCCTGCCCGCGCAGATCGACCGCGAAGACCTCGAAGTGCTCGGCGAGCAAGGCCATCGCGTCCTCGTAGGTCCACCACGAGTGCGTCTGCGGCGGGAGCAGCAGCAGCGCGGGCCGTTCGGGCGACCCCGCGGTGGCGTAGTTCATCCGGATCTCGCCAAGATCGACCTGCTGCTCGGGGAAGGCGTGCGGGACGAAGACGTCCTCGGGTGCGGTCACGTTCGTGTCCTCCTGTTCGTGATCAGATGGGCGCGGAGCCGGCGTCAGATCAACGGGGTGATGTTGTCCTCGTAGGGGACGCCGAGCAGTGCCTTGCCGTAGACCTCCGTGTTCACCGAGGGCATGATCACGGCGTGCCGGCCGGCGGTGCTGGAGTCCCGCCAGAGGCGCTGGATCGGGCTCACCTCCGCGAAGCTCGAGGAGCCGGCAGCCGAGATCAGGTCGTCGATGGCCTGGCGGGCGTGGCGGATGGCCCAGCCCGTGTCGGCGCGCACGCGGGCCCGCGCGAGGTAGTCCATCGTCTCGCCGGCGGCCGCGGCGGCGTCGATGTCCGCCGCTGCGCGGAAGGTGTGCAGCGCCGCGGTCTCGACGTGCATGGCGGCGTCGCTCACCGCGTTGTGGAACGTGGTCGAGGCCGACTGCTGCTCGAAGATGGTGTAGGCGATGTTGCGCTTGGGCGCCTTCTCGATCACGGTGTTGAGCACGCCGCGCGCCATCCCGACCTGCGGGCCGGCGAGCACCACGACCGCCACCGGGATGAACGCCGCGCGGTAGAGCGCCTCGTCCTTGTGCTCGGTGGGGTAGACGTGCTGCAGCGCGGCCGGGACGTCGAGGATGCGGTGCGACGGGACGAAGACGCCATCGGCGTGCAGCGTGTTCGACCCCGTACCGCGCATGCCCGCGACGTACCAGGTGTCCTCGATGCGCAGGTCGCTCATCGGGATCAGCGCGAGGCCCTGGCCGACGACCTCGCCCGCCTCATCGGTCAGCGGCAGCCCGAGGCCCGCCCACTGCGCATGCAAGCACCCGGACGCGTAACCCCAGGCGCCCGTCACCTCGTAGCCGCCGTCGACCTTGCGCGCCTGCGCCGACGGCGTCAACACACCGCAGATGCGCGCGTTGGGATCGCTGCCCCAAACGTCCTGCTGTGCCTGGTCGGAGAAGAGCCCGGCGAACCAGCTGCAGACGTTGAGCAGTGTCACGACCCATGACGTGGAGCCGCACGCCTCGCCGAGTGCGGCAGAGACCTGCAGCTTGGTCGAGATCGAAACCTCGTGGCCGCCGAAGCGCTTCGGGACGGTGATGCGGAACAGCCCGGCCTCTCCGAGCGCGACGATGTTCTCCTCGACGACGCGCCGGCCCTCGTCGGTCTCCTTCGCGTTGCGGGCCAGCAGCGGCTTGAGGGCGTGGGCGCGGTCGATGAGCTCCTGCTCGGTGACGACCTCGGCCAGTGTGGGCATGCGTCTCTCCTCGTCGATTCGGTGCTACGGGTCCGTCTACGCGGTCGGCAGGTGCAGGTCGTGCGGGACGGCGGGCTCGAACTCGCCGGCGTAGCCGCGGCGGTGGATCTCCTGAGCGCTCGCTCCGGCGCGCGATGCCTCCACCATCTGGTCCGGGTCGACGAAGACGCCGATCGGGTTGGCCACGAACTCCTCCGCGGTCCGCACCCATTCGGTCGAGGCCGCCCAGTCGCCGAAGTTATCGGCCTGCAACTCGACGCTGTTGCCGTCGGGGTCCTCGTAGTAGAACGACGTCGTGAGCCCGTGATCGAGGCAGGCGTGCGGCATGATGCCCTTCGCCTTGAGCGTCTCGTAACGGGTGAGCAGCTGCTCGAGCGTGTCGAACTCGAACGCCGAGTGATGCATCCCGCAGTGGCTGATCCGGTCCGGGTCCTCGGTCAGCCCTGGGATCGCGAGCAGCGCGAGCCGGTGGTTGGCCGCGTCGTTGGTGAGAAAGGCGATCAGCTCCGAGCGGAAGTTCGGCCGCATCCCGCAGACCTGCCCGTACCACTCGATCATCTCGCCCAGCCGGGTGGTCTTGAGGTTGATGTGGTGCATCACGGGGTTGGGAACCCCGTCCTCGCCGACGGGCCGGCCCTCGGTGCTCGTCGCCTCAGCGTTCAGCGCCATCTGCTCTCTCCTCCTTCGCGGTTTCAGCTCTCGCTTCCGGCGGTGGCCGCGGCCGCCGCCTCGACCTCAGGATCGCGCACGACGGCGTGTCGCATGCTCCCGATGCCGTCGACCCAGCTCTCGACCACGTCGCCTGGGCGCAGGAACTGCGGCGGCGTGCGCGTGGACCCGATCCCCGATGGGGTCCCGGTCATGATCACGTCGCCCGGGTAGAGCACAGTCGTCGCGGACAGGTACTCGATCAGCTCCCCCACCGAGAAGATGAAGTCGCTCGTGCGGCCGCGCTGCATCTCCTCGCCGTTGACCGAGCACCCGAGCTCGACGTCGTTGGGATCCTCGAACTCGTCGAGAGTCACGAGCGCCGGGCCGATCGGGCCGAACCGCGGCAGCGACTTGCCGAGGCTGAACTGCGGCACGTTCGCCGGGCGGAACTGGATCTCGCGCTCGGACAGGTCCTGCCCGACCGTGAAGCCCGCGACGTGCGCCCAGGCGTCGGCGGCGCGTACGTGCCGCGCGCGCCGGCCGATCACGACCACCAGCTCGACCTCCCAGTCCACCTGCTCGGTGGAGATCGGGATCTCGTCGTACGGGCCGGCGAGCGACGCGTAGAGCTTGGTGAAGATCAGCGGATACTCCGGCAGCTCGAAGCCCGACTCGGCGGCGTGCGAAGCGTAGTTGAGCCCGATGCCGACGATCTGGCGCGGAGTGGGAGACGGAGCGCCAACCAGCGCCTCGACGATCTCGACGTCGCCCTCGCCGGCGTGGTCCGCGGCCCAGGAGAGCACTTCGGGCCAGCGCTCGAGCGCTTCGGCGGGGTCAGCGGGAAGCCGGCCGTCGCTGGCGCGATGGAGATCGACACCGCGGCCGGTGCCGGCGACGAAGGTCATTCGGCCGGCGTGATTGACGAACCTCATGGCCTCACCCTATACGACATTGTGCATAATGTCGAAGCGTGGCAACGACATAATGCACTCGATGCGTGACTTCGAACCGTCCCCGCCGATCACCGACGTCCTGCCCGCCGCGGGGCTCGGTTCCACGCGCGCCGCCGCCGTCGCCGAAGAGCTGCGGCGGCTCATCCTCTCCGGCGAATTGAAGGCCGGCACCCGGCTGCGGCAGGTGGAGCTCGCCCAGCGCTTCAACGTCAGCACGACGCCCGTCCGCGAGGCCTTCACGGTGCTCGCGCGGCAGGGCCTCGTGCGCCACGACGTGCAGCGCGGCGTCGTCGTCTTCTCCCCCAGTGAGGACGACGTCCGCGAGAACTACGAGCTGCGGATCGCGCTCGAGCCGCTGGCCACGGAGATCGCCGCGAAGACCATGACCGGCGAGGACCTCGAGCGCCTCGACACGATCGTCGAACGCATGCGCGCCGCCGCCGGCCAACCGCTCGAGTACGTCGCGCTCAACCGCGAGTTCCACCGCGCGATCTACGCCGCCGCACGTCGGCCGAAGCTCTTCGAGCTGATCGAGTCGCTGCGCGACGCGTTCGACGCGCACATCAGGTTCGACGCCGCGGCCAGCCCTGACCCGGAGTACTTCGAGCGCGCGCACGCCGAGCATCAGGCGATCGCCGAGGCCCTCCACGCGCGGGCCGCGAAGCGCGCTCGCAAGCTCATGGAGACGCACCTGCGCCTCAACGCCAAGCACTTCGGAGTCTCGATCGGCTGAGCCGCGAAGCGTAAAGGTATGTTGTGCCCGGACGTGTCCCAACCGCTGCCCGAGGCCGAGGCGTGACCGCCCGCACACCGCTGCACTGCCGGTCGTTCGTCGGCGGGGAATTCCTTTCAGGGCACGAACGCTTCGAGCGCCGCAACCCGGTCGACGGCGAGCTGGTGGCCACCGCCGATCTGGCCGACGCGGCGACGGTCGACGCGGCCGTGAAGGCGGCCGCGGACGCGTTCGCGACCTGGCGACGAACGACCGGCTTCGAGCGCGGCCGCCTGCTGCGCGAACTCGCCCGCATCGCGCTCGAACGCCTCGACGACCTCGCCTCCTCGATGACGCTCGAGATGGGCAAGCCGCTCGACGAGGCGCGTGGCGAGGTGCGCAAGTTCGCCCAGGCGATGCGCTTCTACGCCGAGGAGGCGGAACGGATCGGTGGCGAGACGATCCCCAACGAGAGCACCGAGTTCCTGTCGGTCGTGCAGAAGGAGCCGGTCGGCGTGGTGGCCGCGATCACGCCCTGGAACTACCCGGTCGAGCTGGTCGGCTGGAAGCTCGGCGGCGCGCTCGGCGCCGGGTGCACGATGGTCCTGAAGGCGTCGGAGTACACACCCGGCGCCGTGCAGCTGCTCGCCGAGTGCATCCGCGACGCGGGCTTCCCGCCCGGCGTCGTCAACGCCGTCCACGGCCCGGGAGAGGTGGGCGCGCTGCTCGCCGGGCACCCCGGCGTGGCCAAGATCGCCTTCACGGGCTCCAACGCCACCGGGCAGCAGCTCTTCAAGACGGTGACGGGCGTGACCCAGCTGACCATGGAGCTCGGGGGCAGCTGCCCGATGCTGGTTTCGCGCCACGCCGACCTCGACCTCGCCGCGGCCGGCGCCGTGCGCCGATCGTTCCGCAACGCCGGGCAGATCTGCATCGCCATCAACCGCATCTACGTCGAGCGCCCCGTGGTCGACGACTTCGTCGAGCGCGTCGTCGAGCTCACGCGCGGGCTCACCGTGGCCGACGGCTACGCGCACCCGGGCGCCGACGTCGGGCCGGTGACGATGGAGGAGATCCGCGCGCGCACGACGGCGCACGTCGAGGACGCGCGCGAGCGTGGCGCCACCGTCGCCACGGGCGCCGGTCCGCACGCCGCCGGCGGGCTCTTCCTGAACCCGTCCGTGGTACTCGACGCGCCGCGCGAGTCGAAGCTCATGACCGAGGAGACGTTCGGGCCGGCCGTCGGCGTCGCGCCGGTGGACTCGCTCGAGGCGGCCGTGGACCTCGCCAACAGCGTTCCGGGCGGGCTGGCCGCCTACCTGTTCACGGAGGAGCTCGGCGAGACCATGCAGGTCAGCACGGCGCTGGACTTCGGCAACGTCGCGGTGAACAACGTCGACGCCGGGATCATCAACGCGCCGTACGGCGGCCGCCGCGAGTCGGGCTTCGGCTCAGAGCACGGCCGCGAAGGGCTCGAAGGCTATCTGCAGCTCAAGCACGTCCGGATTCGCCACACGCACTGACGGGGAGGAGTTCGCACCATGCTCATCGGGATCGACCTCGGGACGTCGACCTGCAAGATCATCGCCGTCGACCGCGAGGGCAGGGTCGTCGCCGTCGCCAGCCGCGACTACCCGATGATCAATCTGCGTCCGGGCTGGGCCGAGCAGGAGCCGGACGCCTGGTGGCGCGCCACCGGCGAGGCGATGGTGGAGCTCACCTCGCAGCTCCCCGAGAACGGCCAGGAGGTCGTGGGCATCGGCATGTGCGGGCAGATGCACGGCCTGACGCCGCTCGACGCCGACGGGAACGTGATCCGCCCCGCGATCATGTGGAACGATCAGCGCGCGGCGGCCGAGTGCGACTGGATCACCGAGCAGGCCGGCGGCCTCGACGAGTTGCTGCGCATGACCCGCAACCGCATGCTCCCCGGCTTCACCGGCGGCAAGATCGTCTGGCTGCGCGAGCACGAGCCCGACCACTACGCGGCGATGGCCCGGCTGCTCAACCCCAAGGACTACATCCGCCTGCGGATGACCGGCGTCTACGCGACCGACGTCTCCGACGCGTCGGGCACGGGCCTGTTCGACGTCGAGCACCGCACCTGGTCGACCGAGCTGCTCGGCAAGATCGGCGTCGAGGAGACGCTGCTGCCCGACGTCGTCGAGTCGACCGAGCAGACCGGTGCCGTCGCCGACGAGGTGTGCGAGGCCTGGGGCCTCCCGGCCGGGACGCCGGTCTTCGGAGGCGGCGGCGACGCCGTGATCCAGACGACGGCGATGGGGCTGATCGAAGAGGGGTCGGCCGGCTTCACCATCGGGACCGCCGGCATCGTCGCGGGTGGGTTGTCGCGCTGTCCCGACAACCCGGACGGCCGTGTGCAGGTCAGCGCCGGCAACGAACCCGGGCGCTGGCACATCATGGGCGTGTCGCTGAGCGCGGGCGGCGCCTTCCAGTGGCTGCGCGACGCCCTCACCCCGCTGAACGACTCGCAGAAGCTCACCTTCGAGCGGCTGGTATCGCTGGCCAAGGGCGTCGAGCCCGGCGCCGGCGGCGCCATGTTCGTGCCCTATCTGCTCGGCGAGCGCTCGCCCTACGTCGCGCCGGAGGCCAGCGCGACCCTCGTCGGCCTCTCGCAGATGCACAACGCCGGGCACATCTCGCGCGCCGTGCTCGAGGGCGTGCTGATGAACTTGCGCGAGATCCTCGAGGTGTGCGTCGACGCGGGCCTGCAGACCGACCAGATCATCGCCTCCGGCGGCGCGACGAAGGAGCCGCTGTGGCTGCAGCTGCTGGCCGACGTGCTCGGGCGCGAGGTCGTCACGGTCACCGGGGCCTCCGAGGGTGGCGCCTACGGCGCGGCGCTGGCCGCCGGAGTCGGGACCGAGGTCTGGCCCGACCTGTCGTCGGCGCTGGGCCAGGTCCAGGTGGAACGCACGTTCACGCCCGATCCGGCGGCCCAGCAGCGCTACGAGCAGGTCTTCGCTGCCCACCGGCGGCTGCACGAGGCGCTCGAGGACGTCTACGCACTCGTGGCCGCGGCCGACGCGTGAGCCCGTGGAGGCGCTGACTGCTCAAGATCGGGCGAAGCGGGCGGTCGGGATCGCGGCCGTCGAGCGCTACGTGCGGCCGGGCATGCTGCTCGGCCTGGGTTCGGGGACCACGAGCCATTGGTTCGTGCGGGCGCTCGGCGCCGCCGTGGCCGAGGGCCTCGCCGTCCGCGGCGTGCCGACGTCGACCGCGACGTGGGAGCTGGCGGAGTCGCTGGGAATCCCGCTCGTCGGCTTCGACGAGATCGACCGGTTGGAGGTCGTCGTCGACGGACCCGACGAGGTCGACCACGACGGCCACATGATCAAGGGTGGCGGCGCGGCCCTGCTGTGGGAGCGGATCGTGGCCGACGCGGCGGACTTCTATGTCGTGGTCGCGGACACGCTCCAAGCTCAAGGACCGCCTCGGCGCCTTCCCGCTGCCGATCGAGGTCGTCCAGCACGGGTGGGAGTCGACGACGCGGTCGATCCGTCGCCTCCTCACTCTGCACGGCTACCCGGCCGACGTCGCGCTGGTCCGCCGGCTCGACGCCGCGCGAGCGCCGGTGATCACCGACAGCGGCAACTTCATCGTCGACGCCCACCTGCAGGCGATCCCCGATCCCCTGACGCTCGACCGCGAGCTCAACTGGATCCCGGGCGTGGTCGAGCACGGCCTGTTCACCGGCCTCGCCGACGAGGTGATCTTCTCCGACGCCGACGGCACGATCACGATCATGGAGTGCGCGGCCTCGCCTGCGGGGCGCCCGAGCACCACGCTGCACGGCCTCCGTGCCCGCCGCTCGTAAGCGGACGAGTCGCCCGCGCGCCGCCTACGCTGTTCCACATGTCCGTGGAGCAGCTTCGGGCCGAACTGGCCGCGGCCGACGCGGAGTTGCGCGCGCACCTGGCGAGCTGGGAGTACGCGTTCGCCATGGGCAGCGGCCGCGACGGCGGCCGCGAGCATCCAGCGCACTGGGCCACGCGCGCGCACACCGAGGCGCTCCTCGCGCGCAAGCGGGGGCTCGAGGCGCAGCTCGCCGAACACAAAGCCTGAGTGCGTCGCCTCGCTGACGACGGCGACGCACGGCCGCGTGGAGAGGCGTAGGTTTCGAGACGTCCAGAGTGAGGCGCGTTCGCGCGCGGGTCCCTCACTCAAACGCGGCCCCGAGAGGGAGGAGCCACATGGCTGACAACAGAGGCGTCGCCTACATGGGTACGGGCAAGGTCGAGATCCAGGACATCGACTACCCCACGTTCGAGCTTCAGGACGGCCCGGGGGTGAATCCGGCGAACGTCGGTCGCGCGCTGCCGCACGCGGCGATCCTGAAGGTCGTCTCGACGAACATCTGCGGCTCGGACCAGCACATGGTCCGCGGGCGCACGACCGCTCCCGAGGGCCTGATCCTGGGTCACGAGATCACCGGCGAGGTGGTCGAGGTCGGCCCGGGGGTGGAGTTCATCAAGGAGGGCGATCTCTGCTCGGTGCCGTTCAACATCGCCTGCGGGCGCTGTCGCAACTGCAAGGAAGGCCACACGGGCGTCTGCGAGCACGTCAACCCGGACCGGCCGGGCTCCGCGTACGGCTACGTGGACATGGGCGGCTGGGTCGGCGGCCAAGCCGAGTACGCGCTCGTGCCGTACGCCGACTGGAACCTGCTGAAGTTCCCGGACAAGGATCAGGCGATGGAGAAGATCCTCGACCTGACGATGCTGTCGGACATCTTCCCGACCGGGTTCCACGGCGCCTTCACGGCGGGCGTGAAGTCCGGCTCGACCGTGTACGTCGCCGGCGGCGGCCCGGTGGGCCTGGCGGCCGCGCACTCGGCGCAGCTGCTCGGCGCGTCGGTCGTGTTCGTCGGCGACCTGATCCCCGAGCGGCTCGAGCAGGCCAAGAGCTTCGGCTGCGAGCCGATCGACGTCACCAAGGGCGACCCGAAGGACCAGATCGAGCAGGCGCTGGGCGTGCCCGAGGTCGACGCGGCGGTCGACGCCGTCGGCTTCGAGGCCCGCGGCCACGGCGCCGACGCCGACCACGAGGCGCCCGCGACCGTCCTGAACTCGATCATGGACATCACCCGGGCGGCCGGCAAGCTGGGTATCCCCGGGCTGTACGTGACCGGCGACCCGGGCGCCGTGGACGACGCCGCCAAGGAGGGCTCGCTGTCGATCCGGATCGGGCTGGGCTGGGCGAAGTCGCACAGCTTCACGACCGGCCAGTGCCCGGTGATGCGCTACCACCGCGGCCTGATGCAGATGATCCTGCACGACAAGGCGCAGATCGCCAAGGCGGTCAACGCCACGGTCATCTCGCTGGATGACGCGCCCCAGGGCTACAAGGACTTCGACTCCGGGGCGTCCAAGAAGTACGTGCTGAACCCGCACGGCCTGATCAAGGCCTGAGCCGAGGTTCCCGTTGCGCGCCGGGGCTGCCGTCGGCAGCCCCGGCATGTCTCTCTGATGCCGGACCTGGCGTCTGGGTACCACCTGCGCCGCTGACGCTCCGCCTGCTCGGGCGCAACGGGGGGTAATGGCGAGGCATGAGCGACGACGACAAGGCCGTCCCTGAGCCAGGCGAAGCCGACCGGGACGACGACGAGATCCACTACTACGAGGTCGACGAGACCAACGTCGGCGAGGCCGACCGACCGCAGAAGCCGGATGCGGACGAACCGCAGCCGCCCGAAGCCGACGAGTAGCTGACACCGGTCCCGCTCGGCGGGAGGAGTGAGGCAGCGCGACCGGGCGTGTCCCGCGCGGTCGCCCCGGGCGCGAAGTAGGCTGGGCCCTGGCGGGCAAGCATGCTCTTGAGGCCTCACTTCACCTTCGCGATCGGCCGGCGATCCGTACCGGCGTTCCGCGCGTTCGGGGTGGCCGGGCTGGCAGCGGCGACGCTGCTGTCGGCCGCCGCCGCCGCGATCGGCGGGGCGCGCGTGGGCGTCCAGCTGCTGATCGTGGTGCAGTCGGTGGTCGTGTTTCTGGCGCTGGCGCTGGTCACGACGGCCGTCGCCGGCCGGGAGACGCTGATCTACTACCACCACGAGATCGCGGTGCTGCTGGCGGCGGCGGCGCTGGCGGCGGTCCTCGGGCAGCCGGTGCTCACGCATCTGGACGCGACGGCGATCGGGCTCGGCGGGTTCCTGGCCTTCGGGCGGCTCGGGTGCGCGTGCGCGAGCTGCTGTCACGGCCGGCCGTCGCGGACGGGGCTCGTCTACGGCGCCGAACACGTGACGGCCGGCCTGCCGCCCCACTTCGCCGGGCGGCCGCTCGCTCCGCTGCAGCTCGTCGAGTCGGGCGCCGTCGCCCTGCTCACCGCGGCAGCGGCGCTCGCGGTCATGCTCGACGCCGCGGCCGGTGTCGCGTTCGGCATCTACGTCACGGGCTACGCGGTGCTGCGGTTCGGTCTCGAATTCCTGCGCGGCGACGCCGTCCGACGCTATGCGCGTGGGCTCTCGGAGGCGCAGTGGACGTCGCTGGGCGTCGTCGCCGCGCTGACCGTTCTCGCCTGGGCGGGCGCGATCCCGGGTCCGGTCGAGCACACGGTGGCCCTGGTCGCCCTGGCCGGCTGGGCCGTGGTGGCCGCGGCGCGGCGACGGCCGGACGACTGGTCGCCGCTGGATCCCCGCCAGGCGCGCTCGGTCACCGCCTGCCTGGAGGCGCTCGCCGCCGCTCCCGGCGGCCCGACGCGGGTCGCCGCGACCACCGGCGGCATCCGGCTGTCGGCCGGGCGGACCGGGGGCCGGCTGCACTTCACCTGCTCGCGAGCGCGCGGCGCGCTCAGCGAGGCGCACGCCGCCGAGCTGGCGGCGATCGTCGCCGGGATCACGGGCGATCCGGCGCCGCAGTGCGTGCCGGGCGTCGCCGGCACCCACCACGTGCTCGTCGCGCGCTCATGAGCACTTGAGCGCGGTGAAGAAGCGCTGTTCGGCACCGCGCAGCTCCTCGCGCCGCGCGGCCTCAACCGTCCAGCTGAGGAGGATCGGCGTGCCACGGTGCTCGAACGCCGCGACCACCGCGATCTTGGCCGGCGGCTGGACGGTGCGGTACTCGATGCCACCCTCCGCCGCCGGGAAGCCGCCCTCGGCCGCCTCCCCCGGCGGGATCCGCGCCTCGACGCGGCGCGCCGGCGCCCCGCACAGCGACAGTTCCTCCTCGGCGGCGAACGCGATGCCGGGCCACGTCGACTCGGCGCCCTCGCGCCAGCGCTCCAGCGTCTGATCGGCGCCGTACCAGACGCCGATCTCGACCGGCGGCGCGAACTGCAGTACGCCGCCGTCCCAGCGGGTGACGTCGCCATCCGCCAACAGCTCGAGCTCGAGCCCGATCGCCTCGATCTTCATCACAACGGGATCCCCAGGATCCGCTTGATCTGGTCGGACTCCTTCTCGCGGCTCATGAGGCCGGTCACCACCGAGCCGGTGAACTTCGTCTCGACGAGGTCGCGCCACACCCGGTTGCCGGCGACGGCCTCCTTCTCGGCCGCGTCGCAGACGGCGAACTTGGTCGCCACGGCCACCTTCTTGGCCGGATACGCGGCGCCGGTGTAGCTCTCGATCTCGCTTCGCAGGTCGGCGAGGTGGCCGGCCAGCAGCGGGTTGACCATGTCGGGCCACAGGTAGGCGTCGGCGCGGTCGCGGAAGCCGGCGACGTTGCCGTCGTAGGCCGGTTTCACCCAGTCGTACGTGGCGCTGTAGTAGAGCCGCTGGAAGAGGTGGTTGGCCCGCGGCGACCGCGGGCCGATCGTCTCGGGGATGTCCGCCTTGTACTCCGAGCTCAGGGCGCCCCCGACGCCCTGAACCCAGTACGCCCGGAACTCCTTCTGGTAGCGCTCCCAGGTGTTGGTCTGCTTCTGGTCGGCGGCGTGGATCCCCTCGTGCACGAGCAGGTTCGCGAGCTCGGGGATCCCGCGCTTCGCTCCCGGGTTCTGCGGGTCGGGGGTCGCGTTGAGGTAGACGATGTCGTTGAACGAGGGGCGGTGCCAACCGATCGCGTTCGGCTGGCCGACCAGCGTGTGCGCGTCGTCGAGGCCGCCGCAGCCGTAGGCGACGTCCTTCGCCGGGTTCCCGCGCGCCGGAGGGCCGGTGATGTACGCCGCGGAGTCCGACCGTACGACGCACGCGTCGACCTTGATCGCGCCGCTCTCGACGCCCGCCAGCACGCGCTGCTCGACCGACCCGGCCGGGAACGTGCCGAGGTGGTGGCGCAGGCTGCCCGCCGTCGCTTTGGGCTGATTGAGCAGGGCCTTGTCCGAGGCGAGCAGCGTCGCGTCGTCGCCGCCGGCCACCGCGGCGGGCTGCGGGTCGATGGCGAACGGCGTCACCACGGTCTTCGCCGCCGGCGCGACCATCGCGGCGGTCGGGAAGAACTCGAGCGTGAGCTCCAGCGCGTGCGCTGCCGCCGGTGGCGGCGCGCCCGAGAGGATGTTCTTCGTGCCCAGCAACGTGCGCTCCGTCGATCCGAACGGGAGCGGCCCGAACGTCGCCTCCGGCGCGCCGTCCTTGGTCAGCGTCGCCTTCACGAACATCGTGATGCCGGGGTTGCTCGCCGGCAGCTTGGCCGTGAACCGCATCGGCACCTGGCCGCCGTGGTAGCTGATCTTGTCCCCGGGCGACCAGAGGCGGAAGCTGTTGGCCTGGGTGAACTCGATCAGTGAGTCGACGTTCGTCGTGAACCAGGCGAGCCGGTGGTCCTCGACGCGCACTTTCGCCTTCTGCTCGGGGAAGGCGCCCGCCACCAGCGGGACCATCGTGAGGTGCGCCTCGAACTCGGTGTGGCCGGCGGCGCCGGCGTTCGCGCTGACCTGCGCCGTGTGCGGAAGTGCGTTCGTGCCCGCCGGCCACAGCGTCTCGTCCTCCTGGCCCGAGAGCACCTTGTCGGCGGGCTCGATCGTGATCCGGCGCATGGCGGCGAGGCCCGGGTTCGGGACCTTGCTGTCGATCGCGAACGTCAGTGACTCGGCCGACTTGTTCGAGACGATGGGGCCGGCCGGCGCCTTGATCGTGATCCCGCCCAGCCAGGCCTTCTCGGCCGCCGAGGGGGCGAGCGGAGCGACGGGCGCAGGCGGCGCCGGAGCCGGGCCGGGTGCGGGACCCGGTGGTGCGGGAGCCTGAGCGTTGACGATCGTGTCGCGCAAGTTCTGGGCGAGCTGCAGAGTGACCGCGGAGGTCGGGCCGTGGACCTTCGCCTCGATCGCGGTCCGCCAGCGCCGCGAGCGCTGGATCTCCTGGCGGTCATTGGCGTCGAGCGCCTGCGCCTTGGGCAGGATGGTGGCCACGAACGCCGTGTAGGCCGGGTCGCCCGTGCCGGTAGCGGGGATCGCCGGGCCGTCGAGCATGGCCCGGACGTCCTGGAGCCGCGGTGAGGCGATGATGTTCGCCGCCTCCGGCCCGGCGTAGAGGTCGCAGAACTCGCGCACTCCGCCGCTGTTGGCGTCGTACATCTGCCTGAGCGAGGGCTCGGTCGTGTAGAGCTCGTTGAAGATCACGCGAGCGCGCGGGCTGCGCGGCCCCTTGCTGTCCAGGTGCGGATCGAACTCGGTCTTCAGCGCCGAGAATCGCGAGCTGTCCCAGCGCGCGTCGAAGCGGATGCGGTAGTCGCGCTTGACGATGTCCGGGCTGGCGACGGCCGCGCCCGTGTCGCTGAGCCCGCCCTCGGCCGCTGCACCCGCCCGCTCGACGCTGAACTGGCGCAGCGCGTCGGCGCCGGCGGGCGCCAGCCCTGTGCCGACGCGGAACTGGCCGCCGTCGACGCCGTCGGCGAAGTTCTTGACCACGCTCGCCCAGCCCGGCTCGGGCCCGAGCTCCTGCAAGCGCGACGGCGCGGAACGCGTCGCCCTCGGTGAGCTTGCCCTCCTTGCGCAGCGCATCGATGTAGTAGCGCACCATCGCGTCGCCCGCACGTGCGCCGTTCTGCCCACGCAAATCGGCGAAGAACCCGGCCTTGTCGCCCGCGCGGGCCTTCTTCAGCAGCTCGGTGACGAACGCGTCCGGCGTCGGCGGCTTCGGGCTGCCGCAGCGCTGCAGTTGCAGCCCGGTGCGCAAGACCGATCGCTGTGCCGTGCGTCCACCGAGCGCGGTCACGGCCGCCGTGTCCGCATCCGCCTCGAGCGTCGCCGCGCCGACCTGGCCGGCCGGTGCGCGCGGATCGTGCTGGAGCACATGCGCGAGCTCGTGCGCCATCAGCGCGTCCCCGAGCGGCGTCCCGGGCTCGTACTCGCCCGCCCCGAAGGCGATGTGCCGGCCGACGGCGAACGCGCGCGCCCCGACTCGCGCGGCGGCCCGGGCGGCCGTGGTGTCCGTGTGCACGCGGACGTCGTCGAGGTCGCCGGCGAGGCGCGCGCCGATTCCCGACCGCACGGCGCCGTCGAGCGGCCGTCCCGGGCCGAGCTCGGCCTGCAGCGCGGCCGGCTCGGCCGCCGTGCGCGCCACGCTGCCGCCCTCCGCCGGCGCGCCGCCCGCCGCCGCGCCGCTCGGCTCGGCCGCTGTGCCTGCTGCCTCGCCGCCGGAGCCGGCCTCGGCCGGGACGTCGCCCAGTTCGCCCGTCACCAACCAGGTCGCCACGCGCATCTGCAGTGCGGTCGCGAGCGGCGCGACGTAGGCCTGCGCGGTCGTGGCGGCCGCGGCGTCCGGTGCGAACCGCCGGACCGCCGCCTCGGTCGCCGCCGCGTCCCGCTGCCGGTAGACCCCGATCCAGTGCTCGATCCACGGACACGCCTCCGACCGGTAGGGGGTCAGCGCGAACGCCACTTCCGCCGCGTCGAACAGCGCGGTCTGCAGCCCTTCGAGGAACTCCCCGTTGCGCATCTGCCCCGCTGCGGGCTCGACCGCGTCGTCGACGAGCAGCGTGGCGGGAGCGTTCGCGCCGGCGGCCGCCTCGCGCAGCAGCCGCGCCACCGCGGCGTTACCCGCGGACCGCTGCAGCGCGAGCATCGACCCGGGGGTCAGGCTTCCCGCACGCAGCGCGCTCGGCCCGGCGAGCGCCTCGGCCGGGGAGCGGGGTGCTGCTTCCCCGATAGGGGGCTGGTCGGTTCCGGGCGCCGGCTCGTGTGCCGGAGGTTCGGATCCATGGGTCTGCAATGACAGCGGCCGCCTTCCGCTGACACTACCCGGCCCCATGAACCCGCGCAAGATTGCCCGGCTCGTGCTCGCGCGCTGAGCAGATCCGGTCCCGATTGAGGGAGCGTCGGGGGTTCCCCCCGAAATGGCTCTCGGCGGTCCGGGGTCATCTCAGTCGTCGGCCTTCCGACCGACTCGCTCACACCCCGAAAGCTCAAAGGAGCTCACATGTCGTTCACCGACCACCGCCGCAATCGGCGTCGCGGGACCGCCGCGCTTATCGCCGCCGCCGCCGTCACTGCTCTCGGCGCCGCCGCGCTGCCCGGCGCCGCAAGCGCCGCCCCGAATCTCCAGCCGGGCGCGACCTACACGATGGTCCCGAGCCACACCAGCGGAACGATCAAGTTCCTCACCGTCCAAGGCGCCTCCACCTTCGCCGGAGCCCCAATCATCCAGGACAGCTCCGGCTTCTCCGGCACGCAGGCGCACCAGCGCTTCCGGATCACACAGGCCGGCACCACCGGCGGGCGCCCGTACTTCCGGATCCGTCCCACGCACATCAGCAACAACAACATGTGCTTCGACGTCGAGGGCGCATCGCCGTTCGACGGTGCGCGCGTCGTCCAGTTCCCCTGCATCTCGGGCAACCGCAACCAGCAGTTCTTCTTCGACGCGATCTTCCCGGGCTCGACGATCCACACCATCACCCCCCGTCACAGCTCGCTCAAGCGACTCGACATCTTCGGCGCCTCGACAGCGGCGGGAGCGGCCTGCAGCAGTTCACCGACAACGGCGGCGCGAACCAGCGCTTCCTGCTGACGAAGGTCGGCTGACCCGACGCGCGTGCGACGGCGCGGCGGTCCGAGGTCCGCCGCGCCATTGTGGCCCGGCGGTCGGGACGCCGGAGGCAGACTTCGACGGTCGGGCCAGCGTCGGCGTGGTTAAGTGTTGCTTGAGCACAGATTCGCGCTTGAAATTCGTGCTCTCGCGCCGAGCATGAGTCCGCCACATTGTGGACATGCTCTAAGTCATCCGTCTGATCAACACAGCCGCAGTCCTCACCACGCCGCTTCTTCCGGACGACTTCCTCGGGCAACTCAACCCGCTCTGGTCGACGCGCGAGCCGCGCGGCCGCGTCGAGGCCGTGGTGGCCGAGACGCGCGACTGCGTGACGCTGTGGTTGCGGCCGAGCCGCGGGTGGCCCTCGCACGTGCCCGGCCAGTACGTCGGCGTCGGCGTCGACGTCGACGGTGTGCGGCACTGGCGCACGTACTCGCTCACGTCGGTGCCGCGGCGGCGTGACGGCCGGATCGCGATCACGGTCAAGCGCGTCGCGGGCGGATTGGTGTCCGAGTACCTCGTCAGCCACGCGCACCGCGGCATGCTGGTCCGGCTCGCAGTGCCGACCGGCGAATTCGTCCTGCCCGATCCCGTCGAGCAGCGTGTGCTGTTCGTGACCGCCGGCAGCGGCGTGACTCCGGTCATGGGCATGTTGCGCGCGCTCGCGCACCGCCCGGGCGGCCTGCCCGACGCCGCGCACGTGCACGTCGCCCCGTCGCCCGACGACACCATCTTCGGGGACGAGCTTCGCTCGCTCGCGCGCGGACACGACCGCTACACGCTGCACGAGCACTCCAGCGATCGGGACGGCCGGTGGAAGGTCGCCGGACTCGACCGGCTTGTGCCCGACTGGCGCGAGCGCCAGACCTGGGCCTGTGGTCCGGCCGGCCTGTTGGACGCGTTGACCGACCACTTTCAGCGCGCGGACGTTGCCGAGCACCTGCAGCTCGAGCGCTTCCGGCCCGTCGCCGCGGCGACGAGCCTCGGCGCGACCGGCGGCCGCGTCCGCTTCCTGGCCAGCGGCAAGGAAACCGAATCCGACGGGACCACGCCGCTGCTGGTGGAGGGCGAGCAAGCAGGCGCGCTGCTCCCGCACGGCTGTCGCATGGGCATCTGCAACTCCTGCGCCGGCGCCCTGCGCTCCGGCGCCGTGCGCGACCTGCGCACCGGCGACGTCCAGCACGCCGACGGCCAAATGATCCGCACCTGCGTGTCCGCCGCCGCGGGCCCGGTCGAGATCGATCTCTAACCCAGGACACTTTCATGAGCGCACTCCTCGAACACCTGACTCCCGCCGATCTCGACGAGATCGGCCGCGAGCTCGACGCCATCCGCGACGAGCTGATGGCCGACCGCGGTGAGCGCGACGCCGCCTACATCCGCAAGGTCGTCAAGGTCCAGCGCGGCCTTGAGGGCGCCGGACGCGCCGCACTCCTGGTCTCGCTGTTCCCGCCCGCCTGGCTGGCCGGCACCACCGCCCTCTCCGTCGCCAAGGTGCTCGAGAACATGGAGATCGGCCACAACGTGATGCATGGCCAGTGGGACTGGATGCGCGACCCCGAGATCCACTCCGCGACGTGGGAGTGGGACAACGTCTCATCCGCCGCGGGGTGGAAGAAGTCCCACAACTACGAGCATCACACGTACACCAACATCGTGGGCAAGGACCGCGACCTCGGCTACACGCTGCTGCGCCTGGACCCCGACCAGCCGTGGAAGCCCTTCCATCTCGCCCAGCCCCTCTACAACATCGTGCTCGCAGCCGGCTTCCAATGGGGCGTCGCGCTCTACGACCTCGAGCTCGACGAAGCGCGCAAGGGACGCAAGCCCTGGAGCCGAGTCGTCTCGGACGTCGGCCGCCTCGGGCGCAAGGCCGCGCGACAGATCGCCAAGGACTACGTCGCCTGGCCGCTGCTGGCCGGGCCCTCAGCGCTGCCCGCGCTGCTGGGCAACCTGACCGCGAACGTCACCCGCAACGTGTGGACGCACGCCGTCATCTTCTGCGGGCACTTTCCCGACGGCGCCGAGACGTTCGACTTCGACGAGTCAAAGCTCGACGAGGAGTCGCGTGGCGCCTGGTATGTCCGCCAGCTGCTCGGCTCCTGCAACATCGACGGCCCGCCGGTGATGCATCTGATGACCGGCAACCTGAGCTATCAGATCGAGCACCACCTGTTCCCGGACCTGCCGTCGAACCGCTACGCGGAAGTGGCGCCGCGAGTGCGCGAACTGTGCGAGCGCTACGACCTGCCCTACGTCAGCGGTCCCCTGCCCACGCAGTACGCGCAAGTGCTCCGCAAGATCCTGCGGATGTCGCTACCGGGCGGGGGCGAAACAGCCCCAGAAACGGCGACCGAGCGCCAGGAGCCGGCCCTGCGCATGGCCGCCTGAGATGGTGGCGCCCCGCCGTTGAGCGGCGCCGTGTAGTCCCGCGGGACTACAGGGGATCGAGACCGCGGGCCGACAATCCAACGGTCAGGCGTACGTACCTTCGTGGGCACCATGAGGCTCCCGAGCACCGCGCACGGCATTCGGGCTGGGCGCCACGACGTGACGCTTCCCCCCGGCCAACACCGGACCGAGGGGTTCCCGCGCTTCGGCAAACACCTCCACCGGCCCGCTCCCGCTGTACCGATCGACCCTGCGATCGAGATCGGCGGCGCCGTGTCCGAGTCCTTCGCCGTGCCGCTGGCAACGTTGGCGACGCTTCCTCGCCGAGAGCTCACCGCCGACTTTCACTGCGTTGCCGGCTGGTCCGCCACCGACCTGCAATGGGAGGGAGTCGCGTTCGAGACCTTCTATCGCAGGATCATCGAGCCGGCGGTTCAACCGGGCACGTCGGTCACCCATGTCGCCTTCGGTGGCCTCGACGGCTACCGCTCGGTCGCGTTGATCGAGGACGCCCTTGCCGACGACGTGCTGATCGCGGAACGGCTCAATGGTCGGCCGCTCGACGGCGACCATGGCGCGCCGGCCCGACTGGTCAGCCCCAGCCAGTACGGCTTCGTCAGCACCAAGCACCTCTGCCGCATCGAGCTCCACACCGCTGAACCGACGGGCGCCGAGGCCTCGCTGGCGGACCGTCTGCTCGCCGAACACCCGCGGGCGCGGGTGTGGGAGGAGGAGCGTCATCGTCAGCTCCCAGCCTGGTCGGTACGGCCGATCTACCGGCTCCTCATCCCGCCGATCGCGTTCCTCAGCGCACGCGGCAGTCGTGACCAGCGCCATGGCGAGGGCGCCGGCGCCTAGCCGGTCCTCCGAAACGCTCACGCGAACAGCTCCGCGATGATCGGGCGCGCGTCCCGGGGGCCGGTGATGTCGAGCACGAGACCCTCGTCGCTGCGGGCCAGGCTCATGCGCAGGAACGCGCAGCAGCTCGACTCGGCGGCGATCACGGTGCGCAACTCGCGCTCGGTCTGCTCGCTGTCGCTGAAGATGAGCCGTTCGCCGTCGGGCGTCGGCTCGCGCGAGTTCAGCGCACGTGCCGCCAGGGCGGCGAGCTCGCCGGTGCGAGCGGTGTACTCGGCCGGGTTCAGGGTGCAGGCGATCGGTTGCTCCATCAGGTGCTCCGTTCTGGTTGGAGGATGCGATGTGCATAGACTGGATGCTCAAGTCGACTTGAGGTCAAGGGCTCTCGTGGAAGAACCGCAGATGCGCATCGGAGAGGTCGCCCGCCGGGCCGGGGTGCGGGTGTCGTTGATCCGCTACTACGAGGAGATCGGGCTGCTGGGCGAGCCCGAGCGCGTCAGCGGCCAGCGCCGCTTCGACGAGACCGTGCTGCGGCGCTTGGCGGTGATCGACGTCGCCCAACGGGCCGGCCTGTCGCTGGAGGAGATCCGCGAGCTGGTCGAGCACGGCAACGACCCGATGAACGACCGCCTGCGCGAGCTCGCCGAACGGCGCCTGCCCGAGATCGACGCGCTGATCGAACGCGCCCAGCGGGTGCGCACCTGGCTGCAGGACGCCACGCGCTGCGACTGTCAGCGCATCGACGACTGCACCCTGTTCGACGATCCGGCCCTCCCGTCCGCCAAGGAAGCGCGCCCGTTGGCCATCACGAAACGTCGGCGTTCCGTGACGCTGGGCTCAATCGTGCTGTTCGTCGCCGCGCTCAAGCCGACGCCGCCGATGAGTTTCCGCCTTGCCATTGGTCACTACTGGCACAGCACAGCTGAAGCCGGAAGGAGAGCCCGATGTCAAGCTTGATGGTGGACTTCATCATCTCACTCGATGGTTACGGGGCCGCCGACGGCTGGCCCGGCCTGTGGGGCATGGAAGGGCCCGAGTATCTCGCCTGGCTCGAGAAAGACGGCGGAATCGAGCACACCGCTCCTGATGGGTGCGACGACGTACCGGCTGATGTCCGGGTTCGCCGCCGAGATGCCCGACGATCCCGGCTTGGCCGCGTTGACCGCGATGCCCAAGGTGGCGTTCTCCTCCACTTTGGAGGCACCACTGTCGTGGCCGAACACCGAGTTGGTCGACCGGGATCCGGTCGAGGTTGTGCAGGACATGAAGCGGCGCGACTCGCGACCCCTGCGCACCATCGGCAGCCTCACCCTCTGCCGGTCACTGCTCGAAGCCCGGCCTGGTGGACCGCTTCCGCGTGGTCGTCTTCCCCGTCATCACCGGTGCCACCGGCAAGGAGCGGATCTTCGACGAGTATCCCGACGTCACCCTCGACTTGGTCGAGAGCCGCACGTTCGACGGTCGGCTCCAGTTGCTCGAGTACGTGCCCACGGTGCTCGACGGGCCGCCTGGCGCCGGTGACTCGATGTAGTCGGTGACTCGTGTCCGGACGAGGTCGTTCTTGCGGACGGTCACGAGCGTGAGCGGCGTGGACGAGCGGCCGGTCGTGCGGGTCAACCAGGTGGGGTACCTGCCGGGTGGGCCGAAGCGGGCGGTGTGGATCTCGGATGCTCGTGAGCCGGTGCTGTTTCGCGTGCGCGACGCTGCCGGAGCGGCGGTCGCCGGTGGTGAGACGGTGCCGTGGCCGGTGCGGCCGGAGCCGACGTCGGGGTTCGCGGTGCACGTGCTGGACTTCTCGGACCTGCGCGAGGGGGTCGGCTTCACGGTCGAGGTCGGCGGTGCGCTCAGCCGCCCGTTCGCGGTGTCCGCGGAGCTCTACCGGCCGCTGGCGCGCGACGCGCTGGCGTTCTTCTACCTGCAGCGCTGCGGGACGGCGATCGACGAGGTGCGGGCGCCGGGCTACGGCCGACCGGCGGGGCACCCGGGCGACGTCGCGGTGCCGGCGTGGACCGGCGAGGACGCCGACCAGCTGTATCCGGGCTGGTCGTGTCCGGGGCGCTTCGACGTGTCCGGAGGCTGGTATGACGCCGGCGATCACGGCAAGTACGTGACCAGCGGCGCGCTGCCGGCGTCGCAGCTGCTGGCCACCGTGGAGCTGCTGCGCCGGCGCGGCGCGCGCACGAGCTGGTCGATGCGGACGGAGTCGCTGCTGCTGGAGGAATGTCGCTGGCAGCTCGACTGGCTGCTGCGCATGCAGGTGCCCGCGGGCTCCCCCCACGCGGGCCTCGCCTTCCATCGCGTCCACGGCACGGAGTGGGCGCCGCTGCCGTGCTGGCCGCACCTGGATCCCACGCTGCGCGTGCTGCACCGCCCGTCGACAGCCGCGGCCCTGCATCTGTCCGCCGTGGCAGCGCACGGAGCGCGGGTGCTCCGCGACGATCCGCCGTACGCGCGGCGGCTGCTCGACGCCGCCACGATCGCCTTCCGCGCAGCGCAGATGGAGCCGCGGCTCGTCGCGCCCGACGATCAGGGCGCCTTCGGCGGCGGCCCGTACGGCGACGAGGACCTCGCCGATGACCTCGCGTGGGCGGCGGCCGAGCTGTGGCTCGCGACCCGCGACCCGGCCTACGAGGCCGACGCGCGCGGCGTGCTCGCGCCGAACGCGTTCCCGCTCGACGGCTTCGACTTCAACCAGGTTGCCGCTGCCGGCGCGTTGAACCTCGCGCTGCACGGGCACGAGGAGGCGGCCGCCGAGGTCGTCGCCGCCGCTGATCGGCTGATGGCGCTCCAGGCCGCCCAGCCGTGGGGGCAACCGTACGCCCCTGGCGACGGCTGGGACTGGGGCTCCAACGGCCGGATCCTCAACAACCTCGTGGTGCTCGCGGTCGCGCACGAGCTCACCGGCCAGGACGGGTACCTTGCCGGCGCGGCGCGCGGAATGGACTACCTGCTGGGCTGCAACGCGCTCGGCCAGAGCTACGTCACCGGCTACGGCACCGACTGCACGCGCCACCAGCGCACTCGTCACTTCGCGCGCGACCTCGATCCGGCCTTTCCGCCGCCGCCGCCCGGCGCGCTCGCCGGCGGCCCGATGTCAAAGACCTATCCAGGCTTTCCCGCGGACCCTGGCTTGGATGGCTTGCCGCCGCAACGCCGCTACCTCGACGAGCCGACGTCGGAGACCACCAACGACGTCTGCATCCGCTGGAACGCCGCGCTCGTGTTCGTGGCCGCCTGGCTCACGACGGCCGCGGCACACCAACCGCAAGAGCGTGAAATCCTCCCGTCGCCATGAAGGCCTAATCGCGAGGTGTTGTTCAGATTGGCGACGAGCGAGCGCCTTGAGCGCGCCGTCAAGCGCATGCCGGGCGGTGAGGCGGCGTCCTGGCGTGCCGCCTCGCGCTACGTCGCAGGGCCGTCGCGCGATGACGCGCTGGTCGCTGCGGAGCGGCTCCTGGCCGACGGCCACGGCGCCAGCGTCGATCTCTTCGGCGAGCACGTCCGCGATGGCGCGCGCGCCGACCGCGTGGTCGAGGCCTACATGGCGCTTGCGGGCGCGCTGCCGGCTCCGCCCGCAGACGTGTGGCTGGCTGTCGACCTCTCGCATCTGGCTCTCGACGTCGACCTCACGGCGACGGCCGAGCGGCTGGCCGCCATCGCGCAGGCCTTGCCGGCCGGCCGCCGCGTGCAAGTCGGCGCCGAAGAAGCGGCCCGGACCGACGCCGTGCTGGCCTGCGTGCTTGAAGTGGCCGAGCGAGGGCTGGCCGAGCGGCTCGGCGCCACGGTGCAAGCGAACCTCGCCCGCTCTCCCGCAGACGCCGACGCCTTGATCGACGCGGGCGTTCACATCCGGCTCGTCAAGGGCGCCTACGTGGAAGCCCACGGAGCGCACCCCTACGGCGAGCCCACCGACGTGGCCTTCCTGCGCCTCGGCTTCCGGCTGGCCGAGCGCGGCGCCCTCTGGTCCATGGCCACCCATGACGGCCGGCTGCGCGAAGCGCTGCTGCTGGCGCACGGTCCGCGACCGGTCGAGCAGCTGCTCGGCGTGCGCCCCGAAGCCCTCACCGAGCTCCGTGCCCGGAGCATCCCGACCCGTGTCTACGTGCCCTATGGCGCCGACTGGTTCCGCTACTGGTTGCGGCGTGTAGCCGAGTCACGCGGCGCCTGAGCCGCTATCACTTGGCAGCGTGACGACGACGGCGCTGGCGCGCGAAAGCTCGCGGCGCCAGCGGCGGGGACAGATCTATGTGGCGCTCGCCGCCGTCGCGTGGTCGACCGCGGGCGTGCTCCAGCGTCAGCTCACGCTCGACACCTCGACGCAGGTCCTCGGCCGAGCGTTGTTCGCGGCCGCCGCGCTACTGGCGTACGTCGCGGTGGTCGACCGCGGCCGGGTGCGTCACGCGTTCCGCTCGGTTGGGCTGGCGGGCGTCGCCGTGGCGCTGTGCGTCGCGACCGCCTCGGCCAGCTTCATCGCCGCGCTCAACCACGCGAGCGTGGCTCGCGTCCTGTTCATCCTGGCCGTCTCCCCGATGCTCGCGGCGCTGCTCGCCCGGGTGACGCTCGGGGAGCCGATCACACGGCGGACAGTCCTCGCGATGGCGCTCGCGCTGGCGGGCGTCACGGTGATGCTCGGGGCGCCGGGCGAGGGCAGCTTGGCAGGCGACGGCCTCGCGTTCCTCGCGGCGCTCGCCTTCGCGGTGATGATCGTGATCACCCGCTGGCGGCACGACGTGTCGATGGCGCCGGCGACCTGCCTCTCGCAGCTGATCCTGATCGTCGCCTTCCTTCCCTTTGCCAGTCCTGGCGAGATCGGAAGCGACGATCTCTTCTGGTTGGCGACGCTCGGCATCGGTCAGATCGGGCTCGGCTTCGCACTGCTGACCGTCGGCGCGCGACTGATCCCAGCCGCGCAGGTCGGCCTGATCACGCTGCTGGAGGTCGTCCTCGGCCCGCTCTGGGTATGGCTCGCGCTCGACGAACGTCCGAGCTCACTCACGCTCGTGGGCGGCGCCATCGTGATCGTCGCGATCGTGATCCAGACGCGCGCAGCGTCGCCGGCCGAAGCCGACGTGTCCCCGCCACCGCGCTAGGGGGTTGGCGCGTGCCCGCCGCGCCGAGCAGGGCGGCAAGACCGGCAAGGTCGCACGCATCGCCGGTCCGCCCTCGTCAGCGATGGTCAGCGAGCGCCGGAGGCTCAGCAGCGCCGCGAGCCGCTCGTAGTCCTCGACGGTCACCGTCAGCTCGGGATGCTTGATGAGCCGCAGAGGGTCGAACCCGCTCACCGGCGTGCGGAAGTCGATGCGCACGCCGCGATGGCCGTTGGTGGCGAAGGTGAGCCCGCGATCGGTGATCGCCAGGCGCGCCGACCCCGCGGTCTTGATGAGGGAGTACGGCCCGGTCACTTCCGCGCCGCTGACGTTCACCAGCGGCGTCGTGACGCGCCAGGGCCCGAAGCGCGCCTCGAGCTGCCCCTCGTCGACCACCACCCAGGACGACTCCGGCGTCACGCCAAACGGCCGGCTCAGGCGCCGATACGTCGGGTCGAAGGCGAAGGCGAAGCGCTCGGCGTCCATGTCGAGTACAGGATGACGGATCCGCCGGGGAACGATCTAGCGGTCGCCGGCGGTCGCGAGCCACGCCTCCGCGTCGGCGTGTCGGGCGGTTGTGAACACGCGGATCTCCCCGGGCACGAGCCATCCGAAGAGCGCGATGGCGCGCTGGACCCAGTCGGTGTCGGTCACGACCGCAAAGCGTGACCGGGACGAGCGCTGCCCGAAGCCCAGTTTCGCGGCCGCCTTGAGGTCGTCGAGCAGCGCGCCGGGCTCGAGGCCCTGAAAGTCGTTGATGACGGCGAGCATCCGGATCTCTTCGCCGCTCGCGATCGCCTCACGGACGGGTGGCAGCAGGACCTCTTCGTACTCCGCGCGCGTGAGGCGTCCGGAGATGACGAAGCCCAGCGTGCCAGGCCCGTCTACCGGAATGACCGTGACCATGCGGCGGACCCTAGCCCGTTCCTTGGCGCGCCAGGTCGACGCGGCGACCTCGGTGCGTCCCTTCGATCGGCGGCGGCTGACGACCGCGGTCGCCGCGCGCTAGTGCTGCCAGTGCGTCAGCTGGCGCGGGCTCAGCCCGGCCAGACGGCGCGTCTCGCGCGAGAGATGTGACTGGTCGGCGTAGCCCGCGAGCAGACCGGCGCGTGCGAGCTCGACCCGCGGTGCCGCCAGCTCGCGCATGAAGCGCTGGAACCGCAGCACCCGCTGCAGCACCTTCGGCCCGTAGCCGACGTCGTCGGCGAAGCGCCGCTGCAGTGCGCGCTCGCTGACGAACGTCCGCGCGGCCGTCTCGGCGACTGTCGCCGTGCCGTTGTCGAGCAGGCGCACGGCCTCGCGCACGGCCGGCGGCGGTGGCTCGGTGGTGCGCAGGCGCCGCTCGAGTTCCGCGCCGAACGCGGCCAGTGCCTCGCCGGCGTCGCGCGCGTCGCCGAGGCGGTCATCAAGCCGCCCGGCGAGCTGCGGGTCGATCGCGTCGAGCGCGACGTGACGGTCGACCAATTCCCTGGCCGGCGTCCGCAGAAGATACGGCGCCGCGCCGGGGTAGAAGCGCGCGCCGAAGACGAGCATCCGCGGCAGGTCCCGCGGGCGCGTGTAGCGCGACTGCGGGCCGGAGACCCCCACGCCGAACCCGCCGATCCAGACGAAGTCGACCCGCCCGCTCGGGAGCAGCCGCCGCCCCTGATCGGGCGGCGGGCCGTCGATCCGGTGGACCCACAGGCACTCCACGAACGGCCGCAGCGGCGGCGGCGGAGCGATCTCGACGTAGGCGCTCACAGACTCAAGCGTAGGCCGAGACCAGTCGCCGGTCGGGGTCGAACCTGTCACGCACGGCGCACAGCTGCTCCCACGTGGTGGCGTCGAAGGCGCGCGCGGGGTCGACGCCGCCGCCGGAGGAGTTCAGCAGCGCCTGCGGCGTCGTCCACGGCGCCAGCCGCTCGCGCAGCTCTGCCAGCCGCTCGGCGATCGCGCTCCTCGCGGAGGCGTCGACGGCCGCGCCGCCGGCGAACACCGCGAACGCGCCGTCCAGCTTCGCGAGCGCGCCGTGGCCGCGCGGCGCGCGCGCGAGCGCGCCGCCGAGCAGACGCAGCTCGAGCACCCCAAGAGGGTCGATGTCGTCGATCAGCCCGGCAATCGCGTCCACGTCGAGCTCGCGCACGAGGAAGCCGTCGCCGCGCGCGGGGCTCGGCTGCTCGGGATCCCCCGCGACGCGCACGAGGTCGCCGGCGCCGACCGGGCCGAACGTGTCCACCAGCGCCCCCTCGCGCAACGGCTCGATCAGCCGCCGGGCGTCGCCCTCCGAGCCCAGGTGCGCCGCGATCAGCGCCACGATGCGGCGACCGCGCAGCGGCGCAGGCACGCCGTCGAGGTCTGGCAGCGAGAGGTAGCGGAAAACCGCGCCGAGCTCCTCGGGCACGTCCCACATCCAGCGCCGGAAGTGCTCGAGCACCTCGGCCGCGCGCTCCGCCGGCCACGCGAGCATGCCGGCGAACGCCTCCGGGACGGGATGCGCCTCGAGCTCGAGCGCGGTGACGACCGCGAAGCGCCCGCCGCCGCCGCGCAGCGCCCAGAACAGCTCGGGCTCGCGATCGGCGTCGATGCGCAGCCGCTCGCCCGACGCGAGCACGACCTCGAACGCGCGCACGCTGTTGCAGGTCAGCCCATACGCGCGGCTCAGCCAGCCGGTCCCGCCGCCGAGCGCGAGCCCCGCAACGCCGACGCTCGGCGACAGGCCCAGCACGGGAGCGAGCCCGTACTCGCCGGCCGCTGCGGCAACCTCGCCCGCAAGCGCGCCCGCCCCGGCGCGCACAACACCGCCATCGACCATCACCTCGCGCAACCGCGAGGTCTTCAACAGCACCGCGCCCTCGAGGTCCGGCAGAGCCTCCGACCCGTGCCCGGTAGCCTGCGGCGCCACACGCAGGCCGGAGCGCAGCACGGCCTGCACGTCCTCGGCCCCGGCCGCCTCCACGACCGCGGCGGGGCGCTGGTCGACCGAGAGGTTCCAAGATCGCCGCGCCTCGTCCCAGCCGGCATCATCGGGCAACACCACGCGCCCGCGGACGCCGTCCAGCAGCCGAGCTTCCACCTGTCGCATAGTCATGCCGCGCAGGATCGGCCAAGCGCGCGGCGCCGTCTTGAACGAATCCGACAGAACTCGAAACGTCCCCCTCGGGACACCTCAGCGCTCTCAGCCAGCAGCCCTCGCACGATCCTCCGCTCGCGCCACGAGCGCGGCGATTCGATCGGCGATCACCGGCCACAGCTCGCGCGGGAGATCGTGCCCCATGCCCTCGATGACCTCCAGCTCGGCCCCGGGGATCGCCGCGGCGGTCGCCCGCCCGCCGCTGACCTGCACCAGCGGGTCCTGCGCGCCGTGGACGACGAGCGCGGGCACGTCGAGCTCGCGCAGGCGCGCCGTCCGGTCCCCCGAGGCGAGGACCGCCATCAGCTGCCGCCCGACGCCGAGCGGGTCGTAGGAGCGCTCGTAGGACAGACGCGTGCGCTCGCGCAACGCTTCCTCGTCGAGCGCGAAGCCGGGCGAGCCGATCACCTTGTAGGTCTTGACGGTGCGCTCGAGGGCTTCCTCGAGGCTCGTGGCCGGCGGGGCGAGCAGGACGCTCATCGCCGCCTCGGTGGCCCGGCCCACGGCCGCGTCGCCGGTCGTCGACATGATCGACGTCAGCGACCGCACGCGCTGCGGGTGCTCGATCGCGACGGTCTGGGCGATCATCCCACCCATCGAGGCGCCGACGACGTGGACGGCGTCGAGCCCAAGCGCGTCGAGCAACCCGACGGTGTCGGCAGCCATATCGGTGAGGCGGTACGACGCCGAGGACAGGTCCCCGGAGAAGCCTGCCACGGGGTTCGGCCTCGGCGCGTCGTGCAGGTGCGTCGAGAGCCCGATGTCGCGGTTGTCAAAGCGCACGACGAAGTGCCCGCGATCGACGAGTTCGTTCACGAACCCGACCGGCCAGCCGAGCATCTGCGTCGCGAGCCCCATCACCAAGCAACACCGGTGGGTCGCCGCGAACCCCGAAGGTCTCGTAGGCGATCTCAATGCCGCCGGCGGTCGTCGCACGCTGGAGCGAAGCGGAGTCAGTCACGCTCGCCAGACTACGACCCGGGCTCAACCCGGTTCCATCGGCTGCCACAACTGGATGCCGTTTCCCTCGGGGTCGCGAAGCTCGGCGAAGCGACCGTTCGGATAACGCTCCGGATCGACCTCGACCTCTTCCCCAGCCGCGCGCAGCTGATCGACGATCGCCTCGAGGTCGGCTACGCGGAAGTTGATCATCCACGTGTGCTCGGGCGGGCCGATCATCTCCGAGTTCAGCTCGAAGGGCGCGAACACCGTATCCCCCTCCTGCTGCCGCCAGGGGCGCTCCTCGTAGCTCTGCGGCACGGTCTTCACGCCGAGCCGCTCCTGATACCAGGCCTTCAGCGCGTCCGGGTCCCGCGCGCGAAAGAAGAATCCGCCGATGCCCGTGACTCGCTGCACGAGCGGAACCCTAGCCGGAAAGAGCCCCACCCATGGCGCCGGATCGTTCGGGCGCTGCGCGAGAACACGAAACGACGCGTTTTGTTCCTCCCCTGTTCCCACCTACGGCCCACGGATTCCGGTCGCAAACCGTGGATCTATCCCTTCGCCGGGCGGTGCGCTTCTCGTGCGCGAGGCCGACTTCGCCCACCGCCGACCATGCCGAGCCGGCTCGAGCACCCGCGACGGTAGTCCGAGGCGCCGGTTGCTAGCTCGATGACGGAGTTTCGTCGCTCATGCGGACGCGATCATCGGTCGGGCGGAGCCCGCAGCCCGTTGAGCGCCCGCTCGACCATCTGGTCGGCGTACGCGTGCGTCAGCGGCCCGCTGCGCTGTAGCCAGCGGCTCATCAGCGGCCCCCAGATCAGATCGATGGCCAGGTCGAGATCGAGGTCTGGCGGCAGGTCGCCGGCCTCCTGTGCGCTGCGCAGGCGTTGCAGCTTGAGCGCGTTGAGCGGCTTGTCCAGCCGTTCGGTGCACGCAGCGGCGAGCGCCGGATCGCGCAGCACCTCGGCCGTCAGCGCGCGCATGGGGCCGTCGTAGCGAGGGTTGTCGAGCTCATCGACCGTGGCGCGCAAGACGAGCTTGAGATCCGCCGCCAGGTCGCCGGTGTCCGGTAGCGCCACCACCTCGCCGTCCTGGCCCTCGCTCAAGGCGAGCAGGGAATCCAGCAGCACCGCGCCCTTCGACGGCCACCAACGGTAGATCGTCTGCTTGCCGACGCCGGCCGCGGCCGCGATGCCCTCGATGCTCAGCTTCGCGTACCCGACCTCGATGACCTGGTCGAGCGCCGCCGCGAGGATGGCACGCCGCGCGGGCTCGCTGCGGCGGGCGGCGTTCGGGGACGTACGGGTCATGGCGGGAGCATAGCAAGAGACGAGACGGAACGGTTCGTCTTGACAATCGCTCGCACGAGTGCTTGGCTGCCGAGTCGAGACGAACCGTCTCGTCTATTACGAGAGGAGCCGGCATGTCGCACACATCCATCAGCCTTCACACGCCGCGCTACGTCGACGCGGCCCCCGGCATCCGGCTCTGGGCAGACGCCGCCGGCGATCCCGAGGCGCCAGCAGTCCTCCTCGTCATGGGCGCGAACGCCTCCGGGGTCGCGTGGCCCGACGCGCTCGTCGCCCGTCTCGCCGAGCACCATCACGTAATCCGCTACGACCATCGCGACACCGGCCGCTCGACCCGCGCCTTCATCGACCGGCCGTATCCGATCACCGACCTGGCGCTCGACACCATCGCCGTGCTCGACGCCTTCGGCGTCGCCCGCGCCCACGCCGTCGGCATGTCGCTGGGCGGCATTCTCATCCAGCTGCTGATGCTCGACGCACCCGAACGGCTGCGGTCAGCGACGCTGTTCTGCACCGGCGCACTCGAGAACGACCCGCCCGTGCCGGGCCTGCCCGGCCCCGCCCCGGAGCTCCTGGCCATGTGGGAGCACCTCGGCGAACGGCGCGATCACGAGGCCGAGGTGGCGTTCAACCTCGAGCACTGGCGGCTGTTGTCGGGCGCTGCGCGCGGCGGGCCGTTCGAGGAACACGAGTTCCGCGCGCTCGAGGAGCGCATCCGCGACCATGCCGGCCACGACGAGCCGACCGCCGCCCACGCCGCGGCCGATCCCTCGAACCTCGCCCGTGGCGCCGAGCTCGCCCGCGTGCGCACCCCGACGCTGGTGATCGAGGCGCCGCTCGACCCCGTCTTCCCACCGCCCCACGCGCACCACCTGGCCGAGCTGATCCCCGGCGCGCAGCTCGTCACCGTGCCCCGCATGGGCCACGCCCTGCCGTCCGCGGTGCTCGAGCCGCTCGCCGCCGCGATCCTGGCCCACACCGCCCAGACCGACGAGCCCGTCCGATGACGACCCTCGATCCGACACGAAACGCTAGACAGCTGGACTCGCGTGCTTGGAGTCCCTGCCGCTGGGAATCGCGTGCGATACGACCTCACACGCCCAATCGTCAGAGATGCTGCCGCCGGCCGGTCATGAAACTGCTCGACGACGAGGACCCGCCGCCGGCTCGTGTTCGGCGGTTGGTCTTCGACCTGCGCTCGGCATCACACGCGAGCGGCTCGCGACCTCGGACGCCTGGTAGGACGCGAGCCGCGCCGCCGAGCATCGAGCGTCTCCTTGTGTTGGTTGGCGATTTCTGGGCGAGGTCAGTCCGGCCGAGGTGGTCGGGATGGGGAGGGTCAGGCCATGGCCGGCTCGAGCAGCTCGGTGCCGAGCGGCGCCGGATGCTCGGCGCGGGCGCGCGAGGGCAGGAATGCGAGAGCGATGAGCGCGCCGATCACGGCGGCCGCGGCCCCGAGGGTGGCGGTCGTGGTCAGCGCATCGACGAACGCGCTGTTGGCGGTGTCGATCAGCTTGGCGCCGGCTCCGCCGCCGATTTGGGCGCCGATTTGGTGTGCCGCGCCGACGCTGTCGCTCGCTGCCTCTGTCGCCGCGTGGGGCAGTCCGGCGGTCGCGTCGTCCATGCCCGAGCCGTAGCCCGAGGACAGGATGCTGCCGAGTACGGCGATGCCGAGCATGCCGCCGACTTCGCGGACGACGTCGTTCATGGCGGACCCGATGCCGGCCTTGGCGCGGGGAAGCGCGCCCATGATCGCCTCGGTCGCCGGCGACATCGCGAAGCCCATGCCCAGACCCAGGGCGCCGAGCGCCAGGGCGATCTGGAGGCCGGTCGTGTCCGTGTCGAACGTGGCGATCATCGCCAGTGCGCCGGCGACGCTGGCCAGGCCGAGCGTCACGGAGAACTTCGTGCCGAGGCGGCGCGTCAGGCCGATGGCGAGCTTTGACGCCAGGACCATGCCGATCGCGATCGGCAGCATCTTCACGCCGGCTTGGAGCGGGCTGTACGCGAGCACCGACTGCATGTACATGGTGAGGACGTACATGACGCCCATCAGCGCGAAGAACACGCACGCGATCGAGATGCTCGCCGCGCTGAAGCGCAGGTTGCGGAACACGCTCACGTCGAGCATCGGGTGGTCGGTGTGGCGCTCCCAGGCGATGAACGCCGCGATGATCGCCGCGCCGGCCGCAGAGGCCGCCAGGATGATCGGGCTGCTCCAACCGTGTTCGGGCGCCTCGATCAGGGCCCAGATGACGGCGCTGAGGCCGGCGATCGACAGGCCGGTGCCCGGCAGGTCGAGTTTGGGCGAGTCGGGGTCGCGCGAATCCGGCACGAGCGCGAAGGCCCCGATCAGGCACGCGGCTACGACGGGCAGGTTGATCAGGAAGATGCTGCTCGAGTCGAAGTGCTCGAGCAGGAAGCCGCCGGAGATCGGTCCGATCGCGACGCCGAGCCCTGACACCGCGGCCCAGATGGCGATCGCCTTCGGCCGCTCGTTCGACGGGAAGATGTTCGTGAGGATCGACAGCGTCGTGGGCATGATCGCGGCCGCGCCGAGACCCATGAGCGCACGTGAGGCGATGAGCATGGTCGCGTCGGTCGAGAGGGAAGCGAGCACGGACCCGAGCCCGAACACCACCAACCCGGACGCGAGCGCGCGCCGGCGCCCGAAGCGATCACCGAGGCTGCCCGCGGCGAGCAGCAGGCCCGCGAACACCAGCACGTAGCTGTCGACGATCCACTGCAGCTGGCTCGAGCTTGCGCCGAGCTCCTCGCGGATGCTTGGCAGACCGACGTTGAGGATCGTGTTGCCCATCGTGATCACGAGCAGGCTGAGCGCGAGCACGCCCAGCGCCTGCCAGCGGCGCGGATACGGTTGCATCGGGGTCTCCTTCGGGGGAATCAGGGGGCTCACGGGATCACGACGTCGGTCACCTGTGCGACCGTCGAGCGCTGGGCGACGAAGAACGGCAGCTGCCGCACCGCGTCCTCCTCGCTGGCGGCCTCGACTGTCCACCAGATCGCGTGGCCGCCGGCCAGGCACGAGGCCAGCGCCGCGCGATGGCGGAGCCGGCTTTGGTGGCCCGTGAAGGCGGTGAACGCGACGCCGCACTGGTGCGGCTCGTGGCGGTGATGGATCAGGAAGCGAGGCATGCGACGACATTGACGCCGGCTCCGCGCCACGCGCATCGGGCGGTTACCCCGATCTCGCACCCTGATCTGGTGGCCGGGTTATGCTCGGGAGGGCAGCTCCCACTCTCATGACCAAGGTCGCGGACCACCTCGTTGGGCGCGCCGCCGAACTGGAAGCGATCGATCGTGCCCTCGGCGAGTTGTGCGACGGTCGGACCGCTCCGCTCGTGATCCAAGGCGAGCCCGGTATCGGCAAGACCCGCCTGTTGGCCGAGCTGGCCAAGCGCGCCGACGGGCGTGGATGCACGGTCCTCGGCGGCAGCGCTTCCGAGCTGGAGCGTGACCTGCCGTTCTGGGTCTTCGTCGACGCGCTCGACGAGTACGTCGCCGGGCTGGACCCGCGGGTCGTCGCGTCCCTGCGCGATGAGGTGCGCAGCGAGCTTCCGCAGGTGCTGCCGTCCCTGTCGGACCTCACATCCGGCGGCGGGCCCGTCCTGCAGGATGAGCGCTACCGTGCCCATCGCGCGGTGCGCGAGCTGCTCGAACGGCTAGCGGCCGGCCGGCCGCTCGTCCTCGCGCTCGACGACATCCACTGGGCGGACGCCGCGTCGGTGGAGCTGCTCACGGCGCTTCTGCGCAGCCCGCCCGACGCCGCCGTCCTCGTCGTCATGGCCGCACGCCCGCGTCAGTGGCCCGATCGCCTCGCGGCGGCCCTCGAGCGGGCCGACCGCCAGGGCGGCCTCGCTCGCCTCGAGCTGGGCGGCCTCGCTCGCGAGGCGGCCGGCGAGCTGCTCGGCGATGACGTGGGACGCGAGCGGGCGGACGAGCTCTACGAGGAGGCGGGCGGCAACCCGTTCTACCTCCAGCAGCTGGCCCGCTCCCAAGGCGGCGGCGGCGCTGGGCGGCCGCCGGACGCCGGAGCGGCGCTGGAGGCCGTCGGCGTGCCCGCGGCGGTGATCGCCTCGCTGGCCGAGGAGCTCGGGCTCCTGTCCGCCGACACTCGCCGGGTGCTGTGCGGCGCGGCCGTCTCGGGTGACCCGTTCGAGCCCGATCTCGCCGCCGCCGCGGCCGGCGCGAACGATGCCACGGCCATGGAGGCGTTCGATGAGCTCCTCGACCTCGGCCTTGTGCGCTCCACCGACGTCCCGCGGCGCTTCCGCTTCCGGCACCCGCTCGTGCGCCGGGCGGTGTACGAGAGCGCGCCCGGCGGCTGGCTGCTCGGCGCCCACGAGCGCTGCGCACAGGTCCTCGCCGAGCGCGGCGCGCCGGCGGTGGCGCGGGCGCATCACGTCGAGTTCGCGGCGCGCCACGGGGACCTGGCGGCCGTGGCCGTGCTCACAGAGGCCGGGACGGCAGCGATCCTACGCGCCCCTGCCAGCGCCGCCCGATGGTTCAGCGCTGCCCTGCGCCTGATGCCCGCCAACGGGCCCGCCGAGCCGCGAGTCGGGCTCCTGCTGGCCCGGGCCCGAGCGCTCGCCGCGCAGGGGCGTCTCGCTGAGAGCCATGTCGATCTGCTCGAGAGCATCGCGCTCGCCCCGGCCGAAGCGGTCGGCCTCCACGTGCAACTGGCGACGACGTGTGCCGGGGTCGAACGCCTGCTCGGCCGCCACGAGCAGGCGCATGCGCGCCTCGTCGCGGGCCTCGAGCAGGTTCCGAACCCGGCAGCTCCCGACGCGATCTCACTCATGATCGAGCTCGCCATCGACGGGTTGTTCCGCGCGGACCCCGATTCGGTTTGCGACTGGGGGAAGCGCGCGCTCGATGCGGCACGCGAGTCGAGAGAGCGCCCGCTCGTCGCCGCGGCCGCCGCGATCCTCACGCTCGGGCACGCAGTCGCCGGGAGTATCGCCGAGGCGCGGTCCGCCTACGCCGAGGCGTCGGCCCTGCTCGGCTCGATGTCGGACGAGGAGCTCAGCGCCCGCATCGACGCCGCCGCCTACCTCGCGTCGGCCGCCACCTACCTGGACCGATACGACGACGCGGTCGCGCACGCCGAACGGGCACTCAGGCTCGGTCGCGCAGCAGGCCACCTACACCCGACGCTGCTTCCGGCGCTGGGGGCGGCGCACTTCATGCGCGGCCGGCTCGGCGAGGCAGCCAAGGTGCTCGACGACGGCGTCGAGGCCGCACGGCTGGTCGGCATCACCCAGAGCATGGCCTGGATGCTGCGCAACCGCGCCCTGCTCTCGATCGTCGCCGGCGACCTCCCAGCCGCCCTCGAGATGGCCGAGGAGGCTCTGGAGCTGACGCAACGGCTCGACGAGAGCGTCCTGTCGTCGTGGGCGGCCCTAGTGGTCGCGCGGGCGTCGGTGATGGCGGGGCGCAGCCAGCGCGCCGTCGACGTCCTCGAGGGCGGCGAACAGGCGCTGTTGCCGATTCCCGGCGCTGTGGCGGGCGATGGGCCTCGAGGCCCTGACGACGGCCTACGCGGACCTCGGCCGCGTCGACGAGGCCGCGCGAGCGGCGGCGACCGCCGAAGCGCACGCGGCCGCCCTGGGTCTCCCGATGGCCACAGCCTGGGCGCAGCGGGCCGCCGCGACGGTCGCCCTGCACGCCGGCGAGCCCGGCACGGCCGCCGAACGGGCACTGGCGTCCGCGACTGCCGCGGAGGAGGTCGGTGCCGTCATCGAGGCCGCGTTGTCGCGCATGCTCGTCGGGAGAGCGCTGGCCGCAGCCGGCGAGAGAGACCGCGCGGCGGCTCAGATCGAGCGCGCGGCGGCGACCTTCGAGGCATGCGGCGCCCTTTCTCACCGAGATGCCGCCGAGCAAGAGCTGCGCCGCCTGGGTCGGCGCGTGCACCGCCGCACGCGGCCGGGCGCCGCCGGCGCCGACGGCCTGGCCGCGCTCAGCGAGCGCGAGCTGCAGGTCGCCGCCCTCGTCGTTGACCGCAAGACCAACCCCGAGATCGCAGCTGAGCTGTTCCTCAGCCTGAAGACCGTCGAAACGCATCTGCGCAACATCTTCCGCAAGCTCGGAGTGTCGTCGCGCGTCGAGCTGGCGCGCGCCGTCGAGCGCGCGCGCCGGGACCGCTGAGCACCGGAACAAGGTCGGATCGGATTCTCGCCCGGTGCAGTTCGCGCGCCGCGCGCGATGCGCACCGCGCCTCGCCGCGGATCGTCCGCTACGGCGTGTGTTCGAACGCCACGCCGCCGAGCGCGAAGGGCTCACCGGCCCCGCGCAGCACGACGCGCCGGATGCCCGCGGGACCCTCGTCGTCGAGGTGCAGCCGCACGCTCCCGTTCAGCCGGAGCCGCTCCCACGGCCCGCGATGACCCCCGGTCCCCAGGTGAACCTCCGCGACCGCTGGACCAGCGTCCACGCTCGCGCGCCACGCCGCGACGTCGAAGTCGTATTCGGTCAGCACGACCATCGAGTGGCCGGCTCGCCTCGTGACCGCGCGCGCGATCGCCGGGATGCCGGCCATGGCGCCGGCCGCCGCCGCGGCCACGCGATCGAGCCGGCCCGGGGGACGCGTGCTCGCCGCCACCGGAAACGGATCGGGCAACAGCCCTCGGACCTGCGTCGCGCGCCACGCGCGCTGCTCCTCACCCACGCCGGCGCGCACGAGAACCGCCGGCGAGGTCGCGAAGCCCATCCGCCGAAGGTGCGCGATCGCGTCATCGAGGCCGACATCGGCGACGAGGCCTACGCCGTAGCCGTGCGGCTCCCGCGGTGGGTCGCCGCCGATCCCCACGACCTCGATGTCGAGCGGCCCCGCTCGCACGATCCCGCTCCGGATGCCTCCGACGGACTCGATGCCGGCCAGGACGGGCAGTCCGGCGCGATCCGCCAGCTGCTCCAGCGTGGCCTCGGGCGTGCCCGAGCGGATGATCAGGTGATCGATGGAAAGCTGCATGCGGCTCCTTCGCGTTGGGATGCACTGACGCGCGCGGCGGCGGCGCCGCTCGCGCCACACGGAATGCGGGCGCGCACGCTGGTGCCGCGACCGAGGACGCTCCTCACGCGCAGCCTTCCGCCGACGGCGGCGACGCGGACCGCGAGCCCTGGCAGCCCGGATCCGCCGTCGGCGTGCGCTCCGCCCGCGCCGTCGTCTTGCACCTCGACGATGAGCCGGTCGCCGACGCGGGCGGCGGTCACGGTCACGCCAGTCGCGTGCGCGTGCTTGGCCACGTTGGTCAAGGCCTCGGAGACCATGTAGTACGCCGCCAGCTCGACCGGAGCCGGCAGCCGGCGCTCGTCGAGCTGCATCCGCAGCTCGACGGGCAGCGGCGCGCGCGCCGCGAGCGCGCGCAGCGCCGGCGCCCAACCCGTGATCAACGAGCACCGCGGGGTGAAGGCCGCGCGCGATCTCGCGCAGCTCCTGGAGCGATTCGGCGAGCTCGGCCCGCGCCGCCGCCAGCAGCCGGCCGACCTCGGACTCCGGGTCGAGGCGCTTGCCGATCCGTCCCAGCTGCAACGCCAGCGAGACGAGCCGCTGCTGGGCGCCGTCGTGGATGTCGCGCTCGAGCCGCCGCCGCTCGCCGTCCGCCGCCGCGACGACCTGCACGCTGCACTGCGAGCAGCAGAGCGCGGGAACAGAGGCCGGCGACTCGAGCAGTGTGTGGGTGGCGGTCTGAATCATCGGCTGTCCTCACGATTGCGGTGAAACGACGTGATCGCAGCGTGCCGGAGGGCGGGTCGCACGACATCGGGGTGCGCCCCTTAACCCGCACCCTGATCCCCTTGAGCGCACCCGGCTGACACGGACGCGACCGCGGTCGCGCGGGCGGCGCAGCGCGAAAGGTTGAATGCCTGCCGGCGCTCGCCGTTGCAGGGACAGCCGGCGCCCAGGTGCGAGCTCACGCGCTCGTGCTCGCGGGCGCGAGCCAGAGCACCGCGTGGCACGCGCCGCTAAATCCGTCTAACGCTTCACGACCATTTCCGCGCCGTTGTTACCGGAACTCCCAATACGGTCGCGACACCTCGTCACGGATTCCGGAGAGTGCCCGCTCCGCTCATAATGCCGTCGTTCAGCGGTTCGTCGATTTCAACGCCAACGTGAGACTCCGACGATTCCGAGCGCAGATCGACTGGGCGGCCTCCGACGAACAGAACCTCTACGCCGTTCCGCAGTACGACACTCGACGGGAGCGTTTCACCGGCGGCGCTCTGCCCCATACCGGCTTGAACGCGTCGACGATTCTGCTCGTCGGCCTCCTTCTCGTGGGCTGCGGCGTCGCTCTGCTGCGATCGCTGCGCGACACAACAGGTTGACCGGCTGCTTCCGATTCGCAGGGATACGGCCCGGCACGGCTTCTGCCGGTTGCGGAATGACGAGTACCGGCGCGCCGACGAACGCGGCCACAGCGGGAGTCGGCGTCCGTAAGAGGAACGCTGAGCGGCTCCGGTCTCCCGTGCCGCAAGGGATCCCTCGGCGGGACGGGATCACGACCGCTGCTGGGTCTCGTCCAACCGAGCAGCAAGCGGCATGGTGAGCGAGAGACCAAGGACGCTGCTTTCGTCCGGAGCAGCAGTCTCGACCTGAGCTGCTGCTGGTCGTCCAGAGCGGGCGTGTGCGGGCGCGAGCCGAGACCCTCGCTTTCCGGCGAACGCGAACCCTGCCAACGCACCGCGTTGACGCACCGAGCTGACGCTATAGCCTGGTCCCATCGGGTCCGAGGACGCCACATCCGGCGAGGAAGCGGCGGTGGAGCGCGCGGCGCGCGACTACATCGAGGGATGGTTCGATGGGGACCGCGCGCGGATGGAGCGAGCGCTTCATCCGGAGTTGGCCAAGCGCTCTCTCGAGCAAAACGCCTCGGGCGCCGAAAGCGTCCGCACGATCACGGCTCCAGAGATGATCGAGATGACCGCGAGCGGTGTGGGGCGGCGAGAGGACGTCGACGATCGCCGGATCGAGGTCGAAGTCCACGATGTGTCGGATGGCATCGCGAGCGCCACCGTTCGGTGCGCGCTCTACGTTGATCTTCTCCAGCTCTTGAAGACGAGGGAGGGCTGGAGGATCGTCAACGTGGCGTGGCGCGACCGCTAGCTGACCTGCCCAGGGACGTTGTGAGCGGGTTGTGAAGACGTCCGGGCCCGTCCTGAGAGTTCTGGGAGTCGGCCAAGACGCCCAGACAGGAGGGCCCGGATGGCGCACCGTAACGCGCGGCTCGGACCTGCCGGACGGCGAGAGCTGGTTCGGTTGATGATCGAGATGGGGTTGTCAGAGCGATCGGCGGCGGCGTGTTTGTCGGTGTCGCCTGGCACGGCGCATCGATGGAAGACGCGCTGGTTGGGCCGCCAGCGTGACGTGCTCCCCGGCCGCGTTGACGGTTCAGGCCGCTGGGATTAGGTGGGTGTGTCCTTCATCGTTCCAGGTCGCCGCGACCTCGCGCGGCGTGCGGTAGTCGAGCCGGCTGTGGGGCCGGTGGTGGTAGTGGATCACGTAGGCGCCGATCACCTCCCGGGCCTGGTCGAGCGTCTCGAACTCGTGGCGCCAGACGCAGCGTTCCTTGAGCTTGCCGAACCAGGACTCGATGAACGCCTGGCTCTCGGGGTCGCGGTAGCCGCCGCGGCGGTGCGCGATCCCCAGGCCGCTCAGGACGGCCTTGAACGCGCGGGCGGTGAACGCCGAGCCGTTGTCGGTGCCGAGCGTCAGCGTGCCGGGCGCGATGCCGCGCTCGAGTGCGGCGCGTTCGATCAGCGCGATCGCCTCCTTGGCGCGGCAGCGGGTCTCCAGATGCCAGGCGACGATCTCGCGCGTGCAGCAGTCGATCGCGGCCATCAGGTAGACCCAGCCGTGCTCGGCGACCCAGACCGAGGTCATGTCCAGGTGCCAGAGCTGGTCGGGCCGCTCGACGCGGAAGAACCCCGGCCGGCGCCGGCGATCGAGCCGCCGGCGGCGCTGGATCAGCCGCCGCTCGCGCATCACGCGCAGCACCCGCTTGCGGTTGACCGGTCGCCCGAGCCGCCGACGGGCCCACGCCGTGACGAGCCGGTAGCCGTCGGTCGGGTTGGCCTCCGCGTCGGCGACGATCGCGGCCTCGACCTCATCCGCCGGCGGCCGCGTCGGCGACGCCGGCGCCCGTCTGGGCCTGGGGACGCGGTAGATCGCCTGGCGGCTGATCTGCGCGACGCGCGCCACCGCCGACGGCCGATAGCCCTCGGCGACCAGCTCGCGGGACCGGGTGACGCGCATGCCTACTCCCAGTCCCGCAAGAGCTTTCCCGCGATCTCCAGCTCGTAGGTCTTGCGGCCGAGCGCGCGCTCGAGCTCGGCGATCCGCCGGCGCTGCTCGGCGCCCTGCGAGCGCTGCTCGCCGGCGGCGAAGCGCTCCATCCCGGCCTCGAGCACCTGCTCGCGCCAGCGCCGCAGCAGGCTCTCGCTGATGTCGTGCTCGCGGCAGAGCTCGGCGATCGAGCGCTCGCCGCGCCAGCTGGCCATCACCAGCTCGAGCTTCTGCTGGGGCGTGAACTTCCGGTACTTGCGTGTCTCGCTCAACGTCTTCTCCTCTCGCGTTGAGCGGCCGATCCTCTGATGCCTCCCGGACGGAGCCTCGCCGACTTCGCCGGCTCGCATCCCCATCAAGAAGATCAATCAGAGACCGTCAACACGAAGCCGGGGTGCAGGGCAGTTCGTCACCACACACGCCGCCGACACGACAACCTGGGTCATGGTCGACCAAGACGAAAGCTCGGTGCGCTATGCACGATTCACCCCCGATCACACGGCCGGAACCGTCGCCGTGATCGTGCTCGACGCCGCGCCGACACGGACCCGCCTACGCGTCAGCTACGACCTGACCGCCCTCAGTTCCGACGGCGCGCGCTGGCTCGAGCGCTTCGCCGAAGGCTTCAACGACTGCATCGCACACTGGCAGGCCGCCATCAACGCCATCAAACACCACGCCGGCCGAACGCCACTCCGGTAATTGAAACCTTCACCCCGACGGCGTTCCCGCAAGCCGATGCCCGAGGTGGGCAACGCGGACTTCGGGTTTACCGAGGCCGACGAGGCCGCGCTCGACGGCCGCTGGTCATGGTGCTCGACGTGGTCCGGCCGGCGATCGCAAGGACCGGGTGGAGCCATCGACGAAGATCTCGCCGCGGTTTCCCGCTGGGCTTTGACCCAAGCGACATCGACGTGCCGTCCTCCTGGTGCACGGCGGCGCGGACCGGGTGGTGCCAGTCGCGCACGTCCGCTGGCTGGCCGGCCGGATCCCGGGCGCCGAGCTGTGGGAGCGACCCACCGACGGCCACATCACCGCGCTCGACGCGGCGGCCGACGCACTCGCCTGGCGAGCCGGAGGCTGAGCGAGCGCCGCCGTCGCTCGCTCCGCTCGCGGATCGGCTTCTGCGACGATCGCGCGATGCCGACCCTTGGCCACGGCAAGATCTGCCACATCGAGCTCCCCGCGACCGACCCGCAGACCTCGGCGGAGTTCTACGAGCGCGTCTTCGGCTGGAGGGTGCGCCGCGACGGGGCCGCGCTCGTCTTCGATGATCCGACCGAGGAGGTCAGCGGCCACTGGGTTCCGCATCGACAGCCGTCGGAGCCAGGCCTCCTGGTCTACATCTGGGTCGACGACGTCGCGGCGACGATCGAGCGCGTCCTCGCAGAGGGTTGCGAGCTGGTTCAACCGATGGGTGGTGATCCCGGAGAAGTCACAGCACGCTTTCGTGATCCTGGAGGCAATGTGATCGGCCTCTATCAGGAGCCGCAGTAGCTCGGCGTCGTCGATCCCGCAACGGATCCTCTGGGGGCGATTGCGACGTCGGCTACCGGAGCTGTTTCTAGGAGATGCACGTGAAAGCCCGAGCCCCACACCTCGGCGATATGGCCGGCATCGACGCGGTAGAAAGCGAACTCGGGGACGGAGACCGAGCGCCCGGTCGCCTGAATGCCGTGGAATGCCGCGCGGTGCGTTCCCGTGTCGGTGAACTGCGCGGCGATCCACGGTGCGTCGATCACGAGGCGGCGCTACTCCCACCGATACCGGACGCGCGCGACATCGTCGACGAGCTCACCGCCCGCCAGATCAAGCTCAACCTCGGCGGCTCGATTCACGATCCAACCGATCCCGTCGGCCGATTGCTGTTCAACGTGCTGGCCATGGTCGCCGAGTTCGAGGCCGACCTGATTCGCGCGCGCACGCGCGAGGGAATGGAGGGTTGCCAAGGCCAAGGAAGGCTACGTGGCAAGCAACCCAAGCTCAGCCGACGCGGGAAGCGCACGTCGTAGGGCTCTACCGCGCTGGCGAGCACACCGTCAGCGAACTCGAGGCGCTCTTCGCGGTCACCCGCTCAACCTGTTCAGGTCGCTGACACGCTGTAGCCGCCAGGCGCACCGGACCGCCGTTCGTGACCGGGAAAGCGCCTTCTCGGACGGGGGGCTGCTCGCCGCGAAGCTGGATTCTCGGGACGCTTTTTGCGGGCTAAGGGAGATGGCCTCCGCGTGGAGACGGCACCGCGCCGGGCGTCGAGACCGCGCGCGGACGGCGGCACCACGGGACCGGGTTTCTCCCAGGCGTCTGCTCGCGTGCGGGCGCCGAGTGCTCCTTCCTCGGCGCATTCCACCCGTGTAGCGATGGGTCATGTCGGAGTCTCGGAACGATCGCGGCCTGGCAGGGCCTTTGTCGCGGTGGAATGCGTTACGAACCGTTCACGTGGGTTGCGCCGCGATTGATCACGCTCCACGCGTGCCGGTCCCCTCTCCTCCGGCACAAGCGAGCAGCGGCAGCCAACGCGGCCGGCGCGCGTCCCCTTGCGCGCCGGCCGCGACTTGGCAAGCGTGCGTCTCACGGCGCAGGTCTCCCTTCTTCGCCTGTGTCAGGACCTGAGAGAACCGGCGCCGAGCCCCTGACCGGCCCGGCGATGTACCGCAATCGGAGACGCGTTCACCGACTCGTCGGGCTGCTCCTCACAGGCGCGAAGCAGGGGGCGCCGCGGTTAGCGCGCCGAGCTGCAGGCACCTTCTCAGAACAGCAACAACTCGGGGCGCGAGCGACGCTAGAGCAAGGCCATCAGCGCGCTCGACCTAGCCCTCATCGTCCTAGTCGCCCTGGTGTTCCTGGTCACCTTCTGGCTCCATCGCATCAGCTAGACGACAGTCGCAGCAGCAGCAGCAGCCGCCGCCGCCGCGCCGCGAAGCGCGGATGCGGGCTCCCGCGGTTCGAGGCCGGGCTTGGCTCAGCGCAGGCCTGGAACGGCGACGACGATGAAGTCGCTGTAGTCGGGCAGGTCGGCGTTGCGTCCCGTGGACCCGAAGTTCGTGTCGTTGACGAACGCGAGCCGGCCGCCGCGCAGCGGAAGCACGCTCTCGACGGTCACGTAGGGGAACTCGAATGGGTCGCCGAGGCCGAAGTCGCCCGGCCTCCCGGGCAGCGAGATGCCCTCGGGATCGCGGATGTCGAGCAGGTCGACGAGCTCGGTCTTGGCGAGCACCGGCTCGCGGCCGGGCACGGAGACTAGGAACGCGCGCTTCCACTCGGCCGCAGGACCTTGGAAGTTGTCGCGTTCAAGGACCACGAGGTGCCGGCGGTCGAGCGCCACGGCGTCGGAGACCAGCGTGCCGGGCCGGCTCATTCGGTATGTCCAGGTCCGGCCGGTATAGCGGCGTTCGCGCAGATCGAACTCGTAGACGACGCGCCGCAGCGGGACATCACCGAGGAGCGGTCCCTCGAGAATGGGATAGAGGGTCCGGCGGTCGCTTGAGAGCGCCATCGCCTCGAATCCGTTCGAGCTCGCGAGGTTGGGCTGGCGGCCGAAGAGGAACGGGTTGTCGGGCGAGAAGACGCGCGGCAGCGGCACCGGTGCGTCCAATACGCGCCCGTCGGCGTCGGTGTGCAGCAGGAAGGGCCCGAACTCGTCACCGAACCACAACGTGCCGTCGCGCGCGATGCGCAACGACTCGACGTCGAAGTCACCGCCGGTCAGCAGCCGTTCGTCCGTGCTCTCGTTGACGATCGGGAACGGCACCTTGGCGTCGGGGTCGCTGAGGGTGATGGCGTCGAGCACTTCGACGGTGCCCTCGCCGCCGGATCCGGTTCGCCACTTGGGGCGCACGCGATACACCCGCAGCAGGAACGAGCGCGAGTTGGCCTTGTTCCCGAAGCCGTTGTCGGGCATCGCCCAGAACTCGCCGTCGCCGGCGTCCAGCAGCGCCGAGAAGCCACCGATGGGCTGGACGGCGCCGGCAGCGGGCGCCGGATCGGTGTTCGGAACACCCGGGAACGGCGCCGGCCAGGTCGCTTCGGCGGGCAGGATCGCGCGTCGTTGCAGCTGCGGTTCGCGGGCGCCTGCGGCCGTCGCCGCCACGCCCACACAGGCCGTCGCGAGCGCCGCGGCAAGGATCAGTCGTCGCATGGGCGGTACCCGACCACGCGCGCGGCGCGCAGTGGTCACCGCCGCGTGAACGCTCAGCGACAGTCCAGCGGCGCACAACACGGGGAGCGCGACCGCCTGAAGCCATTGCGTTGAGGTCAACTACCTGCGTTGAGGCATCGTCCGGCACGGCCGTAGTGCAAGCAGGCGAGCAGAACTCGTGTCGCTCTGGATGAGCTGCCGATCGCTTTGCCAGGCGCTGATGTTCGCGGCCGAGCGACATCGAGGCCAGCGGCGCGCGGCCGATCATGCCCCGTTGATCCTGCGTCCGCTGGAAGCTGCCCAGTGGCTGCGTGGCCGCAGTTATCCAGACGAGGTCGTCTCCGCCGGGGTGCTGCACGACGTCATCGAGGACGCGCACGTCTAGTTCGACGAGCTATGCCGGCGCCCGCTCGCACGCGCCGTGTCGCCGTCGGAAGATGGAACGTGGGTTGAACGCAAAGCACGGCTGCGCGCGGCGGTGGCGCGCGCCGACGGCGACGCAGTCGCCGTTTACGCGGCCGACAAGGTAGCCAAGGCGCGCGAGCTGCGGATGGCGCTCGCGCGCCGGCCGAGCGTCCGAGTGGGTCCCGGCAAGCTGACGCACTATTGGGCGTCGCTCACCATGCTCGAGCGGCGGTCGGGTCAGCATCCGCTGGTCCGGCAATTCCGGTTTGAGCTCGAAACGCTCGCGCTGCTCCCACCCGATTAGATGACGGCCGGCGACGGTGAGAGGGACACCGTGGGATCGGGCGCAGCCGGAACCGGGCTCAATCGGGGCGCCGCGTACGGTAGCTCGATCGGGCGCCCGTTCGAGGACAGGCAACAGCGACGCCTGATGCCGTGGCGGGTTGCTTCAGGAGCCGAACGCTGTCAAATGGCTTCCTAGGTTGAAGAAGAGCGTTTCGCCGTAGTTCTCATCGACGCCGTCGTTGTCGGTGGCCAGCCAGACGCGGCCGTCGCGCGTGACGCCGAGGCCCTCGAGCTTGTCGGGGATCGAGATGCTAAGCGCGGCCAGGTCGGGCAGAACGTCGCGCAGCAGCGTCTTGCGGATCGTGTCGAGCGGGGCGCCGTGCGCGCGCCACTGGACGCCGGGGTCGGCGAGGTCGACGCCGTAGGTCCGCTTGATGCGCGCGTCGAGTGCGATCCGGTCGTCGCGCTCGACGACGGCGACACGGCGCTCGCGCGGCAGCAGCGTGAGCTCGGACAGGCCGACCCACCCGCCGCTGGGGGACTCGACGGTGTCGAGCGGATAGCGCGCGAACGTCCAGCGCTCGGATGCCACCTCGTAGCGGCCGAGCTTGACGAAGCCCGCCTCGTCGTCGGCCCACTCGCGCTGGAGCGCGACCCATACCGTCTCATCTCCGCCGGCCTCGGTGCCGGTCACCGCCACACCCTCAAAGCCGCTGCTCGTCGCCTGCGCGACGAGGCTCCCCGGCAGCGGGACGCTGTCGCGGATCGCGCCGGAACCGTCGGCCCGCACGAGCAGGTTCGGCCGCGAGCTGCCCGCGTTCGTGCGGCCCTCGCTGGCGAGCCAGAAGCCGCCCTCGGTGCGCGCCGCGATCCCCTCGAGGTCGAAGTCGCCGGTCTCCTGGTCAGATACGCCGACGCCGCCGACCGGGATGCGGATCGGGAGCGACATGGCCACGCGGGGCTACCGGCTCGGCCAGATCGGATCCGCGTCGCTGGTCTCCTTAGGGCACGGGACCAACGACGCGCAGAAGTCGATGGGCATCATCGTGTTGGCGCTCGTGGCCAACGGGAACCTGTCCGCGGCAGCTTCTCGGTGCCGCTCTGGGTCAAGCTGTCGTGTGCGACCGCGATCGCGCTGGGCACATTCATGGGCGGCTGGCGGATCATCGACACGCTCGGCAAGAAGGTCACCGGCGACATCACGCCGCCGCAGGGCTTTTCGGCCGAGTCCTCGGGCGCGACGCTGATCCTCGCGTCGTCGTATTTCGGCTACCCGCTGTCGACGACGCAGGTGGTCTCCGGTGCGGTGATCGGGTCGGGCATCGGGCGCGGCGAGACCGACGTGAACTGGAGCATCGCGGGGCGGATGGGGATCGCGTGGGTGCTGACCATCCCGGGCGCGGCGCTGGTGGCCGCGATCGCCTACGGGATCGTCGACCTGTTCGGGGACACGGTCGGGTCGGTCGTGGTCGGCGGCATCGCGGTGGCGATGTCGATCGCGCTCTACATCAAGACCCGCGAACAGGACGCCGCCGATGAGGAGCTCATCGAGCTCAAGACGCCGATCCCGGCGCCGGCATGATCGCCGCGCCGCTGATCGAGTGGGCCGATCTCGCCAACGTCGTGCTCGTCGGCGTGCTGGGCGGGGTCGGGCTCGTGGCCACCTGGGGGCTTCTCCTCATGGGCCTCGAACGCATGCAGGAGGTCCGGACGGGCAAACGTGCCGGTACGGGGGCGCTGGTCGGGTACGGCGCGATGGCACTGCTCGGGGGTGTGCTCACGCTCTCTCTGCTGCTGCTCGGGCTGTGGGCGATCACGGCGAAATGACCGTCACCCGCGATCAGACGAAGGTGCTGCGCTATCTCAACGAGGCGCACGAGCGCGAGCGGGCCGCCGTGCCGGAGCTCCGAGCGCAGATCAAGGCCGCGCCGCTCGGTGAGTACCGCGACGCGCTCGAGCGTCAACTCGCCGAGACACGCCGCCACATCGGACTGCTCGCCGAGCGCCTGACCGCGCTCGGGTACCGCAACGGCCGCCTGAGCGGTGTCGTGTCGCTGATGCAAGCGGGCGTCGCGCGCGCCAACGCGCGCCTGCTCACTCCGCTCGATCTGCTGCGCCCGCACGACGCCGACGACCGGATCATGCAACGGGCCCGCCACGTATTCGCCGCGCAAGCGTCGAACATCGCCATCTACCGCGCACTCGAGCGACACGCCCAAGCCGCCGGAGACCCTGACACCGAAGCGCTCGCCGTGCGTCTCGGCGAGCAGGAGCAAGAGACCTTCGATCGCGTCATCGCCGAGGTACCCGCCCTCGCGGACGCGCTGTCGGGCCGCCCAGCCGGCGCCGCGGCGCGCGACCCGAGCGAGAACGGGACACCGGCGCGACCAGCTGAGGACGGCGCCACTCAGCTGGCGCAACCGGGCGAGTCCATCGACCCGGGCTGACAGCTCGCCGCAGAGCCTCGGAACCTGCTCAGGAGACCGGCGCCGGGCGTCGAAAGGCGGCAATCCCGACCCCGATGCCGCAGCCATCCAGCATGCCTCGGACGTAGCGCCAAGCGAGGTCGGGCGTTTCGGCCACGACAATCATCGCCACGGTGGTCGGCGCGTTCGTGAATGCGTTCTCGCGCCGCGAGCTTCCCCTTCTCGCGATCACATCTACGACGCCGGCTCAGGCAGCTTCGGCGAGGGCCTCCGCGCGGAGCAGA
>CAVWJU010000007.1:0-72773 GCA_963755275.1 uncultured Solirubrobacteraceae bacterium | reverse complement strand
GTGGTCGGCGTAGTGGACGTAGAGGAAGCGGAGCGCTTCGCGGTCGCCCTGCTTGGCCCGCACGACGGCCTGAGCGACCGCGCGGGTACCGGCCTCGTCGTCGACGAGCCGGCCGGTGCGGCGGAAGCTGCCGGTCAGTACGCCGGCCGACGTCGCTTCTCTGGAATTCCGTTGGATTGACGCTACTGACATCGTGTCCTCCTGCCTTCGTCCATGCGGTGTCGTGCGCTCCCACGGAAAGGAGGCATCTGGGCGGCTTCTGGCCGTCCGGACTGGTTGGACCGGACGGGCGCACGTGCAAGAGCCGACCTCTTACGGCTCGAGCTGTGCGCTCTCGGTGGTGGACGTCGTTCGCGGCGGCAACCTGGTTGAGCGGCGTGCCTTCGCGTTCATCCGTCGAGGCGGAGTCTCCGTGGCGGCGGACCCTTCGTGAAGGGCAACCTTGTCTGCCGTTCGCGGGAACTCTTCCCCACGCTGGGGGACAGGGGTCACGCCGTGGGGGAGGGCGCGCTCACCCGGCTCGGGGGAGTCCGCTACCTCTCGCGGTCAGCCGGCGAACTCTTCCCACTCATCAACGGCGCGACGCGCGGCCGGCTTGCGTGTTACGAGGAGGAAGAACGGGTGATCTTGGCCGGAACGCCGGCCACGGTCCCGCCCGGGGGCACGTCGCGCGTCACGACCGCCCCGGCGCCCACGATCGCGTTCGCGCCGACGGTCACGCCGCCGAGAATCACGGAGCCTGAGCCGAGGCTGGCGCCGTCCTCGATCGTGGTCGGCAACAGCTCCCAGTCGTCCTCGGTCTGCAGACCGCCGTCCGCCGCCGTGGCTCGTGGGCGCTTGTCGTTGATGAACATGACCCCGTGCCCGACGAACGCGCGATCGCCGATCGTGACGCCGTCGCAGATGAACGTGTGGCTCTGGATCTTGCAGTCGGCGCCGATCCGGACGCCGCGCTGGATCTCGACGAACGTCCCGATTCGCGTGCCGATCTCCGATGCTGCAGCCGTAGAGATTCGTGAACGAGTACACGACGGCGTCCGTCGCCGAACTCGACGTCGTTGATCAACCGGTACGGCGCGTCGTTGCTGGGAGCGTCGGACATGCCGCCAGCCTAGATGGTGGGTCCGTCAGTCGGTGCGACCGAGGCGGCGACGTCGACCGACTCGAGCCGGGACTGCAGCTCGGCCATCAGCGCCCCGATCTGGTCGGCCTCCGCGGCACGGAGCTGGCTGGAACAGCTCGGCGACCTCGGGATGGCCGTCCTGCATCGCCTCGAACTCGAACACGCGGTAGCGCGCGCGCAACTCGAGGTTGAGCGTCAACGCGCGCAACAGGTTCTGGAGCGTCTGGTCCAGGCCGCGTTCCTCGCGCAGTTCGCGCAAGGCTGTGGCTCATCGTCGTGTGACTCCGGTCACCCACACAGGATCCCGGAGGAACCGCTGGCCATGAAGGGGGTATTCGCTCGACGCCCTGGGGATCTCTTCCATCCTGACGGGGTGGCGTCGATCCCCTAATAGACAGATGTCCGATCCCCCACAGGCAGAGAAAATCCCCCACGGAGGCCGATGACCTCCGTACGATGGCGCAGGGCAGGACCGGACCAAGGAGGATCCGAGCGTGATTGACAAGGACGACAAGGACGAACGAACCGGTGCTGCGGACGATCATCGCCGACGATGATCCGCTGGTGCGCCGGCTGATTCGAGACACCCTGCAGCGCGCCGACGTGACCGTGATCGCGGAGGCGTCCACCGGACGGGAGGCCGTCGAGCTCGCGCTCTTCTACCGCCCGGACGTCGTGGTGATGGACTACATGATGCCGGAGATGGACGGCATCGAGGCCACGCGCCGGATCTATGAGCACGATCCGAGCATCCGTGTCGTCGTGCTGACCGGCGCCGGCGACGAGGAGCTCGGCCTGCGCGGCCTTCGCGCGGGTGCGGCCGGATATCTGTCCAAGGAAGTCGAGCTGGATGCGCTTCCGCGTGCGTTGCGTGGCGCCTTGGACGGCGAGGCGGCGATCTCGCGCCAGCTCGCGATGAAGCTGATCGAGCGTTACCGCGCGGCGCCCAGCGGCGGCGCCGGGCTGCGGCCGGTCCGCTCGCGGTTGACCGACCGCGAGTGGGAGGTCCTGGACCTGCTCTCGACGGGCGCGACGACCGACCAGATCGCCAAGAACCTGGTGCTCTCGTCGGAGACCGTCCGCTCGCACCTCAAGAACCTGTACCGCAAGCTCGAGGTCAACTCGCGCGAGGAAGCGGTACGTGCCGCGTCCAAGCTGCGCAGCCTGAGCGGCCTCCCGGCGTAACGGCTGCCGCGGCGGGTAGGTTTCCGCCGCGATGAGCCTGCCCCGCTGGATGGATCCCCTGCTCGAGGCGGGGGAGATGCGCGAGGTCGACCGCTGGGCGATCAGCGAGAAGAAGATCGCGGTCGAGACGCTGATGGAGCGCGCGGGGGAGGGCCTGGCGGCGGTCGTCGGCCGGCGCGCGCCGGCCGGGCGGATCGCGATCGTCTGCGGCAAGGGCAACAACGGCGGGGACGGGATCGTCGCCGCCCGCTACCTGCGCCAGGCCGGCCGTGACGTCGAGGTGCTGCTCGTCTGGCCGGCGGAGTGGATCGGCGAGGACGCGCAGGCGCAGCTGAAGAAGCTGCCGGGGCCCAAGCCGCTGCAGTTCGAGGCCGGGCGCCTCAACAAGGTCCACATGATCGTCGACTGCCTGCTCGGCACCGGCAGCAGCGGCTCTCCGCGCGAGCCCGCGGACAAGGTGATCGAAGAGATGGAGGCCGCGAAGGCGCCGGTGATCGCGGCGGACATCCCGTCGGGGGTGGACGCCACGACGGGCGAGGTCGAAGGCCCGGCGGTGCACTGCGTCGCCACCGCGGCGTTCCACAAGGCCAAGCTCGGCGCGTGGATCCGGCCTGGGAAGGAGTACGCGGGCGAGGTCGAGACCGTCGACATCGGGATCCCGCGCGGCGGGCCGGCGAGCCCGGAAGCGGGTCTGATCACTTCGCGCGTGCTGCGCGAGGTGCCGCGACGCGGCGCGGCGTCGACCAAGTTCTCCTCCGGCAACGTCTTCATCATCGGCGGCTCGCGCGGGCTGACGGGCGCTCCGTCGATGGCCGCGCTGGCGGCGATGCGCGCGGGCGCGGGGTACGTGACCGTCGGCGCGCCCGCGAGCCTCGAGCTGAGCTTCACCGTGCGGCTGCTCGAGGCGATGATGGTCGGGCTGCCCGAGGACGACGGGCACCTGGACGACAGCGGGCTCGAGCCGGTGCTCAAGGCGGTCGGAAGGTCCGACGCCGTGGTACTGGGACCGGGGCTGTCGAAGGACCCAGGGGCGCAGGCCCTGGCGCGCGCCGTCGTCCCGCGGATCGACGTGCCGCTCGTGATCGACGCCGACGGGCTCAACGCGCTGGCCGGCCACCTCGACGAGATCCTGCCCCAGCGGCGCTGGCCGACCGTCCTCACCCCGCACGCCGGCGAGCTGGGCCGGCTGCTCGAGGTCGACTCGAAGGAGATCGAGCGCTACCGGCTGCGCTTCGTCCGCGAGGCGGCGGCGCGCTCGAAGGCCTTCGTCGTGCTCAAGGGCGACGACACGCTGGTGGCGGCGCCGACCGGCCGGGTGGCGATCTCACGTGGCAACGCGCCCGCGCTCGCCACCGCGGGGACCGGCGACGTGCTCTCGGGCGTGATCGGCGCGATGCTGGCCAAGGGGATGCCGGTGGCGCAGGGTGCCTGCGCAGGGGTCTACGCGCACGTGCGCGCGGGGCAGATCGCGGCGGCGCCGCATGGACCGGACGGCGTGATCGCCTCCGACGTGATCGCAGCGCTGCCTGCGGCGCTCACCGCCTAACCTGCGGCCATGCCGCTGACGGTGCGCGACATCATGGAAACCGATGTTCCGGCGCTGTACCCGGACGACCCGGTCGAGAAGGTCGTGCAGACGATGCGCGAGCACGAACTGCCCGGCATCCCGGTGATCAACGAGGGCGGGCGCTGCGTCGGGATCATCACCGAGGCCGACCTGATCATGGGCGGCGAGCAGGAGGACCTGCACCTGCCGCACTACATCGAGCTGTTCGGCGGGATCGTCTTCCTCGAGTCGACGAAGAAGTTCGAGGAGCGGCTGCGCAAGGCGATCGGCTCGACGGCCGGCGACGTGATGACCGAGGACCCGGTGACGATCGCCCCCGATGCGAGCGTCTCGGAGGCGGCCAAGGAGATCGCGCGGCACAAGCACAACCGGCTGCCCGTCGTCGAGCACGGCCGGCTCGTGGGCGTCGTCACGCGGATCGACGTCCTCGACGCGCTCACGGCCGAGTGATCAGGGCGCAGGCGAGGATCGACACCGGCGCGATCGAGCGCAACTGCGCCCGGCTGGCCGCGCTCGCCCCGCTGTGCGCGGTCGTCAAGGCCGACGGCTACGGTCACGGCGCCGTCGAGGCGGCCAAAGCGGCCCAGCGCGGGGGCGCGGCGTGGCTGGCGGTGGCGACGGCGGGGGAGGCGGCCGAGCTGCGCGCGGCCGGCATCGAAGGCCCGCTGCTCGTCATGGGCGCGCTCTCGCCCGAGGAGCTCGACGTCGCGCTGAAAGCACGGGCCGACGTGGTGGCCTGGCGCGAGGAGTTCCTCGCGGGCCTCCAGCGGCGACGTCGGCGTGCACGTGAAGCTGGACACCGGCATGGGCCGGCTCGGCACGCGTGACCCGGCGGAGGCCACGCGCGTCGCCGAGGCGGTTCGAACCCGCGGGCTCCGGCTCGCGGGCGCGATGACCCACTTCGCCACCGCCGACGACGATCCCGAGTTCATGCGCGCGCAACTGAACCGCTTCATCCCGTGGGCGGACGGGCTGGACACGATGCGTCATGCCGCCAACTCCGCCGCCGCGCTCGGCGAGCCGGCGGCGCGGCTGGACATGATCCGCTGCGGGATCGCGATCTACGGCATGGACCCGTTCCACCGCGATCCCGCGGACCACGAGCCTCGAGCCGGCGCTGCAACTGCTCAGCTACGTGGCCGAGGTCAAGCGCGCGCACGCGGGGGAGAGCGTCGGCTACGGGCGCCGCTTCATCGCCGAGCGCGACACCTGGGTGGCCACGATCCCGATCGGCTACGGCGACGGCTACCGCCGCGGTCTGACCAACAACGCGGACGCGCTCGTCGGCGGTCGCCGCGTGCCCGTCGTCGGCACGATCTCGATGGACAACATCACCGTCGACCTCGGCGACGAGCCGGTCGAGCGCGGCACCGAGGTCGTCCTGATCGGCGCCCGCGGCGGCGAGCGGATCCTCGCCGAGGATCTCGCCCGCGCCCTGGGCACGATCAACTACGAGGTGACGTGCGGCATCACGCAGCGAGTTCCGCGGAGCTATGAGTGACGCGCTGAGGCTCACGCGCGAACTGCTGGCGGGAGAGGAGGCGTGGCTCGTCGGCGGGGCGGTCCGCGACCAGCTTGCTCGGGCGCGACACCGACGACATCGACGTCGCGATCGCCGGCGACCCGAAGGCCCATGCGCGCTCGCTCGCGCGCGAGAGCGGCGGGGCGGCGTTCCAGCTCAGCGGCGCGTTCGGCGCCTGGCGGGTCGTCGGGCCGAAGCACGCCTGGCACGTGGACCTCGTGACGCTGCGCGACGACGACATCCACTCGGACCTCGCGCACCGCGACTTCACGATCAACGCGATGGCCGAACCGCTCGCAGGCGGCGAACTGCTCGATCCGCACGGCGGCCGCGCGGACCTGGAGCGCCGGCTCGTCCGGATGGTGTCCGCGCAGGCCCTCGAGGACGACCCGCTGAGCAGCCTACGGGCGGTGCGGATCGCGGTCGAGCTCGACCTGCAGCTCGATCCGGCGACCGGCCAGGCCGCCGCGAAGAACGCGCCGGGGATCGAGCGCGTCGCCGCCGAGCGCGTCTTCGGCGAGCTCAAGCGCGTGATCTCGGCCGACAACGTGCGGCGCGGGCTCGAGCTGATGGCCGAGCACGGGCTCACGGACGTCGTCCTGCCGGAGCTCTCGGCACTGCGCGGGATCGAGCAGAGCCACTTCCACCACGCCGACGTCCACGATCACACGCTCGAGGTGCTCGACCAGGTGGCGATCCTCCAACGCGACTGCGAGCTGCTCGCGGAGCCGCTGTCGGACGAGCTCACGCGCGGCCAGGCGATGCGCTGGGCGGCGCTGCTGCACGACGCCGCCAAGCCGCAGACGCGCGACTTCCGGCCGGACGGGCGGGTGACGTTCATCGGCCACGACGTCGAGGGCGCGAAGCTCGCCCGCGACGTGCTCGGCCGCCTGCGCTCCTCCCAGCGCCTGCGCGACTACGTCGCCGCGCTGATCGCGCACCACCTCGATGCCGGCTTCCTCGTGCACCAGCGCCCGCTCGACCGCCGCACGATCTACCGCTACCTGCGCGCCACGCGGCCATACACCGAGGACATCACGCTCTTCACCGTCGCCGACCGCCGCGCCACCCGCGGACGCAACGCCGAGCAGGCGATCGCCGCGCATCTCGAGGTCGCGCACGAGCTGATCGCCGCGGCGCGCGAGCCGGCGGCGAAGCCGCTGGTCCGCGGCGACGAGCTCAAGGACATCGCCTCCGGGCCACGTCTGGGCGCGATCCTGGCCCAGCTCGAGGAGGATCGCTTCGCGGGCGTGATCTCCACCCGCGAGCAGGCGCTGGCACGGGCGAGGGAGCTGGCCTGATCGAGTTCGCCCGACCCGCGGACGCCGCCGAGGTGATGCGGATCATCAACGCCGCCTACGAGCGCGGCGAGGCGGGGATCTGGCAGCCGGGCTGGCGCCGGACCGAGCTCGCCCCGCTCGAGGAGGAGATCGGCGCCGGCGAGATCGCCGTCGCCCGCCGCGGCGAAACGATCCTCGGCTGCGTGCGGGTGCGGCGGCTCGACGACGATACGGCCGAGTTCGGACTGCTGTCGGTCGACCCCGAGCTGAGCGGCACCGGGGTCGGCCGCGCACTGGTCGACTTCGCCGAACACGCCCACGACGTCGACTGGATGGAGCTCGAGTTGCTCGTGCCGCACGCACCGCACGCGCACAAGCAGCGGCTGCACGAGTGGTACTCGCGGCTCGGCTATCGCGAGGTGGGCCGGCGGGACTTCGCCGCCGTGTACCCGGACCCGGCGCGAGCTCCTCGCCGGGCCCGCCGACCTCGTGACCTACCGCAAGCGCCTCAGCCCTTCGACACCACCGGCGTGACGTAATAGTCCGACGCTTCCCACGTCGACGTCGGGTAGCCACCGCCATAGCGGTAGACACCGGCCTCGGCGGGGAACGTCACGGGGCCGACGGTGCGCGCAGCGGCGAAGCCCTGCTGGTCCTCCGGATACCGGCCCCACCGGGCGTCGTAGGAGGCCGTGTAGATCACACCCGGACGGAGCTTCACCGGAGTGCGCAGCGTGACCTCGTTCACGCCCGTGCGCCCACCCTCTCCGATCACCTCGCCGGAGCCCACGACCGTGCCGGTCTCGTCGTACAGGTAGGCGCGGATCTCGGGCATCGGCTGGCCGCGGTAGACACGGATCGCCCTGACCACGTAGTCGCCGGAGACGCTGAAGCGGGTGCCGACCTCGACGCGCTCGGCGTCCGAGGTCGCCGGGTTGTCGACCGGCGTGGTCGCGTCGAACAACGCCCACGGCCCCTCCGCTGGCGGTTCCGTCGGCTCGGTCGGCGCCGACGGCTCGCCGTAGGGGGTGACCCAGTAGTTGGAGTCCTCCCAGCTGTACACCGGCGACAGGAAGTACTGATAGAGGTACACGCCGGCGGCCGTGGGCGCGCGCAGCGCCGTCCCGGGGGGGTCGAGCGGGCGGCTGAAGTAGTTCGGCGTCGAGGCGTATCCGCCCTCCGGAGCGCTGTAGCTCGCGACGTATTCCGTATTCGGCTCCAGCATGACCGGCCCGGCGGTGAAGGCGACACGCACCCAGCCGCTCCGCGACGTGCTGTCCGCGGTCCCGCTCGCGACCTCCTCATAGCCCTTCCAGATCCGCACGCGTCCGTCGGCGATCGGGCTTTCGGGCGCGCGATAGAACGCGACGCCGTCGGCCCGGAAGCGAGCGGCCGTCGTGAACCGGACGCCGAGCTCGATCGCGCGGCGATCCGCGTCGGCCGGCGCTGGAGCGGGCGAGTCGAGATCGAACAGGGCCTCGGGCGCCGCCTGCGCGGGAGGCGCGAGAAGCACGAGGATGGCGAACGCGAGCGTCGCGCACCGCCGTGCAGAGGACTTGGAAATTGGACCAGGGAACACGCGACCCCCACGCCCGGGCTTGAACGACACCGATGACCCTCGGCTCGGGCAGTCGCGACGGTACCGTCCGCAACGATCGGCCGTCACTGGCCGAAGGACCAGGTTGATCCGCCTATCGCGCAGCCGCACGAGTCGCGGTGCACGAACGTCGCCTCGAGCCGCTCCTGGCGCGGCGGCCGCGTCGGGATCCTCGAGGCGCGAGAGCAGGAGCTCGACGGCGCGGGAGCCGAGCTCGGTCGTCGGCTGGCGGATGACGGTCAGCCGCGGGGCGAACAGGTCGGCCCACTCGAAGTCGTCGAAGGCCACCAGCGCGATGTCGTCGGGCACCTTCAGGCCGCGTTCGGCGATCGCGCGCAGGAGGCCGATCGTCATGAAGTTGTTGCCCGACACGACGGCGGTCGGGGGATCGTCGAGCCCCAGCAGCGCGTGCATCGCGGCGTGGGCGCGGTCGCGCTGCGAGCCGCCCTCGGCGATCAGTGCGGGGTCGAACGCCAGACCCGCGCCCTCGATCGCGATCCGGTAGCCGCGCACGCGCTCGTCGGTCGTGCTCAGCCCGGGGATTCCGATCGCCATCGCGATCCGCGTGTGGCCGAGGTCGACGAGGTGCTCGACGAGCCGTGCCGTCGGCTGCTCGTTGTCGCAGCCGACCTGGTCGAGGTCGGCCTCGACGAAGCGGTCGAGCAGCACGACCGGCACGTTCTGGGCCTCGAGGTAGGGCAGCGCGTGCTCGAGCGCGCCGACCGTCGGCGCGAGCAGCATCCCGTCGACCTGGCGCTCGGCCAGCGCGCGCACGATCCGCAGCTCGTGCTCGGGGTCCTCGCGCGTGTCGCCGAGCAGCAGCGTGTGGCCCGCGCGGCCGGCGGCGGCCTCGACGGCGGCGACGACGTCGGTGAAGTACGGGTTCGAGAGGCCGCTGATGGCGAGGCCGAGCGACTGCGTGCCCCCGCGCGCGAGCGCCCGCGCCAGCGTGTTCGGGCGGTAGCCCGTGCGCTCGATCGCCGCCAGCACGCGCTCGCGCGTGCGCTGGCTGGCCGGCCGCGTCCCGTTGACGACGTGTGAAACGGTCGTGACCGAAACGCCCGCCAGCCGTGCGACTTCCGCCATCGTCACCACGGGGAGGGAGGATGGCACGCTTGATTAAGTCCTGTGAACCGAACTCGCAAACGCTTGCGCGCAAACGCTTGCGGCCGTAGCGTGCGAATCGTGCATCCAGTCGTCAGGGAAGTCACCGCGCGCATCTCCCAGCGCAGCGCCGACAGCCGTACCGCCTACCTCGAGCGCCTCCGCGAAGCTTCGGCTTCCGGCCCGGCTCGCGGCGATCTCGGCTGTGCCAACCTCGCCCACGGCATCGCCGCCTGCGGGGCAGACGAGAAGCTCCAGCTCAAGGCGGGCGAGCGCCGCAACGTCGCGATCGTGTCGGCCTACAACGACATGCTCTCGGCCCACCAGCCGCTCGAGCGCTACCCGGCGATCCTCAAGAAGGCCGTCGTGCAAGCGGGCGGCATCGCGCAGTTCGCCGGCGGCGTGCCGGCGATGTGCGACGGCATCACCCAGGGCCGCGCCGGCATGGAGCTGTCGCTGTTCAGCCGCGACGTGGTCGCGATGTCGACCGCGGTCGCGCTCTCGCACGACATGTTCGACGGCGCGCTGCTGCTCGGCGTGTGCGACAAGATCGTGCCCGGGCTGCTGATCGGCGGGCTGACGTTCGGGCATCTGCCGACGGTCTTCGTTCCCGCCGGGCCGATGCCGTCCGGGCTCCCGAACGCCGAGAAGTCGCGGATCCGCCAGCTGCACGCGGCGGGCGAGGCCGGGCGCGACGAGCTGCTCGACGCCGAGCTCGCGTCCTACCACTCGCCCGGCACCTGCACGTTCTACGGCACCGCGAACTCGAACCAGCTCGTGGTCGAGGCGATGGGGCTGCACCTGCCGGGCGCGTCGTTCGTGAACCCGGGCACGCCGCTGCGGCGGGCGCTGACCGAGGAGGCGGCTCGCCGGGCCACGCAGGGCTGCGCCCCGATCGGTGAGATCGTCGACGAGAAAGCCCTGGTCAACGGCGTCGTCGCGCTGCTGGCGACCGGCGGCTCGACCAACCACACCATGCACCTGGTCGCGGTCGCGGCGGCCGCGGGCCTGGAGCTGACCTGGGACGACTTCGCCGAGCTGTCCGCGGTCGTGCCGCTGCTGGCGCGCGTCTACCCGAACGGGCCGGCGGACATCAACCACTTCCACGCCGCCGGCGGCGTCCCGTTCGTGATCGGCGAGCTGCTCGACGCGGGCCTCATGCATCCCGACGTGGAAACCGTGGCGGGCTTCGGCCTCGGCCGCTACCGCGACGAGCCGTACCTCGACGGGGACGCGCTCGCCTGGCGGCCTGGCCCACGCGCGTCGGGCGACACCGACGTGCTGCGCCCCGCGCCCGAGCCGTTCTCGGCCGAGGGCGGGATCCGCGTGCTCGACGGCGCGCTCGGCCGCGCGGTGATGAAGGTCAGCGCGGTCGCGCCGCAGCACCGGGTGGTCACGGCGCCGGCGCGCGTGTTCGACGACCAGGGCGACTTCCTGGCCGCGTTCGACCGCGGTGACCTCGACCACGACCACGTCGCGGTCGTCCGCCACCAGGGCCCGCGCGCGAACGGCATGCCCGAGCTGCACAAGCTCACGCCGGCGCTCGGCGTGCTGATGGACCGCGGCCACCGCGTCGCGCTCGTCACCGACGGGCGCATGAGCGGCGCCTCGGGCAAGGTCCCGGCCGCCATCCACTGCACGCCGGAGGCCGCCGCGGGCGGTCCGCTCTCACGCGTGCGCGACGGCGACGTCGTGCGCCTGGACGCCGAGACCGGCAGGCTCGAGGTCGACGTCGACCTCGCGCGAGCGCGAGCCGTGGATCCCGGACCACGCGACCCACGGCACGGGGCGCGAGCTGTTCGCGGCCTTCCGCGACCGTGTCGGCCGGCCCGACGCCGGCGCCTCGGTGTTCACGCCCGTCCGCGACACTGTCTACGCATGACAGGTCGAGGAGCTTGTCGCGCTCGCGCCGGTGATCCCGGTGGTCGTGATCGATGACGTCGAGGACGCCGTGCCGCTGGCCGAGGCGCTCGTGCGCGGTGGGCTGCCCGCGATCGAGGTGACGCTGCGGACGGACGCGGCGCTCGCGGCCATCGAGCGGATCGCGGACGTCGAAGGCGCCGTCGTCGGCGCCGGCACGGTCACCACGCCCGCGCAGGTCGAGGACGCGCTCGCCGCCGGCGCGCGCTTCCTCGTCTCCCCGGGCACGACGCCGGCGCTGCTCGACGCGCTGCAGGCGAGCGGCGTCCCGTTCCTGCCCGGGACGGCGACGCCGTCGGACGTCGTCGCCCTGCTCGAGCGCGGGATCACGCACGCGAAGCTGTTCCCGGCCGAGGTCGTCGGGGGGATCGCCGCGCTGAAGGCCTTCGCGGGCCCGTTCGGTCAGATGCGCTTCTGCCCGACCGGCGGGATCAACGCAGACAACGCGCCGGACTATCTGGCGCAGCCGAACGTCGTCTGCGTCGGCGGCTCGTGGATGACGTCGGGTGACGTCGAGGCGCAGGCCCGCGCGGCGGCCGAACTGGACTCAGTGGCCGGTGAGGCCGCGCGCGCGTAGCGCGGCGAGGAACGTGTCGATGTCCGCCGCGGCGCGCTCCGGCTGCCCGGCGTACTCCTTCTCGAGCGCCGCGGCCAGGTCGTGGTACGTCGCCGCCGGCGGTCAGCGCGCGCGAGAGCGCCTCGCTCGTCTCGTGCGCGGCGAGGTGGTCCATCGCCTCCTCGTCGATCTCGGGCAACGCGTAGAGCTGGAACTCACGCATGGGCGGCTGGCTCTGGGGCGGACGGCATGACGGGCATCATGGAACGCGCGGGCGCCGAACGCGCCCTACGAAGGTTCAGATACGTCGAACGTCATCAGCCCGCGGTAGCCGTCGCCGTCCTCTGGAGTGGTCAGCAGGAGCGAGCGGTCGAAGATCCCGTCGGAGTCGTTGAACTGGTCGCGGCCCTGGTGCGTAGGCGTACGGACGCTTGAAGACGTCGTCGCTGACCGCGTCGTCGAAGAACAGCTGGGTCGTGAGCACGCGTCTGCTTGTCGAGGTGCACCTTGGCGTGGATATGGACCGTCCGCCCGCGGTACCAGCCCGGATAGATCGTCGTGAACTCGGCGACGCCGTCGGCGTTCGTGACCTGCGTGCCGCGCAGGTAGCGCTCGCCCTCGCCCGCCTCGAAGCCCGAGTACACGCCGCCGGCGTCGCAGTGCCAGATGTCGACCACCGCGTCCTTGATCGGAGCGCAGTCGCCCGCCGACCGCACGCGGATCCCGAGGCGCAGCGTCACCCCCTCGCGGTCCTCGCGGATGTCCGAGCGCAGCGCGTCGGCGTCGAAGTAGTACGGGCCCTCGGTCAGCTCCGCGGTTGCCTCGCACGACGAACCGGCGGAGTCGACTCCGCGCACTCGCGACAGTGCCGCCGTCCGTCGGAGGGCGGACGAGAATCGCCCCGCACGCCGCCAGCACAGCGCCCAGGCTGAGGCTGCCGAAGCCCGTCAGCGCTTGGCGCCGGTTGAGTCGTCGCGTCATCGTGCCGTCAGGATCGCGCGCCTTCCTGGGAATCGCCTGGGAACCACAGGTGCTGATAGGGCGCGAGCACGACGACGTCCTCGTAGGCCTCGAGGCTGCGGCCGTCCGGGGTCGCGGCCGCGTCGCGACAGCGAGAACCCGCGATCCCAGAGCACGCCCAGACCGACGGGCTGCGGGTCGGCGGTGAAGTTCGCCAGCACGAGCAGCGACTCGCCGGCCTGCGCGCGCACGAGCCCGAAGACGTGGTCGTTGCCGGTCCAGATCGGCTCGACGGCGCCTTGGACGTGGATCGCGGGCGTCGAGCGCCGCTCCGTGACCAGCCGCTGCAGCCCGGCCCACAGCCGGCCCTCGGCCGAGGACGGGTCATGGCGCCGCTCAGCCGCCTCCCAGTCCATCGCCGGCCGGTGCATCCAGCGGTTGTCGTCGCGCCGCGACGGGTCCGCGAGGTAGGACGCATCGTTCAAGAGCCCGAGCTCGTCGCCCATGTAGATCAACGGCAGCCCGCCGTGCGCGAACACGAGCGCGTACAGCAGCAGCACGCGCCGGATCGCGAGCTCGACGGCCATCTCGTCGCCCGCCGACTCGAGCCCCGCCAAGGACGCGCACGTCCCCGACGTCCGCGCCTCCCCGGTGTGCGGCTCGAACTGAAAGCGCGCGCCGCGCGCGAACGAGCCCGGGAACTCCCCGGCGTACCAGTCGGCCAGGAAACGCCGGTGCAGGTACGCGTCCTCGCCGACGCGGCCGGCATCCTCGGGCGTGATCGCCCAGCCGATGTCGTCGTGGCAGCGCACGTAGGTCAGCCAGCCGGCGCCCGGCGGGACGGCGGGCATCTCCATCAAGGTCGCGCGTCATCAGCGCCACCCGCCCGGACGCCAGCGAGCTCCACAGCAGCACCATCAGCACGTTGTGGTAGGCGAGGTCGCACTCCTTGCCCTCGTGGCGGCCCGTCCCCAGATAGGGGACGAGGTCCACGGGCGCGACGATCGCCTCGGCCTTGAAGGCGACGGCCGGCGCGGCGATCCGCATCACCGCGCGGAACGCCTGCAGCAGCTCGTGGACCTCGGGCTGGTTCTGGCAGTTGGTGCCCAGCCGCTTCCACAGGAACGGCGCCGCATCCAGCCGCAGCACGTCGACGCCGACCGACGCCAGGAACAGCATCGCCTCGGCCATCGCGACGAACACGGACGGGTTCGTGTAGTCGAGGTCCCACTGGTAGGCGTTGAACGTCGTCCACACCCAGCGGTCCTCGACCCACGTGAAGCTCCCGGGCGCGGTGTCGGGGAAGACCTCCGGCAGCGTGCGCTCGAACGCGTCGGGCTGCGAGCGGTCGGGGAACGTGCGGTAGAACGACTCCTCGGCGGTCCAGGGATGCTCCGCCGCCGTGTGATTGAGCACCACGTCGATGCACAGCGCCATCCCGGCCTCGCGCAGGTCCGAGGCGAGCTCGCGCAGGTCGTCCAACGACCCCAGCGACGGCTCGACCGCCCCGTAGTCGACGACCGCGTAGCCGCCGTCGTTGGGCGCCGGCCGCGCGCGCAGCAGCGGCATCAGGTGCAGGTAGGTGACACCGAGCTCGCGCAGGTACGGCAGCCGGGCGCGGACGCCGGCGAGGTCGCCCGCGAAACGGTCCACGTAGGTCACATAGCCGACGGCCTGCTCGCGCTGCAGCCAGTCCGGCGTGATCTCGCGCTCGTGGTCGAGCAGGCGCAGCTCCGCCGAACGCGACGCCGCTGTCTCGGCGATCGCGCCGAGCAGCCGCCGCCACGCGGCCTCCCAACGCGGGTCGGCGCCGTAGAGCGCGACCAGCGGGTCCCGCAAGTCGGCGAAGAAGCGCTCGAAGCGCACGCCGAACGCGCCGTCACCCGAAACGACGCCCAGCGCCGCCTCGTAGTCCGCCCGCACCTCCTCCCGCATGGCGTGGACGTTCTGCAAGGCGGTTAGTCCCGCATCTCCTTGAGGATCTGATGGGTCATCGTGTCCTGCTCGGCCGCGGGGGTCGGCGACTTCAGCTGCTCGAGCAGGCCCTCGCTGAAGTCGTGGCGCTGGAGCAGCAGGAAGCGCAGCATCGTGACCCGCAGATAGCGCTCGGTCTCGGTGCCGCCGCCGCCGATGCCGGCCTCGCGCATCATGTCGACCATCGGCTCGTACTCCTCGCGGAACCAGCGCAGCGCGAGCTCGCGGCGGCCCAGCAAGCGCTCGCGCTCGAGCCCGGCGCGGTAGCCCCAGGACTCGATCAGGGTGGCGAGCTGCGCGTAGCGCCACTCGTCGGAGAGCTGGATCCGCTCGCGCATCGCGGGCGGCAGGGGCACGCGCTCGTGGAAGACGCGCTCGTGCGCCTTCAGCGGCAGGTCGCTCATCTGCAGCTCGCGGTCGGCGCCGAGCTTGGTCCGGACCTCGACCACGTTGGCGTTGATGTCCTTGTCGCCCATCGCGCGGGCCACGGAGACGCGGTGGTGGCCGTCCTGGACGAAGTACAGGTCGCCGATCTGGAAGACGTCGATCGGCGGCATCGCCTCGCCGCGCTTGCGCGCCTCGGCGATCCGCTCCCAGCGCCCGCGCGTGCTCGACGCGGGGCGGAAGGAGCGGTCGAACTCGTCGGCGCGGCGGTCGACCGTGCCGACGATCGCGTCGAGCGGGATCACCTGCTCGCCGCGCGCGACGCGGCCGCTGGCGCCGAGCGCGGCGACCACCTCTTCGAAGGGCAGCATGTGCGAGACGTCGTCGGCCTCGAAGCGCATCCGCGAGGCCAGCCGGGACAGCGCGCGCCGCCGCCGCTCGCGGTCGAAGGCGATCTTCGCGTCCTCTCGCGGCATCCCCGTGCTCATACGACTTCCCCACGGTACACGCCGCTCAGCAGCGTGTCGTCGGGGACGTCGGCACGGACCTCGACACGCCCTTGGGCGATCACGCGCGCCCCGAACGTGACGTCGCCGCGGACGACGAACCGCTCGCAGCGCCGCAGTGACACGGGCCCATGCGGGAAGCGCGCCTCGAAGTCCGCGATCCGCTTGAAATACGCCGGGTCGAGCGCGATGAACGGCGGCTCGGCGTCGCTCTCGAGGACGCCGTCGTCCAACAGGCGGTAGACGTCCGAGCGCAGCGCGAGCAGGTCGTCGGTCGTCTTGACCGGTACGAAACGTGACCGCGGGACGCACAGCGCCTGGGCGCCCTCGAAGACGCCGATCGCCGCGCCCATCGCGGTCTCGGTCTGGATCACCGGCGTGCTGTCGGGGTCGGAGGGGTCGACGGTCTTGCGGTTGACGATCAGCGGCAGCGCCGGCGTCGAGTCCAGCGCCTCGAGGTCGAGCCAGAGGTTGTTGGTGTTGTAGTAGCGCCAGCGCCGGAAGTCCTGGAACGACACGGGGTCCGGCGCCTGCGCGGTCTCGCGCAGCACCAGGCGCCCGTCGCGCCAGGCGATGTGCCCGCCCTTGCGGTCGGCCTCGGTGCCGATCACGGTCTCCATCGCGAACGGCGCGCCCGAGGCCGCGAACCACTCCAGGATCACCGGGTCGAGCACGGCGCCGAGGTTGTCGGCGTTGGAGACGAACGCATAGCGCACGCCCTGCTCGAGCAGCGTGTCGCGAATCCCCGAGGACCGCAGCGCGGCGTAGATGTCGCCGTGCCCGGGCGGGCACCACTCGAGCGCCGGATCGGCCGGCCACTCGACGGCCGCCAGATCGGCGGCGCGCAGCTTCGGCACCTTGTGCTGGAGGAAGTCGAGCACGTCGTCGAAGCCCTCCAGCGCCGCCAGCGAGTCCTCCCGCGTGTGGAAGCTGTGCATCAGCACGAGTGGCAGCCGCACGCCGTGGCGCGAGCGCAGCGCGCCGACCTGGCGCGCGATCACCTGCAGGAACGAGAGCCCGTCGCGCGCCTCGAGCAGCGACTTCGCGCGGTCGAGGCCCATGCTCGTCCCGAGTCCGCCGTTGAGCTTGATCACGCACGCCCGTGACAGCGCGGAAAGCGACGACGGGCGCGGCAGCTCCGCAAGCGAGGGCAGATCGCGGACCGGTGTCAGCTCCTCGTCCGGCAACGTCCCCGACGCGCCCGCGACCAGCTGGTCGTAGAGCGCCCGGAACGCCGCGACGGCCTCCTCCGGGAGGCCCTCGCGGCGCAGCTTGGCCTCCGGGTTCACACGGCGGCCCCGACGCGCTCGAGCGGCGGGACCCAGTCGCCGTGCTCGCGCAGCAACTCGTCGACGAGCGAGGCGATCTCGTCGAGCGAGAGCTCGGCCGCCGTGTGGGGGTCGAGCATCGCCGCCTGGTAGACGGCCTCGCGGCGGCCGGTGAGCGCGGCCTCGACGGTCAGGCCCTGGACGTTGATGTTCGTCTGCATCAGCGCCGCGAGCTGGCGCGGCAGCGTGCCCACGGGCTGCGGCTCGATGCCCCGGGCGTTCGCGACGCACGGCACCTCGACGCAGCAGTCCGCCGGCAGGTTGTCGATCAGCAGCCCGTCCTCCCAGCGGTTCGGGACGTTGCCGTTGAACGTGTAGCTCTCGCCGGTCTCGCACGCACGGATGATGTGGGCACCGTACTCGTGCGACTGCGCAGTCGAGAGCTCGAGCTCGCCGCGCATCGCCTCCCACTTCTCGATCTGGAGCTCGCAGCGGCGCGGGTACTCGTCCAGCGGCACGTTGAAGCGCTCGATCAGATCCTCGCGGCCGTCCTTGATGAACCACGGCACGTACTCGGAGAAGTGCTCCGAGGATTCCGTGACGAACGCGCCGAAGTGCTTGAGCAGTTCGTAGCGCACGCGGTTCCAATCCGGCGGTGCGGCCTCGAGCAGCGCGGGATAGAGGTCGCGGCCCTCGTGCTCGAAGCGCAGAAAGAACGCCATGTGGTTGATGCCGGCGCACAGGTAGTCGATCTCCTCGGCGGCCAGCCCGAGGTCGTCGGCCAGTTCGCGCGCCGTGCCCTGCACGGAGTGGCACAGCCCGACCGTGCGGATCGAGCTCGCCTCGCCTGCCGCCCAGCACAGCATCGCCATCGGGTTGACGTAGTTGAGCAGCAGCGCGTCCGGGCTGAGCTCCTCGAGGTCGCGGCAGAGCTCGAGCAGCACCGGGATCGTGCGCAGGCCGCGCATGATCCCGCCGACGCCGAGCGTGTCGGCGATCGTCTGGCGCAGCCCGTAGCGCTTCGGGACCTCGAAGTCCACGACCGTCGCGGGCTTGTAGCCGCCGACCTGGAACGACGTGACGACGTAGTCGGCGCCGTCGAGCGCCGCCCGGCGGTCGGTCGTGGCCTCGACCGACGCCCGCGCCCCGTGCGCGTCGATCAGCCGCGAGGTCACGAGCTCGGCGGTCTGCAGGCGCTCGGCGTCGATGTCCATCAGCGCGAACTGCGTCTCGTCGCGCAGCTCCGGCAGGCTGAGGACGTCGCCGACGAGGTTGCGCGTGAAGACGGCGGAGCCGGCCCCCACGAAGGCGATCTTCGGCATCAGGTCCTTCCGATGGTCATGGGGTAGGTGAATGCGTGCCCGGTCGCGGCGCGGTGGATGCCGATCGCCGCGAAGATCAGCCAGTTCAGGATCAGCATCAGGTTCAGGAAGAACAGGAACGGCACCGCCTGAACGGCCATCCACGAGCCGGCCAGCAGATGCATCAGCCCCACGATCGCCGCCAGATAGACGGCGAGCGAGAGCTGGAACTGCAGTGCCGCGCGGCCGTGGGCGCGGGCGAACCCGTCACCGCGCGCCAGGGCCAGCAGCGCGGTGACGGGGGTGAGATGGGCCAGGACGGCGAGCATCAGTCGGCGAACTTCAGCTGGTTGTTGACCTGGCGGTTCATGGTCTTGAAGACCTTGGCGGCGTCCTCGTCGCCGTTGAGGAACTCCTCGAGCGTCGGCTGCACGATCAGGTTGATCTGCGGCGCCTTGTCCGTGATCGGGTACAGAACGGTGTTCCCGGACTCGACGTAGGACGTGAAGGCGCTGACGTCGATCCCGTTCTCCTTGTGCGTCGCGACGGCCTTCGGCACCTCGGACTCGATCGCGGGGAACACGACCGCGGCGCTGGCCACGAGTTCCTGGCACGCCTTCGAAGCCATGAACGTGACCCACTTCGTCGCCTCTTCTTTGTTCGGGGAGCCGACCCAGATCGCGTCCGCGAGCCCGTTGTACATGCTCCATGAGCCCTCCGGCCCGCTCGGCTGCGGCGAGTAGCCCACCTTGACGCCCTTGGTCGACGAGTACGTGCCGATCGTCCAGTCGCCGTCGATCGCCAGCGCGGCCTTGCCGCTCTGGAACGCCGCCGACTGGCCGAGCGTGCGCGCCTGCTCGAGCGAGGGCATGTAGCCCTTGCGGATCATGTCGCGCCACCACGTGAACGTCTGCGCGAAGCGCGGATCGTCGTAGTTGTACTGCGTTCCCCACGGGTTCTTGTCGAGCAGCTCGAAGCCCAGGCTGGCGGCGAAGCCGGCCCACGTCGTCTGCCCGTAGGTCAGGCCGCCGGGGTCGAAGCCGAGGCCGTAGGTCTTGATGTTGCTCGCATCGAAGCCCGGCTCGTCTCCGCGCTTGCCGTTGTTGTCGACGGTCAGCTTGGCCACGATCTGCTCGAAGCTGCCGCCGTCGGACGGGTTCCAGGTCGCGCTGTCCAGCTGCTGCTTGCTCACGCCGGCGTCGGCGAGCATGTCCTCGTTGACGATCAGCGCGACCGTGTCCCAGTCCTTGGGGTAGCCGTACTGCTTGCCGTCCGGGGACTTCCACAGCTCGGCCAGACCGGGCAGGTACTGGTTCATGTCGACGGCGCTCGTGCTGACCGGCTCGATCACCTCGCTCAGCGCGAACTGCGGGTACTTGCCGAGGTGGTCGGTGAAGACGTCGGGCGCCGTCTCGGCGATGAAGCCGCGGGCGAGGCCGCTCCAGTAGTCGCCCCAGTTCTTGTTCTCGATCTGGATCTGGATGTCCGGGTTCTGCTGCTGGAAGCGGTCCGCGCACTGCTGGTAGACGGGCTTCTGGTTGGTGTCCCACAGCTGATAGCGCACGAGCTTCTTGCCGTCGGACGTGGTCGTGGCCTGGTCCGAGCCGCCGCAGGCGGCGACGACGAGCGCGAGCGGGATGAGTGTCAGGAGTCGCTTCATCACTTGATCCCCGAGAAGCCGATCGCGTCGACCATCCGCTTGGCCATCACGATGAAGAGGATGATCAGCGGCAGTGACGCCAGGAAGGTGCCGGCCATCAGCGGCGCCCACGGCGGCGCGATCGTCGGCGTGGAGGACTTGAACGCGTTCAGCGCCACCGTCAGCACCCGCACTTTCTCCGAGTCACCGGTGACCAGCGGCCACATGTACTCGTGCCAGGCGGTGATGTAGGTCAGCACCGCGAGCGTCGCCATCGGCGCGGCCGACATCGGCAGGATCAGCTGGCGGAAGATCTTCCAGCGGCCCGCGCCGTCGAGCAGCGCGGCCTCCTCCACCTCCTTGCTGATGCCGAGGAAGAACTGGCGCAGGAAGAACACCGCGAACGGCGTCATCAGGAAGAACGGCGCCACGATGCCGGCGTAGGTGTTGAGCCAGCCGAGGTTCTTGATCAGGACGAAGTTCGGGATCAGCGTGAAGATCGGCGGGATCATCATCGCCGTCAGGAACAGGAAGAACAGCTTGTCGCGGCCCGGGAACCTCAGCCGCGCGAACGCGTAGGCGGCCATCGCGCAGAACGTCACCTGGCCGACGGTGATCAGCGTGCAGACGATCACCGAGTTGCGCAGCGCGGTGAAGAAGTTGACGTCCGCCGAGGTCAGCGTGCCGGCCTTGGTCAGCTCCTCGGTCGAGGCCAGGCCGAGCGCCTGGCGGAGGTTGAGCAGCGTCGGGTTGTCCGGGATCAGCGACTGCGAGCCCGTCACCAGGTCCGCGTTGGTCGAGAGCGCGGTGCGGATCATCCAGAAGAACGGGAACAGGCTGACGAACAGCAGCAGCCCCATCGCGACCCAGGCCGCGATCCGGCCCCACTGCACGCCGCGCTTGACGCGCACGCGCTCCGTTGCGTTCAAGGTGCTCATGCGAGATCCGACTCCCCCGCCCGCAGCATCCGCAGCTGGAAGGCGGCGACGATGACCAGCAGCACGATCAGCGCGACGGCGAGCGCGGACGCATAGCCGAGGGCGTTGAACTCGAACGCCTGCTGGAAGATGTACATGTAGAGCACGCGGCTGGAGTTGCCGGGCCCGCCCGGATTGCTGCCGCCGATGCCGGCGGTGGCGATCTGGATCGTGTCGAAGACCTGGAACGAGCCGATCACGGTCACCACCAGCACGAGCGCGAGCACGGGCCGCAGCAGCGGCAGCGTGATCGTGCGGAACATCCGCCACTCGCTCGCGCCGTCCAGCGACGCGGCCTCGTAGTAGTTCTTCGGGATCATCACCAGGCCGCCGAAGATCAGCAGCGCGGTGTAGCCCATGTTGCGCCAGATGTTCATGCCGGCGATCGTCGGGATGACCTGCGACTCGGAGCCCAGGAAGCCCTGCGCGCCGATCCCGATCGCCTCGAGCCAGTGGTTGATGATGCCGAGGTTGGGATCGAGCATCCACATCCACAGCAGCGCGAGAACCGCGTTGGGGATCAGCCACGGGATCAGCACGATGCTGCGCACGACCACCGACTGGGTCAGGCGATGCATCAGCACGGCGATCGCCAGCGCCAGGGTCGTCTGGATGCCGATGTTGATGATCACGTACTTGAACGTGATCCAGAGCGAGTTCCAGAACAGCGTGTCGCGGACCAGCGTCCTGTAGTTGTCCAAGCCGACCCAGTCGCCGTCGTTGCGCAGCAGGTCGAAGTCGGTGAAGCTCAGGTAGAAGCCCCGCACTGCGGGGACGGCGTAGAAGACCATGAAGCCGATGAAGCTCGGCAGCAGGAACAGCATCGCGGTCCGCGCCTCGGCGTTGAAGCGGACCTTGCGACGCGGCTTCGCGGCGGGCCGGGCCGTGACCGGCCGCCCGACGGCGGTGGAGGCCATCGCTCAGACCCCCGCCACCGGGTGGCCGCCGATCGCGGCGCCGGTGTCGATGTCGAAGAAGTGGATGCGGCTGGTGTCCACCACGAGCTCGATCGACGCGTCGGTGCGGGCGCGGGAGGCGACGTCGAAGCGCCCGACGAGCGGCAGCTTGGAGTCCTCGGCCTCGTGCTCGAGCTCGGCCACGATCGTGTCGTCGAGGTCGGCCGCGATCTCCTTGACCTCGTCGGTCATGACCGGCTTGCCCGCGATCTCGACGTGCGCGATCAGCTCGGCGCCGAGCGCCTCGACGGTCTTGACCGTGGCGCGCAGCCGGCGCTCGCTCGGTGCGCCGGTCTCGACCGCGGCGTCCTCGAGGTGCTCGGGCCGGATGCCGAGCGCGACGGTCTTGCCCGCGTAGCGCTCGAGGTCCTTGGGGTCGGCCAGGGCCTCGGGCTGAAGGCGCAGGAACTGGTCGCCGACCTGGGCGACGAAATGGCCGTTCTTGCGCTCGAGGCGGGCCTCGAAGAGGTTCATCGCCGGGCTGCCGATGAAGCTGGCCACGAACAGGTTCGCCGGGGCGTTGTAGAGCCGCATCGGCGTGTCGACCTGTTGCAGGATCCCGCGGCGCATGAGCGCGACGCGGTCGCCCATCGTCATCGCCTCGACCTGGTCGTGGGTCACGTAGACGGTCGTGGCCTGCAGCTCGTGCTGGATCCGCGCGACCTCGGAGCGCATCTGGACGCGCAGCTTCGCGTCGAGGTTCGAGAGCGGCTCGTCCATCAGGAAGACCTTCGGCCGGCGCACGATCGCGCGGCCCATCGCCACCCGCTGGCGCTGGCCGCCGGAGAGCGCCTTGGGCTTGCGCTCGAGCAGCTCGGTGAGGCCGATCACGCCCGCGATCTCATGCACCCGCGCCTTGATGTCGGCCTTGCTCATCTTCTGGATCTTCAGGCCGTAGGCCATGTTGTCGTACACGCTCAGGTGCGGATAGAGCGCGTAGTTCTGGAAGACCATGGCGATGTCGCGCTTCTGCGGCGCGACGTCGTTGATCACGGTGTCGTCGATCACGAGGTCGCCCTCGGAGATCTCCTCGAGCCCTGCGAGCATCCGCAGCGCGGTCGTCTTGCCGCAGCCCGACGGTCCGACGAGGACCATGAACTCGCCGTCGCGGATCTGTAGATCGAGCGAGTCGACGGCCTTGAAGCCGTTGTCGTAGACCTTCGAGACGCCGTCGAACGTCACGGTTGCCAACGTGTGCCCCTCTCCTCTGAGGATGTTTCCCTAGGTCATTTACGAAATGACCTTGCGAATAGGCTCCCGCTCTGCTCGTGTGTTTGTCAAGGGTTGTTTATGAAATATCCTTGCGCTCGTGGCCACGCTCGCGACTGCTGCGCCGCATGAACGCCCAGCGCGTGCTCGACGCGCTGCGGACGGCCGGCCCGCTGCGGGTGACCGAGCTGATGACCTCGACGGGGCTGTCGCGGCCGACCGTCGATGCCGTCGCCGACGATCTGATCCGGCTCGGCTGGGTGATGGAGGTCGCGGGGACGGAGGGCGCGCGCGGGCGGCCGGCGCGCTCGCTCGCCTTCCGGGCGGACGCGGGCTACGTGTTCGGCGTCGACATCGGCGAGGTCAAGGTGCGCACGGCCGTCGCCGACCTGCGCGGCGCGATCGTGGCCGAGCGCGTTCGCGAGTTCGCGGGCGACGAGCGGCTGCCGGTCATCCGCCGCACGATCCGCGCGACGCTGGCCGACGCGGGGCTCTCGCGCTCGGACCTGTTGTTCTCGTGCGTGGGGTCGACGGGAGCGATGGACACGGCCCGCGGGCGCGTGCTGTTCTCGAGCATCTTCGACGACGACTTCGACCTTGCGGGCTCGCTGGCGGGCGCGCTGGGGCGGGCGCTGGTGATCGAGAACGACTGCAACCTGGCCGCGACCGCCGAGCGCTGGTGCGGTGCGGCCGTGGGCGTGGACGACGTCGTCTGCGTGCTGGCCGGCGAGCGGATGGGCGCCGGGATCGTGATCGGCGGCAAGCTGATGCGCGGGCACGAGGGGGCGGCGGGCGAGCTCGCGATCCTCGGTGCCTTCGAGACCGAGCACGGCGCGCGCGGGATCGGCCAGCTCGTGGGCGAGTTGTCGGGCGAGGAGCCGGCGGCGGTGTTCGCGGCCGCCGGCGCCGGTGAAGAGGGGGCACTGGCGATCGTCGAGCGGGCGGAGCGCTGGGCCGGCCACGCCATCGTCACGACCGCCCAGCTCGTCAATCCCGAGGTGGTCGTGATCGGCGGCGGCGTCGCGCGCGCGGGGGAGGTGCTGCTGGCGCCGCTGCGGGCGCGGCTTGAAGCGATGGTGCGGCGGCCGCCGCGGCTGGCCGCCTCGCCGCTGGCCGAGCGCGGGCCGCTGCTCGGGGCGATCCGGATGGCGCTGGACGAGCTCGAGCCGCAGCTGCTGGCGCGGCTCGAAGCGGTCGCGTAGTCCGGGCATGGAGGCCGTGATCCTGTGCGGCGTGCAGGGCTCGGGCAAGACGACGCTCTACCGCGACCGCTTCCTCGAGACGCACGCGCGCGTCTCGCTCGACCTCTTGCGCACGCGCGCCCGCGAGGCCGCCTTTCTGAAGCTCTGCCTCGAGACGCGGATGCCGTTCGTGGTCGACAACACGAACCCGACCGTGGCCGAGCGCTCGCGCTACGTCGCGCCGGCGCGGGCGGCGGGGTTCAAGGTCGTGGGCTACGTCGTCGAGGTCGACCACGCGGTCGCCGCCGGCCGCAACGCCGCGCGGGCGCGGGTCGTCCCGGCCGCGGGGTTGCGCGACGTGGCGCGGCGGCTGATCCGCCCGACCCCCGAGGAGGGGTTCGACGAGCTCTTCCACGCCACCGCCGCGCCGGGCGACGGCGGCTGGCGGATCGAGCCGCTGCTCACGACACCGCCGCTGTTCTGAGCGTCTCGTTCACCGCCGCGATCACGTCGTCGGAGAGCGTGACGTCGGCGGCGGCGACGTTCTCGCGCACCTGCTCGGGCCGCGTCGCGCCGACGATCACGGCCGTGACGTTGCGCTGGTGCAGGACCCACGCCAGCGCGAGCTGGGAGAGCGTGATCTGAGCCTCGTCGGCGATCGGGCGCAGGTTCTGGACGGCGGTGAGCGTCTCGTCGCGCAGCCACTGCTTGATGAAGCGGCTCATGGTCTTGCTCGCCGCGCGCGAGTCCGCGGGCACCTTCTCGCCCGGCTTGTACTTGCCGCTCGAGCACGCCCTGGGCGAGCGGCGACCACACGATCTGCGTGATCCCGTTGGCCTCGCACAGCGGGATCACCTCGGCCTCGGGCTTGCGCCAGAGCGCCGAGTACTGCGGCTGCGAGGAGACGAACTTGGCCACGCCGGGCATGTCGAGCGCGGCCTGGATCCGATCCGCGGGCCACTCGCTGAACCCGATGTGGCGCGCCTTGCCGGCCTCCACGACCTCGCTCAGCGCGCCCATCGTCTCCTGCAGCTCGACGCTGTCGTCGTAGCGGTGGCACTGATAGAGGTCGACGTAGTCGGTCTGCAGCCGCTCCAGCGAGCCGTCGATCTGCTTGAGGATCTGCTTGCGCGAGAGCCCGCGGTCACGCGGGCCCATCGGGAAGTAGACCTTCGTCGCCAGCACGTACGAGTCGCGCGGATAGTCCTTGAGGATCTCGCCCCACGCCTGCTCGGCCGCGCCCGTCCCGTACACGTTCGCGGTGTCGAAGAGCGTGATCCCGGCGTCGAACGCCGCCCGCGTGCACGCCTCCGTCTGCTCGCGGCCGATCCCGCCCGAGTACGTCAGCCACGACCCGAGCGCGACCGCCGAGACCGCCACGCCCGAATCCCCCAGCTCCCGCTGCTCCATCCCCGACAACGACTGATCGTCAGGTCGCGATCGCGTCGAGCAGGCGCCGCGCCGAGACGTCGGTGGGCTCGTCGCGGATCACGATCTCGGCCGCCTCGGGCGGCTCGTACGGGGCGCTCTCGCCCGTCAGGCCGGTCAGGCGGCCGGCGCGCGCCCGCGCGTACAACCCCTTCGGGTCGCGCCGCGCGCACTCCTCGACCGGCGTGTCGACGAAGACCTCGATGAACGGCAGCTCGGCCACCTCGTGCAGCCGCCGCGCCGCCAGCCGGTCCTCGCGGAACGGCGAGACGAGCGAGACCACGGCGACCGCGCCGGCGTCGGCGAACAGCCGCGCGACGTGGGCGACGCGGCGGATGTTCTCCGTCCGCGAAGCCGGGTCGAAGCCGAGATCGCCCGACAGCCCGTGGCGGAGGTTGTCGCCGTCGAGCAGGTAGGCGAAGCGGCCGGACTCGACCAGCGCGCGCTCGACCGCGACCGCGATCGTCGACTTGCCCGACGCCGGCAGGCCGGTCAGCCACACGGTCGCGCCGCGCTGGCCGGTCGCCGACCAGCGCACGGAGCGCTCGAGCGCGCTCGGGTGCCAGCGGATGTCGGGCGAGTGCTCGGGCTCGGCGGCGCGGCCGGGCGCGCGCGGCCTCGACCATGCCCGGCGGCGACGGTGTCGTGCGTGCGCTCGTCGATCAGGATGAACGCGCCGGTCGCGCGGTTGAACGCGTACGGGTCGGCGAGCACCGGCGCGGCGGTGCGCAGCGTGATCCGGCCGATGTCGTTGAGGCCGAGCGAGTCGGTGGGGGAGGCCTCGAAGGAGCCGATGTCCACGCGCCCGTCGATCGACGCGATGTTGGCGCGCACGCGCCGCGTCGTGTGCTTGAGCAGGTAGCGCGCGCCGACGCGCGCGGGCGCCTCGACCATCCAGCACACGGTGGCGTCGAGCTCGCGCGCGACCTCCGGCGGGTTCGCCGCCGCCACGACCAGATCGCCGCGGCCGACGTCGAGCTCGTCCTCGAGCCGCAGCGTGGCCACCATCGGCGGCCGCACGCGCGACACCGGCCCGCCCGGCGTGTCGATCGTCGCGATCCGCGAGCGCGAGCCCGAGGGGAGCACGACGACCTCGTCGCCGGTCGCCAGCACGCCGCCCGCGACCCGCCCCGCGTAGCCGCGGTAGTCGCCGTTGCGGACCGTCCACTGGACCGGGAAGCGGACGTCGTCGAGGTTGCGGTCGCGCTCGACCTCGACCGTCTCGAGCTGCCCCAGCAGCGGCGGCTCGGCGTACCACGCCAGCCGCTCGCGAGCGCTCGACGACGTTGTCGCCCTCGAGCGCCGAGATCGGCACCGCGCGCACGTCGGCGATCCCGAGCTGCGCTCCCAGCGCCGCGAACGAACCCTCGATCTCCCGGAAGCGCGCCTCGGAGAAGTCGACCAGGTCCATCTTGTTCACGCACGCCACGAGATGCCGGATCCCGAGCAGCGCCGCCAGGTACGCGTGCCGGCGCGACTGCTCGAGCAGGCCCTTGCGGGCGTCGATCAGCACCAGCGCGAGGTCGGCGGTCGAGGCGCCGGTGACCATGTTGCGCGTGTAGCGCACGTGGCCGGGCGTGTCGGCGAGGATGAACGAGCGCCGCGACGTCGCGAAGAAGCGGTAGGCGACGTCGATCGTGATGCCCTGCTCGCGCTCGGCCCGCAGGCCGTCGGTGACGTGCGCGAGGTCCTCGTGATCGTCCAGCAGCGCCTTGGAGTCGAGCAGCAAGCGGCCGATCAGCGTCGACTTGCCGTCGTCGACCGAGCCCGCGGTCGCGATCCGCAGCAGGTCGGACATCTAGAAGTAGCCCTCGCGCTTGCGGTCCTCCATGGCGGCGGCCGACGTCCGGTCGTCGGCCCGCGTGGCGCCGCGCTCGGTCATCCCCGACGCCGCGGTCTCGATCAGGATCGTCCCGATGTCGAGCGCGTCCGAGCGCACCGCGCCGGTGACCGTGAGATCGCCCACGGTGCGGTAGCGCACGCGCTCGGTGAACGTGCGCGAGCCGTTGGGCTGCGTGAACTCCGAGACCGCGAACAGCATCCCGTCGCGCTCGAACACCTCGCGCTCGTGCGCGAAGTAGATCGCCGGCACCTCGAGCTGCTTCGGCCTCGATGTAGCGCCAGACGTCGAGCTCGGTCCAGTTGGAGATCGGGAACGCGCGCACGCTCTCGCCGCGGCGCACGACCGTGTTGAACAGCTCCCACACCTCCGGCCGCTGGTTGCGCGGCTCCCACTGGCCGAGCTCGTCGCGGAACGACAGCACGCGCTCCTTGGCCCGCGAGCGCTCCTCGTCGCGCCGCGCGCCGCCGAAGGCCGCGTCGAAGCGGCCTTCGGTGAGCGCGTCGAGCAGCGTCACCGTCTGCAGCCGGTTGCGCGACGGGCCCGTCCTCGTGCACGCGCCCGGAGTCGATCGAGTCCTGCACGCGGGCGACGATCAGCTGCTCGCCCAGCTCGGCCACGCGACGGTCGCGGAACTCGAGCACCTCCGGGAAGTTGTGCCCGGTGTCGATGTGCAGGATCGGGAACGGGAAGCGCGCGGGCCGGAACGCCTTCTCGGCCAGCCGCAGCAGCACGATCGAGTCCTTGCCGCCGCTGAACAGCAGCACCGGCCGCTCGAACTCCGCCGCGACCTCGCGCATCACGAACACGGCCTCGTCCTCGAGCGCGTTCACGCCGCCTCCTCCTGCGCAAAGCGCGCGGCCCACGCCCGCGAGCGCTCGCCGGACTGGCGCAGCAGCGGCGCACCGGGCGCGGGGACCCCGGCCAGGACGTCGATCGTCGGCGACGGGTCGCGCGCGAAGTCCTCGTAGACGACGACGTCGGGGTCGCGGTCCGCGAGCCACGCCGACCATCCGCGCTCGCCTTCGCGTGAGCCACGCGATCAGATGCCGGATGGCCGCGAACGAGTACACCGGCTCGCGCTCGGCGGCCTCGCCGGACCGCCACGCCTGCGTCTGGATCGCCGTCCACAGCGAGACCGCCTGGGCGACCTTGTCACGGCGCACGACCTGCACGTAACGTAGGGGCCCGAACACGTCCTCCAACGAGCGCCCGTCCAGGCGGGCCTGCAAGTCCGGCAGGTGGCTCCACATGATCTTGGCCGCGAACACGCCGTTCGGCGTCGTCCCCGCTCGCCGCACGGCCTCGAAGTCGAACGCCGGCTCGCCCTCGCCCGGGTCGAGCTCCGGAAGCAGCGCGAGCACCGAGGGATCGTCGATGCCGGCGAAGTACTGGCGCGGCTGGTCGGGCAACCCGGTGTCCTTGAAGTGCTGGAAGTACTCCTCCGGGACGCCTGCGACCCCGGTGGCCTTCAGGAGCTCGCACAACAGCGTGCTCCCGCTCCGCTGCGTGGCGCAGATGATCAATCCCGGCATACTCGATAGGATTATAGGACTTTGAAGCCCAACATCGTCTATCTGCATTCCCACGACACCGGGCGACACGTCCAGCCGTACGGCCACCAGGTCCCGACGCCGAACATCCAGCGGCTCGCCGACCAGGGCCTGCTGTTCCGCCAGGCGTTCAGCGCCGCGCCCGTCTGCTCGGCCAGCCGCGCCGCGCTGCTGACCGGCGAGTACAGCCACACGAACGGGATGCTGGGGCTGGCGCACCGCGGCTACCGGCTCGCGGAGTACGACCACCACCTCGTCCACACGCTCCGCGAGGCCGGCTACACCAGCACCCTGATCGGCGAGCAGCACCTGTCGAGCGATCCCGAGGACCTCGGCTACGACCACGTCGTCGAGATCGACTCCCACCACGCCGACCGCATCGGTCCCGCCACCGCGGAGCTGCTCCGCAACGCACCCAGCGAGCCCTTCTTCCTGAGCGTCGGCTTCTTCGAGACCCACCGCGACTTCTTCGAGCCGACCTCGGTCCGCGACGCGCTCTACTCGCTGCCGCCCGCCAACCTCCCGGACACCCCCGAGACGCGCCGCGACATGGCCGCCTACAAGGCCAGCGCGCGCTCGCTCGACCAGGGCGTCGGCATGGTGCTCGACGCGCTCGAGCAGGAGAACACGCTCGTGATCTTCACCACCGATCACGGGCTGGCGTTCCCGGGCTCCAAGGCCACGCTGACCGATCGCGGCATCGGCGTGCTGCTGATCATGCGCGGGCCGGGCGGCTTCACCGGCGGCAAGGTCTCAGACGCCTTGGTCTCCCAGGTCGACATCTTCCCGACGATCTGCGATCTGCTGGAGATCGAGCGGCCGGCGTGGACGCGCGGCTCCTCGCTGCTGCCGCTCGTCGCCAAGCAGCGCGACGAGGTCAACGACGCGGTGTTTGCGGAGATCACGTTCCACGCGGCGTACGAGCCGCAGCGCGCCGTGCGCACGAAGCGCTACAAGTACATCCGGCGCTTCGAGAACGGTCACGAGGGACCGGTGCTCCCGAACATCGACGACAGCCCCAGCAAGGACCTGCTGCTCCGCCACGGGCTCGCGGAGCGGACGCTGCCCGAGGAGGAGCTCTTCGACCTCGTCTTCGACCCCAACGAGGCGTCGAACATCGTGGCCACCGAGCCGGAGATCGCCGCCGAGCTGCGCGAGCGCCTGACGCGCTGGATGGAGGAGACCGGCGACCCGCTGCTCGACGGCCCGGTCGAGCCGGCCGAGGGCACGGAGCTCAACGATCCGGCGCAGCGCTCGCCCGCCGACCCGACGATGATCGTGCGCTGATGCCGCGCGCGGTCGTGCTCCAGACGCAGGAGGACGCCCCGCCGGGGGTCCTCGGCAGCTGGGCGCAAGGCCGCGACATCGCGCTCGACGTCGTCCGCGTCGACCTCGACGAGCCGCTGCCCGACCCGCGCGAGCCGGCCTTCGCGGTCGCGCTCGGCTCGGGCGCCAGCGCGGCCGGCGGCGGCCCGCCGTGGGTCGAGACGACGATCGAGTGGCTGCGCGCGGCCGACGCCGTCGCGCTGCCGGTGCTCGGCATCTGCTTCGGCGCCCAGGCGCTCGCCGCCGCGCTGGGCGGCTCGGTCCACCGGTTGCCGCGGCCCGAGATCGGCTGGGTCACGGTCGAGACGGTCGACGACGACCACGTCCCGACCGGGCCGTGGCTGGCCTGGCACGAGGACGGTTTCACGCTCCCGCCGCTGGCCTACGAGCTCGCCTCCAACGCGTTCGGCGTGCAGGCCTTCTGCCACTGCCGCCACCTCGCCGTGCAGTTCCACCCCGAGGTCACGCCGGAGATCGTCGCCGCGTGGGCGGACGACGACCACGGCGATCTCGAGCGCGGCGGGATCACGCCGGAGGAGCTCGACGCGGCCACCGCGCGGCACGGCGACGCGGCGGCCCGGGCGGCCGCGATCCTGTTCGACGGCTTCGCCGCCCGCGCCGGGCTGGTGGCGGTAGCCTCCCGCGAGCATGTCTGACCCGGACTGCCTGTTCTGCAAGATCGTCGAGGGAGACATTCCCTCCACGCGCGTCTACGAGGACGAGCGGACGATCGCGTTCATGGACATCAACCCGGGCACGCGCGGGCACCTGCTCGTGATCCCGCGCGCGCACTCCACCGACCTGTTGGAGATCGAGCGCGAGGACCTCGACGCCTGTGCGCACACGGCGCAGGTGATGGCGCAGCGCGTCAAGGAGCGCCTCGGCGCGGACGGCGTGAACCTGGTCAACTCGTGCGGTCCGGACGCGTGGCAGACCGTCTTCCACTTCCACCTGCACGTGATCCCGCGCTACAAGGGCGACCCCCTGCGGCTGCCCTGGCACCCCGCGCCGGGGGACCGCGACGAGATCGCCGCCGCCGCGCGCGAGCTGAGCGCGTAGAGATCTCAACGCGGCGCGCAACCGAAGACGGTTGCGCGGGCGCTGTCCGGCCGTATAGCGTCTCGGCTGTTGGGACCGGGCGTACCGGCCGGTCGAAATAGGTACGCCGTGAAGCGCACGGCGAGCAGCAAGTGGGGTATCTGTGGGCATCGGCACGGTCAAGTGGTTCTCGGACGAAAAGGGTTTCGGCTTCATCACGCCCGACGAGGGTGGGCGTGACCTCTTCGTTCATTTCTCGGGGATTACCGGCGACGGATACCGTTCGCTGAGCGAGGGCGCCAAGGTCTCCTTCGAGGAGGAGAACGGCGACAAGGGTCCGAAGGCGATCAACGTCCAGAAGCTCTAGAGGGTTCAACCGGGGGACCGCATCCCCCGGAACCCTGTCGTGTTCAATTCGGGCGATGGTCCATCGTCCGTTCATCCTGGTCACGGCGCTCGTCGCCGTTCTGGCCGCCGCCGCGCCCGCGTCGGCGAAGGTCGTCGAGGTCGGGCGCACGGACGCCACGCCGGCGTGTCCCACCGCTCCGTGCCTCGCCGTCTCGCGGACGACCGGCTACCAGATCAAGGTGGCCGACGAGCGCGGATCGTTCGTCGTCCCCGAGGACGGCAAGATCGTCGCCTGGTCGGTCGCGCTCGGGAAGCCCACCGCCGAGCAGGTGGCGTTCTTCGACAAGAACCTCGGCGGTCCGTCCTCGGCGCGTTTGACCGTCCTGCGCCAGGGCAAGACGCTGTACTCGCGGGTCGTGACCCAGAGCCCGGTTCAGCAACTGACGCCCTATTTCGGGCAGACCGTGCAGTTTCCGCTCGGGCGCTCGCTCAACGTCAAGAAGGGATATGTCATAGCGCTGACAGTTCCGACCTGGGCGCCGGCGCTGACGCAGTTGCTCACCGATCACTCGATGTGGCGCGCGTCGCGGACCAAACAGCAGTGCACGGACACGAGCACGCAGACCGCGCAGATGGCGCTCAAGGCCGTCGCCCAGTACCGCTGCCTGTACAAGGCGCGGCTGACCTATTCGGCGACGCTCGTCACGCGCCCGGTGCCTACCCCCGGCGACACTTGAGCTCGCGCGGCGGGCGGGCCGCGAGCCTGACGCCCTCGGCGCGGTCGGGCACCTGCAGCGGCTGGTGGCCGAGCAGGTCGAGCAGCGCGTCGATCACCTCGGGGTCGAACTTCGTGCCGGCGCCGGCCCGCAGCTCGGCGACCGCGCTGTCGACGTCCAGCGCCGGCCGGTACGGGCGCGGGGTCGTCATCGCCACGTAGGCGTCGCAGGCCAGGATCACGCGCGAGCCGATCGGGATCCGCGTGCCGGCCAGCCCGTCCGGATAGCCCGAGCCGTTCCAGTGCTCGTGCTCGTGGCGCACGACCGGGGCGATGCCGGCGAGCTCCTTCGTGCGCCCCAGGATCCGCTCGCCGATGATCGGGTGCTCGGACATCACCGCCCACTCCTCGTGGGTCAGCGGGCCCTCCTTGCTCAGCAGCTCCGCGGGCATCGCGAGCTTGCCGACGTCGTGCAGCAGCGCGGCGTGCGCGATCCGCTCGACGTCCTCGGCGGCCAGGCCGAGCATCATCGACACGCCGCGCGAGAGCCGCACGACCTGCTCGGAGTGCTCGTGCGTGTAGTTGTCGCGCTCTTCGATGGCGGCCGCGAGCGCCTGCACGGCGGCGGGTGAGCCGTCGCGCGAGTGCAGCAGCGCGAGCTCGCGCTCGACCTCGGGGTTGGCGACCGCCACGCGGCCCTTGCCCGTGCGCTTGGCCAGCATCAGCGCGCGGTCGGCCTGCTCGAGCAGGCCGTCGGCGTCGAGCCCTTCGTGCCAGGCGGCGACGCCGATCGAGCACTGGCCGCCGATCGCGTCGCGGCAGCGCTCGGCGACGGCCGCGGTCGTCTCCTCGTCCGATCCGGGGAGCAGCAGGACGAACTCGTCGCCGCCGTAGCGGGCGACCTGGTCGTAGGCGCGCAGCTCGGTCTGCAGCGCGCGGGCGACACGGCGCAGCAGCGCGTCGCCGGCGGCGTGGCCGCGCGTGTCGTTGACGCGCTTGAAGTCGTCGAGATCGAGGATGACGGCGCCGAGCGGTGTGCCGTCGCGGCGCGCGCGGGCGATCTCCTCGCGGATCCGGAGCTGCATCGCGCCGTGGTTGAGGACGCCGGTGAGCGCGTCGGTGCGGGCGACGTGCTGGACGTGCTCGTAGGCCTCGGCGTTGCGGCAGGCGGCCGTCGCCAGGCCGGCGATCGCCTGCAGCGTGCGCAGGTCCTCGTCCTGGATGTGGCGGCGGGTCGTCCAGCCGACCGAGAGCACGCCGCGCAGCTCGCCGTTCCACTCCATCGGCACGGCAAGCACGCTCAGGAGGCCGCTCGCGGCCGAGATGTCCGCCGGCTCGACGTCGCTCGGGTAGTCGTTGCTGACGAACGGCCGGCCGGTCTCGAGCACCTGGCCGGCGACGCCCTCGCCGGCGCTGACGTGCATGCCGTGCCAGCCCTCGGGGAGGCCGTAGCCGGCGGTCGCGACCGCGCCCTCCTCGGCATTGCCGAGGTAGGCGCCGGAGCGCTCGGCGTCGAGCGCGAGCGCGGCCTCGTGGACGAGCGTGAGCAGGATCTCCTGCAGGTCGAGCGAGGCGTTGAGCGCGCTCGCGGCGCGCACGACCGCCCGGTCCTGGACGGAGCCGGCGGCGCGGCGGTCATCGGCCTCGAGCCGGGCGAAGCCGGCGGCGGCCTGGTCGGCGGCCAGCTCGGCGAGCTCGACGTCCGCGGACGTGATCTCGCGCTGCGTGGTCCAGCCCAGGATCAGGACGTCGCGGACCTCGTCGCTCCAGCTGACCGGCACGAACAGCGCCGACTCGATGCCGTGGTGCGCAGCGCGTCCCGGGACGATCTCGGTGCTCGTGCGCGCATCGTCGACCGCGAGCGGGCGGCCGGTGGCGATCACGCGCGCGGTGCCGGACGGCGTGCCGTCCTCGAAGCGCAGGTAGGCGTCCTGCTGCCCGGCGACGCAGGCGCCGGAGCCGTCCTGGCTGACCTGCAGGACGCGGACGAGGTCGGCGTCGAGCAGCGTCTTGACGGTGTCCTGGAGGGCAGCGCGAAGCGCCTCGGGCGTAGCCGCGCGCGCGGCCTCACGCGCGAGGTGCTGGAGCGGACGTTTCCCGCCTGACCTGGTGTCCGATGCCATACGCAATGCCGTCAACCTTCCCGCACAGGGAGCGATCCAGATGATCGGCGCGCAGCTCGCGAACTGGAGCGACTCAGCAGGCGCCGGGGTTCTCGGCGCAGAAGTCCTCGAACTGCTCCGCGTCGGATCCGGCCGGAGGCGCCTGGTCGGTCGTCTCGCCCTCGGTGCTCGGTGCCTCGGTGGCGCCCTCCGCGGCGGCGTCGGGCGCCGTCTCGGCCTGCCCCTCGGCTGCTTCCGGGGTCGGCGTCGCCGCCGCCTCGTCGGCGCCGGGCGTGGCCGTCGCGGTCGCCGTGGGCGTGGGGGTCGCGGTGGGGGCGAGGGCCTGGCCGGTGCCCGGGACGTCCAGCGGGGCGGGGTCGCCCGGGACCTCCTGGACGGTCACGGTGGAACCGCCGCAGCCGGCGACGGCGAGGAGCGAGCAGGGTGACGGGTACGGCGAGCCGTGGCGTGAGGCGCATGCGACCTCCAGTCAGCGGGGCAGCGCGGCCATCCGGCGGCCGCACGTCGGGCAGTCGTTCAGGTCTTTCTGTGCGGCCTGATCGCACCAGTTGCAGAACCGCAGTGTCTCGACCGCCCATGGCAGGCTGGACTTCGACGGTGGCAGGGGGAGGACCTTCCCGACCACTTCGAGCTCCTCGCCCGTGTCGTGGTCGGTGTAGACCTTCCCGGGCTCGGCTTCGACGAGCAGCTCGCGGCCCGAGGACGGGGCGCGCAGGCGGTACAGCTGGCGCTCGGACATCCGCGGGAACCCTAGCAGTGGGCCCGGCAGCTCCGTGGTCGCGATCCACATAGGCTGTGCGGCTTGCGCGTCCTCATCTTCCACGGATACCTGCTGCACGGCACGGGCTCGAACGTCTACAACGCGGAGCTCGCCGCCGCGCTGGTGCGCGCCGGCCACGAGCTGCACCTGATCTGCCAGGACCGCGCTCCGTTCGAGTTCGACTGGGTCGACGCGGTGGGGAGCTGGGAGTCCGGGTCGTTGGAGGTGGACACGCGGCGCTCGCCGGCGCGCGCGACGGTCTACCGGCCCGACATCGGCGGCGTCCTGCCCTTGTATGTCGCGGACCGCTACGAGGGCATCGACGCCCGTCCGTTCCCGGACCTGAGCGAAGGTGAGGTCGATCGCTACCTGTCGGGCAACGTGTCGGCGGTGCGCGAGGTGGTCGCGCGCGCCCGGCCGGACGTGGCGCTGGCGAACCACCTCGTGATGGGCCCGGTCGTGCTGGCCCGGGCGCTGAGCTCGGTCCCGTACGCCGTCAAGATCCACGGCAGCGCGCTGGAGTACACGGTCAAGCCGTACCCGCGCTTCAAGCCCTACGCCGTCGAGGGCCTCGCGGGCGCGCGCGGCGTGCTCGTCGGCTCCCGTCACACGGCCGAGAGCCTGTGGAAGGAGATGGACGATCCGTCCGTGCCGGAGCGCACGCGCCTGGGCCCGCCGGGCGTCGACGTGACCCGCTTCGGCCCCCGCGAACCCGAGGCCGCCCGCGCCGGGCTGGCGGCGTTGCGAGACCGCCTGGCCGCAGCGACCGCCGCGGCCTCGGCGCCCGCGTCCTCGTTCGACCGTGACGTCCGCGAGGCGGTCGCCGCCCTCGACACGATCGAGCCCGACGACCGCCTGATCGTCTTCGTCGGCAAGCTGATCGCGTCCAAGGGCGTCGAGTTGCTGCTCGCGGCCTTCCCCCTCGTCCTCGCGCGCGAGCCGCGCGCGCGGCTCGTCGTCGTCGGCTTCGGCGCCTTCCGGGCGGGCCTGGAACGGCTCGCGGCGCCAGCTCGCCGACGGCGACCTCGCCGCGGCCGCCGCGACGCGCGGGGAGGACGGCCGCGAGTTGCCGCAGCTCGCCGCGTTCTTCGATGGGCTTGACGACCCCGACGGCTACCGCGCCGCAGCGGCCGGCCTGCGCGACCGCGTCGCCTGGGCCGGCCGCCTCGATCACGCCGAGCTGGCCGACCTGTTGCCCGCGGCCGAGGCGATGGCGGTCACGAGCACGTTTCCCGAGGCGTTCGGCATGGTCGCCGCCGAGGCCGCGGCCTGCGGCGCGCTGCCGGTCGTCGCCAACCACTCCGGCCTCGGCGAGGTCGCCCGCGCGCTGGCCGAGGCCGTCCCGCCCGAGGCCCACCCGTGGCTCTCGTTCGAGATCTCCAGCGACGCCGTGCCGCAGCTCGCCGACGCCCTCTCCGGCTGGCTCGCCGCCCCCGACGAGCTGCGCGCCTCGACCCGCGACGCGATAGTCGAGGCCACGCGCGCCCGCTACTCCTGGGAAGGCGTCGCCCGCACCGTCATCGCCGCCGCCCAGGGCGACCTCGGCGACCTCCCCTCGCCGACCTAGACGGACGACCGTCCCTTCATGTGCCAGAGGGCCGTGAGGAGGGCGATCGTGCCGACGACGACGGCGAAGGCCGTGATCGCGGTCGAGAGGGCGTACTCGAGCGTCAGCAGGCCCGTGGAGATGACGGCGGCGGCGACGCCGAGGTAGATCAGCGTGTAGAAGGCCGCGTTGACCTCGCCGCGGCGGTCGGGTGGGGCGGCCAGGTTGAGCTGGGCCTGGGCGGCGAGGAAGGCGAAGCCGTGGCCGGTGCCGGTCAGCAGGCCCGCGAGCAGGAGCACGAGCAGCGAGCCGGTCGGGAACGCGAGCACGAGCGCGAGCAGGCCGAGCACGAGCAGGACGAGGCCGGCGGCCTGGAGCACGTCGTGGGCGCCGACGCGCCGGACGGCGATGCCCGCCACGCAGGAGGTCGCGAGCATGACGGCGCTGACCGCGCCGAGCAGCGCGAGGTTCGAGGTGTCGAGCAGGTCGGCGGCGTAGGACGGCACGACCGACAGGAACAGCGCCGCGGTGGCCCACACGGCGGCGCCGGTGACGCTGACGCGCGCGAACAGGACGCGGATCTCCGGCGGGACGCTCGGGCGCACCATCGTCACCCGACCCGCCACCACCCGGCCGGGCTCCGGCAGGAGCAGGATCGCGATCGTCGCGAGCACACCGAACGCCGCGAACAGCGCGAACGGCAGCACGAGCCGCGCCGGCGCCCACTCGGCCAGCATCCCCGCCAGGAGCGGCCCGGACGCGCTGCCGCCGGCCTGCGCGAGCGTGGCGAACAGCGCCGCCCGATCCTCCTCCGGCGCCGGATCGAGCTCGACCAGCGCCGCGGCCGCCGCCCCGCTGATCATCCCCACCGCCAGCCCCTGCACGGCGCGCGCCGCGAACAGCCACGCCAGGGCGCCCGCGACGGCGAACAGCACGAGCCCGCACGTGGCGGTGAAGAACCCCGCCGCCATCACCCGCCGGCGCCCGAGCCGGTCCGAGAGCTGCCCGAAGAGCAGCAGCGACGGCGCCAGCACCAGCGCGTAGGTGGCGAACACGACGGTCAGGACGGCGCTCGAGAACGCGAACTCGCGCTCGTAGATCGCATACAGCGGGGTGGCGACGTTCGAGGCCGCCATCATCCCGAACCAGGCGGCCGCGACGACCAGGAACGCCACCGTACGGGCCCTTCCGGCCGCCACGGTCATTGCGCGGACTCTATGCGGCGGCTCGCTCGTCCCCGTCGCCAGTTAGGATGCCGCGCCATGGAGAGAGGCTTCGCTCGGGTCGTCATCGGTGTCGCCGTCGCGGCGATGACGGTGACGCGGCTGCCAGCTCAAGAGCGGGGGCGAGGACCTCGTCAACGGCAAGGAGCAGTTCGTCGCCCAGTGCGGGGCCTGCCATGTGCTCGAGCGGGCCGGGACGACCGGCGTGACCGGCCCCGATCTCGACGCCGCGTTCGCCCAGGCGCGCAAGGACGGCTTGGGCGAGAGCACGTTCGCCGGCGTGGTCGAGCAGCAGATTCTCCACCCGAACATTAACGCTCAAGTCGACCCTGCGACTGGGAAGACGCTGCCGCTGATGCCGGCGAAGATCGTCGAGGGCGACGACGCACGCGACGTCGCCGCCTATGTCGCACAGGCCGCCGCCAAGTCGGGCGACGACCCGGGCCGGCTCGCGTCCGTCGGCGCCCAGCAGGCCGAGGGCACCGCCGAGGCCAAGGACGGCACGCTCGACATCCCCGTGGCCGAATCCGGCCTCGCCTACCGGTTCGCCGACGCGACGGCGCCTGCGGGCCAGCTCACGGTCAAGTCCGAGAACCCGCAGAGCGTCCCGCACGACATCGCGGTCGAGGGCAACGGTGTCAATGAGAAGGGCGAGACCGTGACGGGCGGTGGCGTCTCGCAGTTCGCAGCCGACCTGCCGGCCGGCGACTACACGTTCTTCTGCTCCGTGCCCGGCCACCGCGAGGGCGGCATGGAGGGCAAGCTCACCGTCGAGTAGCCCGGGCCCGCCGGCGCGAACTCAGAACGCCTGGAGCACGAGCGCGACGAGCATCGCCACCACGAACACGGCGAGCACGTAGAGCAGGAACCGGAACGCCTCACGTTCGCGTCCGCAGCGGGTTCGGGGCCATCAGGGTCGGATGATTGCCTAGATGATGTAGACGGTGAAGTAGACGACGATCCACATCACGTCGACGAAGTGCCAGTAGATCCCCGGCACTTCCATGCCGCGGTAGGACTCCGACGAGAAATGGCCGCGGAAGGCGCGGATCGTCACGAACGCGAGCAGCATCAGGCCGATCGTCACGTGCGCGCCGTGCAGGCCCGTGAGCCCGTAGAAGATCGAGCCCTGCGCCGAGTCCTGCGGCGAGAAGCCGACGTGGACGTACTCGTTGATCTGCACGAACAGGAACGTCAGGCCGAGCAGGAACGTCGCCACCATGCCGGTCTGCAGGCCGAGCCGGTTGTCCTTGCGGATCGACTCCTGGGCGAAGTGGATCGTGAACGAGGACGAGACCAGGATCGCGGTGTTGAAGCCCGCGATCAGCTTCGGCAGGTGATCGCCCTCGGCCGGCCACTCGGCGCCCCCCACGACCCGGATGAAGAAGTAGGCCGTGAAGAAGGCCCCGAAGATCATGATCTCCGAGATGATGAAAAGCAGCATCCCGAGGAACGCGGGCTCGACCCGCGAGGAGCGGTGGGCCTCGGGCGGGCCGTGATGGTGGTCCGCGTCGGCCGCGTGCGCGTCGCCCAGGTGTGCCGCCGCGGCCACTAGGCCTCTGCCTTCACGCGCGACTCGATGTGCTCGACCGGCAGGTTGGTGGCGCTGCGCACGCGCTCGACGAGCTTGTCCGCGACCCACTGCGACGAGCCCTCGGGCAGCGTCGAGATCACGATCTCCGAGAGGTGGAAGTACTGGACGGCGTTCATCACCGACGTGTACGGGTCCGGGTCGCCGATCATGCCCGCGGCCACGATCCCGGCGTCGTCGAGCGAGGAGAGCAGCCGCTTGAGCCGCTGGCGCGCCTCGCGCACCCGGTGGCCCTGGACGCCGCTCTGCGGCACCACGGCGATGAAGCGCCGCGGGCCTTCCTCGGACAGCGCCTTGAGCCGCTCCACGAGCTCCGGCGCGGCGACCGTCAGGTTCGCGACCACCAGCGTCACGTCGAACGGCAGCCCCTCGGCCGCGAGGTCGACGACGACGTGCTCGACCGGCACCCCGGTCTCCTCCTCCAGGCGCTCGATCAGGTCCCGCCGCAGCCAGCCGGAGGACGTCGCGGGCAGCGTCGAGACGATGATCTCGTCGATCGGCTGGGCACGCATCGCGTCCATCGCGGCGTTGAACGGGTCGGCGTCGCCGACCTCGCCCTCGCCGGAGGCCCCGAGGTCGCGGATGAACTCGACGGCCAGGTCCACGCGCACCTGCGCGGAGTCGCGCACGACCTCGTCATAGATCACGTTGCCGTGGCGAGGCCGCGACTGGGGGACGACGACGAAGAAGCGTGCGCCCTCCTCACCGCGTTCGCGGATGCGGTCGAGCAACGCCTTGCCGGCGATCGTCTCGTTGGCGAGGATGAGCACCGTCGGCACGTCCTAGACCCCTTCCTCCTCGGTGGCGGGGGCGCCTCTCTCCGCGGCGCCCGCGACCTGCTTTGGCCGCGCCTCTTCGGCGGGCTTGAAGATGCCGTGCACCGCGTCCGGCACGCCGTACTCGTACGGGCCGCCGACGACCGTCGGCACGCGGTCGAAGTTGAAGATCGGCGGCGGCGAGGACACCTGCCACTCGAGCGTCAGCGCGCGCCACGGGTTCGCCGACGCGCGCGGTCCGCCACGCCACGAGGCGACCATGTTGTAGACGAACACCAGCGTCGAGAGCCCGAGCACGAACGAGCTCAGCGAGATGAACAGGTTCCAGGCCGCGAACTCCTGCGCGTAGTCCGCCACCCGCCGCGGCATGCCCTTCACGCCCACGAGGTGCATCGGCGCGAACGTCGCGTTGAAGGCCGCGAAGGTCAGCCAGAAGTGCAGCTTGCCGAGCCGCTCGTCGAACATCCGCCCGGTCATCTTCGGGAACCAGTAGTAGACGCCGGCGTAGATCGTGAACAGCGACCCGCCGTAGAGCACGTAGTGGATGTGGGCGACGATGAAGTAGGTGTCCGAGACGTAGATGTCCATCGGCACCATCGCCAGCACCACGCCCGAGATCCCGCCGAGCGTGAACATCGTCAGGAAGCCGAGCGCCCACAGCATCGGCGTGTCCACGTGCAGGACGCCCTTCCAGAGCGTGGCCAGCCAGGAGAAGATCTTGATCCCGGTCGGCACCGCGATGATCGCCGTCGTGACCATCATCGGGATCCGGATCCAGTCCTGCATCCCCGAGACGAACATGTGGTGCGCCCAGACCGTGAACCCGAGCAGCACGATCGCCAGCAGCGAGAAGGCCATCATCCGGTAGCCGAAGATCGGCTTGCGGGACTTCACCGACAGGACCTCGGAGATGATCCCGAAGCCCGGCAACATCATGATGTAGACCGCCGGGTGCGAGTAGAACCAGAAGACGTGCTGGTACATCAACACGTCGCCGTCGTCCGCCGGGCGGAAGAAGTCGAAGCCGAGCGCGTAGTCGAGCAGCACCATGAACTGCGACGCGGCGATGAACGGCGTCGCGATCACGACCAGCAGCGAGGTCGAGAAGTTCGCCCACACCAGCAGCGGCATGCGCCAGAACGACATCCCCGGCGCGCGCATCGTGATGATCGTCACGAGGAAGTTCAGCGCCGTGGCGATCGACGACGCGCCCGCGAACTGCACCCCGATCGTGAAGAACATCTGCCCGATCGGTGCTGAGGTCGAGAGCGGCGCGTAGGCCGTCCAGCCGGTCGAGAACGAGCCGCCCGGGGCGAAGAACGACGCCGCCATCATGATGCCGGCGATCGGCAGCATCCAGAACGACAGCGCGTTCAGCCGCGGGAACGCCATGTCCGGCGCGCCGATCATCAGCGGCAGGACGTAGTTCGCCAGCCCGGCGAAGATCGGGATGATGAACAGGAAGATCATCAGCGAGGCGTGCACGCTGAAGAGCCCGTTGAACGCGTTCGCGTTCACGAACTGGCTGCCCGGGGCCATCAGCTCGGCGCGCACGAGCATCGCCAGCAGGCCGCCGACGAGCATGAAGAAGAACGACGTGACGACGTACTGGATGCCGATCACCTTGTGATCGGTGTTGACCCGGAAGTAATCGCGCCACGAGTACGCGCCGTGCCCCGAGTGGTCCTCCGGCCGCGTCGGCCTGCCCGACACCCAGTAGAACCAGTAGTCGAACGCGCCGAGGCCGACGAGGAACCACAGCGGGGCGATCAGCAGCGACAGCAGCAGGATCGCGTTCTGCGCCTTGGTGGCGATCGCGCCGTCTTCGAACACGGGGAACCCGTAGGCCTCCCGCACGACGATGATGATCGCCGCGCAGAACAGCGTGCCGAAGAGCAGGAACAAAAACGCCCGCGGGATTCCAGGTGCGCGCAGTCGAGCTGTCATCAGCCCCCCTTGGTCACTTCAGAAAGGTACTTCACGAGCGCATCGATCTGGGCCGGTTGCAGCGTCTGGCCGTAGTTGGGCGGCATGATCCCGCCCTGGTAGCCGCTGGCGACCTCGGCGTCGGGGTTGACGATCGCCTCGCGGATGAAGGCTTCGTCCTTGTCGGCGAGCACGTCGTCGAGGTTCGGGCCGACCTGGCCCGTCGACCCGGCGTCGGACAGCGCGTGGCAGCTGGCGCAGTTGCCCTCCTGCGCGGTGAAGATCGCCTTGCCGTCGACCTCGCCGCCGGCGGCACCGCCGCCCTCCTCCTCCGGCGCCGGCTGGCCGACCCGCGTCAGCCACTGGTCGTACTCGGCCTGCGGGACGACCACGGCCTGCGAGCGCATGACGGAGTGCCCGAGCCCGCACAGCTCGGCGCAGACGATCGGGAACGTGCCCTCGCGGTTGGGCGTGACGCTGTAGGTCACGTCGATGCCCGGCACCGCGTCCTTCTTCATGCGGAAGGCCGGCACCCAGAAGTCGTGCAGCACGTCCTTGGCCTGGAGCGTGAAGCGGACCTGGCGGTCGATCGGCAGGACCAGCCGCCGCGACGCCACCTCCTCGCCGCCGCGCTCGTAGTAGAAGGTCCAGGCGAACTGCTCGCCGACGACGCGGACCTCGAGCGGCCGGCCCTCGATCGCCTCGACGTCCTCGAGCACGACGAAGGCGTACGTGCACAACGCGACGAGCGCGATCGCCGGGATCGCGGTCCAGATCACCTCGAGGCGCGTGTTGCCGTGGATCGGCGGCCCGTCGAGGTTCTCCTCGCCCGGGCGCATCCGGAACTTCACGACCGAGAAGAGGACGACCACCGTGACCCCGACGAAGACCGGGATCGAGGCGATCAGCAGGACGTCCCACAGCGTGTCGATCGGCCCGGCCTCCTCGGAGCCCGCGACCGGGAACCAGTCGATCAGCAGACCGGCGGCGATGCCCAGAATCGATGCCACGACGCCGATGCCGAGCATCTGGCGCCAATCCGCCCGGGCATGCGGCCGTTCGGGCCGAGGCCCGGCGCTCTCAGTCCTCTCCTCAAGAGCCATGGGCCGGGCATCCTATTTGAGCGCGCCGACGAACGCAGCGTCAGCGGTCTAACTCAGGCGGCGTGATACAGCGGGCGCGCGCCGAACTGCGGGCTCGGCGGGCGCACCGAGGTGCGACCGGTGGCGCGGAAGTCGGACGGCGCGACGCCCTGATAGCGCCGGAACGCCTTGGCGAACTGCGCGGGCTGGCGGTAGCCGACGCGGTGCGCGACCTCGCGCACGGTCAGCGCACGGGTGGCCAGCATCTCCGCCGCCTTCTGCATGCGCACGCGCGTCAGATGGTCGCGGAACGTGGTCTCGCCGATCTCGGCGTATGCGCGCTGGAGCTGGCGGCGCGACGACGCGACGCGGCGGGCGATGTCATCCAACGAGAGGTCGGAGGCGTACTCGCGATCGACGATGTCTGCGGCTTCCTGGAAGAGGGAGGTGCGCAGCCGGATGGTGGAAGCTCGTTGCGTGGGCACGTATCTGGTACGGAGTAAACACGGTGCGGGATGACTCGTGGAGCGCGAATGTGCCAGAAGTGACGCGTAGACGCTCGTGATCACCGGTATCGCACGACGACCGCGAGCGCGTCGTCGCTTCCCTTACCGTGCTCGGCCAGGATCCGCTCGGCCAGCGCCTGCGCGGCGCCGCCGGCGGCCAGCGCGGGTGAGATCGCGGCCTCGATGCCGTCGGTGATCATCACCAGCAGGTCGCCGCGCTCGAGCGCCATCGTCGCCGCCCGGACCTGCGGCATCCGGTAGCCGAGCACGCCGCCGAAGACGAGCGCGACGTCCTCGCGCAGCTCCGGGCCCACGCGCACCAGGCGGGCGTCGACGTTGCCCACGCCCGCCCACGAGAGCTGCGAGCGCTGGAGGTCGAACCAGGCCGCGGTCATCACCACCCCGCGCGTCGCGCGCAGCGCCTCGTGGCAGGCGTCGAGCAGCTCGCGCGCGGGCAGCTCGGCGTTGGCGCGCACGACCTCGGCGCAGCGCTCGGCGGCATCCGCGGCCTCGGGGCCGTGTCCGAGCCCGTCGATCACGCACGCCAAGGCGCCGGCGGCCGTCGGGACGAACACCGCGAGGTCTCCTGAACGCGACTCGCCCGCGTGCGCGACGCCGGCGACGCCGCGGTCGAGTGACGCGGGCCAGTCCTCAGGCACGCTCGGCCCACTTGATCAGCGTGACCGTGGTGCCCTCCCCGGGGGCGGTCTGGATGTCGAAGTCGTCGACGAGCCGCCGCGCCCCGGGCAGCCCGAGTCCGAGCCCGCCGCCGGTGGTGTAGCCGTCGGTCAGCGCCCGCTCGAGGTTCTCGATCCCTGGCCCGTCGTCGCGCGCCACGACGCGCACGCCGCGGCGCCCGCGCGAATCGCGCACGACGTCGATCATGACCTCGCCGCGCTCGGCGTAGGTCGTGATGTTGCGGGCGATCTCCGAGATCGCGGTCGCGAGCAGCGTCTGGTCCGTGCTCGCCATCTCGAGCTCGATCGCCAGCGCCCGCGCGCGCTGGCGCGCGGTCACGACGTCCCCGTCGGACTCGATCGCGATCCGCTCGGCGGCTTCAGGCGCCAAGTTCGCCCGCCTGCAGCAACGCCAGCCCCTCCTCGAGGTCGAGCGCCGTCTGCACGTCCTCGAAGCTCATCCCGAGCTGGACCATCGCGAACGCGACCTCCGGCTGGATCCCGACGATCACCGTCTCGGCGCCGCGCAGCCGGGTCATCATCGCGATCGAACGCAGCGAGCGCGAGACGAACGAGTCCATCACGTCGAGCGAGGTCACGTCGACGATGATCCCCCGCGAGCGATGGCGCGTGACCTGCGCCATCACGTCGTCGCGCAGCTGCAGGACGTCGGTGTCCGTGAGCGCCGACTGGATCGAGGCGATCAGGAACGGCCCCTGCTTGAGGATCGGGACGGCCATCTACACGCGGTCGTCGGCCTTGTCGACGGCTCCCGAGATGACGGTGTAGCCGAGCAGCCGCTCGGCCTCCTCGATGCCGCCCTGGAGGTCGCCGACGGCGTTGACCTTGGACAAGTCGACGCCGAGCGTGACCAGCGTCTGCGCGATCTCCGAGGAGAGCCCGGTGATGATGACGCTGGCGCCCATCAAGCGCGAGGCGTCGACGGTCTGGACGAGGTGGTTGGCCACCGTCGAGTCGATCGCCGGCACGCCCGTGATGTCGATCACGACCACGCGCGCGCGGTTCGTGCGGATGCCGCGCAGCAGCTGCTCGGTGAGCTGACGGGCGCGCTGGCCGTCGAGCACGCCGATGATCGGGAGGATCAGCAGCCGCTCGCGGACCTGCAGGACCGGCGTCGAGAGCTCGCGGATCGCCTCCTGCTGCTGGCGGATGATCCGCTCGCGCTCCTGCACGAAGTTCACGCCCACCGTGTTGGCGATCCGGTTGGCGGCCGGCTCGTAGGCGTCGAGCACCTCGTTGAGGACCTCGAAGTCGGCCTGGTACTTCTTGAACAGCGAGCGCGCGAGCACGTCGCGCAGCAGCAGCACGATGCCGAGCACCTCGTCGGTCTCGACGCCGCGCGGGATGATGCGCTCGGACAGGTTGCGGGCGTAGTCCTGCAGCGCCTCGACCGAGCCGGTCTCGAGCACCTCGACGTAGTTGTCGTAGACCGAGGTCGCCTCGGAGAAGATCTCCTCCTCGGTCAGCGCGGTCAGCAGCCGCGCCTCGCCGATCCGCCTCGCCCATTCCTGGCGCAGGTCGGTCCGGTTGTTGCGAAGGTGCGCGACGAGCTCGCGGAGCAGGTCGTCGCGCGCGTCCTGATGGCCGTTCGTGACCGCATCCGTCGGGTCAACCATCGGTCTCCTTGGGTTGAGGGGTGGGGCCGAAGGCGAGGATCGCCATGTCGTCGCGCAGCCTGCCTTCCGAGGCGGTCATCACGGCCGCCTCCACTCGATCGGCCACCGCATCCGGCGGCAGCCCGGCGCACGTCTCCAGCAGGGCCACCAGCTCCCGGTGGCCGAAGACCTCCTGGCGGCGGCGCCGGACCTCGGTCACGCCGTCGGTGTAGAGCACGAGCACCTCGCCGGGGTCGAGCGTGACCGCGACGTCGGTCAGCACCGGCTCGATGTCCGAGCCCAGCAGCGTGCCCAGGCGCCCGACCGGCGTCACGCGTCCGTCCGGGTGCACGACCAGCGGCAGCGGGTGGCCGCCGCAGGCCAGCTCGAGCGCGATCCGGTCGTGCCCGACGCGCAGGTGGGCGTAGGAGACCGTGCAGAAGCGGCCCTCGTCGCCGGCCTGGTCGCGCAGCGCGCGGTGCAGGAGCGTCAGCACCCCGGACGGACGGCTCTCGTAGGCGGCTGCGGCGCGCATCGTGTGGCGCGCGAGCGCGGTTACGGCGGCCGCGTCCGGGCCCTTGCCCTGGACGTCGCCGATCAGCGCCGTCCAGGCCCCGTCGCCCGCCGGGAAGAGGTCGTAGAAGTCGCCGCCGAGCTCGATCCCCTCGCCCGCCGGCCGGAAGCGGACAGCCGCGCTCAGGCCACCGACCGGCGGCAGCGCGCCCGGCCGCAGCGAGCGCTGCAGCGTGCGGGCGATCGTCCGCTCGCGGTCGTAGAGCTGGGCGTTGATGATCGCGACCGACGCGAGCTGCGCGAGCTGGGTCAGGATCGCCTCGTCACGCGCGCTGAACTCGCGCTCGTGGGCGTCGACGACCTCGAGCACGCCGAGCTCCTTCCCGAGCCGGGTCAGGTTCGCCGACAGCCGCGCGGGGTGCAGCTCGCCGCCGCCGAGGCGCGGGGGAGAGGTGGCCGTCAGCGGTCGCAGCCGCGGGTCGGGCGCCAGGATCGCGATCGTGGCCCGCGTCGCGTGGATGATCTCGCGCGCCGCGTCGGCCGTCAGCTGCAGGCTCGCCTCGACCGTGAGCGAGCCGTTGATCGCCACCGAGGCGTCCGCCAGCGCGCGCAGCTGCTCGACGTGCGAGTGCTCGATGCGCGCGACCTCCTGGACCTCGAGGTAGCCGCGGTGGACGGTCTCGAACGTCGACAGGCTCTCGCGCAGGAAGGCGGCCGCGGCGTGCAGCGTGGCCTCGTCGACGCGGCCCTGCAGCGCGTCGTGGTGCGCGTCGGCGAGGTCGAGCACGCTCAGCTGGGCGGTGACGGCCTCGCGGCCGAGGTCGTACGCGGCGCCGAGCGCCTGCTCGGAGCGCTCGGCGAGATACGCGGCGAAGGCCGCCGAGTAGCGCGCGGCGAGGCCGTTGGTGCCGTCCTTGCTCCCCACGTTCGGTGGGAAGCCTATGCCACTAATGATGGCTGTGGTCCAGTGGGAGGTCCGCGATGTCGCGGCGCACGTCGCGGATCCAGATCACGGTGGTCCACAGGAAGATGATCAGGCAGAAGATCGTCAACGGCAGGAAAAACGTGATCGTCACGATCGTCCCCGCGAGCGCCGCCGCGTTGATCAGCGGCAGGATGCTCGCGGCCGGCATGTGGATCTGCTCGCCCGCGGGCGCGACCGTCCCGTTGTCCTCGAGCTCGTTCATGCGATGTAGACGAAGGCGGCGACGAAGGTCAGCGCGAACATCAGCAGCCCGACGATGCGCGGCGAAGTAGGCGGTGCGGAGGTTGCGGCGCGCGAGCTTGCGGTCCATCGGTGGCGGAGTCTACAGCTGGGCGTCGAGCACCATCGCGAGGAACAGGGCCGCGAGGTAGGCGAGCGAGAACAGGTACGTGCGCAGCGCGCTCTTGCGGTCGGCGCGGCGCTGCAGGCGCAGGCTGAGGACGATGAACGCGGCGCCGAGGCCGACCGCGAAGACGGCGTAGACGACGCCGAAGAAGCCGAACACGAACGGCAGCAGCGTCAGGAAGGTCAGCAGGAACGTGTAGAGCACGATCTGCCGGCGCGTCTCGACCTCGCCGTGCACGACCGGCATCATCGGCACGCCCACGCGCGCGTATTCGTCCTTCATCAGCAGCGAGAGCGCCCAGAAGTGCGGCGGCGTCCAGTAGAAGACGATCGCGAACAGGTACAGCGCGGCGGGCGCGACGCTGCCCGTGACCGCGGCCCAGCCGACCAGCGGCGGGATGGCCCCCGCGGCGCCGCCGATGACGATGTTCTGCGGCGAGCGGCGCTTGAGCCAGACGGTGTAGACGAGCGTGTACCAGACGAAGCCGAGCAGCGCGAGCGACGCGGCCAGCACGTTCGCGGCCAGCGCGAGCACCGCGAACGACGCCGCCTGCAGCGCGAAGGCGTACAGCAGCGCGGCGCGCGGCGTGATCCGGCCCGCCGGCACCGGCCGCGACGCCGTGCGGCCCATCGCGGCGTCGATGTCGCGGTCGTAGTAGTGGTTGAAGGCCGCGGCGCCACCGGCGGAGAGGAAACCGCCGACGACGGTCAGGACGACGAGCGCGAGCGACGGATCGCCCGCGACGTACATCGTCGTGATCGTCGTCAGCAGCAGCAGCAGCTGCACGCGCGGCTTGGTCAGCGTGACGTAGTCGGCGACGACCTGCTTGACGCCGGGGACCGCGAGGGCTGCGTGCGAGGCTTCCATCTATCGCTGCTGGGGCTGCCCCGCGCGGAAGCGCTGGTCGACGGCCGTCCGCTGCTCGATCTCACGGCGGATGTCCTTCATCGGCTCGACCGAGCGCACGCGCGGGACGACGTCGAAGTTGTTCTCGGGCGGCGGCGAGGGCATGAACCACTCGAGCGTGTTGGCCTTCCACGGGTCCGGACCGGCCTTCGGGCCCTTCTTGAGCGCGTAGAGGACCCCGACCACCGTGATCACGACGCTCACGGCGATCATGAACGAGCCGACCGTGGAGATGAAGTTGTAGATCGTCCAGTCGGAGTTGGAGTACTCGTAGATCCGCCGCGGCATGCCCGACAGGCCCGCCGAATGCTGGATCAGGAACGTCAGGTGGAAGCCGATGAACATCAGCGCGAACCCGACCTTGCCGAGGCTGTCCGAGAGCATCCGCCCGAACATCTTCGGGAACCAGTAGTAGAGCGCGGCCAGCATCGCGAACGCGCTCGCGCCGAACGCCGTGTAGTGGAAGTGCGCGACGACGAAGTAGGTGTCCGTCAGCTGCCAGTCGATCGGGAAGACGGCCAGGAAGATGCCGGTGATCCCGCCCATCGTGAACGTCGCGATGCCGCCGACGCAGTACAGCAGCGGCGTCGTCCACTCGACCGTGCCGCGCCACAGGGTCGCGATCCAGTTGAAGATCTTCACGCCCGTGGGCACCGCGATGATGAAGCTCGAGAGCATGAAGAACGCGAGCACGACGGTCGACATCGGCGTCGCGAACATGTGGTGCGCCCACACCAGCATGCCCAGGAAGGCGATCCCGGCGGTGGCCGCGGCGACGGCCTTGTAGCCGAAGATCGGCTTTCGCGCGAAGACCGGCAGGATCTCGGAGAAGACGCCGAACGCGGGCAGCACGAGGATGTAGACCTCGGGGTGGCCGAAGAACCAGAACAGGTGCTGCCACAGCAGTGCCGAGCCGCCCTGGGTCGGGTCGAAGAAGGCCGTGCCGAAGTTGCGGTCCAGCAGCAGCATCGTCACGGTCGCGGCCAGGCTCGTGAGCGCGACGATGATCAGGTAGGCGTAGATCAGGATCGTCCACACGAACAGCGGCATGCGGCCCCAGCCCATGCCCGGCGCGCGCATGTTGTGGATCGTGGCGATGAAGTTGATCGCGCCGATGATCGAGCTCAGGCCGGTGAGGTGGACCATGTAGATCCAGGCCTCCTGGCCGTTCGTGCCCGAGTACTGCTTGAGCGACAGCGGCACGTAGGAGAACCAGCCGGCCTCCGGCGGCGACCACAGCATCGAGGCGTAGAGCGCGATGCCGCCGAACAGATACATCCAGTACGACCAGGCGTTCAGCCGCGGGAAGGCGACGTCGCGCGCGCCGATCATCAGCGGCAGGAAGTAGTTCGCGAAGCCCGCCCACACCGGCACCACGACCAGGAAGATCATGGTCGTGCCGTGCATGGTGAGGATCTGGTTGTACCGCTCCGGCGTCAGCAGCGTGTTGTCCGGGACCGCCAGCTGCGTGCGCATGAGCAGCGCCTCGACCCCGCCCAGCACGAAGAAGACCAGCACCGTGGCGAGGTACATGATCCCGATCTTCTTGTGATCGGTGGTGGTGAACCACGAGGTCCAGCTCGTCGACTCGCGCTCGACGCTGTGGGCGATGATCTGCGGGCGCGGACGCGCCTGCAGGCCGGTGCTCGTGGGGTCGGTGGTGGCTGCCAAGTCAGTCCTCTACTGGCCTTGTTCCTGCTCGTCAGTGAGCGCCTGCTGCTGTTTCGCGACGCCGGTCTTGGCCGCCTTGGCCGCCGCGACCTGCTCGGCGTACCAGCGCTTGTAGTCCGGCATCCGCATGCCGATCACGCGCGCGTACATGTTGGCGTGGTTGCGGCCGCACAACTCGGCGCACTGGCCCGTGAAGATCACGCGGTTCTGGCCCTCGGGGATGGCATCGGGCGGGATCTGGAACCAGGTCTTGTTGGTGTAGCCCGGGACGGCGTCCATCTTGCCGCCGAGCTTCGGGATCCACCACGAATGGACGACGTCGTCGGCCTGGATGTCGAGGATGACCGTCATCCCCACCGGGACGACCATGTCCGAGTAGACCAGCAGGTTGTCGCGACCGGGATAGCTGTAGCGCCAGACGTACTGCTGGCCGTCGACCACGATCTTCATCTGTGGGCCGCTGACGGCCTTGAGGTCGGTCGAGGCGAGCTGCAGGTTGCCGGCCTGGGCGATCGGGTTGCCGTTGGCGTCGACGACCGAAGGCTTCGGGTCCGTGATGTCGCCGAGCTTGATGAACGTGAAGGCGGTGATGAAGACCAGGATCACGGCGGCGCCGACCGTCCAGCCGATCTCGAGCTTCGTGTTGCCGTGGATCTGGGCCGCCGTCCGGCCCTTGCGCGCGCGGAAGCGCCACAGCGACCACAGCAGCGTGCCCTCGACGCCCGCGAAGATGAACAGCGCGAGCACGAAGACCATGATGTAGAGCGTCTTGATGCTGTCGGCGTTCGGCGAGCCGCCGGCCTCCGGGAAGAACAGGCCCGCGTGCGCGGCGGGGGCGGCGAGCAGGGCGCCGGCCAGCGCCACGGGCAGCGCGAGCAGGAGGCGTCGAGTACGTCCGTCAAGCACGAGGGCCGGGAGTATAAGGACGCCGGGGGCGCCTTGGCGGTCCGGTCACCGACCTTCGAAGCGCGCGGGGCGCTTCTCGATGAACGCCATCACGCCCTCTCCGAAGTCGCTCGTGCCGACCATCTCCTGCTGGATCGTGGCCTCGAGCTCGAGTTGCTCGGCCATGCGCGAGAACTGCCACGCGTTGAGCTGGCGTTTCATGCCGGCGTAGGCGCCGGTGGGGCCGGCGGCGAGGCGGTCGGCGAGTGCCTGGGCCTCCGTGGTCAGTTCGCTGTCCGTGACGACGCGGTTGATCAGACCCCACTCGAGCGCCTTCTCGGCGCCGATTCGCTCGCCCAGCATCGCCATCTCGGCCGCACGGGCGAAGCCGGCGCGCTCGGGGATCAGGAAGCTCGAGCCTCCGTCGGGCACGAGGCCGACGTTGACGAAGGCGAGCAGGAAGTAGCTCGACTCAGCGGCCAGGATCAGGTCGCAGGAGAGCGCCACCGAGCAGCCGATCCCGGCCGCGGCGCCGTTGACGGCGGCCACGACGGGCTTGGGCATCTCGCGGATCGCGTGGATGATCGGGTGAAAGCGCGTGCGCAGGGCGCCGCCGAGGTCCGGGCGGCCGTCGGGACCGGGCGCGAAGCCCGCCTTGAGGTCGGCGCCGGACGAGAACGCGCGCCCGCTGCCGGTGAGGACCACCACCCGGACGTCGCTGTCCGCGGCCGCCTCCTGGAGAGCCTGGCGCAGGTCGTCGGTCATCTGCGCGTCGAACGCGTTCATCGCGTCCGGGCGGTCGAGGACGATCGTGGCCGCCGCCCCGCGGCGTTGTATCTGTACGGTCATCGGCGGAGTCCTTTGGGTGTGTTCGGGTTGTGAAGGCGGGTAGGGCAAGGAACAGGATGGACGGACGGAGACCCCGGATCGGCCTCTGCACGGCGCTGGAGCGCGCCCGCTGGACGGTATGGGACCGCGAGGCGTTCCTGCTCTCGCGCGCCTATGTGGATGCCCTGCAGAACGCGGGCGCGATCGCGCTCATGGTCCCGCCCGACGAGTGGGTGGCCACCCATCCCGACGACGTCCTCGAGGGCTTGGACGGCCTCGTGCTGGCCGGCGGCGCCGACCTCGACCCCGGGTCCTACGGCGGTTCGCCCCATCCGAAGGTCACGAACACGCGCCCCGAGCGCGATCGCGCGGAGATCGCGCTGGCGCTGCGGGCGTTCGAGCTCGACCTGCCGGTGCTGGGGATCTGCCGCGGGATGCAGCTCATGAACGTCGCGCTGGGCGGGACGCTGGTGCAGCACCTGCCCGACGACGTCGGCCACACCGACCACCGGCGCGCGCTCGGGTCCTTCGACAACGCCGACCACGACGTGCGCCTCGCGCCGGGTTCGCTGGCCGCGCGCGCGTGCGGGGAGACGCTGCACGCGACCAAGTCCCATCACCACCAGGCCGTCGACTCGCTCGGTGAAGGCCTGGTCGCCAGCGGCTGGAGCGTGCTCGACGACCTCGTCGAGGCGATCGAGCTCCCCGATCACCGGTACGCGCTCGGAGTCCAGTGGCACCCGGAGGTCGATCCGCGCTCGCGCGTGGTGCGGTCGCTGGTGGCCGATGCGGCGGGGGTTCTGGCGTCGGCGTAGGGCTCGTGCGGCGCGTGTTCTCCGCGCTGCCGTCGCGTGGGATCGGCGAACTGCGCCGGTGAGGAAGGTGGTTCAGCGGTCTCGCGTGGCAAACATGAACGGTCACTTGCGCGCGAGCAACCACTTCGTGACCGATCTCACACCACGATCGATCACGAACGCCCTCGGCCCCGAGGGGGTGCAGCAATCTACCTTCCTCTCAGTCAGGTCAGTTGCAGCACCCCCCCGCAGCGATGATCGATCGCCCGCTGCGCGGAGATCGTCGCCGCAAGTCCGACCGCCTCCTTCACCGGCGCAGTTCGGCCGGTCCGACGCGCTGCCCGCGCGGACGATCGGCGCGGCCGGACGGCCCCTCCTTCACCGGCGCAGTTGGCCGGCGCCTCACGCGGCGACTGCACGCCGCGGGCACCCCCCAGCGTCAGAGGGCGGTTGCCCGTACCAGGCGCGTCCGCGCCCCCCGGTATATTCGCGACGTCCGTGCCCCGTTCGACCGCCATCCGAGCGGCCGCCTGCACGGTGCTCGCCGCCGGCCTCGCGGCGCCGTTGCTCCGCCGCCGGCTGCGCCTCAAGCCGCCCGTCGTGATCGCTGCCGCCGCATCCACGCCCTTCGCGCTCTCCGTGTTCCCGCGCTCGCGCGCGCGAGACGTCGGCATGTGCGCGCTGCAGATGTACGCCTACCTGTGCGCGTACAAGCTGCCCAACGACGACCCCGACGCCCTGCTGAACCGCGTGAAGGTCGAATACCCGGTCACAGGCCGACAAGGCGCTCGGGCTCGGGACCACGCCGACGCTGCGGCTGCAACGCACCTTCGGCACGCCGGGCGAGTTCACGGCCTGGGAGAAGCTCCTGGTGTGGTCGCACTGGGTCTGGTTCGCGTTCCCGCACGGAACCGTCCTGTACGTCCTGCTGCGCCACCGCGACCAGTTCCCGGGCGCCGCCGCGCGCATCTACGCCACGTTCGACCTCGGCGTCATCGGCTACTGGGCGATCCCGACCGCGCCGCCGTGGTTCGCGGCTCAGAAAGGCCTGATGGAGGACGGGCTGACCCCCGAGCTGCGGCGCATGATGGTCGAGTACGGCGAGCAATTCTGGAAGCAGGGATGGGCGCCTCTGTACGGTGTCCTCGGGGGTAATCCCCTGGCCGCCATGCCTTCGCTGCACTTCGCCACGTCCGTGACGGCCGCGCACGTCCTGAGCGACACCGGACGCGTCGCAGGCGTGCTCGGCTGGACCTACGCCGCCACGCTCGGCCTGGCGCTCGTCTACCTCGGCGAGCACTACGTCGTCGACCTCGCGGCCGGGCTGGCGGTGGCGGAGTCGATCCGTGCCGCAGCGCCGAGGCTCACCCCCGCGACGCGGCGCCTGTCGAACGCGCTGCAGACGCTCGAGGCGAAGGCGCGAGCATGACGCGCGCGCCGGAGATGGTCGACCACCCGTCGCCCGGCGAGGACGCGCACGAAGACGACGACGACCGCCACCTCGAGTTCAGTGGCCGCACCGTCCTGACCCTGTGCGGCTTTCTGGCCGCGATGATCCTCGGGCTCTACCTGCTGCTGCCGCAGCTCGCCGGCCTCGAGGACACCTGGAGCCGGATCGAGGACGGCTCGCCGGCCTGGATCGTGCTCGCCTTCGCGCTCACGTTCGGCATGTTCTTCGGCTACATCGAGATGTTCCGGGGGGTCTTCGGTCACGTCGACCGGATCGGCCGGCGCGAGAGCTACCTGATCACGATGGCGGGGCTCGCGGCCAGCCGGATCTTCGCCGCGGGCGGCGCCGGCGGACTCGTCCTGCAGGCCTGGGCGCTACGGCAGGCGGGCCTGAGGAAGCGCTCGGTGGCCGACAAGACGATCGCCTTCCTGGTCCTCACGTATTTCCCCTACGCGCTGGCGGTGGTGATCTGCGGCGTCGGCCTGCGGATCGGGCTCTTCCCCGGCGAGGCGCCGTTCACGATGACCGTGATCCCGGCCATCATCGCCGCGCTCCTGATGCTGATCACGAGCCTGATCCTGCTCGTGCCGACGGATCTGCAGCGCCGCCTCGACGGCTTCGCCAAGCGCACCGGGATGGTCGGCCGGGTCGCTCAGAAGCTGGCCACGATCCCCGCGGCGACGTCCGCCGGCCTGCACGACGCGCTCGCCCATCTGCGCTCGCGCGATCCCGCCCTGCTCGGCGCCGTGCTCTTCTGGGCCTTTCAGATCGCGGTGCTGTGGGCCGCCTTCAACGCCTTCGGCGACGCGCCGCCGCTCGCCGTGCTCGTCCAGGCGTTCTTCGTCGGCATGCTCGGCAACCTGCTGCCGATCCCCGGCGGCGTGGGCGGCGTCGAAGGTGGGATGATCGGGGCGTTCGCCGCGTTCGGCGTCGACGCCGGGCTCGCCGTGGTCGCGGTGCTCGTCTTCCGCGCTTTCACGTTCTGGCTCCCGCTGATCCCGGGCGTGATCGCGTTCTTCCGTCTGCGGAAGACAGTGGAGCAATGGCGGCGGGAACGCGGCGCTACTATACAAAGTAAAGCGTGAGCGGAAAGGGACCCATGGCAGACGTCGAGAACGTGATCATCATCGGCAGCGGGCCGGCCGGATACACGGCGGCGCTGTACACGGCCCGGGCCAACCTGAACCCGCTGGTGATCGAGGGCTTCCTGTGGGGCGGCCTGCTCCAGCAGACCACCGACGTCGAGAACTATCCCGGCTATCCGAAGGGCGTCATGGGCCCGGAGATGATGCAGGAGTTCCGCGACCAGGCGGAGCGCTTCGGCACCCGCTTCATCACCGACAACGCGACGAAGCTCGAGCCCGGGACCGACGGCGAGCCGCACACCGTCTGGATCGAGGACGAGTCCTACCAGGCCCGCGCGGTGATCCTGGCCATGGGCGCCGAGCACAAGAAGCTCGGCGTGCCGGGCGAGGAGGAGCTCGGCGGCCGCGGCATCTCCTACTGCGCGACCTGCGACGCCGCCTTCTACAAGGACCGCACGACGATCATCGTCGGCGGCGGCGACTCGGCGATGGAGGAGGCGATCTTCCTGGCCAAGTTCTCGTCGAAGGTCACGATCGTGCACCGCCGCGACGAGTTCCGCGCCTCGAAGATCATGCTCGAGCGCGCCCGGGCGACCGAGAACATCGAGTTCCTGACGCCGTACACCGTCGAGGCCTTCCTGGCCGGCGACAATGGCCAGTTGGACCGCGCCAAGCTCGTCAACACCGCAGACCGGCGAGACGACCGAGCTGCCGATGGCCGGCGCCTTCATCGCGATCGGCCACGAGCCGCAGTCCGAGATCGTGCACGGCATCGTCGACATCGACGCCGACGGCTACGTCAAGACCGAGGGCAAGTCCACGCGCACCACCATCGCGGGCGTGTTCGCCGCCGGCGACCTGGTCGACCACACCTACCGCCAGGCCGTGACCGCCGCCGGCTCCGGCTGTATGGCCGCGCTGGACTCCGAGTGGTACCTGCGCGACAACCCCGCCGTGCCCACACCTGCCGCCCTCGAAGGCACCGGCGACCTCGCCGAGCAGCAGTGGGCGCCCGCCGCGCGCTCGTAACGGCTCAGCCGACGCGCAGGGTGTACTCGCGCTCCTGATAGCGCGAGCGCCCCTGCGGCGTGATGACGGCGTAATACGTGCGCTTGCTCGACCCGCTGTTCATCACGCTCACGCGCTCCGTTTGCTTGCTGCTCACGAGGCGCGACCGCGCCACGCGGTGCTCGAGATCGTTGATCGATCGGGCCGAGGAGGAGAAGACCTCGAGCGCCGGGTCGCCGAAGCGCGGGATCACGGAGATCGTCGCCGTGGCACCGGCCGGGATCACGACGCGGTAGACGTCGACCGGGTCCTCCTGCTTGTCCAGCAGGCCGCTGATGCGCTTTGCGCCACCGCCCGACCAGACCGCCTTGTGGGTCTTCAGGCTGAACGCCCGCCCGTTCACCCACACGAGGTTGTCGTTGGGCTCCATCGGATCGGCGATCGGGAGCTTGTCCGCCGGCAACGCGAGCGCGGCGCCGACGTTGAGGACGCCGAAGCCGGTCAGCGCATCCCAGCCGGGCTGGAGGACGTCGCGCGCGCTCAGCCGCACGGCCTGGATCACGCGGTCGGGTGTCAGATCGGGGCGCGCCGCGCGCACCCAGGCCATCGCGGCCGAGACCATCGGCGCCGAGAAGCTCGTGCCGTCCAGGCGCTGGTAGCCGTCCTGGGCGCCGTCGGTGTCCAGCGCCGGCGGCACGGCGGCCATGATCCCGACGCCCGGGGCCGCGAGGTCGACCGCGTCGTTGGCGTTGGAGAAGGCCGCGCTGCGGTCGTCCGCCGTCGTCGCGGCGACGGTCACGACGTGCGGCAGCGAAGCCGGGTACTCGAGCGGGTTGCCGGACTCGAACTCGTTGCCGGCGGCGGCCACGGGGATGATCCCCTTGGCCACGGCCAAGTAGATCTGGACCCAGTCACCCACGCAGCGTGAGCGCGACACGAAGCTCATGTTGATCACGGCGGCGCCCTGCTCGACCGCCTTGGCGATCGCGTCGCTCGAGTCGTCGCAGGTGATCTGGCCCTCGGTGCCGGGGACGGTCGGGATCGGCACGTTGAGCGCCCGCGCGCCCGGCCAGACGCCGAGGATCCCGATCCCGTTCTGCGGCGCCGCGGCCACGGACATCGTCGCGGTGCCGTGCGAGCTCGTGATCTGCAGCCCGGGCAGCGTGGCGACGTTCGGATCCCCGGTCCACTCGGGGTGGGTCATGTCGGCGGCGGCGTCGACGAGCGCGATCAGCGGGCTCTCGGGCACCACCGGCGGCGGCATCAACGCCGGGTCGGCGACGATCCGGCGCCAGTCGTTGGGCACCGGGGAGAGCGGGTCGTCGGGGACCGAGGCCTGCGCCTGCAGGAGATTGGCCTGGGCGTACACGAGCAGGTCGCGCTCGCGCAGCGCGGCCGCGAACGCCCGGGCGCGCGAGCGCGCCACCTTGTAGCCCCCGGTCTCGCGCAGGCCGAAATGTGACGCGCCGAAGCGCTCCGCGAGCCGCGCCGACGCCCGGTTCGGCACCGCCCCGACGAGCCAGCTGGCGGGATCCGCGCGCACCGATGCCGTGCTCGCGTCGCCCGGGAGCTCGATCGGCAAGTCCGCTGCGGCCGCATTGGGGGCGCAGATCGCCAGCACGGCAAGGGCTGCAGCGAGAACTCGGGTCACCGGGAGAGCCAACACACGAAGGCCGCGAACGGAGCGGAGCCTACACTCGCCCCGTGGACGTCTTCACCGTCGTCTCCGGCGGCATCGTGGCCTTCTTCGTGGTCACGACGATCCTGCTCGGCGTGTTCTCGAGGCGTTCCACGCGCGACATCCTCGACTGGAAGCCGACGCGCTCGCCCGAGGCCGAGGCCGCCAACGAGGTCGACGACCTGCAGCAGATGATCGAGGCCCAGAACGCGATCCGCCGCCGTCGCGGCAAGCCGGAGCGAACGCTCGAGGACGTCGAGGCCGAGTGGCGCGGGTCCTGATCGTCCCCTGCGGCGCGCGCGGGCGTGCGCTCGCCCGAGAGCTGCGCGACGCGGGGCACGCCGTGCGCGGGACCACGCGCGGCGCCCACACGGCCGAGATCGCGGCCGCGGGGGCCGAGCCCTACGTCGGCGACCCGGACCGGATCGCGACGCTGATGGACGCCCTGCACGGCGTGACGATCGTGTGCTGGCTGATGGGCACGATCCCCGATCCCGACCTGCACGCCGGGCGGCTGCGGATGCTGTGGGAGAAGCTCGTCGACACGCCCGTGCGCGGCGTCGTGTACGAGGGCATGCTGCCCGAGGGCGAGGCGATCGCGCGCGCCAGCGCGCAAACGTGGCAGATCCCGCTGCAGGTGCTCGACGGCGACCCGCTCGACGAGGCGTGGCTGGGCCGCGCTACGGCCGCGGTCGAGCGGCTTCTGTCCTAGCCAGCAGGTCGGCCAGGATCCGCGCCGTCGCGCCCCACACCATGTGGCCGTCGACCTCGTAGACGTCGGTCTTGAACGCGATCCCGCGCCGCACCAGCCGCTTCATCGAGTGGCCGGCGGCGAGGTCCTCGATCCGGAACTCCAGCACCTCCGCGACCTCGGCCTCGTGCAGGACCCACGCAAACCCGGGCTCGATCAGGCCGACGAACGGATAGATCCGATAGTTGGTGACGAACGTGCCGACGGGCGTCAGCGCGCCGACCACCTCGACCGCTTCAGCCGGCAGGCCGACCTCTTCGTGGGCCTCGCGCAGGGCGGTCTCGATCAGCGTCTCGCCGGGATCCCGGCGCCCACCGGGGAACGAGATCTCGCCCGCGTGGCGCCGGAGATCGTGGCGGCGCTTCGTGAACACGGCGTGCAGTCGCTCGCCGGCGTCGACGAACAGCGGCACGAGCACGGCGGAGTCCGTGCGGCCGCCATGGACCTCGATCGCCAGCGCCTCCTCGGGCGTGAGGAGCGCGGCGCCTAGATCGTCGCGCAGGCTCAGCTGAGCTCGACCCGCTCTTCGAAGGCGACCTCGCCCTCGAGCGTGCGGTGCACCGGGCACTTGGTCGCGATCACCTGCAAGCGCTCGACCTGCTCCTCGCTCAGATGGCCGGGCATCCGCATGACCAGCTCGAAGCGGGTCGGGCAGCCGCGCTCGGCCGGCGAGTAGCGGCAGTCGACCTCGAGGCCGTCGACGTTCCAGCCCTTGCGCTCGGCGTACATCTCCATCGTCACCGCCGTACACGAGGCCAGCGAGGCGGCGAGCAGTTCCTGGGGACTCGGCCCGAGGTTCTGGCCGCCCTGCTTCTCCGGCTCGTCGACCGTGATCACGTGCTTGCCGGTCTTGACGTCGTGGGTGTACTTCTCGCGCTTGCGGGCGACCGCGCGCAGCGCGCCCGAGGCCGCGTGGCTGGCGCGGTTTATGAGGGCCATTCGTCCTCCAGGGGATTGAAGACCATCCCCGTCAGCACCTTTGGATAGAAGTAGGTCGACTTGGGGGGCATGTTCTCGCCGGCGGCGGCGACGTCGCGGACGCGCTCGACGGGGGTGGGGGACATGAAGAACGCCGCGTCGGCCTGGCCGGCGTCGACCTTGGCGCGCGCCTCCTCCGGCGTGCGCGCGTAGTCGAGGCCGTTGAAGTGCGAGATGTCGTCCTCGCTCATCCCCAGCGCGCCCTTGAGGATCAGCGCCTCGAGCACCGCGGTGTCGAGCCGGCGGTAGGGCTCGGGCTTGCCGTCCAGCGCCGCGTCGGCGATCGCCCAGTCCTTCAGATACAGCGTGCGCTCCTCACCATCGGCGTAGTACCCGATGCTGAGCGTTTCCCGCGGCTCGCTCGTCCAGTCGCGCTCGAGCGCCGCGTCCAGCGCCACGCGGTCGGCGGCGGTGACCAGGCGATGGGTGGGGAAGACGGTCAGCCCGGAGTCCTGCAGCGCGACCAGGCACATCAGCACGTGATCGGCGCTCGGCTCCTCCTGCTGGTAGACGCGCGCAGTCTCGTAGCGGTGATGGCCGTCGGCGATCAGCAGCTCGGTGTCCTTGAGCGCCTGCTTGAAGGTCTCGATGGCGCCGGGGTCCTCGATCCGCCACAGCTTGTGGATCGTGCCCTCGTCGTCGGCGACCTCGCCCCACGGCGGGCCGTGCGTGAACGGCTCGACGGCGTTCCAGGCGGCGTTGGCGGGATCGTCGTAGAGGCTGAAGATCGGCGACAGGTTCGCGCGCGTCGCGCGCGTGAGCCGCAGCCGGTCCTCCTTCGGGCCCGGGTGCGTGCGCTCGTGCGGGCGGATGCGGCCGGGGCCGTAGTCCTCGACGCGCACGCGGGCGAACACACCGTGGCGGGTGCGCGGCTGCCCGTCGGGGCCCGTGTAGTCCTGGGCCAGCGCCCACAACGCCGGCGCCTCGTCGCGCACGACGATCCCCTCATCGCTCCAGCGGGCGAGCACGCTCGCGGCGTGGCCGTACGGGTCGGAGCCGTTCTGGGGAAGGTCGACCTCGACCACGTTGTACGGCGAGCGGCCCACAAGCTCGGCTCGTTGGGCCGCGTCGATCACGTCATACGGCGGGGCAGCGACCGGCTGCAGTCCGCCGACCTTCGCCAGGTCGTAGTGCAGGGCGAGGAGAGGTTCGACGTCGGCCATGTACAGGCCGAGGATAGAAAGAGGGGCGGCAGGCCCCCGGTGAATTACAGCTTGGCGCCGAAATCGGCGGTTATCGTCACGCCGACGCCCTGGTCGCTCGGGACGCCGAGGCGGATGCCGATGCCGATCTCGCGAAAGCCTCTTGTCGCCCTGAGGATCGTCACCGTTTCGGTTCCTGCACACGGCACTGGACGACCGTCCGAGGCGCCGCTGCGATACTGCTCGCTCGACGGGGCGTGGCGCAGCCTGGTAGCGCGCGTGCTTTGGGAGCACGAGGTCCCGGGTTCAAATCCCGGCGCCCCGATCGGCGGTCGAGCCGTCAGCGAAGACGGACGGTGACCGAGCGTCTGCGCTCACCGATCAGCTGCGCAACCTCGATGTGGGGTGAAGGCGTACCTCCGCCCAGGCTACGACCGCGTCCCCGTGCCGGGAGACGGCGCGCCGCGAGGACCTCCGCGCCGCCCTCGGCCCAGCGCGACAGCTCACCCGGGGCGCCCGTTGGCGCCGAGCACGCGGCGCCGTCCGGCACGCGCTGGAACGGCAGCTCGCCCAGCGGTGCGGCGGCCGCGGACGCCCGGCAGCGCGAGGGTGATGAGCAGCGCGAGTCGAGGCGAAGCGCTTGACATGCACAGCAAGCGCTGAATCCTCCCAGGCCTAGCATGGTTCTCCGCTATCTCCATCTGCTCGCGATGGCCGTGTTCGTCGGCGGCCAGCTGGTGCTCGCGGTCGCCGTGGTGCCGGGTCTGCGCGGTCGCGATCGCGAAGGGCTGCGGGCCGTCGCGCGGCGCTTCGGGTGGGCGTCGCTGGTCGCGCTGGCGGTGCTGATCGCCACCGGCGCGTGGATGGCGAGCGAGTACGGGCGCTGGGAGGACGGGACGCTGCACGTCAAGCTCGCGCTCGTCGTGCTGGCGGGCGTGTTGATCGTCGCGCATCTGCGCGCCGGTACGGCGCACTGGCTCCAGGGCGCGATCTTCCTCGTCTCGCTGGCGATCGTCTGGCTCGGGCTAGCGCTCGCGCACTAGCACCCGGACGGTCACCGTTCCCGGGGCCACCTCGGTCAGGCCCGCGTCGCGGACTTCGGCCACGCAGGGCACGTCGAAGCGCTTCGGTGCGATCACGGCGGCTTCGCCGACGTCGTAGCCGAGGTCCGCGGCCATCACCGCGGCGTGGGCGATCTGCGCCAGCGTCTTGCCCGAGCTCATCTCGATCGCGGGATTGAGCGCGAACCGCAGCGGGGCGTCGGCGGTCTTCGGGGCCGGCTCGAGCTCGGTCGACATCGCCTGCAGCTTCGTCAGCGCCTCGCCGCGCTCGGAGCGCCGGCGCGGCGGCAGGGCGACGACGCCGTCGGACGCCGCCGCGTGCGGTTCTTCCAGGACCCGCGCCCACTGGCTCGGGCTGCGGGCGCGCAGGACGACCTTGCCCGGCCGCTCGCGCCAGGCCGGGTCGGCACCGAACTCCTCCAGCACTCGCACGGCGGCCAGGCCCGCCAGCCGGCCGCCCTCGTCGATCGTCTCGAAGGCGCCGCGGCGGACCACGATGTACATGCGGAGGGGATCCATGGCTATCGTCGTGCGCCGTGCGAGCGTTCGCGAGCGACAACTATGCCCCCATCCTGCCCGAAGCGCTGGCGGCGATCGACGCCGCCAACCGCGGTCACGCCGTCTCCTACGGCGCCGACGAGTGGACCGCGCGGCTGCAGACGGCCGTCCAGCGCCACTTCGGGGCGGACGCCGTCGCCTTCCCGGTCTTCAACGGCACGGGCGCCAACGTCATCGGCCTGCGCGCGATGCTGCGGCCGTGGCAGGGCGTGATCTGCGCCGAGAGCGCGCACCTGAACATCGACGAGGGCGGCGCGCCCGAGGTGATGGGCGGCATCAAGCTGCTGACCGTCCCGACGCCCGACGGCAAGCTCACGCCGGAGCTCGTCGCGCGCCGGATCGTGCGCATCGGCGACGAGCACGTCATCCAGCCCGGGGTCGTCTCGGTCACGCAGTCGACCGAGCTCGGCACGCTGTACTCGGTCGAGGAGCTGCTGGCGCTCGCCGGCCACGCGCACGCGCACGGGATGCTGTTCCACATCGACGGCTCGCGCCTGGCCAACGCCGCCGCCGCGCTGGACGTGCCGCTGAGCGCGATCACGGCCGACATCGGCGCGGACGTCGTGAGCTTCGGCGGCACGAAGCTCGGGCTGCTGGCCGCCGAAGCGGTCGTGGTGCTGCGTCCTGAGCTCGCTCCGTCGCTGCTCTACCTGCGCAAGCAGTCGATGCAGCTGGCCTCGAAGATGCGCTACCTGAGCGCTCAGCTGCTCGCGCTGCTCGAGGACGACCTGTGGCGGCGGACGGCGGGCCATGCCAACGCGATGGCGACGCGCCTGGCGGACGGGGTGCGCGACGCGATCACGGTCACGCAGGACGTGCGCGCGAACGCCGTCTTCGCGATCCTCCCGCCGGGCGCGGCGGAGCAGCTCCAGCGCGACTTCAAGTTCTACGTGTGGGACGAGCACACCGGCGAGGTGCGCTGGATGTGCTCGTGGGACACCACCGAGGAGGACGTCGACGCGTTCGTCGCCGCGATCCACGAGGTCGCCCTTGCGGGCCACGAACACCGCGGGCTATGACGCACCGATCGGCCTGACGGCCGATCCCGTCGTCTTCACGCTGCTCGACGGGCGCCTCTGCGTGCTGCTCGCGCGCCGGCTGGAGGAGCCGCAGCGCGGCATGTTCGCGCTCCCCGGCGGGTTCGTGGGGGTGTCGGAGTCGCCCGAGCAGACCGCCGAGCGCAAGCTGCGCGAGAAGACCGGCGTCGGCTCCGTGCACCTCGAGCAGCTGCGCACGTACGCCTCGCCGGACCGCGACCCGCGCGGTTGGTTGCCCTCGATCGCCTACATGGCGCTCGTTCGTCCCGAGACCCTGCCCGAGGAGCGCCCCGCCGACCGCGACGCCTCCTGGCACCCGCTCGACAACCTGCCCGAGCTCGCGCTCGATCACGCCACGATCGTCGACGACGGCCTGTGGCGGCTGCACGCCCGGGTCGCCGACAAGGTCTGGTTCGTGCGCAAGGCGCTCGCGCTGCTGACCGAGCCGTTCACGCTGCGCCAGGCGCAGCAGCTCTACGAGGCGCTGCGCGGCGAGGAGGTCGACGCCGCCAACTTCCGGCGCGACGTGCGCGCCACCGGGCTGCTCGAGGACACCGGGTCGCTGCGCTCCGAAGGGCCCGGTCGGCCAGGCCGGCTGTATCGGCGCGCGTAGGTCGCCAAGGATCCGCCAAGCGCCCGCCAAGGCACCCGAGGTTGTCTGTGGGCGTGCGCTCGATCCTCCTCGCTGCTGCGTTGGTCCTCGCCTCGCCGGCGAGCGCGCTGGCCGCGGGAAACCTGGAGGTCTTCATCACCGGCGCCGGCCGCGTCTCCGGCACCGGCATCGACTGCACGCGCGCCCCCGGCTTCGCCGTCAGCGGGCCGTGCTCTGCGCCGTTCGAGACGCAGGCCGAGATCACGGCGACGCCCGCGGAGGGCTTCTCCTTCCTCAGTTGGACCGGCGACTGCGCCGGCTCCGGCGGCCCCGCGTGCACGCTCGACATGGCCACCGACCGCGCGACCACAGCGAACTTTCGCGACGTCCAGGCCCCGACGCTGGAGCTGGACGCGTCGCTTGCCGGGAGCAAGTCCGGGCCGCTGCCGATCACCGCAGCCGTGACCGACAACGGCCTGATCGACCGCGTCGAGTTCAAGGTCCGCGACGACCGGGCCGTCGACGACGAGGCGCCGTACACCGTCACCTATCCCACGGCGACCGCGGCCGACGGGCCGGCGACGATCAGCGCCAGGGCGTTCGACCGCGCCGGCAACGTGCAGACCAAGAGCGTCGACGTCGTCTTCGACAACACCGCGCCCGTGCTGACCGTGAACGGGCCGGACCGCGTCGCGTTCGCGCCCGGCACCGCCCAGGCCTGGACGTTCGCCGCCGACGATGCGACCTCCGCCATCACGGGCTACCGCTGCAGCGTCGTCCCGTTCGGCCAGGCGCCCGTCATGGGGCTGTGCGCAGGCGATGGCACCCACACCGTCAGCGGCCTGCCGGAGGGTCGCTACACGTTCACCGTGCGCGCGCGGGATGCCGCCGGCAACATCGGCGAGGAGATCCGCTTGTTCCGGATCGAGGCCCCGGTCGGCGCGCCTGCGGCGCCGCCGTCCGCGGGTGCTCCGGCTCCTTCCGCCGGCCCGGCGCCCCGGATCGCGGTCGCGCTCGGTTTCAGCTTCCTCTCGGGCGTGCGGGCGACCAAGCTCTCGAACTTCGTCGTCAAGGGCGTCCCGCCGGGCGCCACGATCACCGTGCGCTGCTCTCGGGGTTGCGGCAAGAAGGTCATCCGCCGCGTCGTCAAGGCCGGCGGCCGCGTCGTGTTGAAGCGGCTGGCCAAGCGGCCCCTGAAGGTCGACTCGACGATCACTGTGATCGTCTCCAAGCCCGGATTCACGTCCGCGGTGAAGGTCCTCACGATCCGCGCCCGGATGGCGCCGCTCGTGACCACGCAGTGCCAGCCCGAGGGCGCTTCGAAGCCCATCGCGTGCTGATCCGTCCGACTCACATGGAGAGAACGTTGAGCCTTCGCTCGATCCTGCTGTCGTCCCTCGGCGTGCTCGCCGGGGTCCTCGTGTTCGCCGGCCCGGCGTCGGCCGGGACCGTGACCGTCCGCCCAACCGTTCAGGGCGCGGGGACGATCACCGCCGGCGGCTACTCGTGCTCGCTGCTGTTGCCCGTCGGTGCGCAGCCCAAGAACAGCGACGCGAGCCTGTGTCCGGACGTGACGGCCACCGCCGGGCAGATCCCGCTCTTTCCCAGCGGCTTCATCTACATCCCGGCGATCTTGACGATCACCGCCGATCCCACGCCGGGTTGGCGCTTCATGAGCTGGCAGGGATGCACGCCCGACGAGGGCGGAGCTGCGAGAAACACCTGCACATCGATCGTGCGGGGGCCGAGCTACCTGGTCACGCCGCGCGCGCTCTTCCGCGAGATCGTCCCGGTCACCTACAGCGCGAAGCCCGAGGCGTTCACGAACGCCACGACCCCCTCGTTCACCTTCTCGAGCCCCGGGGCCGACTCGTTCACCTGCGCGCTCGACGGCGCCCCGGTGCCGTGCGGGCCGGGCAGCGCGGGCACGGCGTCCTTCACCGCGGGCACGCCGCTCTCCGACGGCGCCCACTCGTTCGCCGTGCGGGCGACGAAGAACACGAACGTCAGCATCGACGCCGCGGTCGCCAACTTCACCGTCGACACCGTCGCCCCGACGACCACCCTCGACCCGAGCTCAGGGCCCGGCGAAGGCGCGCTTCAGGCCGTCAACGTGGAGACCTTCAAGTTCTCGGCCTCCGAGCCGGGCACGTTCGAGTGCCGCCTCGACAGCGCCGCGTTCGCCCCCTGCGACCCCGCCGGCGTTCGCGTCGACCGCCTCTCGGCCGGCGCCCACCGCTTCGAGGCCCGCGCGATCGACCGCGCCGGCAACGTCGGCGCCGTCACCGCCCGCACCTGGACCGTCGCCGCCGCCGATGACGACAACGACGGCTTCAACGCCCGCTCGGACTGCAACGACACCAATCCCGGCATCTTCCCGGGCGCGGCCGACGCCGTGGGCAACGGCATCGACGAGAACTGCGACGGCGCCGACGCCTCGGCGCCCGTCTCCGGCGTCTCCTCGCACCGTAGTCCCGAGCAGGTGCTCGTCACCGTCTCGTTCTTCTCCGCGGCCAAGAAGACCAGCACCAAGTTCACGACGCTCGCAGGTCAAGAACGTGCCGTTCGGCGCGACGGTCAACGTGACCTGCAAGGGCAAGGGCTGCCCGTCGGGCCTGAAGGGCAAGGGCTTCACGAAGAAGAACGCCTTCGGCACGGTGTCGTTGGCCAAGTTCATCAAGAAGCCGTTGCGCGTCGGCGACACGATCACCGTCCTCGTCTCCAAGCCGGACGCGATCAACGCCGTCAAGATCCTCAAGATCCGCGCGTCGAAGAAGCCGCTGATCACGACCAGGTGCGTCCCGCCCGGGGCCAAGGCCCCGGTCGCCTGCTGAACGCGCCGCGGCGGGACTAAGCTCTCGGCGATCTGCCCCTGTAGCTCAGCTGGATAGAGCAGCGGACTTCTAATCCGCAGGTCGCTGGTTCGAATCCAGCCGGGGGCGCTCCCAGAAAGGCCGCTGCAGAGCCAAATACGACGAGCGGCCAGGGTGGGAAAAAGATCCGGGGGCCGTGGGTGGGAACACAGGTGGGAACAAACTTGGTAGCGTTGGCTTCCCGCTCGTTCCCACCTCTGTACATGGCCACGAAGCTGACCGAGAGCCGCGTCGACCACCGCGGCGAGCCGCTCCCCGAGGGCGTCTACGCGCTCGTCGATCCCGGGGGAGAGGTCGCGTCCTACAAGACCCGCTGGCGTGAGCCGGACGAGAACGGCGTGAAGCGCCAGCGCTCGAAGTCGTTCTCGGTGCGCGCGTGCGGCTCGCAGGATGAGGCCCGCTCGGCGGCGCTCGCGCACCGCCGCGGGCACGCTCGAGATCGTCAGGGCCGGCGACAGCGTGCTGCGCGAGGACCCGGGCGCCAGGGTCACCCTCGGCCGGCTGTTCAAGGAGTGGATCGCCAACCACGCCGCGGTCAACACCGGCGAGCGCTACGCGCGCGACTCGGTGCGCACCTGGGACCGGCACATCGAGCCGCGGCTCGGCCGTGTGCGCCTGGGCGCGCTCGCCGACGATCCCGGGATCGTGGTGCGCTTTCATGAGGAGCTCCAGCGGGCCGGGGTCGCGATCTCGGCGCGCCGCAAGTCGCTGGTGCTGCTGCGCGCGGTCCTGCGCTGGGGCCGGCGGCGCTACCCGCGGACGCTCACGGTCGACGTCAGCGGGCTCTTCCAGGTGCCGAGCGCCAAGCGCCGGCGGCTCGTGCGCGCGGCCGATCCGCTCGCCGTCGAGCGGATCATCGAGGCCGTGCTGGGCCGCCCGCACCGTGACCCGCTGGGCCCGGTCCGCGACGCGGCGCTGGTGGCGGCGATGGGGTTCACGGTCGCCGCGCGTCCGTCGGAGTGGCTCGTGTCGGCGACCTGGGCCGACGTCGGCGAGCGCACGGTCGAGCTGCAGGCCGTGCAGAACCAGCTGGGCGAGGACTCCGCCGCCGAGGTCGGGCTGAAGACCGGGGCGCGCGTCGCGCTGCTGCTGCCCAACGCGCGTGAGCGCCTGCTGGCCTACCGGGAGGCGCTCGAGGCCCGCCACGGCGCCCAGCCGGAGAACGCGCTCGTGTTTCAGATGCTCACGGCGGAGGGTCCGCTGTGGTACGAGGACGGCTTCCCGGTCGAGTGGTCCGAGGACTACTACAAGCGCTGGACGGCCCGCGTGTGGCGCCCGGCGCGCAAGGCGGCGGCGCAGGCCCCGGACACCGGCGACTGGATCGCCGCGCTGACGTTCTACGAGCTGCGTCACAGCGCGATCTCGACCGCGCTGCACTCGAAGCTGGTGATGACCCGGGACGGCATGAACCTGCACGCGCTGGCCGCCTACGCCGGCCACGACGTCCAGACCATGCAGCGCTACTACGCGCACGTGATCGCGCGCTACCGCGGCGGGCGACCGATCGACCTCGAACGGGAGTGCGCCCGGGCGCGCAAGCAGGTCGAGGCGAACCCGTTCTCGCCGCCCGAGAAGCCGCCCGGGCCGCAGCGCGAGGCCCAGCGCCGCCGGCGTGCCCGCGCCCGCGCGGCGGCGGCGCGATCGTAAGCGCGCCTCGCGCCGAGCGGCGGTCATACCGGCCCTGATCGGCGGCTTCGTAGGCGCGCTCGCGCGCACCGACGCCGTCGGCGGACGATCGCTCATGCCGTCTCGGAACCGGCCTATCCGCTCGACGGTCGCGGCGACGCGGACGCCCGAGTCCGCCTCCGGCGTCGCTCGAGCGCGGCCGCCAGCAGTTCCGGGTTGCCCGTCGGCGAGGTCTCCTCGTCACGCGCGCGAACATCGATGCGCGCGACCGCGCGCGCGATCGTCCGGGTCGGAGAGCGGCCGATCACCTCCGCCGTCAGCCAGGCGCGCAGATCGCCGTAGCGAATGGACACCCCGCGGCCGTTTCCGTCGCGGTGCGCGACCATCCTGCCCGACAGGTAGGCGCGGCGCAGCGTGCGGACGCTGCGGTGCGCGATGCGCGCGCCTTCGGCGACCGTGAGCATGTCGTCGTCGTGGTAGCGCAGTCCACCGGAGGCGGAAGCCGCTCGATCGTGGACGGGCACGACACGGGCGTTGACGTACTCGGCCGCGGGCGCGACCGGAATCGGGCGTTCTTTGCGCCACGCTGTGATCGGCGACGCTGAGCAAGCGTGCGGGCGTTGGCGCAGCGCCGTTAGCTTGCGCGCCGACGTCGCGGGATGAGCCGAGGGCGCTACGGGGAAGCTCGGACACGATCCGAGACCTCCTTGCGTGTGGGATTGTGGGGTAACGACGGGTTGGGTAGACCCGCCGATCGAAGCTACTCGGGCGACCGGACGGAAATCGGGAACTCACCCCTTGCGACCGCGCCGCAGCGCAGCTGCGGCCTGCGCTGCGGCACGGTCGCCGTCTCGGCAGGCAGGGGATGGCCGTGAGACCATTCCGACCCGGACAGCTCACGCGCGCGCCGCTGCGACCCTGGACCGATGGGCGGTGATGCTGCGGCCGCAGGAAATCACGTCACGGGGGCCCGCGCATCGCCGACCAGGCGCACCGCGCTGCGCGCCTGCGACCGCGTACCGGCTTGCCGGACGCACCCCTCAGCCCGCGCTCCAGCGCGGCCGCGACCAAGCAGACGGCGTGGCCCCGCCGGGTCCGCCAAGGCCGTCTGGCTTCAGTGCCGACAGCGGCGCCGCTGGTAGTCGCCGCGCTCTACAGTCTGCGCGTGCTCGCCGAAAGGGAGGCGATTGACGATGGCCCGTCCCCGAGAGGTGCTTCTTGACGCCGCGTTCACGCACGGTGAGGAGGACCGCCTCACCGAGATCTTCGCAACTGTGCTGGATTCGTGCGACGAACTCGCGGCCGCGCTCTTCCAGGCGGTGGGACTACCGGTCGGCGAGCGATTCAAGGTCTTCACGCAGGTCCGTGTCACGACCGGCGAGCGGCCGGACATGCTCGTGCACAGCCTCGACCGTGGCGGCGCGGAGGTCTCGCACATCTGGTCCGAGCACAAGGTCGGGTCCGGGTTCGGCGACATGCAGCGCGAACGCTATCTGACCGCGATGCGCGCCTCCAGGGTCAGGGCGAACTCATCTTCATCGTCAAAGACGCACCGACGTCGCGCGAGGAAGGCGACTGGCGCGGCTCGCGTCGCAGGAAATCGGTGAACTTGCCGAATCGGTTGGACGTGCGTGGGGTGGACGCGACTGGCGCGAAAAGGCGACCAAGCCCACCGCGCCGGCGAAGTGGCGATTGCTCTACGAGCTGCTCTGGTACCTGGTCAACAAGGAGAACCTTGCGGTGGTGCATGCGCTCGACAGCAACAACGTGCTCGCCTACAAGCTGCTGGAGGAGACATTGCAGGCAGTCGAGAGCCTGCTGGAGCGGGCGGCGCAGAACGCCGGAAGTCTCAGCCGACCAGCGGGATGGGCGAGGAAGACGTAACCCAATGGCAGCAATTCGAGCCTCCGCCCGGGGCATGGCTGCATCGCTTCGAGGGCTTTGAATGTGCTCCCGAGGTGCTGGTCTCGGACCTGGACCGCTGGTCGCCGGAGGAGCTCCAATGAGCCCGCGTTCGCCGCCGGCTACTTAGGCTTAGTCGACGGCAAGCTGCATCCAATCCTGAGTGCCAAGCGCGAGTGGGTGCGCGAGCTCGACCAAGCCGGGTTCTGCTGCGAGCTTTCGGCCGACCACGTGTGTATCTACCGGACGCTGCCGATGAGCGAGGTGCTCGCCTACGGCGACAGCCTCAGCGCACAGGGCGAGCGGCTCGGAGCGTGGGTCGAGCGGACAATCACTGAGCTCGGCGGACTCGACCCGGGAGAGCTGGCTCTGCCCGAACCCGGAGCCACCTCGCGCAAGGACGCATAGCGAGTAGCACGCGAGGGCTGCGCTGGCCCGCTGCCGGTCCCTACTTCCAAGAGTTCGGTGACTTCTCAGCAGCTTGCGCGCGGCTCGTTCGCCGCGGCTCACGGGACCGCACCGTTGGGCTGCTCACGCGGCGCCCACAGAGCGTGCGATGCGATTGGCTGACGGGCACTCGACGGACGGCGTGCGAGTGGCGTACTCGCGCCTGGCGTGGCTTGGCTGATGAGGACCTGTCGGTGGACGATGACCGCGTTGGATGCCGGCTTCGTGGCTACAACGCGGCGATCTTCGACCAGTTTCTCGATGCGTAGAGTCCTCGCACGCTCGCTCGATCGGTGGGGCTGCGTGACGCTGCCCGATGCCGGACGCGGCGATCAGCCCGAGCCCGACGCGGGTCGTCTGGCGACGCCGGTGCTGTACGTTCGCGCAATGCGCAGGCGAGGTGATTCGTGAAGGCCGCCGCCTGCACGCGGTATGGGCCGCCGGAGGTTGTGGAGATCAAGGACGTGCCGACGCCGGCGCCGGGCGACGGCGAGGTGCTGGTGAAGGCCGCCGCGACGACCGTCAACTCGGGGGACGCCAGGCTGCGGGCGCTGAACGTCCCGCGCGGGATGCGTGTGCCGGCGCGGCTGAGGTTGGGCCTCACGAAGCTGCGACAGCCGATCCTGGGCTTCGAGATGGCCGGGCAGGTCCAGGCCGTGGGTGCGGGCGTCAGCGGCGTACAGCCGGGTGAGCGCGTCGTCGTCTCACGCGGGTTCAAGATGGGCTGTCATGCCGAGTTCGCGGTTGTGCCGGCGCAGGGGGCTCTCGTGAAGATCCCCGAGCAGCTCAGCGATCACGACGCGGTGGCGCTGTGCTTCGGCGGCTCGACTGCGCTCTACTTCTTCCAGCGGGGAAAGCTCGCTGCCGGCGAGACGGTGCTGATCAACGGCGCCTCCGGGGCGGTGGGCACGATGGCCGTGCAGCTCGCCAAGCACTCGGGCGCCGAGGTCACCGCCGTCTGCAGCGCCGCTAACGCCGACCTCGTCCGGAGCCTCGGAGCCGACCACGTGGTCGACTACAAAGCCGAGGACTTCACGCGCAACGGCCAGCGCTACGACGTCGTCATGGACACCCACGGCAACGCGCCCTACAAGCGCATCAAGGAATCGCTGAAGCCGGGCGGCCGCTTCCTGATGGTCGTCGGCAACCTCGCCGAAACGCTTGCCGCGACCCGCCAGAAAGCCACGATCGCCGGCACCCCGAACGCCGACGCGATCGCCGACAGCTACCGAACGCTGATGACCCTGGCCGAGCAGGGAGCGATCAAGCCGGTGATCGACACGGTCCTGCCGTTCACGCAGATCGTCGACGCCCACCGCCGGGTCGACAGCGGTCGCAAGGTCGGCAGCCTCGTGCTCACCTTCTAGACGCGCT
>CAVWJU010000006.1:0-206917 GCA_963755275.1 uncultured Solirubrobacteraceae bacterium | reverse complement strand
CACCGAGATGCCGCTGCGCGCCGACACCGCCGCGGGGCGCGTGTTTCGTACGGGCGCGCCCGCACGGATCGAGAACTACGACGCGCTCGACGGCGTGGTCGCGCGTGAGCTGCGCCGGGTCGGGTTCCACTCATCGGTGGCGGCGCCGGTCTTCCTCGGCGGACGCCTGTGGGGGGCGATGGTTCTCCTCAGCGTCAATGAGCAGCGGTTCCCCGAGGATGCCGAGCAGCGGATCGCGTACTTCGCCGAACTTGCGGCACAGGCCCTCGCGAATGCGCAGGCGCGCGAGGATCTGAGCGCCTCGCGCGCCCGCATCGTGCAGGCGGGCGACGAGGAGCGCCGGCGGATCGAGCGCGACCTGCACGACGGCGCGCAGCAGCGGCTCGTGTCCCTGGCGCTCAAGCTGCGCCTGGCCGCGCGCCGCCAGCCCGACGACGGCGACGTGGCCGGCGCCGGCGAAGAGCTCGCGCACGCGCTGCAAGGAGATCCGCGAGCTGGCGCGCGGCATCCACCCGGCGGTCCTGACCGAGCGTGGCCTCGAGCCCGCGCTGGAGGGCGCTCGCCGACCGCGCCCCGGTACCGGTCGCCCTCGAGGTCACCCGGACGGACCGGCTCCCGGGGCCCGTCGAGGTGGCCGCCTACTACGTCGTCTCCGAGGCACTCACCAACGTGGCCAAGTACGCCGGCGCCTCCGTCGTGCGCGTGCGCGTCGGACCGCGCGCGACGGCGACGCCCGCTCGAGGTCGCCGACGACGGCGCGGGCGGCGCGCACCCGGGCGGCGGCTCGGGCCTGCGCGGGCTCGCCGACCGCGTCGAGGCGCTCGGTGGCCGCCTCACGGTCGACAGCCCCCTGGGCGAGGGCACCATCCTCCGCGCCGACCTCCCGCCTAAAAGGAACCGTCCCGCCTGACCTCTGTCGCTTAATGGGGACGTTCCGCGTTAAGCGACAGGTGTCGCGGAAAGGGGCCGGCCCCTTTAGGTTTCGCGGGTTCGCATCGCTTCCGCCGGCGAAGCGCGCAGCGCGATCCGCGTGCTCACCAGCGCGGCGAGCAGCCCGACCGCGGCGGCGCCGAGCGGCATCCTCGCGACGAGCGCGACGGGCACCGCGAGCGGGACGCCGGTGAGCCCGTGCGGGACGCCGTACACGGAGACCGCGATGACGACCGCTCCGGCCCCGAGCGCGACCACGACGTCGGGACCATCTCGAGCACGACCGTGCGGATCGCGTGGCCGCGCGTGCCGCCGAGCAGCCGGATCGTCGCGAGCTCTTCGCGACGCTCGGACGCGGCCATCGCCGCGGTGTTGACCAGCGCGAGCGCCGCGAACAGCGCGGCCAGGCCGATGATCATCCACACCGCCCACGCGTCGTCGTTCGCGGCGGCGCGAAGCCCGTCGCGGTACTCGTCGCGCGTGAGCGCGTCATCGCGCTGCTCGGGGGCGAAGAACGCCGCGATCGGCGCCGGCACGTCGCGCACGAGCACGTCGCCGAGCCCGGCGGCCCGGTCGTAGACCGCCGCCACGCGGAGCGTCCGGTGGGACGTGCCGGCGACCCGCGCACTGAACGGGTCGCCTACCCGCAGGTCCCCCGCTGCGCGAAGACCCGGCTGACGGCGACGGCATCGCCGCGGACGTGGGCGAGACCTGAAGCCCACGTCGAGCCCGGTGGGCCCGCGCGGGCGAATGCCGGCCGCCGGCGACGGGCCCTCCTCGGCGAGGCGGCCGTCTGGCTAGACCGATGTCGGAGCGACGAGCCGCGTCGGCGACCCGCATGCGTGCGGGACCGGCGCGTCGTCGCGGCCGACGACCACGTACGGCGCCGGGACACGCTCCGCGCTCACCTGCTCGATGTCGCGCTGGCGCTCGACTGGACGACCGCCTGAGTGCCGGCCAGCATCGCGACGAGCACGATCGGCGTGGCGAGCGCGGCGGTGCGCCACCGGTTCGCGCAGCAGGCCCGTGCTCGCGAGCAGGCCGGACGCGCCGAGCCGCCGCAGCGGCCGGGCCAGCACGGCCGCCGGCAGCCCAATCAGCCACGGCCGAGCAGGCCCACCCCGGTCGCGAGCAGCAAGCCGATCAGGATCGCGAACGCGACCGCCCACATTCCCGAGAACACCAGCGCCATCGCGACCCCGCCTCCGACGCACAGCAGGCCGGCGACGAGTTGCAGCACGCCCGGGCGCGGATGCTCGATCGCTGCGTCGCGCAGCGCCTCGGCCGGACGCGTGCGCCCGGCGCGCCGGGCGGCCGCGAAGACCGCCAGCTGGGCGATCAGCACGGCGCCGCCGAGCGCGGCGGCGAGCGGGATCCACGAGGTGCCGGGCGTGAAGCCGCCGGCACGACGTCGTGCTCGACGAGCATCTGACGATCGCGCGGGCGAACGGCCGCCCGGCCAGCAGACCGAGGACGCCGGCGACGAGCGAGACGATCAGCGCCTCGCCGGCGATCAGGCGCCGTACCTGGTGCGGCGCGGCGCCGAGCGCGCGCAGCACGGCGACCTCGCGGCGGCGCTGCGCGATCGCGAGCGTGAACGTCCCGGCGACGACGAACAGCGCGACGGCGCCGGCGATGCCGCCCATGGTGCCGAAGATGGCCATGAACGCGCCCGGTCGGCACCGCGCGGGTCGCCGGCGTCGGCATCGGCCGCGTGCTCGTGGTCGAGCACCTCGAGCGGCGGCGCGACGCGCGGCACGGTCCCGCGAACGACGATCGCGTTCACCTGTCCGGCGCGCCCGACAGGCGCGCCGCGACGCGGTCGGCGAAGAACAGCGTCGGCGGGCTGAGCCGCGGACGCGGCCGGCGACGCGGTAGGTCGCCTCGCCCGCCGGCGTGGCGATCGCGACGCGGTCACCCGCCGCGACGGCGTGGTCGTCGACGACGACCTCGCGCGCGGCCTGTCGGGCCCGCCGGCGATGAGGCGGTACGGCGTGAGCGGAGCGCTCGCCCAGCCGTGGGCGTGCAGCGGGTCGCCGCTGAGCCGCCGGCCCCGGCGTCCCACGCGCCGACGCGAACGCGACGTCGCCGACGGCGCCGTCGAACCGCGCGACGTCGGCGCAGTGCGGCGACGGACGACGTTCGGTCGTCGACGACGGATCGGCCTGGACGACGGCGTCGGCGGCGGCGAAGCGGCCCGGGCCGGGCGGGCCGAGCGCGCCGGCCATCAGCAGGCCGGTGGCATAGGCGAGCGTGACGGCGAGCCAGATCGCGACGAAGCGCCGGCGAGCGTGCCGCGACGGCGCGCAGCGTCTGCCAGGAGATGCGCAGCATCGTCAGTCCCCCAGCCCCGTCAGGCGCTCCGCGACCTGCTCGGCGGTCGGGCGCGGTCAGCTCGCCGGCGAGCCGGCCGTCGGCCATGAACACGACGCGATCGGCCCAGGCGGCGGCCGACGGGTCGTGGGTGACCATCACGAGCGTGCGGCCGCCGCTGTCGACCGTGTCGCGCAGCAGCGCGAGCACCTCGCGGCCGGCGCGGCAGGTCGAGTGCACCGGTCGGCTCGTCGGCGAACACGATCTCGGGCTCGCCCACGAGCGCCCGTGCGATCGCCACGCGCTGCTGCTGCCCGCCGGAGAGCTGCGCAGGCGATGCCCCGCGCGGTCCGTCCGAGGCCGACGCCGGCGAGTGCCTCGCGGACCGCGCCGCGCGACAGCCGGCGGCCGGCGAGCCGCGAGGGCAGCGCGACGTTCTGCGCGGCGGTCAGCGCCGCGAGCAGGTTGAAGGACTGAAACACGAAGCCGACGCGCTCGCGCCGCAGCCGCGCCAGCGCCCGCTCGCTCGAGCCGCTCAGCTCGACGTCGCCGAGATCCACGCGGCCCGACGTGGGCCGGTCGAGCCCCGCCGCGGACTGCAGCAGCGTCGACTTGCCGGAGCCCGAGGGTCCCATCACGGCGGTGAACGTGCCGGGCGCGAAGCCGAGGCGTGACGCCGTCGAGGGCGCGGACGGTCGCCGTCGCCGGAGCCGAAGTCGCGGACGAGGATCTCGGACGCGGAGCGCGGTCGATGTGTCATCCAACGATTGTCCCAGTGCACGTGCCCCGCCGACGCCGCGTCGCTGCAGCGAGACGGAGACCGCGACGTTCGGTTGCGCGCGCCCCGACCTACGGCAATCCCCCCGACGTAACGGTGCCAGGCCCGTTTACGTTGTGGCATGCCCCGCACCGTCCTCGTCGTCGATGACTCCGCCGCCTTCCGCACGACGGCGCGGGTGCTGCTGCAGGCGCGTGGCTATGAGGTCGTCGGCGTGGCCGAGGACGTCGCGTCCGCGTCTCGACGCGGCCGCGCGCTGCGGCCGGACTGCGTCGCTGCTGGACGTCAACCTGCCCGACGGCGACGGCGTCGACCGCTGGCCGGGCAACTGGCCGCCGCCGTCGATGCCGCGATCGTGCTGGTCGTCTCGACGCTCGACGCGGACGGCGCTGGGCGACGCCGTCGAGCGCTCCGGCGCGCGCGGATTCGTGCCGCAAGGCCGAGCTCGCCTCGCCGCGTCTGGTCGAGTTACTCGGACCGCCATGAGTCGCGAGATCGTCATCGGCGAGGACCAGGCGCTGCTGCGCCAGGGCATCGTGCGCCTGCTCGGCGACGCCGGCTTCGAAGTCGTGGCCGAGGCCGGCGACGCGCCCGACCTGCTGCGCAAGGTCGGCGCGCACAAGCCGGACGTCGCGATCGTCGACGTGCAGATGCCGCCCGACAACACCGACGACGGGCCTGCGCGCGGCGCTGGAGATCCGCGCGACGCAGCCGGACGTCGGGCGTGCTCGTGCTCTCGCAGTTCGCCGAGGAGCGCTACGCGGTCGACCTGATCGGCGAGAGCGCCGAGGGCGTCGGCTACCTGCTCAAGGACCGTGTGACCGACTTCGCGGGCTTCGCCGACGCCGTCGGCGCGTCGGCCGCCGGCGGGTCGGTGCTCGACCCGACCGTCGTCGCGCACATGCTCGGCCGCCGCCGCCGCGACGACCCGCTGGAGGCGCTGACGCCGCGCGAGCGCGAGGTGCTCGAGTTGATGGCCGAGGGCCGCTCGAACAAGGGCATCGCCGAGGTGCTCGTCGTCACGCCGCACGCCGTCGAGAAGCACGTGACGAGCATCTTCTGCAAGCTCGGCGTGCGCTCCGGCACCGAGGACCACCGGCGCGTGCTCGCCGTCCTCAGTTCCTACGATGCGCTTCATGTTCGCGACCGGCTTCGCCGGTGCGTGCCCTGCTGGCTGAGCGACGCTTCACGGACTCATAGCGGGATGCGCGCGCGGACGAGCGTGCCCGCGCCCGGCGGGCTCTCGACCTCCAGCGTGCCGTCGAGCGCGCCGACGCGGTCGGCGAGGCCGCGCAGGCCGGTGCCGCCGCCGACGTCCGCGCCGCCGACGCCGTCATCGCGGACGTCGATCACGGCGTGCGCCGTCCTCGCGCCGGACCTCGACGCGGGCGTGCGTCGCGCCGGCGTACTTGGCGACGTTGGTCAGCGCCTCGGCGACGACGAAGTAGGCCGCGGTCTCGACGGCGCTCGGCCAGGCGCTCGTCGAGCCGCTCGTCGAGCTCCAACGGGACGGGCGCGCGGCTCGCGAGCGACTCGAGCGCCGCGTCGAGCCCGCGCTGGGAGAGCACCGCGGGATGGATGCCGGCGGCGAGATCGCGCAACTCGCGGACCGCCGCCTCCGCGTTGGCGAACGCGCTGTCGACCAGCTCGCGGGCGCCGCCGGGTCGGAGTCGAAGCGCTCGCGCGCGAGCTGCAGCTCGATCATCAGCGCGACGAGCCGCTGCTGGGCGCCGTCGTGCAGGTCGCGGCCGAGCCGGCGGCGCTCGGCGTCGCCGGCCTCCACCAGGCGCGCCCGCGACGCGCGCAGGGCCTCGAGGCGCGCGCGCAGCTCGACCTCCAGGCGCGCGTTCTCGAGCGCGAGCGCCGCCGCGGCGGCCGCCTCGCGGAGCAGCTCGGGCGTCTCGCTCAGCACCGCGTCGTGGAGCAGCGCCGCCGACGCGCCGGCCCTCGTACTCGATCTCGGTCAGCACGTGGCCTGGGCCCGGATCCGGCGAGCGGGCGCCGTCGCGCGTCGACGTAGCCGCTCGGACAGCCAGTACGCGACCTCGAGCGTCGGGTCGCCGAGCTCGACCGCGAGCGCGTCGCGGACGCCGCGCGGGTCGCGCGTGAGGCGCTCGATCACGCGCGCGACGGTCGCCGTGCGGAAGAAGCGGGTGCGCAACGAGCCCGAGCAGGAACGCGGCCGGCACAGCGCGAAGGCCGCGAAGAAGGCGATCTGGACAGTCGGCGGCGCCCACGCCGAGATCGGTCGCACGGTCGAGCCCAGGCCGAGCGCGAGGATCGCCGCACCGAGCAGCAGCACCGGCTCGAGGCCGCGGCGCTGCGCCGGGCTCGAGCGTTCGCCAGCGATCGCAGCAGGACGACGACGGCCGCTCGACGACGCGACCGAGCAACGCCTGCGCCTGGCCACCGCGATCGCGACAGGGCCTCTCCGTCGACATCAGCACGGGTTCTCCGGGCAGCCCTCGTCGGCACTGGGTGACGAGCAGCGCGCGGCAGCTGGAGCGCCCCGGCGATGTAGCCGAGGGCGACGACCCGGCGTGCCGCGCGGCCCTCGACGCTGCCCGGACGGGAACGCGAGCAGCAGGTGGACGAGCAGCGGAGCGGTCGTCGGTGTCCACCAGCGAGCCGAGCCGAACAGCGCCGGCGTGTCGAAGAACTGCAGGCCGGTGAGCGCCGACGAGCGAGCGCCGACGATCACCATCAGCTTGCCGGTGCGGTTGTCCGGCCGGCGCAGCCATGCGAAGGCGCCGACGCCGACGAAGCCCCAGGCGAGGACGACGCCGATGTAGAGGATCGGACCGCCCGCCGGGGAAGGTGGACGGCGTCCGGCGCCTCGACGAGAAGCCGACAGCCGATGGCGAGGGCGTAGCGACGGCGGCGGAGATGGTGATCCGGCGCATTCGGGCGGAGGCTTCGCCGGTCTCACTCGGGTTCGACGAGCGAACGATCGACTTTTGGCTTTCCAGAGCCAAACGGCGCCTTTGCAGCTCCGCCTTGCCCGCTCGAGGGCCGGCATGGAGGGGCGTCCCTTGTGGGCCAGACTGGGGGGGAAGGATGAGGGAAACCGCCTTGCGGTATCGTGGCGACTGCTTGCCGTCGCCGCGCCGGCGAGCGCGGCGGACGCCGCCGGCCGGGGCGATCAAGAACATGAAGTTCATCAAGAACCTGCCGGAGGGCCGGCAGGCGACGGCGATCAACTTCATGACCTACGGCCACGGCTCGAAGGCGCGCACGGTGATGCTGATCACCGGCCGCTTCGGCCTGAAGACCTACGACATGGCGGACCCGGAGGCGCCGCTCCTGCTCGACGAGCTCGGCAACGACGCGCTCGTGCTCCAGTACGACCTCGACCTCGGCCGCACGCCGAGCGCGTCGCGCACGTATCTGGCAGAACGAGGACATGGACGTCGACCAGCGCCGCAAGCTGGTGTTCCTGTCGCGCGACCCGCGCGCCTTACGGCGGCTCGACGAACTCGAACACCGACGTCGCCGGCGTCTACATCGTCGACGCCAAGGACCCGGCCGACCTCAAGCTGATCACGTTCAAGCAGCTGCCGACGGGCCACACGACCTCGTGCGTCAACGACTGCGAGTGGCTGTGGACCGGCGGCCCGGCGAGCAACGCGCAGCAGCGCACCGACCTCGGCTGGGCCGGCGGGCGCCCGATCATCGTGACCGACCTGCGCGATCCCGCGAACCCGGTCAGCTACCCGAACGACCCGGTCGACCTGTTCCGCCAGGACGGCGTGACCGCGTACGCGCACGACGTCGACGTCGACGACCAGGGCGTCGCCTGGGTCTCCGGCCTCGGCGGCATGCGCGGCTACTGGACCGACGGCGTGCACCACGATCCGCTGACGGGGCGGTCGCGCCGCGCGACGCCGGTCAAGCCGATCCCGTACGCGGGCGGCGGACTGGGCGACGACGCGGTCAGCGACGAGCAACCCCGGCGGCTGGATGCACAACGGCCTGCGCCCCGCGCGCAACGACCTCCAGCGACGGCCCGTCGCTCGGTCAGGGCTACAAGCCGGGCGAGCTCGTCATGGGCACCGAGGAGTGGTTCAACAGCACCACCTGCGACGGCGAGGGCCAGTTCGTGATCTCCTCGCTCGAGGGCTCCTACAACGGCGAGGGCTGGAAGTCGACGCCGGAGAAGCCCGTTCCGCCTCAAGACGGTCGGCACCTGGAGGCCGAAGGACAAGGAGGCGACGATCCCGCTCAACAGCTGCTCGGCGCACTACTTCGACCTCGCCAACGGCCTGATCGCGTACGGCTGGTACGGCCAGGGCACGCGCATCCTCGACATCAACGACCCGACGAACCCGATCCAGGTCGGCTACTTCCGGCCCGACGGCGGCAACGTGTGGGCGTCGTACTGGTACGGCGACTACGTGGTCGTCGCCGATAACGCCCGCGGCATCGACGTCCTCAAGTTCAACGACGGCCGGCAAGAAGGCATCGAAGACCGCAAGGAGGTCGTCGCGCCGAAGATGAGCGAGGCGCAGCAGCGCTTCCTCGCGCAACCTCGACCGCCAGCTGGCGCCGGACCCCGAGCTCGGCTGGGTCTGCCCGCTCCCGGTTGACTGATTGACCCTGCGACCCGCGCCGGCGCCCATGCCGGCGCGGGTCGATTAGGGTGCGGACTTCTGAAGCGGCGCAGCCTGGGCATAGCCATTGCGGTGGTCCTGAGTGTCGCGCCGAGCGGCGCGTCGGCGGCCACGCATTCATCGGCAGCGGCGCATGGTCGTACTTCGGTGACCCGCGCGCCGTGCACGCCGGCGGACGGACGTTCGTGGGCTGGGGCGGACCAGAAGGGCTACACGCACGTCGTCGCCCTCGACCGCAACCGCCTCATCGCGCACCGGCGACTGACGCCGCGGTTGACGATCGACGACCACAACAACCCGTCGCTCTACGTGCGCACCGACGGGCGGATCATGGTCTTCTACTCGGCCGACAACGGCCCGGAGATGGTCGACCCGGTCTCCACCAAGCCGTACTCGATCGCGCGCTCTCGAAGGCGTACGGATCGGAACGAACACGCTGGGGGATGGTGTTACACGTACCCGAGCCCGCTCCGGGCCGACGGACGGCTGTGGCTGCTGTTCCGGGGCGCCAACTGGCAGCCGAGCTACACTACCGCGGGCGCGCTGGTCGCGCGCCGAGAGCCTCGTTCGCGGGCCGCTCTCGCGCGGGCGTCGCGGCCACGCGCTCCTCGGCCGGGGCGGGTGTGACCGGCCGGACGCCAAGTACGAGAGCGACGGCGAGCGCATCCACGTGACGTTCACCGAGGGCAACCTCGGGACTACCCCAACTCGATCTGGTACGCCTGGTCCGACCTGGACCGGACAGACCATCTGCACCCGCCGGGTCTCTTCGCCCGACCGCACCGTGAACGCTGGATGAGCCATGCCCGCAGCGACCCGGTCCAACCGGCGAACTTCAACAAGCTCCTAGGGCGCCGCGGCGCCGAGCGGTCGAGCGCTGCGCCGATCCGGTCCGCCAGGAGCGAGATCTCCTCGCGGCCGCAGACCAGCGGCGGAGACACCGCGATGCCCCCCGCCAGCGGCCGGACGAGGACGCCCTCCGCGCGACACGCGCGCCGCCAGTCGCGCACGATCCCGGGATCGGCGTCAGCGCCTCGGGGTCACGTCGATGCCCGCGAGGAAGCCGAGCCCGGCGCGGACTTCGCCCACCAGCGGGTGATCGGCGAGCGGCGCGAGCGCTGCCGCGAGCGGCTCCTCCAGCGTCCGGCCGCGCTCGATCAGCTCCTCGCGCTCGTAGATGTCGAGCGCGACGTTGGCCGCGGCGCAGCACGCGGGCTGTCCGGCATAGGTCGCTCCGTGGCCGAGCACCGGCGCCCCGGGCCGGCCGGTGAAGAACGGCGCGGCGACGTGCGGGGCGACGATCAGCGCACCGATCGGCATGGTGCCGCCCGAAAGCGCCCTTGCGACGGCGATCAGGTCCGGGCGCACCGGCCAGCGGTCGACCCCGACCCAGGCGCCCAGCCGGCCGAACCGCAGATCACGCAGTCGGCGACGAACAGGACGCCGTGGCGGGCGCAGACCTCGGCGACTCCCTCGATGTAGCCGGCGGGGGAGGTGGACGCCGCCGGCACCGATCACCGGCTCGCAGAAGAACGCCGCGACCCGCTCCGCGCCGATGCGCAGGATCTCCGCCTCGAGCGCCCCGACGTCGTCGTGCCGCACGCTGGACACGTCGCGGACGAGCGGCCCGAAGCCCGTGGCGTTGGCGGCGATCCCGCTGACGCTCGTGCCCACGCCGTGGGTCCCGTGATAGCCGCCCGCCCGGCCGATCAGGTGCACGCGCCGCGGCTCGCCGTTGTGGACGTGGTGGCTGCGAGCGATCTTGGCCGCGGTTTCGATCATGTCCCCGCCGCCGGAGCCGAGGAACACGCGGCTGCCGGGGGTCGGCGTCAGCGCGGCGAGGCGGTCGGCGAGCTCGAGCGCCGGCTCGTTCGCGAAGTCGCCGAAGATGCTGTACGCGTCGAGCGTCTTGAGCTGGTGCTCCACCGCCTCGGCGATCTCGTGGCGGCCGTGGCCGAGGTTCGAGTACCAGAGGGCGGCCGTGGCGTCGAGGTAGCGGCGCCCGCCGTCATCCCACACCCAGGGGCCCTCGGCGCGGGTCAGGACCATGCGGTCGCCGTCGACGCTGCCCATGTCGGCGAACGGATGCCACAGGGCGTGGCTCGTGCTGGCGGTGGTCATGATGCCTCCGGGGTCAGACCGGCGTCAGCGCGGTTTCGACCGCGGCGGCGACGGTGTCATGGACGATGCGCCCGTCGGCGACGTTGAGCCCGCGCGCGAACCGCGGGTCGTCGTCGAGCGCCGCCTCCGGACCGAGGTCGGCGAGGCGCAGCGCGTAGTCGAGCGTCGCGTTGGTCAGCGCACGTGTGCTCGTCGCGGCGACGGCGCCCGGCATGTTCGTGACGCAGTAGTGGACGATGCCGTCCAGTTCGTAGGTGGGCTCAGAGTGCGTCGTTGGACGCGACGTCTCGAAGCAGCCGCCCTGATCGATCGAGATGTCGACCAGCACGCTGCCGGGACGCATGGCGCCGAGCTGCTCGCGCCGGACGAGCCGCGGGGCACGGGCGCCGGGAACGAGCACGGCGCCGATCACCAGGTCGGCGGTGGGCAGCAGCTCCTCGATCGCGAGTTCGCCGGCGTGCACCGTGCGGACGCGCCCGGCGAAGCGTTCGGCGAGCTCGATCAGGCGTGGGATGGAACGGTCGACGATCGTCACGCGGGCACCCATGCCGGCCGCGACGGTCGCGGCCGCGGTCCCGGCGACGCCGCCACCGAGGATGAGGACCTCGGCCGGGGCTACGCCCGGCACCCCGCCGATCAGCAGGCCGCGCCCGCCTCCGGGCCCGGTCATCGCCGTCGCTCCGGCCTGCGCGGCGAGCCGGCCCGCGATCTCGCTCATGGGTGCGAGGAGCACGAGCCGTCCGTGCGCGTCCTCGACCGTCTCATAGGCGATGCAGCGCGCACCAGTCACGGCGAGCGCCAGAGCGAGCTCCGGGTCGGCCGCGAGATGCAGGTACGTGAACAGCGTGTGCTGCTCGGTCAGCCGCTCGACCTCCTCGCGCAGCGGCTCCTTTACCTTCAGGACGAGCTCCGCCCGCTCGAAGACCTCGGCGACGGTCGTGCATTCGGCGTCCACGGCCAGGTAGGCGGAGTCCGGGAACCCGAGCCGGTACCGGCGCCGCGTTGGACGAGCACGCGGTGGCCGCGGCGGGTGAGCTCGCGCGCGCCGGCCGGCGTGATCGCGACGCGCCGCTCGTCCGTCTTGATCTCGGTGGGGATGCCGATGTTCATCAGCCACCCACGATGGAGCCGGCCGGGCAGGTTCGCCATCGGTACTTCCACGAATACCGCGACTGGTTCTCGTAGATCTACCGAGACTGCTCGTCGTGGCGGTGTGTGGTGAACGCGATGTACAGCGAGGCGATCGTGGCGGGGTCCTTCAGCGAGCGCCCGAGGACCTGCTCGACACGACCGAGCCGGTAGCGAAGGGAGTTGTGGTGCACGCCGATGGCCTCGGAGGTCCGCATCACGTCGAGGTCGTGCCCGAAGTACGCGACGAGCGTGTCGAACAGCCCTTGGTGGGCCCGGAGCTCTCCGATCAGCTCGTCGACCTTGGGCTTCAGGCGTTCGGTCGACGCGTCCGTGGCGACGAGCGTTGCGAGGTCGAGATCCTCGAAGGCGAGCAGCTGCCGACCCGGGTCGGTCCGCGTGCGCTCCAGCACGATCTCGGCGTCGCGCAGCGAGTCCGGAACGGCGGCGACGCCGGCGGCCGGTCGTCCCACGCCGGCGGCGGCGTCCGGGTTGGAGACCAGCGCGTCGGCGACGGCGGCACGGATGTCCTCCTGCGTCGCTTGGACGAGGAGGACGCAGGCATCCCGGCGGGTGCCCGCCAGGAAGGGCAGCGAACGCTGATCGAGCGCCGTCTCGACCGCCTCGCGCAGCTGCCGAGGTTCAAGCAGGACGACGCGGGCCGGCGTGGAGCCGTCGATACCCAGTGCGGCCGCGCGAGCCGCCAGCGATCCGTGGTCAGCGTCACGGCCGTCGAGCAGGGCGTCCAGCACCGCACCCCGGATCGCGTGCTCCTGTGCCTGGGTCATGTCGTCCAGGCGCGCCAGTGCGGCGAGTACCGGCGCGGTCGCCCTCGCCGCCGCGCGCGTCACGTGCGCCATCGGTTGCGACCGGCCCCGCGACACGGCGAGCCAGGAACCGTTCTTCATGTCGCGGTGCAACGGGGTGGCGATCGTCTCCCAGCCCTCGAACTCGAACTGCATCAGCGCGGCCGGGCGGCGCGTGATCTCATGCCAGATCGCCTCGGTGGGCGCACGCCCGGTCGTCCGCAGGACCCGCCCGTCCGGGGAGAACAGGGTGACCGTCGCATCGACGAAGGCGGCGAGCCGCTCGATGACCGCCCGCCGCGGATCGTCCTCCTCCAGCGCGTCCATCAAATGGAGCTGCAACGACGACAGCCGCTGCATCGCACGCACCTCCGTGCTGAGCAGCGAGGCGTTGACGGCGCTGACGACGTCGCGGAATGGCGTCCGCAGCGGGATCGTGAAGACGGGAAGGCCTCGACTGCGCGCCTCGTCGAGCAGCGCCGGCGGAACGCGCTTGAACACCACCTCGACGCCGAAGCCCAGCGCCGCGGCCCCGATCTCCTCGAGCTCCGCGACGAGCTGCCGTTGCGCGCGCGGCACGGTGCCGCAGGCGCACCCCCGTCGTCAACATGATCCAGCGGCGCCCGAGCCAGTCCGCCGGGTGGTCGATCTCGATGCTGTGCGCGCCCGCGACCCGGCGGTGGCGCGCGTCCTCGCCGCCGGCGACGAGCTCGAGGCCCAGGTCGCCGTCGAGGAGCTCGCCCAGCGTCAGTCCGGGAAGCCGGTTCAAACTCACCGCATCGCAACATACCTGCGGGCGAAGAGCTCGATCAGCGGGGCCTTCAGGCCATTGGGCACGATCACGACCGGGCAGGCCGCTGTGCGCATCAGGCGGCCGGAGACGTCGCCGAGCAGCACCGCGGGCGCCGGCCCGTAGCCGCGGGAGCCGATGACGATCAGGTCGCACACCTCCGACTCGCGGGCCAGCTCGTCGGCGGGGTCGCCGATGAGGAAGGCGGCCTCTACATCTGCGCCGGCGAGCTCTGCGACGGCGCACTCGAGCTCCTCCCGCGCGGCCTGTTCGGCGTCCGCCGTGATCCGCACGAAGCCCGGGGGCGAATGCGCGCGGGCGGTGTCGGCAGGTCGCGTGCGAAGACCCGGATCACGCGGAGCGGCGTGTCTGTGGCGCGCGCGATCAGTGCCGCCGCGTCGAGGGCGGCGCGCGCGCCCGGCGAGCCGTCGAACGCCGCGGCGGTCCGGCCGCTGCGGAGATGCGGTCGCAGCCGGTGCCCCTGTGGAGCGAGAGCGATTGGGCAGGGCGCGCCCTGCAACAGCCGCCACGCGGTGCTGCCGGGGTGCAGCCGCCCGTGGTAGCCGGCGTGGCTGGAGCCGACGACGATCAGCGCGGCGTCCGCGGCGGCCGCGGCGATGAGCAGTGCACGGGCGGGGGAAGGATCGGCGACGGCGATCGAGCGCACCTGCGGCACGTCGCTCAGCGGCTCGCAGAGCCGCTCGAGAGTCGCCACGCACGCGTCGCGCAGCGGTTCGCGCATGGCGGGGTTGAAGTGCGCTGCCGGCCGGTCGTCGAACGGGAAGGCGCCGACCGCGAGGATCTCGGCGCCGCTGGCGCGTGCGAGGTCGCCGGCGAGCGCGACCGCGTCCTCCGAGCGGGGCGAGTCGTCGACGCCGACGATGATGGTGGGCACGGTGCTTCCTCCGAACGCGGGGCGTGTACGTCAGTGACGCTACGGGCACGGTGGTAGCGCGGCATCCGGCGCTTCCCGAAGATCGTTGCGGGATTCCACGGACATCCGGCGGTGGCGCGCGCGGATGAAGCGTGCCACGAGCCCGGACGCCTGGCGCGCTCAGCGATCCAGCGCCGGGAACGGCCGCGCCGGGACGCGGGGCGGCCACGCGGACGCGGGCGTCGACGACGACCGCGCCGTCCGGGCCGGCCAAGCAGCGGGTTGCAGTCGAGCTCCGCGATCTCCGGATGTGCCGCGGCGAGCGCGGAGACGCGCAACAGCACGTCCTCGACCGCGGCGCAGGTCGGCGCGCGGCGCGCCGCGGTAGCCGTCGAGCAGCGGGAACGTGCGCAGCGAGCGCAGCATCGCGCCGGCGGCGCGCCGGCCGAGCGGGGCGAGGCGGACCGCGACGTCGCCGAGCAGCTCGACGGCGTGCCCGCCGGCGCCGCAGGCGACGACGGGTCCGAAGTCGGGGTCGCCGACGATGCCGACGATCAGCTCGGCGCCCGGCGGCGCCATCCGCTGCACGACGAAGCCCTCCGGCTCGTGGCCGGCCGCGCGTACCGCGCGCGGCCATCGCGCGCGCGGCGCGCGCGGTCGCCGGCCTCGCCGCGTGAGGCCGAGCGCGACGCCGCCGGCGTCGGCCTTGTGCACGAGGCCGGGCGCGATCGGCCTTGAGCGGCCACCGGCCCGCCGAGCTCGGCGGCGCGGCGCCCGGCCTCGGCGGCCGTGGCCGCGAGCGGGACTCCACGAGCGGGATGCCGTACGCGCGCCAGGACGCGCTCGACGTCCTGCGGAGCGAGCCAGCCGCCGCCGCCGCGAGCGCGCCGGCCAGCACCGCGGCGACCGCGTCGGCGTCGACCGTCGTCGAGCGCCGGCGGCGTCGTCCGGCCCGTCGCGCCGCCAGGCGGCGTAGCGGGCGACGTGACCGAGCGCGCGGACCGCCTCCTCGGGCGTGCCGTAGACGGGGACCGCGCCGTCGCCGGCGAGCTCGGCCCGCTCGGCGTCCGTGGCGGCCATGAAGACGGCGAGCAGCGGCGTGCCGGCGGCCGCGGTCGCCGCTCCGGCGGCGCGGATCGCGGCGGCGACGTCGGCGGCGCGCGTGACCAGCGGCGGGATGAAGATCGCGACGACGGCGTCGACGTCGGGCTCGGCGGCGACGCGCTCGATCGTGCGCCGGAAGTCCTCGGGCGCGGCCGAGGCGATCATGTCGACCGGGTTGCCGACGCGCGGCGTGCGCGGGCAGGTGCCGGCGCAGCCGGTCGCGCAGCGGCTCGCCGAGCGGCTCGACGCGCAGCCCGGCCGCGGCGCAGGCGTCGGCGCAGGCGATGCCCGGGCCGCCGGCGTTGGTCACGATCGCGACCCGCGTCGCCGCGCGGGAGCGGCTGGGCGCCGAGCAGCGCGGCGACGTCGAACTGCTCCGCCGACCGTGTCCGTGCGGATCACGCCGGCGTGGTCGAACAGCGCGTCGACCGTGACGTCCGAGGCGGCCAGCAGCGCGCCGGTGTGCGAGGCGGCGGCGCGCGCCCCGGCGGCCGAGCGGCCGCTCTTGACCGCGACGATCGGCTTGCGTCGCCGCGACCGCGCGGGCGATCCGGCCGAACCGGCGCGGGTTGCCGAACGACTCGAGGTAGAGCAGCACCACGTCGGTGTCCGGCGTCCTGCTCCCAGAAGCGCAGGAAGTCGTTGCCGGAGAGGTCGGCCTTGTCGCCGGTCGAGACGAACGACGACAGCCCGAGACCGCGGCGTGCGCGCCTCGGCGATCGCCGCGATCCCGAAGGCGCCGCTCTGCGACGCGAAGGCGATCCGGCCGCGGCTGCGGCGGTCTCGGGCGCGAACGTCGCGTTGAGCCCGACCGCGGGCGCGGTGTTGAGCACGCCGAGGCAGTTCGGGCCCGACGAGCCGCATCCCGCTGGCGCGGCAGACCTCGAGCAGCTCGGCCTGCAGCCGCGCGCCGTCGCGCGCCGACCTCGGCGAAGCCGGCCGAGAGCACGACCAGCGCGCGCACGCCGGCCGCGCCGCACTCGCGCGCGACGTGCGGCACCGCGGCGGCCGGCACGGCGACGACGGCGAGGTCGACCGGGCCGGGCACGTCGGCGATCGTCCGGTGGGCCGGCAGGCCGCCGATCTCCGCGGCCTCCGGGATGCACGACGTGCAGCGCACCGCGGTAGCCGCCGGCGCGCAGGTTGGCGAGCAGCGCCGCGCCGACGGTGCCCGGGCGGCGCGAGGCGCCGATGACGGCGACCGACGCCGGGCGCAGGACGTGCGCGACGGCCGCGATCGCCGCGATCCGGTCGCGGTCCTCGAAGCGCTGCGACGGCCTCGGCGTCGAGCGAGGCCGGCAGCTCGAAGTGCAGCTCGCCGCGGCCCGACGTGCACGTCGACCGCGAAGCCGGAGTCGCGGAAGACCTGCGCCATGCGGTGGTTGGTCGGGTGCACGGTCGCCGTGAAGGTGGCGATGCCGTCGCGCTGCGCGGCCTCCGCGAGATGGGCGAGCAGGATCGTGCCGATGCCCAGGCCGCGCCGGTCCTCGTCGACCTCGAAGGCGATCTCCGCGCGATCGGTCGCGACGCGCACGTACGCGGCGTGGCCGACGATCCGCTCCGGGTGCCCGCGGTGGCGACGAGACCGAAGCCGCGATTCGCCGCCTGGACGTCGTCTTCGGAGACGGGGCGGATGCGGACGGTCGAGCCGTCGCGAAGGGCGACGTCGACGGCGACGGGCGTCTCGGCGACGGTCATCCGCCTGCGGCTGCGCTCCCGAGCGCCATACGCGCCGCGGCGCTGTCGGCTTCTCCCGCCGCGAGCAGCAGGTCGTGCTCGAGGCCGTGCAGCGCGTCGGCCAGCATCGCGGGCGCGGTGCTGTGCATGTCGGTCAGCGAGCGCAGGCTGCCGGCGGCGGCCTGGACGCGCGCCAGCCGGCTGAACAGCTCGGCGAGGATCTCGCGGGTGGAGGGATCGTGTCGGGTCGGGCTGGTCATGGTGTGACCGTAGGCGAGTTCGCCCGGACCGCCATCCGGGTGATCTCGCGCCGCGGCGGGGAGGACTACGGACTCGGCGGCCGTCAGCTCGGCGCCGCCCGCTATCGGCGCGTGTGGCGCGCGAAGAACGCGTGATCCTCGCGCCCGAGGACGGTGGAGGGGGGCTCGCCCGAGAGGTGCTCGGCGGTGATCGCGCCCCAGTCGGCTCCAGCGTGGAGCTCGCCGAGCAGCGCGAGGACCTGGAGCTCCATGCGGCGGAGCAGAAGTGTCGGTGGCGGCATTCTGAGGTGGCGCATCGACGCGAAGTACGGTGAGTGCGGCGGGTAGCCGAGCTCCAGGATCTGCTTGACGTACTCGGCGTCGACGCGGCGGAAGCCGTCGGCGACCATCCACTCGCCGGCGGTCGCGAGGTGCTCGAGCAGCACGCCCGGATCGAGCGCTCCCGGTTCGGTCAGATAGCCGAGGCTCGACAGGCCGTCGTGGACCCGCTGCGCGTCGCCGGCCGCGAGTGCGCGCGTGATCTCGCGCTCGCCCTCGAGGCAGTCCGCTTCGAGGTCGCGCATGAGGCCGAAGTCGAGCACGCAGAGCCGGCCGTCCGGGCACAGGAGCAGGTTGTCCGGGTGCGGGTCGCCGGCCACCGCGCCGGCGCGCTGCACGAGGCCGAAGAAGAAACGGAAGGCGATCTCGCCGATGCGGTCGCGCTCCGCGTCGCCGAGGCGCGTGATCTCGTCGGTCCGCAGCCCTTCGACGTACTCGGTGACCAGCACGCGGCGCGCCGAGAGGTCCGTGTGCACGCGCGGCACCCGCACGTGCGGGTGCCCCCGGAACATGCGTTCGAGGCGGCGCTGATGCTGGGCCTCGATCTCGTAGTCGAGCTCGTCGGAGATCCGCTCGCGTATCTCGGCCAGCACCGCGCCCGCGTCGAGGCCCGGCGCGAGCCGCTTGACGATCGGGCCGACGAGCCCGAGGCTGCGCAGGTCGGCCTCGACGGCCTCCGCGGCGCCCGGGTGCTGCACCTTGACCGCCACCTCCGCTCCGTCGGCCGTGCGCGCGCGGTGGAGTTGGCCGAGCGACGCGATGGCGAACGGCTCCTCGTCGAAGTCGTCGAACAGCTCCTTCACGCGGGCGTCGAGATCCTGCTCGATCACCTTTCGCACGCGGCCGAAGGGCACCGTCCCCGCGCCGTCCGGCAGCGCGCCGAGCGCGGGCTCGTGGCCCGGGCCCCGGTCGAGCTGGACCATCGAGAGGAATTGCGTGATCTTCGGTCCCGCGCCCTTCAGCCGCCCGAGCTGGGCTCCGAGCTCCTCGGCCAGCTCGACGGCCCGTGTCGCGTCATGTGGTGCTCGTTGCGGCCATGCGATTGCCTCATTCCCTTGAAAGTGGCGACGACGCGACGTCGTCGCCGCCGCGCAGGAGCTCGCCCCAGCGGTCGGCGTCGACCCGCGCCGGGTCGGTGGTCTCCATGAAGTCGTTCAGCACTCCGACGAAGCGCAGCGGGTCGTCGAGATGCGGGAAGTGGCCGGCGTTGGGAAACAGCTCGAGCCGGCTGCCCGGTACCAGCTCATGGGCCGCGCGCGCGTGCGCGACCGGGATGATCGGATCGCGTTCGCCCCACACGATCAGGAACGGGATCGCCTGGGCGAGGTAGAGGCGATCGCTCGCATCCACCCGCTGGCCCCTGACGTCGACGATCGTCCTGAGCGTGTGCAGGAACGCGGCTCGCGCCTCGCTCTCCGAGAGTGAGGCGTGACCCCGCAGGACCTCTCCCACATCGGTGTGCACGCGCAGCCCGACGCGGCCGAGCAGGCTTCCACCGCCCGGCCGGCGGCGAGGACCCGCCCGTGGACCAGGAGTGGGAGCACGAGCTCGGCGCCCGGAAGGCTGGCCGCCCGTAACAGCGCGGTGATGTCGCGACCCAGTCCGCCGCTGCTCACGAGCACCAGCCGCTCGCAGTGCTCGGGGAACTGGTACGCCAGCTGCATGGCCACGCCGCCGCCGAGCGAATGGCCGACGAACGTCGCCCGCTCGTGTCCCAAGGCCATCAGCAGATCGCGGATCCCGCTCGCGTGCGCGCCCAGCGAATAGTCGCCACGGGGCTTGGCCGAGTCGCCGTGGCCCATCAGGTCGGGAGCGATGACGGTGAAGCGCTCGGCGAGATACGGGAGCACGTTGGCCCAGGTCGCCGACGTCGACGTGATCCCGTGGACCAGCACCACCACGGGACCACTGCCGGCCGAGCGAAAGAAGACGCGGTGACCATGCAGCGAGAGCTCATGCAGGTCGCTCTCGCCTGCACCTCGTACGACGCCCGACGTCATCGGGCGGCGGCCACTTCGCTCGCCGTCTCGCGCATGAGATCCTCTACGCCGCGCGCGGCCTCACGCGGGAGCACCAGCACCGGGCAGCTCGCGCCGTCGACGAGCCGGCGCGAGACCCCGCCGAGCAGGACGCTGCGCAGCGGGCCGTAGCCGCGGGAGCCGCAGACGAGGAGGCCGACGTGCTCGGAGACGCGCAGCAGCACCTCGGCGGGGTCGTCGACGTCGAGCTCCGGCTCGATCTCGACGCCGGCCGGGAGGGCCTCGAGCGCGCGGGTCAGCGCCGCCTGGACCGCCTCGCGGTGGCGACCCTCGAGCGCGATGCCGCGCCGCGGCGGCGTGCCCTCGGCGGTGGCCGCGTCCAGTCCGCCCGACGGGTGGAGCGCCGCGATCACCCGCAGGCGCGCGCCCGCGCGGGCGGCGAGCAGGTGCGCGGCCGCGAGCGCGGCGTGCCCTTCGGGCGAGTCGAGGAAGCCGACGGCGATGGTCTCCACGGGCGCCCGCACGTAGTCGTGCGGCGCGAGCGCGACCGGGCACGGCGCGCCGTGCAGCAGCCGCTCGGCGGTGCTGCCGGGCAGGACTCGCCCGATCGCGCCGCGCCCGGTGGAGCCGACGACGATCAGTCCCGCCTCCATCTCGCCGGCGAGCGCGTGCAGCGCGCGCCGGCACCGAGGCGTCGGAGACGATCCGCGTCTCGACCGGCAGCTCGTCGCGCAAGCGGTGCAGCGCCGCCTCGAGCGGCTCTTGGAGGCCCGAATCGACCATCTGGGGATCTACCCAACCGCCGCCGAACGGCGTGGGAAGGACGGAGGCGGCGATGACGGGTGCGCCCGTCAGCTCCGCGGCGGCGAGCGCGAGCTCGACGGGCGCGCGGTCCTCGCGGAAGGGGTCGTAGGCAACGATCATCGGGGCGGGCATGATTGGCTCCTGGGTCAGTTGCTCGAGTAGCCGGCCTCGAGGAGCTCCGTGAGCTCGGCGAGCATCGGCATGCGCGGGTTGGTGCGCCCGCTCGGGTCGGCGAACGCGGCGCGGCAGAGTCCCGGCAGGGCGTCCGTCCAGGCCTCGCGCGGCGATCCCGAGCTCCTGCAACGAGCGCGGGCATGCCGACCGCGGCCAGCAGCTCGTCGACGCGCGCGAACAGGCGCTCGCGCGCGGCGTCCTCGCCGCGGCCGCCGAGGCCCGAGGACCCACGCGATCCGGGCGTACTTCTCCGGGGCGACGTAGGCCGAGTAGCCCGGGGCCGGCATGAACTTGGCCGGCACCGCCGCGTTGTAGCGGAGGACGTGGGGGAGGAAGACGCCGTTGGCGCGGCCGTGGGCGACGCCGAAGCGCGCGCCGACGGCGTGGGCGAGCGCGTGGTTGACGCCGACGAAGGCGTTCGAGAACGCGAGCCCGGCGATCGTGGCGCGCGTTGGCCATGTCGGTGCGGGCGCGCGAGGTCGCCGCCGTCGGCGTACGGCGCGCGGCAGCGCGTCGAGGATCAGGTGGATGGCCTGCAGGCAGAACGCGTCCGTGTACGGCGACGCGAAGATCGAGACGTAGGCCTCCAGCGCGTGGGTGAGCGCGTCGATCCCCGTGTCGGCGGTCAGCTCGGGCGGCATCGTCAGCGTCAGCGTCGGATCGACGACCGCCATGTCCGGGACCAGCGAGTAGTCCACGAGCGTGACCTTGCGGTCGCCGGCGGTGACGACGGCGGCGGGGGAGACCTCCGAGCCGGTGCCGGAGGTCGTCGGCACGGCGACGAGGCGCACGCGGTGCTCGCCCTGCGGGTAGCGGGCGACGCGCTTGCGCGCGTCCAGGAACGGCAGGGTGAGCTCGCGCAGCGTGACCTCGGGGTGCTCGTGGAAGAGCCGCATGGCCTTCGCGGCGTCGATCACCGAGCCGCCGCCGACGGCGACGAGCAGGTCGGGGCGCAGGCGGTCGAGCAGCTCGGCGCCGGCGCGGACGCACGCCTCGCCGGGCTCGGGCTCGACGTCGCCGATCACGTGCACCGCGTCGCAGCCGAGGTGACGGCGCACCTCGTCGACCGCGCCGCGGGCCTGCGTCGGCGCGTCGGTGACGATCACGGCGATCCGCGCGTCCAGCGTGCGCAGGCTGTCCAGCGCGCCGGCGTTGAAGTAGGTGTCCGACGGCACGCGGAACCACTGCGGCCGGCGCCTGGCGGCGCGAGACCGCCTTGATGTTGAGCAGGTTGCGGTAGTTGACGTTGTCGGTCGTGGTCGAGCCGCCCCAGGTGCCGCAGCCGAGCGAGAACGTCGGCGGCATGGCGGTGTAGATGCCGCCGAGCGCGCCGACCGCGGTCGGCGCGTTGACGAGGATGCGGCCGGTGCGGATGCGGGCGGCGAACGCCTGCACGACGGCCTCGTCGCGGGCGTAGACCGCCGAGGTGTGCCCGAGGCCGCCGTGCTCGGTCACGAGCTCGCAGACGGCGAGCGCGTGCTCGACCGAGGGCGAGCGCACGAGCCCGAGCACCGGCATCAGCTTCTCCTGCAGCAGCGGGTGCAGCGGCGAGCGTCGCGAGGTCGGCGGGGAGCGGCGCGACGAGCACCTTCGCTTCGCCCGGGCGCGATCCCGGCCAGCGCGGCCAGGTCGGCGCAGGAGCGCCCGAGCGCGGCCAGGGCGGGGTGGCCGTCGGCGTCGAAGACCGCGGCGGCGAGGCGCTCGACCTCCGCCGGAGTCGAGCACGCGCGCGCCGAGCCGCTCGAGCTCGGCGACGACGGCGTCGTGGATCGCGTCGTCGACGACGCACGTCTGCTCGGCGGGGCAGATCACCGACGCGTCGAACGTCTTCGAGATCAGCAGGTCGACGACCGCCATCGGCACGTCGGCGCTCGCGTGCAGGTACACGGGCGCGTTGCCGGCGCCGACGGAGATGCACGGCTTGCCGGCCGCGTTGGCCGCCGCGACGGCCTTCGGGCCGCCGGTCGTCCAGATCAGGTCGACGCCGGGGTGGTGGAAGAGGTACTGCGAGGCCTCGAGCGACGGGTCGGGGATGACCTGCAGCGCGCCGGGCGGCAGCCCCTCCGCCTCGCCGGCGCGCTGGAGGATCTCGATCGCGCGCGTCGCGCAGCGCGCGGCGCGGGCCGAGGGCCGGAAGATCACCGCGTTGCGCGTCTTGGCCGCGACGATCGACTTGAACAGCGCGGTCGAGGTCGGGTTCGTGATCGGCAGCAGCGCGAGCACGACGCCGATCGGCTCGGCGACGTACTCGATCGCCCGCTCGGCGTCCTCGTCGATCACGCCGACCGAGCGCTTGTCCTGCAGGTAGTCGTAGAGGAACTCGGTGGCGATGTAGTTCTTGATCACCTTGTCCTCGAGCACGCCGAAGCCGGTCTCCTCGAGCGCGAGCTCGGCGAGCTCGACGGCGGCCTCGAGCCCGGCGATGACCATGGCGCGGACGATCCGGTCGACCTGCGTCCTGGTCGCGCGATCGCGCGGAAGGCGACGGCGGCCGCCTCGGCGCGCTCCACGGCGGCGTCCCAGCGGGCGACCGTCTCGGTGCGGCGAAGTATCGACCGTGGCGGTCATCGCGCGGCCTCCATGACGTCCCGCGAGCGGCGGGCGAGCGCGAGCAGCTCGGCGCGGAACGCGTCGGCGAGCGGCTGCGGGTCGGCGACGACGCCGGCGTCCGTGAGGAAGCCCGCCGTCACCTTGCCGGCGTAGCTGAAGAGGCTGACGGTCATCCGCATGTCGCCCGAGCACGGCGCCCACACGAGCACGCCGGCCACGGGCGTGCCGGCCAGCGTGATCGGATGCTCCGGCCCGCGGACGTTGGTGACGACCATCGACGCCTTCGCGGTGAAGTGGTCGATCAGCCGCGCCTCGACCTCCGCGGGCGCGCGCCCCATCAGGTCGAGGAGGCCGTAGCTGAGCGCGGCCTCGTCGGAGTGCTTGATCGCGTCCATGCGGCGGTTGACCTCCCACAGCCGGTCGATCTGGTCGTCGACCTCGACCGGCAGGTCGGCGAGGACGACGCCGAAGCGGTTGCCGAGGTCTGGCGACAGCGGCTCGTCGAGCGGGCGCAGGTTCAGCGGCACGAGCGCGTGCAGGCGCTCGAGCGGCGCGCCGGCGGCCACGATGTGCTCGCGCAGCGCCCCGGCGAGCGCGGCCATCAGCACGTCGTTGACCGTCACGCGGTAGGCGCGCGCAGTGTGCTTGACGCGCCAGAGGTCGACGGGATCGGACCACGCGACGCGGTGGGCGACGTGGCCCTCGCCCTGCAGGACGGGCGAGGACTCGGCGCCGGGGAGCAGCAGCTTCGCGAGCGTCCCGACGTCCGACAGTCCGCGCGCCGCCGTCTGCCGCGGATGGCTCAGGGCGCCGAGCCCGTGGTCGAGCACCGCGCCCAGCCCGGAGTGGTGCGGCTCGACGTCGCCGATGCCGGGCCCGGGGTCGCCCCCGTCGGTCGCCGAGAGCATCACGCGGGCGAGCGCGATGCCGTCCGCGACGGCATGGTGGACGCGCGTGAGCACGGCCGCGCCGGAGCCGAAGCCCTCGATCAGGTACACCTCCCACAGCGGGCGGTCGTGGTCCAGCGGCGCGGTGGACGAGGTCGCCGACGAGCGCGCGCAGCGCGTCCCGGTCGTGCGGCGCCGGCAGCGCGATCCGGTGGAAGTGCGCCTGTCGGGTCGAAGTGCGGAACGTCCTCCCAGTGCGGGCCCGACAGCGCGCCGCCGGGGCGGGCGATCTGCCGGAAGCGGGGAAAGCGCGTCGACGATGTGCTCGATGTGGTTCGCGCGCACGACGATCCCAGTCCGGGGTCTCCTCGAACCACATCAGCGAGTTGATGACCATCAGGTTCGTCGCGCTGTCCATCCGCAGCCAGGCGGCGTCCGCGTGCGGCATGGGATGGTGGCTATTCACGATCACGCCACCGCCGGGACCGGCACCATCACGCGCGCGGCCAGGTCGACCATCCGGTTCGCGTAGCCCCATTCGTTGTCGTACCACGCGACCACCTTGACCTGCGTCCCGTCGACGCGGCGTCCGCGTGGGGCATGGGGTGATGGGTGCTCATGAGTCGAGCCTCCGTCGTGCGCGCTTGAGGTCCGGGAAGTCCTCCTCGCGGAACTCCAGCGGTCCGCGCTCGGTCGCGGGGGCGCCGCCGGCGAGCCGCGCCTGCTCCGCGTCCCGCAGTTCGACGCGGCGGATCTTGCCCGAGATCGTCTTCGGCAGCTCGCTGAACTCCAGCCGGCGGATGCGCTTGTACGGCGCCAGGCGCTCGCGCGCGTAGGCGCAGGATCGCGAGCGCCGTCTCCCGCGTCGGTTCATACCCGGGGGCCAGCACCACGTAGGCCTTGGGCACCGCGAGGCGCACCGGGTCAGGTGAAGGCACGACCGCCGCCTCGGCCACCGCCTCGTGCTCCATCAGCGCGCTCTCGAGCTCGAACGGCGAGAGCAGGTAGTCCGACGCCTTGAACAGATCGTCCGCCCGCCCGACGCAGGTGATGTAGCCGTCGGCGTCACGCGACGCGACGTCACCCGTGCGGTAGTAGTCGCCGCGCGTCGCCGGCGCGAGGTTGTCCGCGCCGCCGCGGTAGGCCGTCATCAGGCCCAGCGGCGGCCGCGCGAGGTCGATGGCGATCTCGCCCTCGTCGACCGGCTCGTCACCGTCGGAGTCCAGCAACGCGATGTGGTAGCCGGGCAGCGGGCGGCCCATCGAGCCGGGCTTCACCGGCTGGCCCGGCGAGTTGCCGATCTGGGCCGTCGTCTCGGTCTGCCCGTAGCCGTCGCGGACCGTGATTCCCCACGCGCGCCGGACCTGCTCGATCACTTCGGGGTTGAGCGGCTCTCCGGCGGACAGCGCCTCGCGCAGCGGCACGGACCAGCGACCGAGATCCTCCTGGATCAGCATCCGCCACACCGTGGGCGGCGCGCAGAACGTGGTCACGCCGCAGCGGACCATCTGATCGAGCAGCGCGCGCGCGTCGAAGCGCGTGAAGTTGAGCACCATCACGGTGGCTTCGGCGAGCCACGGCGCATACACGTTGCTCCAGGCGTGCTTGCCCCAGCCCGGCGAGGAGACGTTGAGGTGGACGTCGCCCGGTTGGATCCCGGTCCAGTACATGGTCGACAGGTGCCCGACCGGATAGGAGACGTGGCTGTGCTCGACCAGCTTGGGCTTGTCGGTCGTGCCCGAGGTGAAATACAGCAGCAGCGGGTCGGAGGCCGCGGTCGGGCCGTCGGGGGCGAAGCCGGCCGGCGCCCGGTCGGCGTCGCCGTAGGCCAGCCATCCGGCGACGGGCTCGCCGACCGCGATGCGTGTGTAGTCGCCGGGCACGTCGGTCGAACTTCGCGGCGTCGCGTGCGCTGCACGACGACGTGGCGCGCGTCGCCGCGCTCGACGCGGTCGACGAGGTCGCTGGGCCCCAGCAGCGGGGTCGAGGGAATGACCACCGCGCCCAGCTTCATCGCCGCCAGGATCGTCTCCCACAGCTCGACCTGGTTGCCGAGCATCAGGATCATCCGGTCCCCGCGACCGACGCCCTGCTCGCGCAGCCAGTTCGCCACCTGATCGGAGCGAGCGGACAGCTCGGCGAACGAGCGACGGCACTCGCGCCCGTCCTCCTCGACGATCCACAGCGCGAGCCGCTCGCCGTTCTCGGCGGCCAGCACGTCGAACCAGTCGAGCGCCCAGTTGAACGGGTCGACGCCGGCCAGCGGAACTCGCGGAACGCGGTGTCGTAGTCCTCCCGGTGGGCGAGCAGGAAGTCGCGGGCCGCACGTACGCGCGGCGCCGCGGTGCCGGTGTCGAGCACGGCATGGGTCATAGCGGACTCCGATCGGGATGCGCGGCGCGCGTCCGGTGAGCACGCGCTCGAGCAGTTCGACGTACTGGCCGAGGTGGCGCGGCCCCAGGAACGCGTCGCGGACGCGGTCCTGCGCCGCCTGGCCGATCCGCTCGGCGTCGTGGGGGTCGTTCAGGAGCGCGCTCACGCGCGCGCCGAAGGCGGGCAGGTCATGCGGCTCGACCAGGTGCCCGGTGCGCCCGTCGATCGATCTGGTCCTGGATGCCGCCCACGCGCGTGGCGACGACCGGACGTGCCTTCCACATCGCCTCGGCGACCGTGAGGCCGAAGCCCTCCGCCAGGCTCATCTGCGTGACGACGTCGGCGCGCCGCTGCAGCGCGTTGACCATGATCGCGTTCTCGTCGGTGTCCTCCATCGGCAGCAGCGCGAGGTGCACCCGCCGCCGGACGCGCCGCGGCAACTCCTGCCAGGCCGCCTCGACCTCCGCCAGCACCACGGCGCCTTCGGGGTCGTCGGTCACCGCCGAGACGTCCGGGTCCGGCCAGCACGAGGTGCGGCTCCTCGTCGGTAGTCGACGTACTCGGCGAAGCCGGCGAGCACGCCGAGCGGGTCCTTGAGCCGGTCCCAGCGCGACACCTGCGCGAGCAGCGGCGTGTCGAGCCGCCAACGGCGCCTCCTCGATCATCGTGGCGCGGCGCTCGACGCGCCCGACGCTGCCGTCGAGCCGCTCGAACACCGCGCGGCCGGCATGGTGGTGGTCGGCGGCGAGGCCGGCGGCGCGCAACACGGCCGTCACGCCGGTGAAGGACATCGCGTGGTTCTTGGGCGAGAAGGCGTCGATCGACGGGGGCGATGACCGTCACCTTCGCCGCGTCCAGGCCCGGCCAGCGGTAGGCATCGCGCGAGAACACGTAGGCGTCGGCGGGCTTCACGTACGGGCATCAGGAAGTCCCAGGCCTCGCGGGCAAGGTCGTTCGGGAGGTCCAGGCCGATGTGCGCGCGCCAGATCACGCGCGCGCCCGTCTCGAGCAGGCGCGGCACCATCCCGGCCGTCTGCGGGATCGTGGAGCAGGACCACGTCGCCGGGGTGCACGCGCTCGGCCAGTTCTTCCGCGTTGCGCGCGCAGCACGCCTCGTAGACGTCGCGCTCGTAGCGCGCCCAGCGCCCCGCCGTCGCCGATGTGGCCGTGCAGCCGGTTGTGCAGCCGCTTGGTGAGCGTCGAAGAAGGCGGGATCGCCGGCGATCACCACCCAGCGCTCGTCGAGGCCGGCGCTCTGCACGTAGCCGAGCAGCGACTGCAGCATCTCGGCGACGCCGCCGCCGCGCGCGGTCGAGTTGACGTTCCACAGGGTGCGCTCGCCCAGCAACTCGCGCGCCGCGCGCGAACGTGTGCTCGAACTGCTCCAGCGCCTCGCCGGTCAGCACGTTGCCGAAGCGCTCCCGATTCAGGGGCGTGATCTCTACGTCGTACAGAGCCATCGGTTCTCCTTGCGTCGCGGCGCCCCGTCCAGCGGGCACGGTTGTGCGGGGGCGGGTTCGCCGGCCACGGACATCACCCAACCAGGCTCCTCGCGCCACCAGCCGGCGGTCGAGTCGCCGTCCAAGTGCACGCGCAGCGTTCGCCAGCCGGGGCCCGGCGACTGGGCGTCCACCACGGCGTGGCGCACGTCGAGCCGCAGGCCCTCGCGGCGGACCTTGGCGACCGCCTCCTTCGCCGTCCAGAGCGTGTTGACGGCTCGGTCGCGGGCGCCGCCGGCGAGCCCGGCCACGGACGCTTGCTCGGATGCGGCGAGCCACTCCCGAACGAACGCGTCGCTGCGCGGCTCGACGACTTCGAGGTCGCAACCGACCGCCGCCGGTGCGGCGGCCACGACGGCGAGCGCCCGCCCGGCGCGGTGGCTGAGCGAGAGTGACACGGCCGCCCGCTCGCCCGACACCCAGACCTCCGGCGCCCCGTCCGCCGCGGCCAGGATCTCGATGCGCTCGAGGCGGCAGCGCCAGGAAGGCGCTCGCGGCGGACTTCGCGGTCCAGCGACCAAGCCGCCAGGCTTCGCGACGCGGTGCGATCCGCAGGCCGGCGAGCACGCGGCGCTCGGTGGCTCCGAGCCAGCCGTCGCCGGCGGGTACGTCAGCGTGCCAGCGCGTGAGCCAGCGCGGCGTGGCCATTCCCGTTCCTCTCGTGCTCGAGCGTCCGGGCCATCCCGCGCTCCACCGCGTCGACGAGGAACGGCCGCAGCGCGGCCGGCGCGATGATGCGGCTGATCGAGCCCATGCGGACCGCTCGCTCGACGCTGTGCACGCGATCGAACTCCGTCGCGAACTCGCCGCGCGTCTCGGACAGCACCGCGTCCCAGAGCTCCGCGTGCTCGGCCCGCAGGCGCTGGCGCTCGACGCCGTCGGCGCGTTCGATGCGCCCGTCGAGCGCGACGATGCGGGCGTCGCGCCGGGCGGTCTGCTCGACGTCGCGCGCGAACACGACCGCGGCGGCGGGCGCGCCGCCGATCACCGACGCATGCGCGCCCTCCAGGGCGACCGCCTCCAGCCCCTCGTTCAGGCGCTGGGAGAAGACCACGAAGGCGCCGCCGTGGTAGCGCGAGACGACGCAGAAGACGATCGGCCCGTCGAAGTTCACGATGGCGCGCCCGATCTCGGCGCCGTACTCGAGCTGCCACTCGCGCATCGACTCCGGCGACCCGTCGAAGCCCGCCAGGTTGGCGAGCACCACGAGCGGCCGGCGCCCGCTGGCGGCGTTGATCGCGCGCGCGATCTTCTTCGACGCGCGCGGGAACAGCGTGCCCGAAGTCCACTGCTCGGGGCCGTCGGCGGGGATCACGCCGTGGCGGGAGAGCCCGCGCGACTCGATGCCGATCACGGCGACCGGCCAGCCGCCGAGGTGGGCGTCCCAGACGACTCCGACCTCCGCGTCGCGCATCCCGGCCCAGCGCTCGAGCGGGGGACGGTCCGCGTCGATCACGGCGCCCATCACCGAGCGGATGTCGAACGGCTTCTTGCGCCCGGGGTTGGAGGCGTCCGAGAGCACGTCGCCGACGCAGGCCAGGTCGCTGCCCGGCGCGGCGTGCGGCGCGACGACGGACGTCGCGGTCGATCGGATCGGTCGTGCGCGCCCGGCGCGGGAAGCGCTCGCCCGGCGCCACGTAGGCGTGCTCGTAGTAGTCGAGCAGGATCCGGCACGCGGCGGCGAGGTCGGGGGCCCAGTACTGCGCCTGGCCGTTGGGGCCCATGATGCGGTCATAGCCGCCGATGCCGAAGTTGTCCTCGGCCGAGACGCCGCCCGAATAGTCCAGCGACAGCTTGCCGGTCAGCACCATCGCACTGGTGGGCGTCATCACGAGGATGCCGCGCGTGTGCATCAGCATCGTCGCCTCGGCGTTCCAGTACGGCTGGGCGCCGACGTTGATGCCGGCCACGACGACGTTGATCTCCCCGCCCGCCTGTGTGAACTCGACGATCCGCCGCAGCACGGCCGCGATCCAGTCCATGTTCTCGGTGCCGCTGTCCATCGCGATTCGCGCGCCGGAGGAGAGCGAGAACCACTCGAGCGGCACGCCCAGCTCCTCGGCGAGGTCGAGCGCGGCCATGATCCGGCGGCACTCCGGCTCGGCCAGCGCGCCCAGCGCGCGCGTGGGGTCGCCCATCAGCGTCACCCGCGTCATGCCCTCGGGGTGGCGCTCGGTGAAGTTGCGCAGCAACCCGACGACGATCCCCGCCGGGTTGGTCGCCGGCGGACGGTCGACCGGCACCAGCCGCTCGTGCTCGTCGAGGTCGAGCTCGACGAACGCGCCGGCGGGCTGCCCGGGCTCCGCCCGCTTGTCGCCGCCGGGGGCGAGCAGCTTGACGATCTCGGCCGGGTGCAGCAGCCCGCGGCGCCGCGCGGTGACGATCCGCAGCGTTCCCTCGTCCAGCGGCTGCAGCGGCTCGCTCGGCGGTGCGTCGATCTCCACCACCACGCCCTGTCCCGCCGGGGCGAACAAGCGCAGCACGCGATCGCGCTCGGTGCCGTCGGCTTCGCGCAGCCGGCCGCGGATGAGCACCATCTCGACGCCCAGGCCGGCCATCGACGGCGCCATACGGACGCCGATCGCGCGGATCTCCGCCAGCGTCAGGTCGATCGTCGGCCAGACGTGCAGGTGGATGCGGTTCCACTGGAGCCGGCGGCTCGGCTTGCGGTGGGCCTGGAAGCGGCGGATGCCCTCGAGCGCCGTCACGATCATCCGCTCGAGCTCGGGCAGCGCGGCCACCCTCCCGTCGGCGTCGCGCAGCGGCGTCAGGTCACGCACCTCCGCCAGCGCGAACAGCCGCTCGTCCGCGGGGTTCGTGCGCGCGACGCCGTGGAACAGGTAGACGTCCTCGGCGCCGGGCAGCCGGTCGAGCGCGAACTGAGACAGCCGCGCCAGCTGCAGGCGGTGCGACATCATCGGATGCAGCCCGCGGAGCACCGCGTCCTCGACCAGGCCGCCGTCACCGGGCCGGAAGGTGAGCGTCGCCATGGACGACAGCGCCCGTCCGGCGCCGGGCGCCGTCGCGGCGACGACGACCCGGTGCATGCACGGCGGCAGCGCGACGCCTGCCAGCAGCCCCCGGACGCGCTCGGCGAACTCGGCGGGCCGTGCGGCGTCCTCGGTGTGCGAGTAGAAGTCCGCGACGGCCAGCTCACCGGCGGGCAGCGCCGCGGCCCAGGCGGCGACGGAGCGCAGGGCACCGGGCAGCTCGGCCAGGTCCACGAAGCAGGTCGCGAGGTTCCGCGGCGGCCCTTCGTGGCGGTAGCGGGCGGTGACGAGCCGGTGGCCGTCGACGGTCGTCTCGGCGAACGGCTCGAGCGCGCGCAGGCGGTAGTACCGGCGCGCCAACGCCTCCAGCAGCACGCGCTGAGCGGCCGGCGGCGCATCCGCCATCCGGCGTGCGAGCGTGGGGGCAAGGGGCCGCGGGCAGGCGACGAGGGCGGCCAGGCGCGCGTCGCGATCGGCGCGCCCAGGGTCCTGCTCGAGCGCTTCGAGGTCGGCGTCCGCCGCCGCATAGACCTCGGCGCGCGCGGCGGCGATGACGGGGTCGTCGAAGTACGCGAACCGCACCTGGCGCGCGAGATCGGCGATCACCGGGTCGCGGCCGCCGGTCACCGCGGCCAGCCGGTCGAGCGCCTGGCGGAAGTCGGGACCGGCCACGCCGGCGAGCGTGTCCACCAGTTCGAGCCGGCGGTCGAGGATCGCGAGCACGGCGCCCTTCACTGCGCCGGCCCGCTGCAGGCCCAGGAACAGGCGGTAGCACGCCGCCTCCAGCGCCGGGGTGCGGTCGAGGCTCTCGATGCCGTAGTGGCGCAGGGCGCGGGACAGCAGCCTCCGGTACGCCTTCGGGAGGCCCTCCGCCTTCGCGTCGAGTGAGCGCAGGTAGGCGTGCAGCTGCTCCTGCGGGCTCGAACCCAGCTCGCCGTCGGCGATGGCATCGTCTTGACGCATCTGGGCGAGCGCATTGAGGTCCGCGTACTGCGAGAGCAGGCGGTGCTCACCCGGGACGAGTCCGGGATCGCACCCCAGCAGGTCCGAGCACTCGCCATGCAGGTCGCCGACGATCCGCTCCACCTCGGCGGCGCCGACGTCGTAGCCGAGCACGGCCCACTCGAGCCGCTCGAGGTTCTGGCGGCAGTGCTGCGCCGCAGCGGGCGGGCTGGTGTGCAGCGCCGCGAACGAGATCCGCTCGCCCGCGGCCGCGTCGCGCGCCGTCGCGTCGAGCGGCTCGAGCTGCAGCAGCGGCGCGTGGGCCGCCACGTGGACGTTCGCGCTCACCAGGACCTGCCGGACGCGGCCGCGGAACGGTGCGACGAGCGACGTCTCCATCTTCATGCTCTCCACGACGGCGATCACGTCGCCGGCCTCCACCGTGTCGCCGGGTACGACGGGGATCGACACGACGACGGCCGGGGCGAGGCTGCGGACCAGCCCGCCGTCGTCGCGGCCGATGCGATGGGGGACGCCGTCGACCTCGACGAGCAGGTCCGCGCCCTGCGCGGAGATCAGCGTGCGGTAGGTGGCGCCGGCGAGCTCGAGCCGCCGCTCGTAGGCGTTCACGTGGCGCACGCCGAGCTCGACGGCGACCTCGTCGATCGTCACGCGATGGCGTTCGTGGGCGATCTCGCTGACCGTGCAGCGGTACGCCTGGCCGCGATGGCGCAGCTCGACGACGCGCGCGGTGCCGGCGTCGGCCTGCGGCCGGCCGCGGCGGGCGTACGCGTAGAAGCGCGCGCGGTCGGCGGCCGTCTCGGCTTCGCTGATCTCGACCGCCGCCTGCAGGACCGCCAGGTCGGCGTGGCGCACGGCGACGATGTCGCCCTGCAGCTGCAGGCGGTCCAGCCACGTCGTGTCGACGTCGCCGGAGCGCAGCTCGGGCCGGTCGAGCAGCTCGAGCAGGAAGCCCTGGTTCGTCGTCCCGCCGTCGATCACGACGACGGTGTCCGCGAGCGCGCAGCGAAGCCGGGCGAGCGCCTCATCGCGGTCGCGGCCCCAGGCGATCAGCTTGGCGATCATCGAGTCGAAGTCCTCGGGGATCACGTCGCCCTCGGCCACGCCGGTGTCGACGCGCACGCTCGGCCCGGTCGGCAGCCGCAGCAGCGCGACGCGGCCGGGAGTGGGCAGGAAGCCGAGCGCCGGATCCTCGGCGTTCAGCCGCGCCTCGACGGCGTGCCCGTGGGCGACCGGCGGTTCGCCTTGCAGGCGGCCGCCGGCGGCGACGTGCAGCTGCAACTTCACGAGGTCGACCCCGGTCACCAGCTCGGTGACGGGGTGCTCGACCTGCAGGCGGGCGTTGATCTCCATGAACGAGAAATGGCGCGTCGCGGGCTCGTAGAGGAACTCCACGGTGCCGGCGTTGCGGTAGCCGGCGCGCAGTGCCAGCCGCTGCTGCCGCCGCCCGCAACTCGGCGTTCTGCTCGGCCGTCAGCGCCGGGCTGGCCGACTCCTCGATCACCTTCTGGTGGCGGCGCTGGCAGCTGCAGTCACGCACGCCGAGGGCCCATGCGGCGCCCTGGCCGTCGGCGATCACCTGCACCTCGATGTGCCGCGCCGGAGTGACCATGCGCTCCAGCAGGAGCGTCCCGTCGCCGAAGGCCTGCTCGGCCTCGGCGCGGGCGGATTTGAACGCGGCCGCCAGCTCGGCCGGCGCGTCGACGCGCCGGATCCCGCGGCCGCCGCCGCCCGCCGTGGCCTTGACCATGAGCGGGAAGCCGATCCGCGTCGCGTGACGGAGCGCGTCCTCGACCGTGTCCACCGGGCCGTTGCTCCAGGGTGCGACGGGGACGCCGCACTCCTCGGCGAGCCGCTTGGCGGCGATCTTGTCACCGACGAGCCGCATGACCGCTGGTTCGGGGCCGACGAAGACGATCCCGAGCCGTTCGCAGAGGTCGGCGAAGGCGGGATCCTCGGCCACGAAGCCCCAGCCGACCCACGCGGCGTCGGCGCGGGCGGCGATCAGCGCTCGTTCGAGCGCGCCGTGATCGAGGTAGCCGCTGCGGTGCCCGTCGGACTCCAGGCACACGGCCTCGTCCGCCTCGCGCACGAACATCGCATGCCGCTCGACCTCGGTGAACAGTGCGATCACCACGATCGGCTCGTCGCGCTGCGCGTTGAGCTCGCGCACCGCATGGATCAGGCGCATCGCGGGCTCGCCGCGGTTCACGATCGCCAGCCGGGTGAAGGGATGCTGGGGCATGTTCATCGGTCCGCCATCGCGTCGCGCAGCGGCGCGAGTGCGTCGTCGTCCATCCCGCCGGGCAGCTCGATCGTGCGGTAGCCCTCGAGCCGGACGCGCACACGGCCGTCCGCGTCGACGACGTCGGCGTCGGCGCCGCCGTCGCGCGGCGTCACCACGGCCCACAGCGGGCCGGGCTCGTCCGCGCCGGCGTAGCGCAGGACCCGGTCGACGTGGCTCGGCAGCCACATCCGGCCGGTCGTTCCGATCTCCCAGACCCCGAGGGTCTGGAAGCACAGCTCGATGAGCCGAGGCAGGAACAAGGTCGCCGGCAACGCCGGCTCGTGCCCGGGCGGAAGGTCGCCGGCGAGCGTGCCGATCACGTGCCCGTTCTCGCGCCACGCGCTCCCCAGCACCTGGTACGCCGGCCCGTGGAAGTACACGCGGTAGAGCTCCGCGTGGCCGACGACGGCACGCCCGGCCGCGGCGGACTCCGGCTTCTCGCCCTGCGGCGCCACGCCGAACGTGCGGCTCAGACGCGCTCGGCCCGTGAAGTGCCGGGTCTCCCGCTCGCTCTTGTCGGGCAGCGGCCGGCGTCCCACGAGCTCGCAGTCGGCGACCATCGTGCCGTCGCCGCCGTCGCGGATCTGGGCGTGCAGTTCCAGCGTGCGCGGCTCGTCGCGGTAGAACTTGACCGGCGCCAGCAGGTCGACGTCCTCGAGCGCGACGACCTGCCAGCCGTCCAGCAGGACGCGGGACGCCTCGGCGAACGCCTCCATGCCCATCACGCCGGGCAGCACCGGTGTGCCGCCGATGCGGTGGTCGTGCAGGAAGGGCTGCCGGTCGGGGTCGAGCTCGGTGCGCACGGTGAGCCCCTGGCCCAGGGTCATGGCCGTGATGCGTCCGGTCATCGGACCGGCGCCGCCGGCGCGCACGGGATCGAGCCCGCCCGTGGCGTGACGCTCGTCCAACATGACGCCGAGCGCGCCCGCGACGACGACCTCGCCGCCGGGACCCTGGCCGGTGAGCTCGCGACGGACGACCGGCACGCCGGCCGCGGACGGCAGCATGTCGATCCCGGCCGCCTCCATCATCTTGGGGATGGAGCCGCGGCTGGCCATGCCGATGTCGGCCCAGGCGGTCCAGTCCAGGGCGATGCCGCGCGTCCCGTTGCGCCGGAGCTGCGACACGCTCTTGCAGAGCAGGTCGTTGGCGGCGGCGTAGTCGGTCTGGCCCGCGTTGCCGAACCGGCCCGCGATCGAACTGAAGACGACGGCGCTCCCGAGGCTGGTGTGGCCGAGCGCGTGCAGCAGGTTCAGCCAGCCGCCGGCCTTGACGTCGAAGACGAGGTCGAACTCGGCCTGCGGCTTGTCGGGCAGGTAGTGGCTGATCTCGAGCCCGGCGGCGTGCATCAGCACGTCGACGCGGTCGATGCCCGCCAGCGCGGCGGCGACGGCGTCCGGGTCGGTCAGGTCGACCTGGTGCCAGTGGGCGCTGCCGCCCGCGCGCTCGATCGCCGTGACGGCGGCCAGCGCGGCGCGCGCCCGCTCGATGCGGGCGAGCTCGCGGTCGACCAGCTTGGGCGTCGGGCGCTCGCCGCGGGCGCGGAGGCGGTCGGCGAGGTCGTGCTTGAGCCCGTCCGGATCGGTTTCGAAGCGCCCGAGGTCCGGGTCGCCGGCGTCGGGCGCCGGCACGAGGTCGAGCAGGTGGAACGTGCCGGCGGAGGCCGCGGCGAGGTCCGCCGTGATGGCGGACACGATGCTCCCGGCCGCGCCGGTGACGACGAACACGGTGTCGCGCGTGAGCTCGCGACCGGGTTCGGGGCTCGTCGGCTGCTCGATCAGTCCGACCGACCAGCGCAGCTCGTCGGCGTGGCCGATCTCGATCGCGCCGGGGTCGCACAGCGTCTCCTCGACGAGGAGGTCGGCGAGCGCCGGCGCGAGACCGCCGGACGCGAAGTCGACCGCCTTGACGAGCGCGTCGGGCCGCTCGCGGGCCAGCGCCTTGGTGAAGCCGGTGACGGCCCCGCCCAGCGCTGACGTGGCGCCGGGCGCGTCATAGCCGTGCCGTCCGCCGAGGCGCGTGCCGGACACGAGGAAGCCGCCGGTCAGCGCACGCATCGTGACCGCGAGGAGCTTGACGCGGACGCGCAGCGCCTCCGCGGCCTGGCCGGGCTCCAGCGCGGCGAGCGGGCCCTCCTCGTCGAGTGCGGGCAGCCAGTAGACGCCCTGGATCGGGGCGGTCGCCGACCATTCGGCCAGTCGCGCCTCGACGGCGTCGCTCGCGAGCGCCGGGTCGAGCGACAGCACTTCGACGCCGCGCTCGACGAGCCGCTCAGCCAGCGCCGCCGCGACGCCGCCCTGGTCGGGCATCAGCACAACGCGAACGCCCGCATCGAGGGTCACGCCGGTATCGACGCACGCGGCCAGCGGCGGGCGCAGCACCGGGACGGGCACGCGGCGCGGGAACGCGCCGGGCGCCGGCGGCGGGTCCGCGGCCGTGATCTCGGCGTCGCGTCGCGTCGGCGTCGGCGTCGGCGCGGGCGCCGTGGCCGTGACGGGCGGCGCGTCGGCCGCGGCGGCGATGACGGGCGCCGGCGGCGGGTCCGCGGCGGGGGCGGGGGCGTGACGGGTTCGGCGCCGGGATGCGGTCTTCGACGAAGCCGACGACGTGGCGCAGGGTGGGGTAGTCGCGCAGGTTGAGGGTGTCGTCGCGGGCGATCGTGTAGCGCTCGCGGATGGCGGCGAACATCTCGGCCTGTTTGACGGTGTCGATGCCGAGGTCGGCCTCGAGGTCGAGCTCGGGGTCGAGCATGTCGGCCGGGTAGCCGGTCTGGACGGCCACGATCTCCAGGATCGCGGCCGTGATCTCCTCACTCGTCGGCGCGGGCGCGACCGGCGCCGCAGCGGCGACGGGCGCCGGCGGCGGGTCCGCGGGCGCGGGCGCGGGCGCCGGCGGCGCGGCGGCCGCGGGGGCAGTGACGGGTTCGGTGCGCGGGATGCGGTCTTCGACGAAGCCGACGACGTGGCGCAGGGTGGGGTAGTCGCGCAGGTTGAGGGTGTCGTCGCGGGCGATCGTGTAGCGCTCGCGGATGGCGGCGAACATCTCGGCCTGTTTGACGGTGTCGATGCCGAGGTCGGCCTCGAGGTCGAGCTCGGGGTCGAGCATGTCGGCCGGGTAGCCGGTCTGGGCGGCGACGATCTCCAGGATCGCGGCCGTGATCTCCTCACTCGTCGGCGCGGGCGCGACCGGCGCCGCAGCGGCGACGGGCGCCGGCGGCGGGTCCGCGGCGGGCGCGGGCGCCGGCGGCGCGGCGGCCGCGGGGGCGGTGACGGGTTCGGGGCCTGGGATGCGGTCTTCGACGAAGCCGACGACGTGGCGCAGGGTGGGGTAGTCGCGCAGGTTGAGGGTGTCGTCGCGGGCGATCGTGTAGCGCTCGCGGATGGCGGCGAACATCTCGGCCTGTTTGACGGTGTCGATGCCGAGGTCGGCCTCGAGGTCGAGCTCGGGGTCGAGCATGTCGGCCGGGTAGCCGGTCTGGACGGCCACGATCTCCAGGATCGCGGCCGTGATCTCCTCACTCGTCGGCGCGGGCGCGACCGGCGCCGCAGCGGCGACGGGCGCCGGCGGCGGGTCCGCGGCGGGCGCGGGCGCCGGCGGCGCGGCGGCCGCGGGGGCGGTGACGGGTTCGGGGCGCTGGGATGCGGTCTTCGACGAAGCCGACGACGTGGCGCAGGGTGGGGTAGTCGCGCAGGTTGAGGGTGTCGTCGCGGGCGATCGTGTAGCGCTCGCGGATGGCGGCGAACATCTCGGCCTGTTTGACGGTGTCGATGCCGAGGTCGGCCTCGAGGTCGAGCTCGGGGTCGAGCATGTCGGCCGGGTAGCCGGTCTGGACGGCCACGATCTCCAGGATCGCGGCCGTGATCTCCTCACTCGTCGGCGCGGGCGCGACCGGCGCCGCAGCGGCGACGGGCGCCGGCGGCGGGTCCGCGGCGGGCGCGGGCGCCGGCGGCGCGGCGGCCGCGGGGGCGGTGACGGGTTCGGCGCCTGGGATGCGGTCTTCGACGAAGCCGACGACGTGGCGCAGGGTGGGGTAGTCGCGCAGGTTGAGGGTGTCGTCGCGGGCGATCGTGTAGCGCTCGCGGATGGCGGCGAACATCTCGGCCTGTTTGACGGTGTCGATGCCGAGGTCGGCCTCGAGGTCGAGCTCGGGGTCGAGCATGTCGGCCGGGTAGCCGGTCTGGACGGCGACGATCTCCAGGATCGCGGCCGTGATCTCCTCACTCGTCGGCGCGGCCGCGACCGGCGCCGCAGCGGCGACGGGCGCGGGCTCGGACTCGGGGGTGACGGGCGCCGGCGGCGCGACGGCCACGGGGGCGATGACGGGCGCCGGGGCCGCGACTGGCGGCGCGGTGGCCACGGGGGCGATGACGGGCGCCGGGGCCGCGACTGGCGGCGCGGCGGCCGCGAGGGCGATGACGGGCGCCGGGGCCGCGACTGGCGGCGCGACGGCCGCGGGGGCGATGACGGGCGCCGGGGCCGTGACGGGCTCCGCGACCGGGACGGGCGTCAGCTCGCCATTCGTCGCCGGACCCGTGTCCATCACGCGCAGGTGGCGGTTGACGACCTCGAGCTGCGGCTCCGCCTGGCGGCTGAGGCCGCGCAGCCACGTCTTCCAGACTGCCTGGTCGGCGATCCTGTACTCGTAGCCGAGCTCCTCGGGGGGACGGTGCCGGCCGTCGGCGACCGGCGTCCACCGCAGCAGCAGCATGCTGATCTGCGAGCCGAATCCGGCGGCGAGGCGCAGCGCGAAGCGCACGGGGTACTGGCCGCCCTTGGAGAGGTTGAGCGCGCCGAGCTCTGGGTCGATCTCGCGGAAGTTGGGCACCGCCGGCACGAGGCCGGTCTCGAGCGCCTTGATCGCGACGATGTCCTCGACGCCCACGCCCATCGTGTGACCCGTGCTGCCCTTGGTGTTGGCGACCACGATCCGGTCCGCCTGCTCGCCGAACACGCGGCGCAGGGCGAAGATCTCGGCGGCGGCGCTGCCACCGCGCGCCGGCGTGTAGGTCTCGTGCGAGACGAACAGGGTCTCGGACGCGATCTCGTCGCGGGTCACGCCGCGCGCCTCGGCCTGGCGGACGACGGACTCCATCACGCCGCCGATGTGCTCGACGTCGAGCCGCGAGCCGTGGAACGCGCTGTTGGCGGTGACCGCGCCCAGCACCTCGCAGATCGGGGTCACGCCGCGCTCGCGCGCGGCCGCTGCGCTCTCGACCACGATGCCGGCCGCGCCCATGCCGAGGATCATTCCGTGGCGGCGGCGATCGAACGGCAGCGCGGCGTCCTCGACCAACTCGTCGGTGGCCGCGGCGCCCGAGGCCAAAAAGCCCGAGCCGACCCACGGCAGTAGCGTCTCGGAGGTCACGTCGTCGGCGGCCACGATCACCACGCGCCGGCAGCGCCCCGCGCGGATCCAGTCCTCGGCCATCGAGACGGCCTGCGTCGTGCTCGCGCACGCGGCATTGATCTGCGTGTTCGGCCCGCGCGCCCCGATCAGCTCGGCGAGCTGGGAGTGTCCCATCGAGAGCACGCGGAACAGGAAGCGGCGGTCGAAGTGGTACGGGTGCTGCTCGAGGTCGCGCTCGATCTCGGCGATCCGGCGGTCGATCTCGTCGCGGGCCGTGCCGGCGTCGGTGCCGGCGCGCATCTCGGAGAGCTCTTCCAGCCGCGCGCGCTTGACTCGCTCGGTCCAGAACGCGTTCATCTCGGCGACGAAGTCGGCCGAGCCGGGGAAGGCGGACGCGAAGATCACGCCGGTGTCGTCCTGCAACGCGTCGGGGAGCCGCCACTTGTCGGGCAGCTTGGTCCCGCGCGTCGTGTCCTTGTAGTGCTGGACGAGCGGGATGCCGGCGTCGCGCAGCGCGTCGATCCCGGCGGCGATCGCCAGCTGCGTCTCGCGGCCGAGCGCCGCGAGGCGGTCGGCGTCGATGCCGAACTCCTCGCCGAGGTCGAACTCCCCGGCGCGCCCGGCCAGCTTGATCACGTCGGCGGGGTCGTCGATGGTCTGGAAGGTGCCGGTGCCGTCCTCGCCCTTCACGAGACGCGTGATGTGGCGCTCGGCGATCTCGCGGCGCACGCGCGCCGGGATCGCGTCGATGAACTGCTCGCCGTGCAGCAGGCGCGACAGGTTCCCGTCGTCGAACACCTTCTCGGTGCCGGGCGTGCCAGCCGCGGCGCCGGTGATGACCACGGGCTCGTCGGCGCGCGCCGGCCGTTCGGACGTCGAAACCAGGGCGGCGGCAGCCTCCGGCTCGGAGGGCGCGCCCACGCCGGCCGCGTAGAGCCCGCACAACGCCTGGTTGAACGACGCGAGCTCGCCCACCTTCGGATGGTTGGTGAACAGGGTCATCACATCGTCTCCCAGCACGTCGGCGGCGAACCCCCACAGTGCGCGTTTGGGGCCGGTTTCCACGAGCACCCGCGCGCCGGCGTCATACAGGGTGTTCAGACCCTTGACGAATTGGACCGGCGAGGCGACCTGGCGGGCGAGCGTGTCGATGATCTGCTCCTCGACGCCGTCGCCGGTCGGGTAGAACTCGCCGTCCACGTTGGCCACCACCGGGATGCGCGCCGGCGCCAGCGTCATGCGCTCCAGCGTCGCCCGCAGCGGCTCGGTGACACCCGCGACGAGCCGCGTGTGGAACGCGTGGCTCACCGGAAGTCGGATCGCCCGCTCACCCTGCTCGATGAGCTTCGCGACGGCCTGTTCGACCGCGTCGGTGTCACCGCCCAGCACGAGCTGGCGGGTCGAGTTGACGTTGGCGAGCACGACGTAGCCGTCGACCTCCTCGATGACGCGCTCGACCGCTTCGAGCGGCGCGGAGACGGCGGCCAGCGCGCCCGGGTCGCCGACGGTGAGGTTGGCCATCCCGCGCCCGCGGGCGCTCACGGCCTCCAGCGCAGCTGGGAACGACATGATGCCGGCGGCCACGAGGGCCCCGTACTCGCCGAGGGAATGGCCCATGACGAAGTCGGGCTCGATGCCGTAGGCGGCCAGCAGGCGCGTCAGCGCGATATCGACGGTCAGCACCGCGGGCTGCGTGATCTCCGTGCGCATGAGCTGCGCCTCGGCATCGGCCACGCCCTCCGGACCGACGAAGATGATGTCCGACAGCGCGCGCCCGCCGAGCAGCGGCCGCATGATCACATCCGCCTCGTCGAACGTGGCGGCGACGATCGGCTCGGTCCGCCGCAGCTCGGCCAGCATGTTCGCGTACTGCGAGCCCTGGCCGGTGTAGAGGAAGGCGACCTTGCCGGGCGCGCCGCTGCCGCGGAAGATCCCGCGGCCTTGCAGCGCCTTCCACGCGGCCGGGTTGCCCGACTCGATGGCCTTCAGCGCCTGCTTGGCCTTTGCGGACAGCTCGCCGGCGTCGCCGTAGTCGATGCAGATGCGCTCGGCCGCGCCGAGGTCCTCGGCGGCCGCGGGAGACGGCGGCGGAGCGTCGCTCGACTCGACGAGCGCGCGCAGCCGGGCGGCGAGTCCCGCCTCGTCGGCCGCGCCGGCGAGGAACGCGCCGCGCAGGGGCGGCTTGACCGTGGCGGACGGTGGGTGGCCCGGTTTCCCGTTCCCGACCGCGGGCGGGGGCGGGCCGGCGGAGGGGACGTCCTCCGCAGCGGCCGCCGCCGGCACGTCCGCCGGGACCGCGATCGTCGCGTGCCCGTTGCCGTTCGACAGCCGACCGGCCACGTACTCCTCGATCACGGCGTGGTAGTTCGTGCCCCCGAAGCCGAACGCACTGACGCCGGCGACGCGCGGGGCACCGTCGGGCACCTCCCAGTCGCGCAGCTCGGTGTTGACCGCGAACGGCGTCGACGACCAGTCGGCGCTCGGGTTCGGGGCCTCGAAGCCGAGGCTCGGCGGCAGCACCTTGTGGTGGATCGCGAGCGTCGCCTTGAGCATCCCGGCCGCGCCGGCCGCGGACTTGAGGTGGCCGATATTCGATTTCACGGAGCCGAGCGCGACCGAGCCGGGCGCCAAGCCGGCGCCGGCGAATGCCTCGGCCAGGCTGGACAGCTCGACGTAGTCGCCCACCGCCGTCGAGGTCCCGTGGCCCTCCATCAGCGAGCACTCCGCCGGCGACAGTCCCGCGTTGCGCCAGGCGCGCTCGATCGCCAGCTTCTGGCCGATCGGGTTGGGCGCCGTGAGGCCTTTGCCCTTGCCGTCGCTCGAGCCGGCCATACCGCGCACGACCGCGTAGATGCGGTCGCCATCGCGCTCGGCGTCGGCCAGGCGCTTGAGCAGGAACAGCCCCGCGCCCTCGCCCATCACGAAACCGTCGGCGCCGTCCGCGTACGGTCTCGTGCCTGTGCTCGAGAGCGCGCCGATCGCGCAGAACTTGATGAACGAGTTGACACCCATGTTGCGGTCGACGCCGCCCGTCACGACCGAGTCGAACTGGTGGTCGAGCAGGCCCTGGATCGACGCGTCCATGGCGGCCATCGTGGACGCGCAGGCCGCGTCGATGACGAAGTTCGGCCCGCGCAGGTTGAACAGGTTCGCGACGCGTCCGGCGAGGCAGTTGCCGAGCTCGCCCGGCATCGTGTCCTCGTTGGTCGGCGGCAGGTCGGCCTCCATGCGGGCGTGCAGCTCGGCCGAGATCGCCGCGCGCACGTCCGGCGCCAGCGCGGCGAAGCTGGGAGCGTCGTCGAGGTCGCGCGCGAGCTCGGGGAACGCGAGGCGCAGACACGTCAGGTAGTGCTTCTCGCCGGCCATCGCATTGCCGAGCACGACCGCGGTGCGCTCGAGGTCCAGCGGCCGGTCGGGCCAGCCGTAGTCCATCAGCGCACTGCGAGTGCAGGCGACCGCCCACTTCTGGGCGTCATCCATCCCTTCGCCGACGCGCGGCGGGATCGGCAGCTTCCAGGCGAGCGGGTTCCAATCCCACTCGCGTACCCAGCCCCCGATCGTCGAGTACGTCATATCGGGCGCCTTGGGGTCGGCGTCGTAATACAGCGCAGGATCCCAGCGCGCCGGGTCGACGTCGCTGATGGCGTAGTGGCCGTCGCGGACGTTGGCCCAGAAGGCGTCAGCGTCGGGGGCGTCGGGGAAGATGGCGCCGACTCCGACGATGGCGACGGCGCGCTGAGCGGGGGAGGTCACGGTTTCAGTCCGGCTTTCGGTGGGAGTCCTGAGCATCAACGGCGCTTGCGCGCGTAGAGGGCGTCGGCGACAGCCTGCATGTCGGCGAGCCGGCCTTGCTGGGAGCGATAGATCGCCGCGAGATCGAGACGCTGCTCGAGGTCGCCGAGCGCGCCCTCGTCCGCTCCTGCCACCAGGCGAACGGCGTCGGTCGCGATGGTCAGGGCAGCATCGCGCGCATACACGCGGCTGGCGGCGGCGAGCGGCTTGGCCTTCAGGCTCCGCACCGCCTTGGGATGCAGCTGCTTGGCTGCTGCCCGCTGCGCGCGCCTGGCGAACGCCGCGGCCCCCTCGGCCAGAGAGATCAGCAGACCGAGACGCAGCAGGATGTGCTGGTGGCGCGTCAGCTTCCCCACGCGACACCGCTCGAGCAGCTCGGCCAGCGCGTGGTGGGCGAGCGCGGCGATGTCGGCACCGACCGCGGGATCGGAGGCGTGGAGCGATTCGAGCTCGCGGGCCCGGGCGTGGTAGTAGTCGCCGCCGGTCTTGAGATGCTCCTGCCAGCGCCCGCGGGCGATCGTCATCTCCATGATCTCGGAGGTGCCCTCGTAGATCCTGGTGATGCGAACGTCGCGCCTGATCTTCTCGACCATGAAGTCGTGCGTGTAGCCGTAGCCGCCGTGCGCCTGGATCGCCGCGTCGGCGGCCGCGTCGCCCGCTTCGGTGGCGAGGTACTTGGCGACCGCCCCCTCGATGTTGAGCGAACCCTCGCCGGCATCCAAACGCTCGGCGGCCTCCTCGATCGCCGCGCGCGATGCCTCCAGCGCCACGACGTGCGGGACGATCAGCTTGTGCGTGTAGCCCTCCTTCTCGGAGAGCGGGCCGCCGGCCTGGATGCGCTTGCGCGAGTAGGCGATCGCGCGCTCGAGCGCGGCCCATCCGGCGCCCAGCCCGAACGCCGCCACCATCAGCCTCGTGTAGCCGAACACCTGCTGCGCCTGGATCAGACCCTGGCCTTCGACGCCCCCGATCAGCCGGTCGGCATCGACGTAGACCTTGTCGAGGAACAGCGACGCGGTGTTGCTCAGCCGGATCCCGTGCTTGTCTTCGTGGTGGCCGTGCGTGAAGCCCTCGACGCCGGCATCGACCACGAACCAGCTCGGCCCCCCGGGAGCGAGCGCGAGGATGGTGTAGAGGTCGGCCACGCCGCCGTTCGAGATCCACTGCTTGACGCCGCTGATGCGGTACCCGGCCGCGGTCCCGTTTTCGGCGACCGGCTCGGCGATCGTCTTCAGCGATCCGAGATCGCTGCCGGCCTCGGGCTCCGTGGCGCCATAGGCGAACAGAACTCCGTCCTTGGCGATCCGCGTCATGTACTCGCGCTTCTGCTCGTCCGTCCCGCCGACCCTGATCGGATCGCTGCCGAGGAACGTCGCGAGCTCCGAGGTGGCGAGGCCCAGGTCGATCGCCGCCATCCGCTCGCAGACGCGGTAGACGTCGAGCGCGCCGCCCCCCATGCCCCCGTACTCGAAGGGCACGAACAGCAACTGGATGCCGAGCTCGTCGCCCGACGACATCCGGCGCACCAGCGTCTCCGGGAACTCGTCGCGCTCGTCGAGATCGATCAGCAACGAATCGGGAAGCTCATTCGCGGCGAAGTCGTCGATCGACTTGAGCGCGACCTTCAGCATCTCGGCATTGAGTTCGTTGGCCATGAAACGTCCCACCCTCAAGGTTCGTGTTCACGCCAGCCTGTTGCATCGAGGCCGTGCCGCCATCGGCAGCTCTCCGCATCATGTGCGTAGGAACTACTGACTGCGATTGGCACAGCCGGAAGTAGGGTCGCTGCATGCAGATCGCGGTGGCGGTACGCCTGATGCCCAAGGCGGGCGACGAGCTCGAGGTCGACCCGAGCGGCACGGACATCGATCGTGAGTACGTCGACATGTCGATCACCGACTTCGACGACCAGGCGCTGGAAGAGGCCGTGCTCATGAAGGAGGCCACCGGCGCCACCGTCACCGCCGTCGGGCTGCAGGCCGACGGGATCGAGGACGCGCTGCGCGTCGCCTATGCGCGCGGTGCCGACCGCGTGGTCATCGTGAACGCGGGCGAGATCGACCCGTATGACTCGCGGACGGCGGCGCTCGCGTTCGCGGAGGCGTTCCGCGCGCTGGCGCCCGACCTCGTGCTGGTCGGCGTGCAGACGCCCTACGACGTCTTCGGTCAGACCGCGCCGGTGGTCGCCGACGCACTCGGCTGGCCGCAGGCGAACGTCATCGTGGGAGTCACCCTGGCCGACGGGACCGCGCGCGTGGTGCAGGAGTACGCCGGCGGCCGGCTCGCGGTGCTCGGCCTTCAGCTGCCGGCGGTCGTCGGGGTCCAGTCCGCCAGCGCGCCGCCCCGCTACGTCTCGATGAGCCGACTCCGCCAGGCGATGACCGAAGCGAGTGCCGAGACGCTCGACGTCAGCGTGCAGGCGCCATCCGGGACGCCGAAGCTCGTCGCGCTCTCCCGCCCGGAGCCGATGGACCATGCCACGATGCTCGAGGGCGATGCCGAGCAGTTGGCCGCGCAGATCGTCGCGGTGTTGCACGAACAGGGAGCTTTGGTGAGCTGATGGGCGACGTCCTGGTCTATGTGGATCCGGCCATCAACGGCCGCCTGCTCGCGTTCGCGCGACCGCTGGCGGACGCGGCCGGCGGCGCGCTGGTGGCCCTGGTGGCGAGCGGCGAGCCGGTCGACGCCGATGCGCTCGCGGCGGCCGATGTGGTGCTCGAGGTCTCGCACCCCGCGCTCTCCCCCTACCTCCCGGAGGCACACCAGGCGGTGCTGACCGCGGCGATCAAGGAGCGCTCGCCCGACGTCGTCCTGGTCGAGAACGCCACGTCCGGGTACGACCTGGGCGCAGCGGCGGCCGCAGCGGCGGACCTCCCCTTCGTCGGCTACTGCCTCGCCGTGTCGCTGGCGGGCGGTGAGGCGGAGTCGACCAGCGCGATCTACGGCGGCCAGCTGCAGGCCACGGTGCGGACGACGCTGCCGGCGGTGTTCGCGATCAACTCGGTGGCGCTGCACGACGAGCCGCAGGCCTCAGGCGGGACGGAGCGCGTCCAGCTCGCCGCGCCGGCCGAGCTGGACGGCCTGCGGACGACGTTCATCGAAGCCCTCGCGCCGCCGGACGGAGGCGTGGACCTCACGTCGGCCGATCTGATCGTGTGTGTCGGCCGCGGGATCGGGGGCGCCGAGAACATCGAGATCGCGGAGGAGCTGGCCTCCGCGCTGGGCGCCGAGATCGCCGCGTCGCGGCCGGTCATCGATTCGGGGTGGGTCCCCAAGGCGCGGCAGATCGGGAAGTCGGGGGCGTCGGTGAAACCCAAGCTCTACCTCGGGCTCGGAGTCTCGGGTGCGCCCGAGCATGTCGAGGGCATGCAGGGGTCGGAGCTGATCATCGCCATCAACACGGACCCCGGCGCGGCGATCTTCAACATCGCCCACTACGGGGCCGTCGCCGATCTCTTCGACGTCGTGGACGAGCTGACGACGCTGCTCGATTAACCGCTCGCGACGGGCTCGGCGGCGGACAGCGCGCGCTCGATCAGCGCGGTCAGCTCCGCGACCTCGAAGTCGGCGCCGACGACCTTGACCGCATCCGAGTACATCGCCAGGTCCTTCGGGCAGGTTACGAGGAAGTAGTCGAGGTCGCCGAGCGTCTGCGCTTCGCGGATCCGCTGCTCGCTCGGCCGCTCGTCGGTCTCTGGACCGTCCTTCATCCACATCCTGCCGCCGCCGGCGCCGCAGCAGAACGTGTCCGTCCCGTGTCGCGGCATCTCGACGAGCTCGGCGCCCGTCGCCTCGATCAGCGTGCGCGGCGCCTCGGTGATCCGGTTGTAGCGCGCCAGGTAGCACGGGTCGTGGTAGGTGACGCGCGTCCCCGTCAGCGGCGTGCGCAGCGAGATCACGCCGCGTGCGACGAGGTCGGCGAGCAGCTCGGTGTAGTGGTACACCGGCTTGTCGAGGCCGAACTGTGGATACTCGTTGCGCAGCGTGTTCAGCGAGTGCGGATCGGTGGTGAAGATCGCCTCGAACTGCGCGGCGCCGAACGCGGTCATGTTCTGTTCCACCAGCAGCTCGAACAGGCCCTCCTCGCCGATCCTGCGCACGTCGTTGCCGGCATTGCGCTCGCCCTCGTACAGCAGCCCGAACGACACGCCGGCGTCGTGGAGGATCCTCGCGATCGACTGCGAGGCGAGTTGCACGCGCTCGTCGAAGGACGCGAAGTCGCCGACGAACCACACGTACTGCACGGGTTCCTTGCGCGCGTCCGGGATCTTGAAGTCGAGGCCCTTGGCCCAACGGGCGCGCATGCGCGCTGACTTGCCGTGGGAGTTGCCCTGGCCCGCGTAGTTCTGGAGCGTCTGCTGCAGGAGCGGGTCCATCTCGCCCTTGTCGACGAGGTTGCGGCGCATGTCGACGATCGTCGGCACGTGCTCGATCCCGACCGGGCACGCCTCGACGCACGCCATACAGGTCGTGCACGCCCACAGGACCTCGTCCGGGACCAGCTTCTCGGACCCGTTGCCGCGCTGCTCGTCCGAGTGCTGGTACAGACGATCGCGGAGGTCGAGGATGAGTTGCCGCGGCGCCAGGAGCGAGCCGGCGGCAGTGGCCGGGCAGACGGCCGTGCAGCGGCCGCACTCGGTGCACGCGAACCCGTCGAGCACCTGCTTCCAGCTCAGGTCCGCCAGCGACGCGACGCCGACGAGGCCCTCCGGTGGAGGTTCGAGGGCGGCCACCGGGGCCGCCTTCACGTGCGTGATCGCCAGCGGCCGCTCCGCGCCGCGCGGCGGGAGCTTCCCGAAGAACACGTTGGGAATCGCCGTGATGATGTGAAAGTGCTTGGACAGCGGCAGGAGGCACAGGAAGATCAGGACCGTCGTGCAGTGCAGCCACCATCCGACCTCGCTGACGGTCTGCGCCGACGAGCGGCTGAGGCCGCCGAGCACGCTGGCCACCGCCGCGCTCACCGGCGCGAAGTCCCGCTCGTTGCCTTCGATGTCGTTCGCGACCAGGTGGCCCGCGTCGTACAGCAGCCCCCCGACCACGATGAACAGGATGAAGAAGAGGATCACGATGCCCTCCCAGTGGGGGGTATCGCGATAGCGCTGCTCCGCGCGCCGCATGGCGAACAGGCGCGGGGTGTGGGCGATCAGTCGCCGGTAGAGCATGTAGACCACGCCGACGATCACGATCAGTTCGAGTAGGTCGCGCGCGAGGAAGAATGCGGGGCCGAGGAGCTGGTCGGCCCCGAAGCCGGGAAGGTCCCAGCTCGCGTCGAATGTCCGACCGAACAGCACGACCACCTCGATCATCAGGACGACGAACCCCCAGAAGATCAGCGCGTGCATGATTCCGGCCGGTTGCTCGCCGTGCAGGAACTTCTTCTGGCCGACCCCGTAGACGATCGCGCGCTTGAAGCGCTCCGGCATCCGGTCGAACCGCGCCGCCGGCCGTCGCGCGGAGCAGGAGCCGCATCCTGCCGGCGATGATCCCGGCGAACACGAGCATCCCGATCGCCCACACGATCGGGAACGCGACGTCGCTCATGCACGCACCCCCCGCAGCCGTTCGGCGACGAGGTTGTCGACGTCCGGCTTGAAGGTGGCGGTGATCGGCGACACGGCGTCCTCTCTGTCGTTCACGGCGAGCTCCGACGTCACCGATCGCTTCGGGACCTTTCCCGCGCGCCGTCCAGAAAACCTACCTGACCGAGCGGCTGGCGGCCGGGCACTGCGTCGCGAAAGCGCGTAGCCTGAGCACCATGGCTGCGCGACTGCGAGGCGCCGGTCGAGGGACGGCGACGGTATGACCGTTCCGCAGCGGGATGTCACGGCGCTGCCCGATCTTGTCCACGTGCGCGCCCGCGCCGGACCCGTTCGCGAGCACCGGCCGGTCTACGTCGACCTGCTGCCCCCGTGCAATGCCGGCTGCCCGGCCGGAGAGAACATCCAGGCCTGGCTGGCGCACACGCAGGCGGGTCACCACGAGCGGGCGTGGCGTGCGCTGGTGGCCGACAATCCGTTCCCGGCGATCCACGGACGCGTCTGCTACCACCCGTGCGAGAGCGTCTGCAACCGTGCCGAGCTCGACAGCGCCGTTTCGATCCACGCGGTCGAACGGTTCCTCGGCGACCTGGCGTTGGAGCGGGGGTGGGCCTTCGACCCGCCGCCGGCCTCGACCGGCAAGCGGGTGCTCGTGATCGGCTCGGGGCCGAGCGGGCTGTCGGCGGCGTATCACCTCGCCCGCGTCGGTCATGACGTCGAGGTCCGGGACGCGGGCGCTGAGCCCGGCGGGATGATGCGTTACGGCATTCCGGCGTACCGGATGCCGCGCGACGTCCTGAGCGGCGAGCTGGACCGGATCGCGGCGCTGGGGGTGCGGATCGTCTCCGGGCACCGCGTCGAGGACCTCGACGCCGAGCGGCAGGAGGGCGGCTTCGACGCGGTCTTCGTCGCGGTGGGCGCACACCTGTCCAAGCGCGTCGATATCCCGGCGAGTGACACCGGGCGGATCGTGGACGCGGTCTCGTTCCTGCGCAGTGTCGCCTCGGGCGCGCGGCCGGTGATCGGGCGCCGCGTCGCCGTCTACGGCGGCGGCAACACGGCGATGGACGCTGCCCGGGTGGCCCGCCGGATGGGTGCGGACGAGGCGCTGATCGTCTACCGCCGCACACGTGAGCAGATGCCGGCCCACGCCGAGGAGGCCGAAGACGCCGAGCGGGAGGGCGTGCGGATCAACTGGTTGCGGACGATTACCGCGTTCGACGGGCCGGAACTGCAGGTCGAGCTGATGGAGCTCGACGAGTCCGGCTACCCGCAGCCGACCGGGCGGTTCGAGACGCTGGCGGCGGACACCGTGATCCTGGCGCTCGGCCAGGAGACCGATACCGCCTTCTTGCGCGCGGTGCCGGGAGTCGAGTTCGAGCGCGACGGCACGGTCAAGGTGTCGGCGTCGCTGATGACCGGAGCTCCCGGCGTATTCGCGGGCGGCGACATGGTGCCGAGCGAGCGTACCGTGACGGTCGGTGTCGGGCACGGCAAGAAGGCCGCCCGCCATATCGACGCGTGGCTGCGGGGCGAGGCGACCTCGAGCAAGCCGAAGCACGACCTCGTGACGTTCGACATGCTCAATGCCTGGTTCTTCGGCGATGCGGCGCGCCGGCAGCAGCCCGAGCTGGCGCCCGAGGGCCGCGTCGCGGGCTTCGGCGAGGTGACCGGGGGGCTGACCGTCGAGCAGGTCACCTTTGAGGCGCGCCGGTGCCTGTCGTGCGGCAACTGCTGCGAGTGCGACGGCTGCCTGGGTGCGTGCCCGGAGGACGCAGTGATCAAGTTGGGCGTCGGGCACGGCTACGAGTTCGTCTACGACCGCTGCACCGGCTGTCGGGCGTGCTACGAGCAGTGCCCGGTGCACTCGATCGAGATGGTCCCGGAGCACGGGTGATGCGCGCGACGGTCGACGGCAACGAGGCTGCGGCCTCGGTCGCCTACCGGCTCAACGAGGTCTGCTGCATCTACCCGATCACGCCGTCGTCGCCGATGGCGGAGCTGGCCGACGAGTGGGCGAGCCATGGGCGGGCCAACGTGTGGGGGACCGTGCCCTCGGTGGTGGAGATGCAGAGTGAGGGCGGAGCGGCGGGGGCGCTGCACGGCGCCCTGCAGGGCGGGGCGCTGTCGACGACGTTCACCGCCTCCCAGGGCCTGCTGCTGATGATCCCGAACATGTACAAGATCGCCGGCGAGCTGACCGCGGCCGTGATGCACGTCGCCGCCCGGTCGCTGGCGGCGCAGGGACTGTCGATCTTCGGCGACCACTCGGACGTGATGGCGGTGCGCCAGACGGGCTTCGCCATGCTCGCCTCGGCGTCGGTCCAGGAGGCCCACGACCTGGCGCTCGTCGCGCAGGCCGCCACGCTGGCGACCCGCGTGCCGTTCGTGCACTTCTTCGACGGGTTCCGCACCTCGCACGAGCTGAACACGATCGAGATGCTCTCCGACGACGACCTGCGTGCGCTGGTCCCCGAAGCACTGCTGCAAGCCCATCGCGGCCGGGCGCTGTCCCCGGAGCGGCCGTTCATCCGCGGCACGGCGCAGAACCCCGACGTCTACTTCCAGGCTCGCGAGACGGTCAACCCGTTCTACGCCAGGACCCCGGACATCGTCGATGACCTGATGACCCGCCTGGCGGAGCGCACGGGGCGCCGCTTCCGCATCGTCGACTACGCCGGGCATCCCGACGCCGAGCGCGTAGTGGTCGTGATGGGCTCGGGCGCGGAGACCGTGCGCGAGACCGTGGCTTGGCTCAACGCGCGGGGGGAGCGGGTCGGCGTCGCGCAGGTGCGGCTGTACCGGCCGTTCCCGGCCCGGGCGCTGGTCGAGGCGCTGCCCGCGAGCGTGCGCCGGATCGCGGTGCTGGACCGGACCAAGGAGCCCGGCTCGATCGGCGAGCCGCTGTTCCTCGACGTGATCGCCGCACTGACGGAGGCGCACGAGGACGGCGAGCGGGTCCTGCCGAGGGTGATCGGCGGCCGGTACGGCCTGTCGTCGAAGGAGTTCACCCCGGGCATGGTCGCGGGAGTGTTCGAAGAGCTTCTACGCGAGCCGCCTCGGCGCCGGTTCACGATCGGGATCGACGACGACGTCTCCGGGTCGAGCCTGCCCTACGACGCCTCGCTGGACATCGAGCCGTCCGACACGGTCCGCGCGGTCTTCTTCGGGCTCGGGTCGGACGGAACGGTCGGCGCGAACAAGAACACGATCAAGATCCTGGGCTCCGAGTCGGACCTGCACGCCCAGGGCTACTTCGTGTACGACTCGAAGAAGTCGGGCTCGCAGACCGTGTCGCACCTGCGCTTCGGCCCGCGGGCGATCCGGGCGCCGTATCTCGTTCAGCACGCGAGCTTCGTCGGCTGCCACCACTTCGGGCTGCTCGAGCAGCTCGACGTGCTCGGCCGGGCGGCGCCGGGCGCGACGCTGCTGCTCAACTGCCGGCACTCGCCGGACCAGGTCTGGGACGCGCTGCCGCGGCCGGTGCAGGAGCAGATCCTCGCCAAGCGCCTCGACGTCTACGCGATCGACGCCGGAAAGATCGCACGCAACGTAGGCCTCCCCGGGCGGATCAACATCGTGCTGCAGACCTGCTTCTTCGCCATTTCCGGCGTGCTGCCGCGCGACGAGGCGATCGTCCGGATCAAGGAAGCGATCGCAAAATCGTATGCCCGGCGCGGCGCCGAGGTGGTCGAACGCAACCACGAGGCGGTCGACCGCACGCTGGAGGGGCTGCACCGGATCGAGCTGCCCGACCGGGTCACGTCCACGCGTGAGCTGCCGCCCGCGGTGCCCGCGCACGCACCGGAGTTCGTCCGCGCCGTCACTGCGGAGATGATGGCCGGCCGCGGTGACGCCCTGCCGGTCAGCGCCTTGCCGATCGACGGAACCTACCCGAGCGGCACGACGGCCTACGAGAAGCGCAACATTTCCGAACTGGTCGCGGTCTGGGACTCCGACCTGTGCATCCAGTGCGGCAACTGCAGCTTCGTCTGCCCGCACAGCGTGATCCGCTCCAAGTACTACGACCCTTCCGGCCTGGAGGGCGCACCGGATGGGTTCCGGTCGGCTCCGCTGGAGGCGCCCGGACACCCGGACAGCCGTTACACGCTGCAGGTCTATGTCGAGGACTGCACCGGATGCAATCTCTGCGTCGAGGCCTGCCCGGTCGTGGCGCCGGGCGACCGCGCTCGCAAGGCGATCAATCTTGCCCAGCGTGAGCCGCTGGTCGCCGCCGAGCGCGAGAACATCGCGTTCTTCGAGACGCTGCCGGTGAGCGACCGGACGCGGGTCGACTTCGGCACGGTCCGCGGCACCCAGTTCCTGGAGCCGCTGTTCGAGTTCTCCGGTGCGTGCGCGGGCTGCGGCGAGACGCCCTATCTCAAGCTGCTCTCGCAGCTCTTCGGCGACCGGCTGATGGTGGCCAACGCGACCGGGTGCTCGTCGATCTACGGCGGGAACCTGCCCACCACGCCGTGGACCACCGACGCCGACGGCCGCGGCCCGGCATGGTCGAACTCCCTCTTCGAGGACAACGCCGAGTTCGGGCTCGGCTTCCGGCTCGCGGCCGACGGGCAGACCGCGCTCGCGCGCCGGCGGCTGGCCGAGCTGCGCGACGCGGTGGGCGCCGAGCTGGTGGACGCCATCCTCGACGCCCCCCAGTTGCGGGAGTCCGAGCTGCGTGCCCAGCGCGAACGGGTGGCGGAGCTGATGCGGCGGCTCGACGGGCTGGACGCCCCCACCGTGACCGACCTCGTCAGCGTCGTGGATCACCTCGTCCGGCGCAGCGTGTGGATCGTCGGCGGTGACGGCTGGGCCTACGACATCGGGTCGGGTGGACTCGACCACGTGTTGGCCAGCGGGCGCAACGTGAACGTGCTGGTGCTCGACACCGAGGTCTACTCGAACACCGGCGGGCAGATGTCCAAGGCGACGCCGCTGGGCGCCGTCGCCAAGTTCGCCGCCGCCGGCAAGGCCGTGCCCAAGAAGGACATCGCCCTGCAGGCGATCGCCTATGGCAGCGTGTACGTCGCGCGGGTCGCCATGGGTGCCGACCCTCAGCACACGCTGGTGGCCTTCCGCGAGGCCGAGGCCTACGACGGGCCTTCGCTGGTGATCGCTTACAGCCACTGCATCGCGCACGGGATCGAGATGCGAAACGGCCTCGACCAGCAGTACCGCGCCGTGGCGAGTGGGTACTGGCCGCTGATCCGCTATGACCCGATGGCGCGCGCGGCGGGCGCCAACCCGTTCCTGCTCGACTCGCCGCGGCCGCGCATCCGGCTGGCCGACTACACCGACCGCGAGCTGCGCTACCGCACGCTCACGGACACCGATCCGGCCGAGGCCGAACGGCTGCATGGCCTGGCCGAGCAGGACGTCGCCAGGCGCTGGGGGGTCTACGAGGAGATGGCGACCCACGGTGCGCACGCGTTCCCGCCCGACGCTCGCAAGGATCGCTGATGGAGCTGTCCACCGACTACATGGGTCTCGCGCTGCGCAACCCGCTCGTCGCGTCGGCGTCACCGCTGTCGCACACCGTGGACCGCGTGCGGCGCCTGGCCGACGTCGGCGTCGGCGCGGTGGTGCTCTACTCGCTCTTCGAGGAGCAGTTGCGCCGTGAGGCGGCGCTGAACGCGCGGCTGGCCGACGCCGGCACCGAGAGTTTTGCCGAGTCGCTGTCGTACTTCCCGGCGGCGGCCGAAGCGGAGCCCGGCCCGCGCCGCTACCTGAGCCTGCTCGAGCGCGCGGCGGCCGCGGTCGAGGTTCCGGTGATCGGCAGCCTCAACGGCGTCACGCCCGGCGGTTGGACCGCCTACGCCCGGGCGATGCAGGATGCCGGCGCGGCCGCGATCGAGCTGAACATCTACTTCCTTCCCGGCGATCCGCACATCTCCGGCCGGGACGTCGAGCAGCGCCACATCGACGTCCTGACGCGGGTCAAGGACGCGGTGACCGTGCCGGTGGCGGTCAAACTGGGACCGCACTTCAGCTCCACCGGCGAGATGGCGCTGCGCCTCGACGAGGCGGGCGCGGACGGACTCGTGCTCTTCAACCGGTTCCTGCAGCCCGAGATCGACGCCGAAGCGCTCGCCGTCGTGCCCGGCGTCGGCCTCTCCAGGTCGGCGGACGCCCGGCTTCCCCGCACGTGGATCGCGCTGCTGCACGGGCGCGTGCGCGCCGCGCTCGCGGCCACCACCGGCGTCGAGGGGCCGGAAGACGTGGTCAAGTACCTCCTGGCCGGCGCGGACGTCGTGATGACTGCGTCGGCGCTGCTGCGGCACGGCCCCGAGCACGCGACCGTCCTGCTCGACGGCCTGACCGCTTGGATGGAGCGGAAGGGATTCGCGGCGGTCGAGCAGTTCCGCGGCATGCTCTCGATGCCGCCGGGCATGGACGAGGCGGCGCACGAGCGCGCGGGCTACGTCAGTGCGATGCAGGCGGCGAACAGCAGCGTGTTCGGTCCTTGGTGACCGTCTTGCCCCTGCCAGGACCGGCCCGGTCGACGGCCAACAAGACCATCGGCGCCTCCGGCCCTCGGTCGCGCGTCGACGAGGTCGTGCTCGAGCGCGTCTTCGATCAGACCTTCCAGCGGCCCGTGTGTCACCGTTGGGACTGTCAGCACCGGGCACTCCGCCGCCTCCACGAGACGACCCGACACGTCGCCGAGCCGCACGGCAGCGACCGGACCGTAACCGCGCGAGCCGACGGACGTCGGGGCCGGCCGAGTGGCTGCGCGGATCGTCTTCGAGCCGCAGCTGCGGCTGCGCCGCGCCCCGTGTAGCCTCGGTCGTGCGATGCGCAGTTGTGCGGGCGTGGCCGCTCGACGAAGAGGGTTCCGTGGATGAGCGGCGCCTGCGGCGTTTGCTGGATGTCGGCCGGTCGCTGATGACCGGGCTTGACCCGGAGGCGGTGTTCGAGCGGCTGCTCGACGTCGCGCGCGAATTGACGGGCGCGCGCTACGCCGCGATCGGTGTGCTCGACGAGCGCCGTGAGCGCCTCGAGCGCTTCCTCACCGCCGGGATCGATGAGGACACCCACCGCGCGATCGGGGCCCTGCCGGGCTGGCGGGGGGTGCTCGGCGTCCTGACCGGTGACTCGCGGCCATTGCGCCTCGCGGATGTGGGTGCGCATCCGCAGTCCTATGGCTTTCCGCTCGGCCATCCGCCGATGAGCACGTTCCTGGGGGTGCCGATCGTGATCGAGGGTCAGGCGTGGGGGAACCTGTATCTGACCGAGAAGGAAGGTGGCGAGTTCACGGATGAGGATGAAGAGGCCGCGGTCGTGCTCGCCGATTGGGCTGCGATCGCGATCGCCAATGCGCGCCTGTATCGGGCCGTCCGCGAGCGCCGCGACGAGCTTGAGCGCACCAATCGCGGCCTTGAGACCACGACCGAGATCAGTCGTGCGCTCGGCGGCGTGACGGATCTCGATCGGGTTCTGGAGTTGGTCGTCAAGCGCTCGCGGGCGCTGATCGATGCGCGTGCGGCGGAGATCGCGCTGCTCGACGGCGACGAGTTCGTCATCGCTGCGGTCGCGGGCGAGGGCATCGAAAGGGTGCGCGGGTTGCGGATAGCGGTCGAGGGCACGCTCGCCGGCGTGGCACTGAGGTCCGGACAACTGGAGCGCATCCAGGAGATTCCGCCGCAGACGTTCGCGTATCGCGAGCTGGGGGCCCGCTCGGCGCTCGTGACCCCGATGTCGTTTCGCGATCGCCCGGTCGGCTTTCTGATCGTCTTTGACCGGTTGCGTGGCGACCGGCCGTTCAACGAGGAGGACGAGCGGCTGCTGGAGGCGTTCGCCGCGAGCGCGGCGATCGCGGTGGCCACGGCGCAGCACGCGGGCGATGAGGCGTTGCGTCGCAGCCTGGAGGCGTCGGAGCGGGAGCGCAGCCGCTGGGCGCGCGAGTTGCACGACGAGACGTTGCAGCAGCTCGCCGCGTTGCGTGTGCTGCTCGCGGGCGCGCGGCGCAGCGGTGATCGGGAGCGGTTGGAGACCGCGGTCGGCGAGGCGATCGAGCATCTCAAGACCGGCATCGGGGATCTGCGTTCGCTGATCGCGGACCTGCGGCCGGCGGCGCTGGACGAGTTCGGGATCGAGCCGGCGCTGGCGACGCTGGTCGCGCGCGTGGCCGAGCAGTCCGATCTTGCCGTCACGCTCGAGCTGGACCTCGGCAGCGATGACGGCGCGGCGGGGTCCCGGCACCCGGCCGAGGTCGAGTCGACCGTCTACCGCGTCGTGCAGGAGGCGGTCACCAACGCGGTCAAGCACGCGCGGGCCACAAGTGTGCAGGTCAGCGTCAGCGACGAGGCGGGCAGGGTCGAGGTGGTGGTACACGACGACGGCGAGGGCTTCGATCCCCAGGCGTGCTCGTCCGGCTTCGGGCTGCTCGGGATGCGCGAGCGGCTGGGCCTGGTGCACGGGAGACTCGAGATCGAGTCCGCGCCGGATGCGGGGACGACGCTGCACGCCTCGATCCCAACGCTCAGCGACAGCGCGCGAAACGAGCTGGCCGTATTGTCGCCCCGCGCACTCGACGCCGGTTGATACGCGAGGTCACGTCCGCGGGCAGGCCGCGCGATCTTCGGGCCCTGGAGGCGGGCGAGCGCGATCACCGCCGGCGGCGATCAGGCGGCCGTCGCGCCGCCCTGCTTCATCCTTCCTCGCCCGGCAGCGGTCCGCCCTCTCCGCGCAAGGCCTGCTCGGCGAGTTCGGCGGCGGCACGGCGCGGCACGAGGACGACGGGGACGGGTGCGTGCCGGATGATCTTGGACGCCCGCGAGCCGAGAAAGACCCGCGCGACCGGCCCGAGCGAGCTGGAGCCGACCGCGAGCACGTCGCCGTCCCGCCACTCGATGTCCTCGAGCGCCTCGTCCCAGCTCTCCCCGTAGCCGACGACGGTCTCGAGCTTCCGCGGCGCCGCCGGCAGGTCGCCGACTCGCTCGAGGGTCGCCCGGCTGGCCGCCTCGATCTCCTGGACCCACTGCTTGATCATGGCTTGATCCGCCTCACGTCCGACGCCGGTGGTGTAGGGCGGTCGTGACCGGACGGCGAACGAGCCGATGCGCAACGAGGCGCCGACCCATGCCGCGACGCCCGCGGCGGCGACCACGAGGTCGTCGGCGCCCTCGTCCCCACCGAACGCGGCCGTCACCCTTGCGACCCGGGCGGCGGCCTGGCAGCGGTACCCGCGCGGCGGCATCGCGACCGGGACGGGGGAGCTGTGCACCAGTCGGTCAGCGACGCTGCCCAGCGCCACGCGCCCGAAGAGCCCGGTCGGGGAGGACCCCACCACGATGAGGCTGGCCGCGTGCTGTTCGGTCACGTCCAGCAGGCCGACCGCAGCGGAGCGCGCGTGGTGGACCAGCAGCGTGGCGCGGATATCGGCGGGCAGCCGTGCGCGCGCCTCGTTCAGTGCGTCGTGGGCCGTGCGCTCGAGATGCGCGCGGTACTCGGCGTCCACCTTGGCGGGGCTGGGGGGCCACGGCACTGGGACCGTCGCACAGAGGATGAGCTCGTCGCCTGTCGAGCGGGCCAGCATGCCGGCCAGGTGCAGGGCCGCCCTGTCCCGGCCCTCCGGTGCGATGCCAACGACCATCGTCATGGCGTACCCTCGCTCGCCGCCCCGGCTCGGCCGAGGGTGGCGTGGCTGCGACCGTAGAAGTAGTACCAGACCAGCGCCGCGCCGGCCCAGGCGAAGAAGACGAATATCGTCACGGCGCGCAGGTCCGAGATGATCCAGATGCAGCCGGCGATCGAGAGGATCGGCGTAACGGGATATCCGGGCACCTTGAAACCGCGCGGCAGGTCAGGGGACCTGCGGCGCAGCACGATGACGCCGATCGAGACGATCAGGAACGCCACCAGGGTGCCGATGCTCGTCATCTCGGCCAGGAACTCGATCGGCAGCAGGCCTGCGAGGAGCGAGATCACGACGGCGGCGACGATCGTGGCCGGGACCGGCGTTCGCGTGCGTGGGTTCAGCTTGTGAAACAACGGCGGGATCATCCCGTCGCGTCCCATCGCGAACAGGATCCGGGTCTGGCCGTAAATCGTCACGAGCGTGACGCTGAAGATGGAGATCACCGCTCCGGCGGCCAGGATCGTGGCCGGTGTGCTCGAGCCGGTCACCTTCTCCAGGATCGCCGCGAGCCCGGCGTCCTGGCCCTCGAACTCGGCGTACGGCTGCGCGGCGACCGCGACGACGGCGACGGCGATATAGACCGTCGTCACCGTGATCAGCGCGATGATGATCGCCAGCGGCATGGTCCGGCGCGGGTTCTTGACCTCCTCGCCGGCGGTGGAGACGGCATCCAGCCCGATGTAGGAGAAGAAGATCAGGCCGGCCGCCGAGGTGATGCCGCCCAGGCCGAACGGCGCGAAGTCCGACAGGTTGTCGGAGTTCCAGCCCTGCAGCCCTAGCACGACGAAGAGCGCCAGCACGCCGAGCTTGATCAGCACCATGGCCGCGTTGACCTTCGCCGATTCGCTGGCGCCGCGGATGAGCAGCACGGAGCAGAGGACGATCAGGATCACGGCGGGCAGGTTGAGCACGCCGCCCTGTTCGGGCGCGTCGGCCAGCGACTCGGGGATCGTGAAGCCGAAGAGGTTGTCGAACAGCTCGTTGAGGTACTGCGACCAGCCCACGGCGACCGCGGCCGAGGAGACGCCGTACTCGAGCAGCAGGCACGCGGCCACGACCATCGCGACCCCTTCTCCCAGCGTGGCATAGGCATACGAGTACGAGGAGCCCGAGACCGGCACGGCGCTCGCCAGCTCGGCGTAGCAAATCGCGGTCAGGCCTGCCACGGTCCCGGCCAGCACGAACGACACGATGACTGCGGGCCCGGCGACCGGCACCGCCACCGTGAGCACGATGAAGATGCCTGTGCCGATCGTGGCGCCGATCCCGAACATCGAGAGCTGAAACAGCCCGATCGTGCGGGCCAGCTCGCCCTTGCCCGTGTCGGTCCCGGCCTCCGCGGTCATCGCGGTAACCGGCTTGCGCCGCAGGACCTCCTCTCGCAGTGATGCCATCACTCCTCGTTTCGATCGACGTCACGCGCGAACGGGTCGGCCAGGTCTCGCGCGCACCGAGAGCCGGACCACACCGTCGGCCACGAATACCACAGTGGCCCTGCAGTTGCCGTTGTAGTTGGTCCGCCATGGTTCGGCGCGCTCGTCGGTAGCGCATCGCGGCGTCGCCGAAGCCGATTCTAAACCTGCGCGATCTGATGACGCGTGATGCGGACGCCGGCGCACCTCCGCGCAGGATGCGCTCGAGCGACTCGACGGACGGCCGAGATGGCGAGCGCCGAGGAACAGGTCGCGGACGTAATCCTTGGCGGCGGCGCCGATGCGTTCCGCGCCGTGCGGGTCGGCCCAAGCAGAGGAGCGGCGATGGAGGGGTCCAGAACGGCATCGCGCGCGACTGATGCCGCTTTCGCGTTGTGTGCCGCGTCTCAGATCTCGACCAGCGCGTGATCGAGGGCATAGCGGACGAGCTCGGCTCGGGACGTGAGGTGGAGCTTCCGGTGGATGCTCGCGCGCTGGGTCTCAATCGTGCGCGTGGAGAGGAAGAGTCGTTTCGCGATCTCCGTGGTGGTGTGCCCGAGCGTGATCAGGCGCAGGATGTCGACCTCGCGCCGGGTGAGGTCGTCGGGTCGGCCGTCGGGTGCAGGCGGTGTGGCGGCGAGCCGGGCGCCGACGCGTGGGTTGAGGTAGGTGTCGCCCGCCGCGGCGCGGCGGATCGCCTCCAGCAGTTCCTCATCGGCGGCCTCCTTGAGCACGAAGCCCAGCGCCCCTGAGCGCAGGGCCTCGCGGGCGAACGCGGGATCGTCCTGCATGGTCAGCACAACGATCGCGGTGTCCGGCGATTGCTCGCGCAGTCGCGGGATGGCCTCGAGGCTGGAACCACCGGGCATGTTGAGGTCGAGCACGAGCACGGACGGCCGGTGGTCGCGGGTGAGGCGCTCCGCGTCCGGCACTGTGCCGGCCTCGGCGATGACCTGCAGGCCGTCCTCGTCGCCGATCAGGAGCCGCAGTCCCTGGCGCACGACGGTGTGGTCGTCGGCGATGAGGACGGTGATCTTGTCGCGGTCGACCTGCCCGGCCTGTGGTCCGGTGAACATCTACAGATCCGACCGGTGCACACGGTGGTAGCAATCGTGGACGACGACCTCGGCCGTGCCTGTGACGCGTGCGGTGCGCACGGCCGCGGCCTCGGCGTGGGTCTTGCTGTCGTGTTCGGAGAGCGGACGGCCTTCGTCTTCGCGCTGGACGCGCCAGCCGCCGACTCGGTCCGGAACGACGTGCAGCGGCGGGGAGGGGGGCGCGCTGCTCTGCAGCGTGGCATCGAGCGTTGCGGCGAGGTCGGCGACCAACTCGGTCATCGGTCGCGTGGTGTCGAGCCGGGCCAGCGGCGGCGCCGGGGCCAGGAACGGGCCGCGATAGGTGGCGATCTCGGTGGCCACGATCGCCGGCGTGGCGTCGGAGAGCGAGTCGTGATGCGCGTGAGCGCGGGCGCGGTCCAGCAGGACCGCGGGGGGCGCTTCACAGACGAGCCAGGAGGCGGCCGCGGCGGTGGGTGAGGTCGCGGCGAAGGCGTCGGCGTCGGCCGGGCGGCGGAACGTCGCGTCGACGATCACGCCGCCATCGCGACGGACGGCCGCGGCCGCACGGCGGGCGAGCTCGATGTAAACGGCGCGGCTCTCGCCGTCGCCGTAGGCGCTGGGCGTGGCGCGCTCGTAGGGATCGATGCCGGCGCGGAGCTTGCGGGTGCGGTCGGAGGACAGGAGGGTGCGTCCGGCGGCCTTGGCAAGCGCTTCGGCCACGGTCGATTTGCCGCTGGCGGTCAGTCCGGTCACGCAGATCATCTGGGGCAGGCGGGCTCGCCAGGCGAAGCGCTCGGCGACGCCGAGCAGCTCGAGCGCGCGGGCGGTCCGGTCATCCCGGGCCGCGCCGGTGAGCTGGGCCGCGCGCAGGAAATCGACCTTGGCGCGGACGAGCGCGCGCACCGCGCACAGGAAGGCCAGCGGTGCTTCGCGGCCCGGGTCGCCGCCGGCGGCACGGTAACCGCGCAGCAGCGCGCGGGCGAGGTCGTCGTCGCGACGGGCGACGTCCATGATCAGGAACGCGATGTCGTAGCCGACGTCGGCGACCCGCAGGTCGCGGTCGAACTCGACGCCGTCGATCGCCCGGATGTCGGCGCCCAGCAGGACGTGCTCAGCCCGCAGGTCACCGTGGCCGTCGCGCAGGAGCCCGGCCGCCGCGCGGTCTGCGAGCTCGGGGCCGAAGCCGATCAGCGCGGCGCGACAGAAGCGCGCGAGCTCCGCGACCCGCCCGGACGGGGCGCCCGCGGCAGCGAGGGTGGCCAGGGTCTCCTCGACCACGGCGGCGAGCCGGTCCGCGCTGCCGTCAGCCTCGATGGGTGCGGCGGCGTGGAAGCCCGCGACGGCGGCGCCGACAGCCACGAGGTCGGCTTCGACGGCCTGGCCGTGGGCGAGCTGGGCGGCGAGGGTCGTCGACTCGTCATAGCGGTTCATCGCGACGGCGTACTCGACCGCGCGAGGATCGTGCTCGGGCGCCACGGCGAGGCCCTCGGGAGCGCGCGGGACCAGCGCGACCACGTCGCGGTAGACGTCCGCGGCGAAGCGGCGGTTGAGCCGCAGCTCGGCGTGGCAGCACTCCCGCCGGCGCGCGAGGCTGCCGTAATCCACGAACGGGAGGCGGACGGGCTTCTTGACCTTGTACGCCGTCTCGCCGGCGAGGAAGACCCACGAGATGTGCGTCTCGCGCAGCTCGATCGAATCGGGGCGGGCCGGATAGGCCGCGGGGTCGAGGAGAGCGTCGGGCAGCTCGAAAATCGGCGGCGCGGCACGGCGCTCGGCCGCTGCAGTGGCTCTCATGATCTTCCGTTCCATAAGACAGGGGCGAGCCGTCGATGCTGCCAGCGAACGAGCGCGACGTCATCGGGCTAAAGCCCCGACGCGGCGCGTAGTTCTCCGCAGACCTCGTGGATGTCGGCGAAGACTCCGCGCTTGGACGCCTCTTTGATGAACGCCGGATCGTGCGCGGTTGCCGTACGCGACGTCGGGGAGGAGATCTGTGAGCGGGCGTCACGCCCGCGTAGGCGAGATGGAGGATTACATGGAGAAGTTCCGCGACGAGCCCAGTGGCGACGAGACCCCCGGAGGCGAGCAGCTGCGCAGCAGAGACGAGACCATCGGCTCCTTCGCCGAGGGCGAGGAGACGCTGCCGCGAGACAAGCACGTCGGCTCGTTCGCCGAAGGCGAGGAGACGCAGCTGAGGGACGAGCACGTCGGCTCGTTTGCCGAAGGCGAAGAGACGCTGCCTGAGGACGACCGGATCGGCTCGTTCGCCGACACAGAGGATGATGCCGCCGACTGAGGCGCGGTCGCCCGCGCCGTGAGGTACCGCAGTCGCAGCGGTAACGGCGCTGCCATCCCCGTCGCCTGACGGGCGTGCCTGCTTCAGCTCCTCCTGCTGTCCGGGGGCCAACCTCAAAAGAGGTCGCGCGCCGTCGCGGTGTCGGCTACCTCGCGGCCCGAGCCCGCGTCGACGCGATGATCGACTGGCTCGGGCTGCGCTCGCACGAGCCCCGGTGACTCGAGACGCCGACTGAGGGGGTTAGACGGCTACGCGCGTGGCGCCCGGTGCGTCACTGAACAGATCCTGGAGCGGGCGGCCGGCTTCGCGCGGGAGCACGAGAACGGGGCACTGCGCGGCATCGACGAGCCGGCGCGAGACGCCGCCGAGCAGCACGCTGCGTAGCGGGCCATAGCCGCGGGAGCCGGAGACGAGCAGTCCTACGTGCGCGGACACGCGCAGCAGTACCTCGGCGGGATCGTCGATGTGGATCTCCGGTTCGACCTCGACGCCGGCCGGGAACGCGTTCAGCGCGGCGCTCAGCGTCGCTTCCATGGAAGCGCGGTGGCGGCCCTCGAGCGCGAGCCCACGCGGCGGGGGCGTGCTGTCGGCCGTGGGCGCGTCCAGCGCGCTGGAGGGATGGAGCGCGGCGATCACGCGCAGCTTCGCGTTCGCCCGCCCGGCGAGCATATGCGCGACCGCGAGGGCGGCGTGGCCCTCGGGCGAGTCGACGAAGCCGACCGCGACGGTTTCGACCGGTGCGCGGGTGTGGCCGCGCGGGGCGAGCGCGACGGCGCACGGTGACCCGTGCAGCAGCCGCTCGGCGGTGCTGCCGGGGAGGACGCGGCCGGCGGGGCCGCGAGCGGTGGAGCCGACGACGATCATGCTCGCGCTCTCGTCGCGGGCGAGTCCGTGCAATGCGCGTGGCACCGAGGCATCGGTGATGATTCGCGTCTGGACTCCGAACTCGTCGCGCAGACGGGTCAGCTCCAGCTCGATGGTCCCGTCGTCGACCGCGTGGAGGTCGGCCCACCCGCCGCCATAGGGTGTCCGAGGGACGGAGGCGATGATCACGTTCCCGCCGGTCAACTCCGCCGCGGCGAGCGCGAGGTCGACGGGCGCGTGGTCCTTGAGGAATGGGTTGTAGGCGGCGATGATCGGGGCGGGCATGGAGGCTCCTTTGAAGCAGCGGATGACAGGGAAAGCCCCGGCGGCGAGACGGGAGCCGCCGGGCATGTTGAGGTCGAGACGAGCACAGTCGGCCGGTGTGCGTACGTGAGGCGTTCAGCGTCGAGGACCGTCTCCGCCTCGGCGACGACCTGCAGGCCTTCTTCGTCACCGATCAGCAGCCGCACCCCTTGTCGGATGACGGAGGAACCCGCCCTGGCCTCCAGCCGCGCGTCCAGCACGGCGGCCAGATCAGCGAGCAGCGCCGCGGTCGGGCGTGTTGTGTCGAGCCTGGCCAGCGGTGGTCCCGGAGCGAGGAACGGCCCGCGATAGATGGCAAGCTGCTGCGCGACGATGGCCGGGCCGGCGTCAGAGATGGAGCCGTCGCGCGCGCGGCTCCGGGCGCGTTGCAGCAGCACCGCCGGGGGCGCTTCGCAGACGAGCCAGGCCGCCGCCGCGGCGCCTTGTGAGGCCGCGGCGAAGGCGCCGGCGTCCGTGGCACGGCGAAAGGTCGCGTCGACGACCACACCGCCGTCGCGGTGAACGGCGGTGGCCGCGCGCTGCCCGAGTTCGGCGTAGACCGCCTGGCTCTCGTCATTGCCGTACGCGTTCGGCGCGGCCCGCTCGTGCGGGTCGAGGCCGGCGCGCGCCTTGCGGATGCGGTCAGAGGAGAGCACGGTGCGCCCGACCACCGCGGCGAGCGCCTCGGCAAGCGTCGACTTGCCGCTGGCCGGCAGGCCGGTCACGCAGATCACGTGGGGCAGGCGGGCACGCCAGGCAAAGCGCTGGGCGACGTCGAGCAGTTCGTGCGCGCGAGCCTCCCGGTCATCCGCGGCCACTCCGGCCAACTGTGCGGCGCGCACGAAGTCGACCTTGGCGCGGACCAGGGCGCGCACCGTGCACATGAAGGCGAGTAGCCCTTCACTGCCGGGGTCGCCGCCGGCGGAGCGGTAGCCGCGCAGCAGCGCGCGGGCAAGGTTGTCGTCGTGGCGGGCGACGTCCACGATCAGGACGGCGAGGTCGTAGCCGACGTCGGCGACGCGCAGGGCGCGGTCGAACTCGACGCCGTCGACGGCTTGGATATCGGTGCCGAGAGCGATGTGCTCCGCCCGCAGATCGCCGTGGCCGTCGCGGACGCGCCCGGCCTTCGCCCGGTCGGTGAGCTCGGGTCCAAACCGGGTGAGCGCCGCGCCGCAGAAGCGAGCGAGCTCCGCGAGTCGTCCCATCGGGCCGCCCACCGTGCGGAGCGTGGCGAGGGTCTCATCGAGAACCTCGGCGAGCGCGCGGGAGTCGGCGTCGGTCTCGACTCTAGACGCCGCGTGAAAGCCGGCGATCGTGGCACCCACCGCGCCAAGGTCGGCGTCGGTCGCGCGGCCGTCCGCGAGGTGCACGTTCAAGGTCGCGGACTCGCGATAGCGGTCCATCACGACCGCGTATTCGACCGCGCGCGGGTCGCGCTCGGACGCCACGGCCAAGCCGTCGTGCCCGCGCGGCACGAGCGCGCCGACTCGCGCAGCTCCACCGGCGAAGGCCGCTGCCGGGAGGCGGCGGGGTCCAACAGCGCGTCCGGCAGGCCGATCGTTGGCTCGTGATTGCACGGCGCTCCACGGTGTCCGACTGGGACGGCTCTCATGGGTTTCCGTTCCTTAGGGCGAGGCGAAAGTCCGATGCTGCCAGCGAATGAGCCCCGTGCCATCGGGCGAAACTCCCATCACGGCGCGTAGTTCTACGCAGACTTCGCCGGACTCACGCCGATCGGGCGGGCGCGCTGCTCGGCGCTCGTGCCGTCGATGTCCTTCCGGGCGCTGGACGAGTTCGGGATCGAGCCGGCGCTCGAAACGCTGGCGGAGCGCGTGAGCCGGCAGCCCGATGTCGTCGTGGAGCTCGAGGTCGACGTCGATCACGGATGACGAGACGGACTCGCGGCACCGCGGTCTACCGAGTGGGGCAGGAAGCCCTGACCAACGCGGTCAACCATTGGAGAGGCGACCCGCGTGCGCGTGATGGGGACGACCGATCGCCGGGAAGCCAAGACGGCGTGGCGGCGGCGAGCGGGTGGCTCGCAGTACGGTCGCTCTGGCATGCGTAGGTCCGCGTCTGGTCCTGTGGTCCATCTCAGCTACCGGTCCAATTGGCTGCGCGCCGCGGTGCTTGGCGCGAACGATGGCATCGTGTCGACGGCGAGCCTCGTACTGGGCGTCGCGGCCTCCGGCGCGTCGGGCCGTGCGATCGTCGTCGCCGGGATCGCGGGGATGGTGGCCGGGTCGCTGTCGATGGCCGCCGGAGAGTATGTATCGGTCAGCTCGCAGCGTGACGCCGAACGGGCCGACCTCCGGCTGGAGGAGCGCGAGCTTCTGCGCGACCCCTCCGGTGAGCTGCGGGAGCTCGCGGGGATCTACGAGCAGCGGGGCCTGCCGCCCGAGCTGGCGAGCGAGGTCGCGGCGGCAATGTCGCGGCGCGGCGCGCTGGAGGCGCACGCGCGGGACGAACTCGGCCTCGACGAGGCGCGACGGGCTCGACCAGCTCAGGCGGCGTGGACGTCGGCGCTGGCATTCTCGGCCGGTGCGGCGCTGCCGCTGGTGGCCGTCGCGGTGACGCCGGCAGCGGCGGCAGCAGCGACGGTCGTCGGGGTGACGCTGCTCGCGCTCGGCCTGCTCGGCGACCTCGGGGCGCGCCTGGGTGGTGCGCCACGGCGCCGCGCGACAGTCCGGGTCGTTGTCTGGGGCGCCGTCGCGATGGCGATCACCGCCGGCATTGGCGCGCTGGTCGGCACCGTCACTTGACGGGCGGGTCGCGCGAAGCGCAGCGCTGAGGGCACCAGTGCTCGCTGCGGCAGCAGGCGGTGACGTCGCGCCGCGGGCAGGTCTTTCGGGCTCGGCGATGATGGCCCAGCCGTGTCTCGCCTCATTTCGCAGGGCGGGCGTGGGGTGTTGACCTCACAGCGGCCAATCATGAACGCAAGCGGCAGGAGCCCGAGCGTCGATCATCACCGCACCGAAGCGTGCCGATACCGGCGGAGCTGGAGCGCACACCTGCAGGCCGCGGTTCACCAGCGGCACCTGCCCATGCCCGCGCTGGGAGGCGTGATCGGCGCCGGGCTGTTCGTCGGCTCGGGTGCGATTCGGGATACGGTCAGGCCGCGGTCGCGGCCGGGGTGGCGAAGAGCGCTCCGAGCGGCGCCTCAGCGCCGCGTGGGATGACGATCATCGGGCAACGGACGGTCCGCATCAGCCGTCCGGCAACGCCCCCGACGAGCACCGCACGAAGTGGGCCGAACCCGCGTGAGCCGACGAGCAGGACGTCGAGTCCGGCGCTGTGTTCGGCAAGCTGGTCGGCGGGTTCGCCCGCGAGACGCACGCTGCCGGCCGTGATGTCAGAGGGCAGGCCGGCGACGACCGTGTCGAGGCGGTTCTGGACCGCGCGCTCGATCTCGGTGCGCAACGTGAGGGAGCTGGTGCCGCGCCTCGTCGGCGAGGCGCCGTAGGACTCGGGCGTGACGACCCCAACGAGCTCGAGTTCGGCGTCGAGGGCGCGCGCCAGTTCGATCGCGGCGGCGACGGTGGCGGGCGCCTCGTCGGACCCGTCGTGCGCCACACCGATCCGGCGGATCGGCTCCTCAGCGCGTGCCCCGTAGTCCTTGGGGACGACGGCTACGGCGCAGGGGGCGTCGTGCAGAAGCCGCTCGCCGGTGGTCCCCGGCGTGACCCGACCGAGCCGTCCGGCGTGTGGTGAGCCCACGACGATGATCCCGGCGCGTTCGTTTTCTGCGAGAGCCTGCAGGGCGTGTGCCGGCGACGGGTTGGCAACGATCTTGGTCTGCACGCGCTCGGCGGCGATCCCTTCGAGCCGGTCGCTCATGGCGCGGGCCGCCTGCTGCGCGTCGTCGCGCAGCCGTGCATGGTGGGCCCCGCTGGAGGCGCGGCTCGGCGCGTCGGAATACGGGAGGGCGCTGACAACGATGACGCGCGCGCTCGAAGCGCTCGCGAGGCGACGTCCGAAGTCGATCGCATCCTCAGATTGCGTCGAGGCGTCGATCCCGATCAGGATCGTGCTCATGGTGGCTCCTCACTCGATGACTGGAGCGAATCTACGCGCCGCAGGAGGCGATTCCATCCGTGGCTCTCCTCGGGCGTGTCCGTAGATTCCCGCAAATGCTCGAAGACAGCGATTGCGGACGGTAGGCCTTCACCACCGACTGTGTCTGGTGTGTGAAGGAGCAACGGTGGAGGTTCCGAACGGCGGCAACTTCTGGTTTCGCTCCGCCGTCGTGGCGGGCGGCGACGGTCGCACGGCGGGCGAGCTCGACTATGGACGGCGCGGCTCTCGCCGTCGCCGTCGGCGCTCGGCGCGGCGCGTTCGAACGGGTCGATGCCGGTGCGCAGCTTGCGGGTGCGGTCGCACGACACGAGAGTTCGCCGCAGACCGCTGACAACGACCCGATTGGATCGTGCATCCGTGTAGCCTCGCTCGTGCGATGGGCACGCGCGTGGTTATCGTCACTTGGCGAGGACGAAGCGGTGGATGAGCGGCGCCTACGGCGGCTGCTGGACGTCGGCCGGTCGCTCCTCACCGAGCTGGACCCCGACGCGGTGTTCGAGCGTCTGCTCGACGTCGCGCGCGAGCTGACGGGTGCGCGCTACGCCGCCATCGGCGTACTCGACGAGCGGCGCGAGACCCTCGAGCGCTTCCTGACGGCGGGTATCGACGAAGACATCCATCGCGCCATCGGCGACCTCCCCGGCGGTCGCGGGGTGCTCGGCGTGCTCATCGCTGAGCCGCAACCGCTGCGCCTGTCGGATGTCGGCTCGCACCCGCAATCCTTCGGATTTCCGCTCGCGCATCCTCCGATGACCACCTTCCTGGGTGTCCCGATCCTCATCGAGGGCCTGGCATGGGGGAACCTGTACTTGACGGAGAAGGCCAGGGGCGAGTTCACGGACGATGACGAGGAGTCCGCGGTGGTCCTCGCCGACTGGGCGGCCATCGCCATCAGCAACTCGCGTCTCTACCGTGCCGTCCGCGACCGCCGGGACGAGCTCGAGCGCACCATCCGCGGGCTCGAAACGACTACCGAGATCACGCGCGCGCTCGGGGGCGAGACCGATCTCGAGCGCGTGCTGGAGTTGGTGGTCAAGCGCTCGCGCGCGCTGCTGGGTGCGCGAGCGGCGGAGATCGCGCTCGTGGACGGCAACGAGTTCGTGATCGCGGCCTTCGCCGGCGAGGGCGTCGAAGGCTTGCCCGGGACACGGATCTCGTTCGACGACTCGCTCGCGGGCGCGGCGCTGAGGTCCGGCCACCTCCAGCGCTTCCCGGAGATCCCGCACGACACGTTCGCGTATCGCGAGCTGGGCGCGCGCGCCGCGCTGGTGACCCCGATGTCCTTCCGCAATCGTCCCGTCGGCTTCTTGATCGTCGTCGACCGGTTGCGTGGCGACCGGCCGTTCAACGAGGAGGACGAGCGGCTGCTGGAGGCGTTCGCCGCGAGCGCGGCGATCGCGGTGGCCACGGCGCAGCACGCGGGCGATGAGGCGTTGCGTCGCAGCCTGGAGGCGTCGGAGCGGGAGCGCAGCCGCTGGGCGCGCGAGTTGCACGACGAGACGTTGCAGCAGCTCGCCGCGTTGCGTGTGCTGCTCGCGGGCGCGCGGCGGAGCGGTGATCGGGAGCGGTTGGAGACCGCGGTCGGCGAGGCGATCGAGCATCTCAAGACCGGCATCGGGGATCTGCGTTCGCTGATCACGGACCTGCGGCCGGCGGCGCTCGACGAGCTCGGCATCGAGCCGGCGCTCGAGACGCTGGTCACGCGCGTGGCCGAGCAGTCCGACCTCGCCGTCACGCTCGAGCTGGACCTCGGCAGCGATGACGGCGCGGCGGGGTCCCGGTACCCGGCCGAGGTCGAGTCGACCATCTACCGCGTCGTCCAGGAGGCCCTGACCAACGCGGTCAAGCATGCGAGGGCCGCCCGGGTACAGATCCGGGTCAGCGAGCAGGCGGGCGCCGTCGACGTGGTGGTGCGCGACGACGGCGAGGGCTTCGATCTCCATGCGAGCGCGTCCGGCTTCGGGCTGCTCGGGATGCGCGAACGGTTAGCGCTATTGCGCGGGACGCTCGACATCGAGTCCACACCGGGCACGGGGACCACGGTGCACGCCAATGTCCGAACGGACGCGCCGGCTGCGCTGCCGTACCGGACGGCCAACGCCGGTTGATTTGTCGATGCGGGTCACACCGCGATCGTCGACGCGGCGCCGAACAGCGTCGTGAGCGGCGCTTGGATGCCGCGTGGGATGACGATCACGGGGCAGTGGACGGTGCGCATCAGGCGGCCGCTGACGCCGCCGACGAGGACCGAGCGGAGGGGGCCGTAGCCGCGCGATCCGGCGAGCATCAGGTCGAGCTCTGTGCTGCGCTTGCCGAGCTGGTCGGCCGGGTCGCCCGCGAGCCGCACGCGCTCGGCGATGATGTCGGCCGGGAGCCCGGCGATGACGGCGTCGAGGCTTTCGTCGACGGAGCGCTCGAGGTCCTCAAGCGTGATGAGCGGACCGCCCATGATGCCGGAGCCTTCGTAGCTCTCGGGGGCGGCGACGCCGATGATCTCGAGCTCGGCCGAGAGCGCGCGGGCCAACTCGATGGCCGCGGCGAGGGCGGCTGCCGCCTCGTCGGATCCGTCGTAGGCGACGCCGATCCGGCGGATCGGCTGCTCGCCGCGCGTGCGGTAGCCGTGCGGGACGAGCGCGACGGCGCACGGCGCGCCGTGCAGTAGCCGCTCGCCGGTGCTGCCCGGCGCGACGCGCCCCAGCCGGCCGGTGTGCGACGAGCCGACGACGATGAGCTCGGCGTGCTCGGCTTCGGCGAGGTCGTGGAGGGCGTGCGCGGGCGATGTGTTGGCCGTGATCCTGATCCGCAGTCGGTCCGCGTCGATCCTGTCGAGCCGGTCGCGCATGGTGCAGGCGGTCCGTTCGGACTCGTCGGCCAGCGCCATGCGGTACGACGCGTTGGACCCCTGCCTGATCGCATCGTTATAGGGGAACGCGCACGCCACGACCACATGTGCGTTCGAGACGCCGGCGAGGCGGTTTCCGAAGGCGATCGCGTCCTCGGATCGTGCGGAGGCGTCGACGCCGATCAGGATGGTGTTCATGGTGGTTCCTTCGGTTGAGGGCTGGGCGAGGACCGGTCGCGAAGGTCGGTCAGAGAGGGTGTCGCCGGACTCGTCACCGGCGGCCGTGAAGCCCGCGAGGTAGTCGCCGGCGAGCTTGCCCGTGGGCCACCACAGGGGGGTTCGCGAGACGCCGTCGGGCGCGCCCGGGTGCGGACCGTCGAGGTCACGGAGCAGGTGCAGCGGCGCTTCGCCGGTCTCCAGGATGCCGCGGAGCACGCGGCGGCACGGGCGCGGTGTGACCGGCGCGCCGGCCGCGGCGGCGATCATCTCGGCGGCGGCGTCGGCCTGCTGGGCGGCGAGACCGCCCTGTTTGATCCGCCCCACAGTCGAGTCGCCGGCGGCAAACACGTCGCGCACGCCGATCACGCGGCAGTGGAGGTCGACGGGGATGAACCCGTCGGCGTCCGCGGGCAGACCGGAGAAGCGCGGTCCCTGCAGGCGGGCGAGCGCGATCACCGCGTCGGCGGTGATCATGCGACCGTCGCGAGTCAGCAGTGCGCCGCCGATGACCGCCGCGGCCACGGTCTCGCCCTCGAAGGCGATGCCTGCCCGGTGCAGGAGACGGGCAAGCGCGTCGGACGCCATCGCGCCGAACAGGTTGAGCGGTCGCAGCTCGGGCGTGACGATCTCCAGCTCAGGCCCGTCGGGCAGTTTGTGAGCGCTGAGGAGCGCCAGCTCGTAGAGCGGGAGCGTCCAGCCGCAGCCGGCGGGCACGGTGAACAGCACACGCTCGCGCGCACCCCGCAAGGCACCTTCGACCACGCCGGCGCTCAGGGGACCGCTGAACGTGGTCGCGCCCGGCACGCCATCGACCGGGCGTCCGCCGGTGGCGACGATCAGGCGGTCGTAGCCGAGTCGCCCGCCGTCCGTGGTGCGGATCTCGTGGCGTTGCGCGTCCACGGCGGCGAGTGCTCCGCGGCGGCGGGCGGTGCCGAGCTTGGAGAGCCGATCCAGCGAGACCCGTGCTGCCCCCGTCCCCTCGAAGGGATGCAGGACGGACGATGGCCGCTCTACGAAGTCCGCGCCAGGCGCGAGCAGCTCGATGGTGACGCGATCGCCGGCGAGGCTGCGGAGGGCCAGGACGGACTCGATCGCCGCGACGCCACCGCCGGCGACGAGCACATGCAGCGGGTCGGGTGTGCGACGGGTCATCTCGAAGCACCGTAGGTCGGCGCGCGCCGCTGGTCATCAGGGAGACGTACGCGGTCGCTGCGGGCTTCCCGCACACACGCGCGTTGTGTCCCGGATGCCGCGCGGCGGGTCGGGAGCTGGTGTTAGTCGCATGCTGTTGGTCGCATGCCCATGAACAGCGTGACCGCCAACCCAGCCGGCGCGCACGCGTGCCGATACTGGTGCATGACATCTCCGAAGATCGAGCAATTCACGACCGGCGCAGAGCGCGGTCGCAGGGGCCTGGCGACTTCGGAGTCGTTCAGCCGGGTCGCTCGAGCAGCGAGATGAAGGGGGCCGGCCGAGGTGGGCCGGAGGCAGCAAGAGAACGTTGAAGATGGCGGCTACGGCGGCTAGCGCCGCGGCGAACAACGCCGGGAACCGGCAGCGGGGCCGCCCGGCGCACACTGTCGACACGACTGCCCCGCGTACGAGCCGGAGGGGCGGCACCGGGTGCGGGGGCCAGCGAAGAGGTGCGGTATTGGGACCCCGAGGCGCCGCACGCGCCCGCGGCGACCGGCGGCGGGTCGGCGGCCGCCGCGGCGTCGGTGCCGCCGCCGGCGGCGGTGTCGGTGGCGCGGGCTGCACGCTTGTGGGCCGCGCGCCACTGTTGCGGTTGGCGGCCGGGCGGTAGACCTCGGTGGAGCGATAACGCGCTGCCGTTCCGCACTGGAGATCCAGGCCTTTGGCGACCAGGCGCGCGACCGCGGTTCAGCGAGGCTGATAGCACCTGAGGAGTGGTCCGGCTCGTGGCGTCGGCCTCATCCACCGACCTCACCGTCAAGCGGAGGCGCGAAGACCTCGTCCGTCCCGCCGGGCGCGAGCTCGGGATCCCACGAGGCGGCGAGCGCGAGACCGCGAGCGCCTCCTGTGGGGCCCTGAATTCTCGGCTCTGGTCGTGCGCGATCGGCTCGTAGGTGACTCGCCCGGAGCGATGTTGAGGCCGTGCGGGAAGCCCGGGTCGGACTCGAGCGTGCGGATCCCTTACTGCGCGAATTGACGATGTAGGGCAGGGTCGCGTTGGTCAAGGCGAGCGTTGAGGTGATGGGCGCGGCGCCGGGCATGTTGGCCACGCAGTAGTGCGTGACGCCGTCGACTTCGTAGGTCGGATCGGTGTGGGTGGTGGCGTGCGAGGTCTCAAAGCAGCCGCCCTGGTCGATCGAGACGTCCACGAGCACGGCGTTGGGCTTCATGAGCCGGAGCTGCTCACGCCGGATGACATGGAGGGCTTGGTACCGGCGACCAGGACTGCGCCCGATCACGAGGTCGACTTCGCCCACGCTCGACGGCGAGCGTGATCGCGAGGACGGTCGAGGCGACCAGCGCTCGCGCGGGCGGCGACCGCTTCCGCGTCGTGCCGCGACCTCGCGTGCGTCGACCGGATCTTCGAGCTCACCGCGACCAATCTCGGGCTCCAGTTCGCCTGACACCTGCCCGCTTCGAGCGACCTCGCCGAGCGCGATCCCGCGGCCGGCTTGGGCTAATCCCGCGCCCGCCCGCTGACGTCGTCGGCCTCGAGGGCCCGCAGCCGTCGCTCGTGGTCGGCAACCTGCTCCTGCAGGGCCGCCTCATGCTGGGGGTCGATCTGGACGTCGTCGTCGGCCTCCGACCCATGCCCGCGCAGCCCGAGCCGGACGCGGATGTAGTCGGAGAGGTTGACCTTCTCGCGCGCGGCCCGCGCGACGAGCTCGTCGCGCTCGGTGTCATCCACGCGGAAGGTGATAGTTGCGCCGGTCATGACGGTTCCTCTCCATCGGACGGTCAGACGACCGTACTCCAGCGCGGTCCAGAACGACGGAAGGCCCGCGGGTGCGGGCCTTCTGTCGGACGTCGGACCGAGCGACTACGCCTGGACGAGCTCGCGCGTCTTGTGCGCGACGATCTCGCCGCGGGTGATGCGCGGCGGGTTCGGTAGGGCCTTCTCGAGCTTCTCGTCGCGCACCCAGGAGGACGCGACCTTGGTCGACTCGTCGGCCTGGGCCGCGGTGTCGAAGAAGCCGATCGAGGTCATGACGCCGTCGCCGGCCTCGATGAGGTGATAGCCGCCGAAGCCCGGCAGCTTGCTCAGGCGTGGCAGGAGCGTCTCGTCGACCTTCTTGACGAGCTCGCGGGTGCGGCTCTGGTCGACCGACTCGTAGCGGCGAATGGTGGCGAACATGTGAAGTCCCAACGGTTTCTTCAGATGGAGGAACTCCGGGGAGTCCCTCCTGGATACCCGGACCCGAGGTGACGGCCGAGGGAGCTTACGAAGCTCGACGACGTCGGTGTGGGTCTTGAGGTACGTCGTACCGTAGCAGACTTCGTGATCACGTAGAGTTACGTAGAGATAATCTACGTTCCCCGCGCGGGAGCGTGTCGATGTCACCGTTCTCAGTCACCGTCCAGCATGTCCCCGATCGCGAGCTGGGGCCGCTGCTGACCCAGCTCGCGGAGGCGGGCTTCGACAATCCGATCATCAGGCACGACGCCTCCGACGCCCGCCACCAGCGCGCACGCGTCCGCCCGCGGGGGTTCGGTCGACCTCCCCGGCGACTGGCGGCTCGTCCGGGAGCGCGAGGGCGAGTCGTATCGATGGCCGAAGCGGCACGACCGCTACGCGCCGTATCGCGTGTTCATGGGCACCACGCGCCCCGAGGGCGCCGTTCAGATCGGGCTTGGCGAGACGATCCGCGAGAACACGCGCGGGCGCGACCGCAAGTACGTCGTCGCCTTCTTGAGCAGCGGCTCCCCGCAGGAGCCGCTCGCCGAGTTCGTGGCCGCCGACGACTACGCGCAGACTCACGAGCTCATCGCCGTCATCCGCGGCAGCGACGGCGGACGACGGATGTACAGCGCCGGCGACGCGCTCCCCGCGATCTACACCGAGCGCTTCCGGACGCAGATCTACAACGAGCGGATCGTCTACCCCGGCGCCTGGAACAAGATCGTGGTCGTAGCCCACGAGGACGAGCACGAGACGATGCTCGACCACGCGCTGATCCAGAGCCGGCGCCGCTACCGGACCTGAGATGACACCCGTGCTGATCCGCGCGGCGCTCGCTCGCGGCTAAGCGGCGGCGACGAGCTCGGGCATCTCGGCGTCCACCTGGCCGAGGCCGGGGCGCGCGAGGTAGAAGCCCTGGCCGCAGCCGACGGCCAGGCCCTTGAGGCAGCACAGCTCGCTCTCGGACTCGATGCCCTCGGAGACGACGACGGCGCCGACGTCGGCGGCGAACGCGACGATCGCGGACGCCAGCGATTGGCGCACCGGGTCGTCGTCGATGCCGCACACGAGCGTCCGGTCGAGCTTGAGGATGTCCGGGTTCACGCGCGTGACGTGGCGGAAGGAGGCGAAGCCCGAGCCGACGTCGTCGACGGCCACGCGCACGCCGAGGTCGCGCAGCCGGTCCAGCGAAGCGCTCAGCGCGACGTAGTCCTCGACGGGCTGGTGCTCGGTGATCTCGACCACGAGCGGGCGGGACGTGCCGTGCGCGGCGATCTCGAACGCGAGGTCGTCGTGCTCGAGCACGGCCGGCGAGACGTTGAGCGCGAGGTAGCGGCCCTCGGGCAGGCGCGACTCGCAGGCGAGCGCCTGCCGGATCACGGCCAGCTCCAGGTCGACGCCGCAATCGACTGCATGGGCGTCGAGGAAGCAGCGCTCGGTCGGGATCGCGTTGCCGTCCGGGTCCGTGAAGCGGGCGAGCGCCTCGGCGCCGACGACGCGGCCGCTGACGAGGTCGACGATCGGCTGGAACGCGACGTCGAGGCCGTGGCCGTCGGTCAGCGTCTGCATGCGCGCGCGGATCCGCTCGCGCCGCTGCTGGTCGAACGTGACGCGCTCCTGCGCCGCGAGCGCGCGCTCGCGCTCGGCGACGAGGTTCGCGGCGAGCTCTGCCTCGAACTCGCGCAGCTTCTCGGCGACGGCGATGAAGCCGATCAGCAGGCCCACGGCGGGGATCGCGAACTGGCCGGCGCGCAGCGCGAGGCTGGCCCAGAAGGAACCGGCGAACAGGCCGGAGGCCCACATGTAGGCGAACGCGTCGAGCGCCGCCAGGACCATCATCGCCAGCACGCACATGTCGGCCCAGGACACCGCGCCGCCGGCGCGCCGCCACCAGAGGGCGGCGACGCCGGCTTGCGCGATCACGATGAGCGCGACGAGCGCGCGCATCGTGGGGGAGAACCCGTCGGCGGACGCGAGGTCGCCGAGCGGGGAGGAGCCGACGGCGGCCCAGGCGAGGAGGAGGGCACCCAGGCCGCCGAAGATGAGAAGCGAGCGGAGCCGCGGCTCCAGGCCGGCCAGCGCGATGACGGCGGCGGCGATGAGCGCGACGTGCCAGATGAGGTAGCGCGCGGCGTCGCTGTCGGGGCTCTGGTCGATGATGCCGCCGTTCGGGAACAGGCTCGGAAGGGCGAACAGCGCGGTGATGAGACCGAGGAACGCGATCGTCGTGCCGACCGACAGCCAGGCGAGGCGCCCGTCGTCGGTGGCGCGGGAGGACGCGAACAGCATGTGGCCGACGAGCGCGGCGCAGACGATGGCCAGCGCGAGGCACGCGGGGACGGCGGCAGAAGACTCGCCGTCCCCGCCCGCCAGGGGAACGGACGCGGCCACCACCACCATCACCACGCACGCTCCGACCAGCCTCATGGCGACTGAAACGGAGGGGCGTGCTGTCAGCAGTGGGGACATGTCGGCCTAACGATGGGTGCGCGCTGGACGCAAATCTGAAACGCAGGGGAGCGTCCAGACTTGCGCTGCACACGATTGCCTGAACAAGTTGCCAGTCGCACAAACTCCGTGATATTCGTCGGGCCGGTCAACTTCGGAGGACGCTCGTCGCGATGCCGGTCACAAATCCCGCTTTGCCGCTCTACGCCGCGGAAATCGAGCGCACACTCGCCCCTCTGGAACAGGCGACGCAGCTGCCCGGTGCCGCATTTACGGACGAAAACGTCTTCGAGTGGGAATGCGCCAACTTCTTCAGAGGCGGCTGGATCTGCGCGGGTCACGCTGAACAAGTGTCGAAGCGCGGCGCCTTCCTCCAGGTCGAGGCCGGCGGGCGAGAGCGTGCTCGTCGTGGGCGACGACGATGGTCTCCCGCGCGCGTTCCTGAACACGTGCCGGCATCGCGGCGCGCGGCTCGTCGAGGAGCCGGAGGGCAGCCTGCGCCGGCTGCAGTGCCCGTACCACGCGTGGAGCTACGGCTTCGACGGCTCGCTGCGCAACGCGCCCTTCACCGACGGCCTGGTCGACTTCGACCCGAAGTGCTTCTCGCTGCACGAGGTGCGGCTCGCGGTCGTCGAGGGGCTCGTACTGCTCGACCTCTCGGGCGAGGCGCCGCCGCCGCAGGACCACATCGGCGATCTCGCGGCGTCGCTGGCCCAGTACCGGCTGCCGGAGCTCCAGCGCGGCGCGCGGATCGTCTACGACGTCGCGGCCAACTGGAAGGCGATCGGCGAGAACTACAGCGAGTGCCTGCACTGCCCGGGCGTGCACCCGGAGCTCAACCGGCTCTCGCACTACCTGTCGGGCGAGACGATCCAGGGCGCCGGGCTGTGGTGCGGCGGCTCGATGACGCTCGCCGAGGGCGTCGAGGACATGACCGTGGACGGCAAGCGCGCCCGCAAGCCGATCGACGGCGTCGACGAGCGCGTGATCCTCTACTTCCTCGTCTTCCCGAACACGCTCGTCTCGCTGCACCCGGACTACGTGATGCTGCACACGATGTGGCCGCGCTCGGCCGGCCGCACCGAGGTCGTCTGCGAGTGGTTCTTCGAGCCCGAGGTGATGGCCGAGGACGGCTTCGACCCCAGCGACGCCGTCGACTTCTGGGACCAGGTCAACCGCGAGGACTGGCACGTGTGCTCGCTCACGCAGCGCGGGCATGGCGTCGCCGTCGTTCGTGCCCGGCCGCTACACGACCCAGGAGGACGACGTGCACGACTTCGACGTGATGGTGGCCGAGCGCTACCTGGAGGCGCTGCGATGAAGCCGGACTACGACGCGATCGTCGTCGGCGGCGGCCACAACGGCCTCACGGCGGCCGCGTATCTCGCGCGCGCGGGCCTGCGCGTGTGCGTGCTGGAGCGGCGCGACCTGCTCGGCGGCGCGTGCGTGACCGAGGAGGTGTGGCCGGGCCAGCGCGTCAGCCGCGCCTCCTACGTGGTCTCGATGCTGCGCCCGCAGGTCGTCACCGACCTCGAGCTCAAGCGCTTCGGCTACGACCCGATCCCGCTCGACCCGCCGTTCGCGACGTTCTCCGCCGACGGGCGCCCGATGCTCTTCCACAACGACCCGGCCGCCGCGCACGCGTCGGTCGCCGCGGTGTCGAGACATGACGCCGACGCGATGCACGACTTCGAGGCGATGATGGAGCGCGTCGCCGACGTGCTGCGGCCGATGATGCTGCGCCCGCCGCCCGCGGTCGGCTCCAAGCGCCCGGGCGACGTGCTCGAGCTGGTGCGCGAGGCGGGCCGCGCCGCCGGGCTCACGCGCCGCGGCCTGCACGAGCTCTACCGCGTGATGACGATGTCGGTCGGCGACCTGCTCGACGACTGGTTCGAGAACGACGCGCTCAAGGGCGCGTACGCGTCGACGGGCGTCGTCGGCGTGTGGGCCGGCCCGCGCACGCCGGGCACGGCCTACAACCTGCTGCACCACGAGCTGGGGGAGCTCGACGGCGTCGGCGGCGCGTGGGGCCACGTGCGCGGCGGGATGGGCGCGATCTCGAAGCGCGCTGGCCGGCAGCGCGCGCGCGAACGGCGCGGTCATCCGCACCGGCGCGGCCGTGACCTCGATCGACGTCCGCGACGGCCGCGTGCGCGGCGTGACGCTGGACGGCGGCGAGTCGATCACGGCCCCGATCGTGCTCTCCGGCGCGCATCCGAAGACGACGGTGCTCGACCTCGTCGGCGCCGAGCACTTCCCGGACGAGGTCGGCGAGGACATGCGCCGCTACCGCTCGCGCGGCGGGTCGGTGAAGGTCAACTGGATCCTGTCCGAGCCGCCGGCCTTCGAGGACGAGCGGCTGCTGCACACGATCGCTCGCGATCTGCCCGTCGATCGACTACCTCGAGCGCGCCTGGCAGGACGCGACGCTCGGCAAGCCGGCCGAGGGCCCGTACATCGAGGTCGAGGTGCCGACGTCGCTGGACCCGACGCTGACCGACGACGGCACGACGGTCATGACGATGTTCACCCAGTACGGCCCGCACGACGAGGCCGGCTGGCCGGACGGCGCGCGCGAGGCCTACGCGCAGCGCTGCCTGGACCTCGTCGCCCAGTACGCGCCGAACGTCCGCGACGCCGTCATCCACTACGAGGTGCTGGCGCCGCCGGACCTCGAGCGCGATCTTCGGGCTCGTCGGCGGCTCGATCTTCCAGGGCGAGCAGGGGCTCGACCAGATGGCGTTCATGCGGCCCACGCCGCTGCTCTCGCGCTACGCGACGCCCGTGCACGGCCTGTACCTGTGCGGGGCCGGCACGCACCCGGGCGGCGGCGTGATCGCGGCCGCGGGCCACAACGCCGCGCAGCGCGTCCTGAAGGACCGGCGGCGCAGATTGCCTGAACGAGCGTTCAAGGCCTTCAGCCGGGCTCTGACAGCACAGCGCAGGCTGACGAGTCAGGATCGGGTGTCTTGAACGAGCCTTCAGGACTGTCGAGGAGGAGGCTGCTCGCGGCCGGCGGCCTGCTGCTGGCCGGCGCGGGCGTCGCCGGCTGCGAGAACACGACGACGCCCGTGCCGACCGCGGAGGGCACGCACCGGCGAGGGCATCATGGGCGACCCCACGGCGGGCGGCCCGGTCGACGCCGCCGGCATCCCGCTCGCCCGCCGCGACTACCCGGTCACGCTGCCCAAGATCGGCGACCCGGTGAAGACCGGCAACCCGGAGACGGGCGGCGAGCTGCAGGTCTACAACTACGCCGACTACCTCAACCCCGAGGTCATCCAGGAGTTCGGCAAGCGCGAGGGCGTGAGCGTGCGCGTGACCACGTTCAACTCGCTCGACGAGGCGTTCACGAAGCTCTCGACCGGCCGCTTCCAGTTCGACGTGATCTTCACGGCGCCCGACCACCTGTCGCGGCTCGTCGGCCGGCGGCTCCTCCAGCCGCTGAACCTCGACCTGGTCCCGAACCTGGTCAAGGAGGCGTGGCCGGAGCTGCACAGCCCGTTCTACGACGTCGGCCCGCGCTACTCGGTGCCCGTACACGCTCTACACGACCGGGATCGGCTGGCGCAACGACCAGCTCGGCGACTTCGACCCGTCCGAGCTCGAGACCGTGGGAGACGTTCTGGCCGCTGAGGCCGAGCGCTTCCGCGGCCGCGTCGGCGATCCTCGACGACGCGCGCGAGGGGCTCGGCCTCGCGCTCATGCGCCGCGGCGTGACCGACCTCAACACCGAGAAGCCCGAGCTGCTCTCGCGCGCCGCCGAGGACCTCAAGGAGCTCAACGACAGCGTGCGCGTGAAGGTCACGATCAACGGCTACGAGACGCTGCCCACCGGCCGCATGTGGATCGAACCAGGTGTGGTCGGGCGACATGCTCAACGCGGTCATCTCCTACCTGCCCGAGGGCACGAGCGCCGAGGTGCTCTCCTACTGGTTCCAGACCGCCGGCGGCCCGGTGTTCAACGACTGCATCTGCGTCGGCGTCGACGCACCCGAAGCCCGTGATGGCCCACCGCTTCCTGAACTACCTGCTCGACCCCGAGGTCGCGCTGAACAACTTCGTCGGCTACGTCGGCTACCAGCCGCCGATCACGAAGATCGACGCGAACGCGCTGTTCGAGCAGGAGCTGCTGCCGGCGAACCTGCGCAACACCGTCGTCACGCGCGAGGACTACGCCAACGGCAACGCCTACCTCTCGCTGACGGCGGAGGGCCGGCGGCTGTGGGACCAGTCCTGGGGCGAGTTCCGTAACGGATGAGACGCTGGGCCCTCTTCGCGCTGCCGGGGATGGCGTGGCTCGCCGCGTTCTTCCTCGTCGCGTTCTACGCGATCATCGCGGTCGGGTTCGGGAACATCACGGACGTCTACGAGCCGGTTCCGCACTGGAACCCGATCGAGTGGAACGTCGGCTACATCCTGCAGGCGCTCGAGGACATCGCGCCCGGCGGGCGCACGTGGGACGTGTTCCTGCGCACGCTGCTCTACGTCGGGCTCGCGGTCGCGCTCTCGCTGGCGATCGGCTACCCGGTCGCCTACTACGTCTCGCGCCACGCGCACGGGCGCGCGAAGGTCGTGCTGCTCGTGCTGCTCGTCGCGCCGTTCTGGATCTCGTACCTGATGCGGATGTACGGCTGGACGAACCTGCTCGACAGCGGCGGCTACGCGGCGCGGATCCTGAACGCGCTGTCGATCGACTCGCTGCTCGGCGCGGTCGGCCTGATGGACGGGCCGGGACTGGCTCGGCGGGCAGCCGATCGCGGTGATCATCGGGCTCGTCTACGGCTACGTGCCGTACCTGATCCTGCCGCTGTACGCGTCGCTGGACCGGATCGACCAGCGGCTGATCGAGGCCGCGCGCGACCTCGGCGCGTCGCCCGCCGCACGCGTTCCGGCGCGTCGTGCTGCCGCTGTCCAAGGCCGGAACGCTCGGCGGGATCGTGCTGATCGCGCTGCCGATGTTCGGCGACTACTACACGCCGGACCTGATCTCCGGGCTCGCCGAAGACGTCCCTGCTCGGCAACACGATCAACAACTACGTGCAGGGCGGGCCGGACAAGGCGCTGGGCGCGGCGCTGACGCTGATGCTGTCGGCCTTCCTGCTGATCTTCATGCTCTATTACCTGCGCACGCTGCGCCGCGAGGAGCCGGATGAGGCGCCCGAGCCGGGCTCGCGACGATCACGTGGATCTACGTCGTCTGGTCGCTCGCTGCCGGTCGTGCTCGCGATCCGCTTCGCGTTCAACGAGGGCCGCTCGCGGACGTCGGCGAGGGCTGCTCGCTGCGCTGGTTCTGGACGGACCCGACGCTCAGCGTGCGCAACGACCCGACGCTGGCCGCGGCGCTTCGAGCACTCGCTCGATCCTGGCCGGCGCTGGCGATGGTGATCGCCACGCCGCTCGGCGTCGCGCTGGCGATCGGGCTGCAGCGCTGGCGCGGGCGCGGCTCGGGCGTGTCCAACGTCCTGATGCTGCTGCCGCTGCGTGACGCCCGAGCTCGTGTTCGCGGTCGGGCTGTTCCTGCTGTTCACGTCGGCGTTCGGCTTCATCGGGCTCGGCACGACCGCGCAGGCGATCGGGCAGGTGACGTTCTCGCTGTCGTGGGTCGTGCTGATCGTGCGCGGGCGGCTCGTGATGATCGGCAACGACGTCGAGGAGGCGGCGGCGGACCTCGGCGCGCCGCCGTGGGAGCGGCTGCGGCGCGTGCTGCTGCCGCTGCTCGCGCCGGCGATCGCCGCGAGCCTGCTGACCGTGTTCGCGCTGAGCATCGACGACTTCGTCGTCACGCAGTACATGGCCTCGGGCGCGGACACGACGACGGTGCCGATGCGGATCTACTCGACGGCGCGCGCGGCGCCCACGCCGGCGCTGAACGCGCTCGCGACGATCATGCTCGTCTTCTCGCTGCTCGCGCTGGTGTTCGCGTGGCTCGCGTTCCGGCGGCTCTCGCGCGGGCAGGAGACGCGGCTGGACACGTTCGCGGCGGGGGCGCGATGAACCTCGAGCTCGTCGAACTGGTCAAGCGCTACGGCGAGGTCGTGGCCGTCGACGGCGTCGCTGGAGATCCCGCACGGCGAGTTCTTCACGCTGCTCGGGCCCTCGGGCTGCGGCAAGACGTCGACGCTGCGGTTGATCGCGGGCTTCGAGAAGCTCGACTCGGGCGCGATCAAGCTCGACGGCGTCGACATCTCCGGCCGGCCGCCGCACAAGCGGCCGGTCAACACGGTCTTCCAGAGCTACGCGCTGTTCCCGCACATGACCGTGGCCGAGAACGTCGCCTTCGGGCTGCGCTACAAGCGGGTCAGCCGCGAGGAGACGGCGCGGCGGGTCGGCGAGGCGATGGAGCTGGTCCAGCTCGGCGGGCTCGCCTCGCGCCGGCCGGCGCAGCTCTCCGGCGGCCAGCAGCAGCGGGTGGCGCTGGCGCGCGCGCTCGTGCTCGAGCCGCCGGTGCTGCTGCTCGACGAGCCGCTGGGCGCGCTGGACGCGCGGCTGCGCGTCGACCTGCAGGTGGAGCTCAAGCGCATCCAGGAGACGCTCGAGATCACGTTCGTCTACGTCACGCACGACCAGGACGAGGCGCTGACGATGAGCGACCGGGTCGCGGTCATGCGCGGCGGGCAGGTCGAGCAGCTCGGCGAGCCGCGGGTGCTCTACGAGGAGCCGGTGACGGCGTTCGTGGCGAACTTCCTCGGGTCCTCGAACCTCATCCCGGCGAGGTCGAGGGCGGGGCGCTGGAGATCGGCGAGTTCACGCTGCGCGCGGACTGCGACGGCCGCACGGGCGAAGCGCTGGCGATGATCCGGCCCGAGCGCGTGCGGCTCGAGCCGCACGGCTCCTCGGGCGAGAACCGCGTGCCGGGGATGGTCGAGACGGTCGTCTACCTGGGCTTCCACCAGGACGTGCGGGTGCGGCTCGCGAGCGGCGCGCTGATCCGCGCGACGTGCCCAACGACGGCAGCGCGATCGAGCGCGCCTCGGGCGATCCGGTCTGCGTGCACCTGCCCGCGGACTCGCTGCGGGTGCTGGAGCCATGAGGCGCCGAGAAGAGCTGGTCGGCGCCGCTCGGCGCGTGATCGGCCGTGACGGAATCGCGGCCGCGACGGTCGGGGAGATCACGCGCGAGGCGGGCGCTTCGCTGGGGCTGCTCGAACTACCACTTCGGGTCCAAGGACGAGGTCGTGGCCGAGGCGTTCGCGGCCGCCGCGCGCGAGGACCTCGCGTCGCTGGAGGCCATCTCGCGCCGCTTCGAGGACCCGGCCGACCGGCTGGCCGCGTACCTGTCGGAGTCAGAGTGGGGTGACACGGCCTCGTGGCGGCTGTGGGTCGACGCCTGGGGCGAGTCCGTGCACTCGCCGATGGTGCGCGACACGGTCGGGCGCTTCGACGTCGGCTGGCGCGCCGTGCTGGCCGAGGTGCTGGCCGACGGCGTGCGCCAGGGCCGCTGGGAGTGCGCCGACCCGCAGGACATGGCGGCGCGGCTCGTCGCCGTGCTCGACGGCATCGGGCTGCACACGACGGTGCACGGGGAGGACGTGCCGCCGGAGCGCGCCGCGGCGTGGGCGCGGCGGCTCGCGGAGCTCGAGCTCGGCGTGAAGCTGCCCGCGCCCCCGCCGGTTCTCGCCGCCGTGTCATCGCGCGTGCACTCGGAGCGGATCGAGATCCGCGCGCGCGACCTGGATGGGCACGGCCACGTCGATCCCGCCGTGCTGTTCACGTTCCTCGAAGAGACGCGTTCGGCGTGGCTCGGCGACCGCGTGCCGGACGCCGTCGTGACCCACGTCGCGGTCGGCTACCGGCGCCCGCTCGGCCGTGAGCCGGTGACGGTCACCTGCACGCTGGACACCGTCGGCCGGGCGAGCTTCCGCACGCGCGAGACGGTCGACACGGACGCGGTGGAGGCGGCGACGACGCTGGAGGTCCCCGGCCGCGCGCTGACCGCCGGCGAGCGCGAGGCGCTGACTCAATGAGCCACGCCGAGCTCACCCGCCACCGCGTCCCAGATCTCGCTCCGCGCCCGCTCGAGCGGCATCGTGGGATCCTCGGTGAGCGTGCGCACGCCGTAGCCGTCGATCAGCGCGAGCAGGCGGTCGACGGTCCGCGTCGCGATCGCTCACGCGGAACTCGCCGTTCGCCTCGCCCTCCGCGATCGCGTCGGCGAACCACTCGTGCATGCGCTCGTACAGCCGCGCCGCGGTCGGGCGCAGCTCGGGGCGGCGCGCGGCGCGCAGCCACAGCTCGACCCACAGCATCCAGTCGTCGTGCAGCGCGCCCGGCGCGCGGCAGGCACTGCTCGATCATCTCCGTCGAGCCGCGCGGCGCGGTCGGCGCGAGGTCGTCGCCGCCGATGCGGATGTCGCCGGCGAGCTCGTAGGAGTGCTCGAGCGCCTCGCGCGAGCAGGGCGTCGCGCGAGTCGAAGTGGTAGTGCACGAGCGACGCGGAGACGCCGGCGTCCATCGCGATGCGCGCGATCGCGGACGTCGTCGATGCCCTCGCGCGCGATCAGCCTGACGGCGGCGTCGAGGATCCGCGCGCTCGCCCGCGCGCCGCTCTGGCTCGCATCCACGCTGCCGCAACGCTCCGGGGATCGCATGACGCCGCGGGCGAGCGTGCGCGCGCGTTCGTCGACGAGGTCCTGATCCCGCTCGAGGTCGACGCGGAGCTGCGGGCGGCTGCCGGCCGGACGACGTGGCGCGTCATCCGCCGCGAGGCGCTCGCGCGCGGGCTGTCGGGCGGCCTGCACGCGCGCGAGCACGGCGGGCAGGGCTGGACGCACGTCGAGTGGTTCGTGGTCGAGGAGCAGTTCGGGCGCTCGACCAACGCGATCGTCGTGGCACGTGCCGACCGCCTACAACGTGCTCGCGCAGCGGGACGCCGGAGCAGATCGACCGCTGGCTGCGGCCGGCGCTGCGCGGCGAGCTGCACGACGCCTACGCGGTCACCGAGGAGCACGCGGGCTCGGACCCGTCGGGGATCGCGACGACGGCGACCCGGGCGGGCGACGGCTGGCGGATCGACGGCGAGAAGTGGTTCGTGACCTACGGCGACGTCGCCGCGGTCTTCATCGTGATGGCAACGCGCTGGTCGACGGCGGCGCTGCCGACGCTGTTCCTCGTCGACGCCGGCGCTGCCCGGCATCGAGGTCGTCGACGACCCGCCGTTCACGCACACCTATCCGCACGGGCATCCGACGATCCGCTTCACCGGCGTCGACGTCGGGCCGACGCGGTGATCGGCGGCGTCGGCGGCGGCGACGACCTGCAGCGCGCGTGGTTCGCCGAGGAGCGGCTGGGGATCGCGGCGCGCGGCGTGCGGCGCGATGTGGCGGCTGCTCGAGGAGACGACCGCGTGGGCGATCGACCGCGAGCAGGGCGGCGCGCGGCTCATCGACCACCAGGGCGTCTCGTTCCCGCTCGCCGACTCCGCGGCCGACGCCGCCGCCGGCCGGCTGCTCGGGCTGGAGGTCGCGCGGCTGGCGGACGCCGGCGCGGACCCGAAGGTCGTCCACGCCAAGGCCTCGATGGCGAAGCTGTTCGTCTCCGAGGCGGCCAACCGCTGCGCCGACCGCTGCCTGCAGATCTTCGGCGGCCGCGGCTACATGCGCACCAACGTCGCCGAGCGCTTCTGGCGCGAGCTGCGCGTCGACCGCATCTGGGAGGGCACGAGCGAGATCCAGCGCCTGATCGTGGCCCGCGCGCTGGAGCGCCGCGGCGTCGAGCGGGTGCTCCACTGCGATGGAGGTCGACCGCCTGTTGCGCCGCGCTCGGTCGCGGTCGTCGGCGCGTCCGAGCGGCCGGGGTCCTACGGCGGCGAGGTGCTGCTCAACCTCGCGCGGCTCGGGTACGGCGGCGCGCGTCTTCGCGGTCAACCCGCGGCGCGGCGTCGGTGCACGGCGTCGCGTGCGTTCGCCGTCGCTCGAGCGATCTGCCCGAGGCGCCCGACGCGGTCGTCGTGGCGGTCCCGGCGGCGGAGGCGCCGGACGTCGTCGCGCAGGCGGGCGAGCTCGGCTGCGGCGGCGCGGTGGTGTTCGCCGCCGGCTTCGCCGAGGCGCGCCGTGGCGACCTGCAGGCGCGGCTCGTCGCCGCGGCGCGGCGGCATGCCCGTGTGCGGGCCCAACGGCAACGGGATCGTCTCGCTGCCCGACCGCGTCGCGCTGTGGGGCGACACGATCGAGCCGCGCGAGCCCGGCCCGGTCGCGCTCGTCTCCCAGAGCGGCAACGTCGCCGTCAACGCGCTCGCCTCGCGCCGCGGGCTGCGGCTGCACACGGTCGTGTCGTGCGGCAACCAGGCCGTGCTCGACGCCGCCGACTACCTCGGCGCGGTCGCCGAGCGCGACGGGCGTGCGCTCGATCGCGCTCTACGTCGAGGACGACGGCGACGGCGAGCGCTGGTGCGAGGCGCTCGAGCGCTGCGCCGCCGCCGGCGTGCGCGTGGCGGTGCTCAAGGCGGGCGCGTCCGCCGCCGGCGCCGCCGCGGCGGCCGTCGCGCACACCGGCGCGGTGGCCGGCGACCAGCGCGTCTTCCGCGCGCTCGTTCGAGGAGTGCGGGCGCGGCCTGGGCGAGCGACCCGCACGAGCTGCTCGAGCTGGCGAAGGCGCTCGCCGCGCCGCGCCGCGCGCGCCGCTCGGCGGGCGGCTCGCGGTCATGACGTGCTCGGGCGGCGACTCGGCGATCGCGGCCGACCTCGCCGCGCGGCTCGGCGTCGAGCTGCCCGCGCTCGCGCCCGCGACCGTCGCGCGGCTCGAGCGCGCCCTGCCCGACGCGGCGACCGCCGCGAACCCGCTCGACTACACGTCGCTGCTGTGGGACGACGTCGGCGGCGCTGCGCGAGCTGATCGCGGCGCTCGGCCGACGACCCCGGCGTCGGCCGCGTGCTCGTGCTCTTCGACGAGTTCGACGGGCCCGCGCCGATCCTCGACGCGGTGCGAAGCGCGGAGGTCGCCCGTCCTGCTCGCCTCGACGCTGCCCGAGCTGGCGCCCGAGGGCGGCATCGCCGGGCTGCGCACCGCGCTGCGCGCGGCCGGCGCTCGACCGCGCGCCCGACCGCGAGCGGATCGCCGAGATCCGCGCGGCGCGGCGGGCCGTGCGCGGCGCCGGGCTCGAGGAGCACGAGGCGAAGGCGCTGCTGCGCCGGCGGGCATCCCCGTCGTCCCCGGCTGGCCCGTGAGCGCGAGGACGCCGCCGTCGCCGCCTGGCGCGAGCTCGGCGGCGCCGTCGCCGTCAAGCGCACCGGGCTGCGGCACAAGTCCGCGCGACGGCGGCGTCGCTCCTCGACGTCGACGCCGAGCGCGACGTGCGCCGAGGCGCTACCGCCAGCTCAAGGGCGAGGTGCTCGTCGAGCGGATGGCGGCGCCGGGCGTCGAGCTGCTCGTCGCCGTGCGCCGCGACGGCGTCGTCCCGGTGCTCGTCGTCGGGCTCGGCGGCGTCTGGGCCGAGGCCGCACGACGACGTCGCGATCGTCCCGCTGCCCGTCACCGAGGCGCGGGTCGAGCGCGCGCTGCACACCCTGCGCGGCGCCGCGCTGCTGCGCGACGCCGACGTCGGCGCCGTCGCCCGCCTTGCCGCGCAGCTCGCCGAGCTGCTGCTCGCGCTCGATCGAGCTCAACCCCGTGATCGTCCGCCAGCGCGGCGCGGTGGCCGTCGACGCGCTGGCCGACCAGGAGGCCCTGACATGAACGAGATCGCAGCCAAGCTCGGCGAGGTCGGACTGCCCGCCCCGTCAGCGAGCTCGCGAGCCGGCGCTGGGACGCGATCGTCGTCGGCGGCGGCCACAACGGCCTCACCGCCGCCGCCTACCTGGCCCGCGCCGGCCGCCAGCGTGCTCGTGCTCGAGCGCCGCGAGCGGCTCGGCGGCGCGTGCACGCTCGAGCGCCCGTTCCCCGACCAGCGCTACAGCGTCAGCCCGTGCGCGTACGTCGTCGGCCTGCTCGACGAGCTCGTGATCCGCGAGCTGCACCTGCGCCGGCGCGGCTTCGAGTGCTACGTCGCCGACCCCAACCTGTGGGTGCCGTTCGAGGACGGCACGTCGTTCGGCCAGTGGCTCGACGACGACAAGACGCAGGCGCAACCTCGAGGAGCTCGAGGTCTCGCCAGAGGACATCGAGGGCTACTGGGCCTACGAGCACCTCTTCGACGAGATCCGCCGCCGCCTGCGCACGCGCGGCCGCGACGCGTGGCTCGGCGAGACGCCCACGCGCGCCGAGATCGAGGAGCTCCTGCACGGCGAGCAGACGATGATCGACATCGTCTTCGAGGCCTGCATCGCCGACGTCCTCGACGACCACATGTCCGACCAGCGCCTCAAGGACGCGCTGTTCGGCCAGGGCGTGATCGCGGCCTACGGCGGCCCGAAGGACCCCGGCACCGCGTCGATCAAGCTCATGCACTACCAGGGCGACCTCGAGGGCCAGGGCCCGGTGTGGGGCTACGTCAAGGGCGGCATGGGGATGATCAGCTTCGCGATCGCCGACGCGGCGCGCGGAGGCCGGCGCGCAGCTCGCCACCGGCGTCCCCGTCGCCGAGATCCTGCCCGGCGAGGGCGTGCGGCTCGAGGACGGCACGCTGATCGCGGCCGACACGGTCCTCTGCAACGCCGACCCGAAGGTCGCGCTGAGCCTGCTCGACGCGACGTGCCCGACGACTACCGCGAGCGGCTCGAGGCCTGGAAGGTCCGCAGCCCGGTCGTGAAGTTCAACGCCGCGCTGACCGCGCTGCCCGAGTGGACGGCGGCGCCCGGCGAGACCTGGCCCGCGCGCGCGACGATCGACTCACCGGCGGCCTCGACGACGCGCAGCGCGGCCTTCGAGGCCTGCGACCGCGGCGAGCCCGCCGTCGGCTTCGGCGAGATCTACATCCAGACCGGCTACGACCCGACGCCCGCCCCCGAGGACCGGCACCTGCTCTGCGTCTTCGGCCAGTACGCGCCCTACGACGATGGACTGGGACACGCGCCGCGAGGAGGTCGCGCGCCAGTTCATCGACCTGATCGAGCGCTTCGCGCCGGGCTTCGAGAGACCGATCGAGGCCTACGAGGTGCTCGGCCCGCCCGACATCGAGGAGCGCATCGGCCTCACCCAGGGCAACATCTTCCAGGGCGAGGTCACGCCCGACCAGATGTGGGAGCACCGGCTGACGCCGCGCACGCCGATCCCCGGCTTCTACTTCTGCGGCGCCGCGACCCACCCGGGCGGCAGCGTGATCGCGCTCAACGGCCGCAACGCCGCGATGGCGGTGCTGGCCGACGCGCGTGTGCCGGTCTAAAACGGCCGGAAATACGAGTGCACGCTTTGTGCACTGTGGATAGATTCTCCGCCGTGGTCGTGGAGGAAGCGACCCGCATCCAGCTATGCGGTCGACTCATCGTCGAGCTCCAGGGACGGAGGCTCGAAGACACGCTGCGCGGACGCCAGGGCCGTCTGCTGTTCGCCTACCTCGCGCTGCACCGCGACCGGCCGGTCCGCCGCGACGAGCTCGCCGAGGCGCTGTGGTCGGGCAAGGGCGCGCCGCCCGCGTACGAGTCGCTGCTCGCCCCGCCGCTCAGCCGCCTGCGCAAGGCGCTCGGCCCGGGCGTGCTGGAGGGCCGCAGCGAGCTGCACGCTGATCCTGCCCGGCGACGCCTGGATCGACTGGGAGGTCGCGCCCGAGCAGGTCCGCGCCGCCCGCCGCGCGCTCGACAACGGCGGCGCGCAGCGTGCGTGGGAGGCGGCCCACGAGGCGGTGGAGATCGCCGAGCGCGGCCTGCTGCCCGGGCTCGAGGCGCCGTGGATCGACGACCGCCGGGCCGAGCTGGCCGACCTGCGCATCGAGGCGCTCGAGGCGCTCGCCGCCGCCGGGACGCGGCTCGGCGGCGCCGCCCTGCCCGAGGCCGAGCAGGCCGCGCGCGCCGCCGTCGCCACCCAGCCGTACCGCGAGTCCGCCCGCGCCGTGCTGATGGACGTCCTGCGCGCGCGCGGCAACGTCAACGAGGCGCTGCGCGTCTACGAGGACATCCGCGTGCTGCTGCGCGAGGAGCTCGGCTCGACGCCCGGGCCCGCGCTGGTCGCCATGCACGAGCAGCTGCTGCGCGACGAGCCGGCGCCCGCGGCCGCGCCGGCCGAGCCGCGCCGGTGCGCACGCCGACCGGGCTCGTCGAGCGCGACCGCGAGGTCGCGCGGCTCGAGTCGCTGATGCAGGAGGCGGTGACGGGCGAGGGCCGCGCGGTGCTGATCGAGGGGCCGCCCGGGATCGGCAAGTCCCGCCTGCTCGTCGAGTTCCGCCGCCGCGCGGCCACCGAAGGCGCGACGGTGCTCAACGCGCGCGCCGGCGAGCTCGAGCGCGACTTCCCGTTCGGCGTCGTGCGCCAGCTCTTCGAGACGGTGGTCGTCGACCCGACGGTGCTGACCGGCGCGGCCGCCCCGGCGAGCGTCGTGTTCGCCTCGCCGGACAACGGCGTGCCGACCGGGGGCGACGCCTCCTTCGCCGCGCTGCACGGCCTCTACTGGCTGGCGCTCAACCTCGCCGCGGAGCGCCCGCTGCTGCTCGAGGTCGACGACCTGCAGTGGTGCGACCGGCCGTCGCTGCGCTTCCTCGCCTACCTCGTGCGACGGCTCGAGGGCCAGCCGGTGCTCGTCACGGCGAGCGTGCGCACCGGCGACCCGCCGACCGACGCCGCGCTGCTGGCGGAGATCGCCAACGATCCCTCCACGGTCCACATCCGTCCCGGGCCGCTGAGCGAGGACGCGGTCGGGCAGCTCGTGGCGCGACGGCTCAACGCGGAGCCCGACCGCGCGTTCCGCGAGGCGTGCCACCGCACGACCGGCGGCAACCCGCTGCTCGTCCGCCAGCTCCTGAACGCGCTGGAGACCGACGCCGTCCGGCCCGACGCGGCGCACGCCGACGTCGTGCGCGCGATCGGCTCACGCGCCGTCTCGAGCTCCGTGCTGCTGCGGCTCGCCCGGCTGCCGGGCGAGGCGGCCGCGGTGGCGCGCGCTGTCGCGATCCTCGGCGAGGGCGCCGACCTCGCGCCGGTGGCGGGCGTGGCCGGCCTCGACGAGGCGCAGGTCGCGGCCGCGATGGCGGCGCTCGCGCGCGCCGAGATCCTGCGCCCCGAGCCGCCGCCCGGGTTCGTGCACCCGCTCGTGCGCGACGCGGTCTACCAAGGGCTCCCGCTCGGCGAGCGCGAGCTGCTGCACGCCCGCGCCGCGCGCGTGCTGCGCGACGCCAACGCGTCGCTCGACCAGATCGCCGGCCAGCTCATGCACACGCCACGGCGCGGCGACGCGGAGGCCGCGCGGCTGCTGCACGAGGCGGGGCTGGCGGCCGTCGCTCGCGGCGCCGTGGACAGCTCCGTCGGCTACCTGCGGCGGGCGCTCGAGGAGCCGCCGCCGCCCGACGGCGCGCCCGCAGCTGCTGCTCGACCTCGGCGAGGTCGAGGCGCTCATGCGCGGCCACGACGCCGCGCGCCATCTGCGCGAGGCCTACGAGGGCCTGACCGACGTGCATCTGCGCATCCGCGCGGCCAACGCGCTCGGTCGCACGCTGCTGTTCACCGTCTCACCGGCCCAGGGCGCCGCCGTCGCGCGCGAGGCGGCGGCCGCGCTGCCGGAGGAGCTGCACGACGAGGCGCTGGCGCTCGAGGCGTTCGCGCTCATGGGCGTGCCGTTCGGGGCGCTCGACCCGGAGGAGATGCGGACGCGCCGACGAGTTCCGCACGCGACCGCTGATCACCGTCGGCGAGAAGATGATGGGCGCCGCGGCCGCGCTCGACTGGACGCACACGGGCGGCCACGTGGACGAGACCGTGGCGCTCTCGACGCGAGCGCTCGAGGGCGGGCTGCTGAGCGAGCGCGACCCGAACCTGCTGACGCTCGCCGCCCTGTTGCCGATGATCGTCGGCGACCGGGACGAGGCGCTGCGGATCTTCGACGTGGCGATGGCGGAGGCCCACCGCCAAGGCTCGCTGTTCCGGATCACCGGGATGTACCTGTGGCGGGGCTTCACGCTGTTCTGGCGCGGCGATCTCGTCGACGCCGAGGAGCAGCTCACGCTGGCCTTCGATCAGGCCGACGCGTGGGGCTACGGCGCCGGACACGCTGCAATGGAACGCCGCACACCTCGCGTGGTGCCTCGTCGAGCGCGGCGACCTGGCGGGCGCCCGGGCCGCGCTCGCGCGCGCGGTCGAGCAGGGCGGGCACTCCGACGGCGCGCGCTACTGGTGCAACGCGCGGCTCGAGCTGCTCGTGGCCGAGGGCCGCTGGGAGGACGCGATCGAGGCCGCCGACGAGTACGCGAGCCGCTTCGCCCACTTCCACAACCCGGCCGCGGCGCGCTGGAGCTCGCTCAAGGCCGTCGCGCTCGACGCGCTCGGCATGAAGAAGAAGGCGCTCGAACTCGCCGCCGAGGAGCTCGACCGCGCGCGCGACTTCGGCGCGCCGAGCACCGTCGCGCGCTCGCTGCGCGTGCTCGGCAGCTTGGAGGGCGCCGAAGGGCTCGAGCGTCTCGAGCAGGCCGTCGAGGTCGTCCACCGCGCGCCGGCGCGGCTCGAGCTCGCGAAGTCGCTCGCCGCGCTCGGCGTCGTGCGCCGCAAGGCCGGGCGACCCGACTACGCGCGCGAGCCGCTCGCCCGCGCCCACGAGCTGGCCGAGGTGTGCGGCGCGGCACGCCTGCTCGAGGCGATCCGCACCGAGATGCTCGCCGTCGGCGCCGACCCGGTCGCCGCCACGCCGCGCGGCGTGGGCGCGCTGACCGCCACCGAGCGCCGCGTCGCGACGCTGGCCGCCGCGGGGCGCGCGGAGCGCGAGATCGCGCAGGAGCTGTTCGTCACGCCGCGGACGATCGAGGTCAAGCTGGGGAGTGCGTTGCGCAAGCTCGGCGCGTCTTCGCAGCGGGAGCTCGCGTTGGCGCTGGAAGTCTGAACGGCCCCCTGGCGGCAACGTCTCGGCAAGGCCCGGGCAACCCGCGCAAGCGACTGTCCCGGCCATGACGATCATCGATCCTGCGCGTGACGAAACGTTCGCCCTCCGTGACCTGTGCGGCGGTGCCGTCGCATTGCCCGGGGACGACGGCTATGACGCCGCTCGCCAGGGCTTCAACCTCGCGGTCGATCAGCGCCCCGCCGCCGTCGCCTATCCGGCGGACGCGAGCGAGGTCGCCGAGGTGGTAAGCGCCGCGCGCGCGGCCGGGCCTGCGGATCGCGCCTCAGACGACGGGCCACAACGCGGGCCCGCTCGGCTCGCTCGAGCACACGGTGCTGCTCAAGACCTCGGGCATGGGCGGCGTGGAGATCGATGCCGAGCGCCAGATCGCCCGCGTCGGCGCCGGCGTGCTGTGGGAGGACGTGGTCGACGCGGCCGCCCCGCACGGCCTGTACCCGCTCCATGGCTCGTCGCCCACGGTCGGCGTGGCCGGCTACTCGCTCGGCGGCGGCATGGGCTGGCTGGCCCGCAGCCACGGCCTGCAGACCAACAGCATCACCGCGATCGAGCTGGTCACGGCCGAGGGCGAGTTCGTCCGCACGGACGCGGAGAACGACCCCGACCTGTTCTGGGCGCTGCGCGGCGGCGGCGGCAACTTCGGCATCGTGACCGCGCTGGAGTTCCGCCTGTACCCGCTGACCGAGATCTACGCGGGCATGATGATCTGGGACTGGACCGAGGCCGAGCGCGTGCTGAACGCCTGGGCCGCGTGGGCCGTCGAGGCGCCCGAGCACGTCACGACGTCGTTCCGGATCATGCAGCTGCCGCCGCTGCCGGACATCCCCGAGCCGATCCGCGGCCGCTCGATCGTGATGATCGACGGCGCGGTCCAGGGCGACCCGGCCGTGATCGAGCCGCTGCGCGCGCTGGCGCCGGAGATGGACACGTTCGCGATGGTCCCCGCGCCCTCGCTCGTGCGCCTGCACCAGGACCCCGAGGAGCCGATGCCGTTCCTGAGCGACACGGCGCTCGTCGAGGAGCTCACGCCGACCGCGATCGCGGCACTGCTCGAGCTGGCCGGCCCGGGCTCCGGCTCGCCGCTGTTCATGGTCGAGCTGCGCCAGTGCGGCGGCGCGCTGCGCCGCTGGGAGCCCGACCCACGGCGTGGCCGCGGGCATCGACGCCGAGTTCGTGCTCTTCGCGGGCAGCCTCGTCTTCGACGCCGAGATGGCCGCCATGATCAAGGGCTACGCCGGCCGCGTGATGCAGGCGATGGCGCCGTGGAGCAACCCCGGCCACTACCTCAACTTCGCCGAGCACAAGGTGGACACGGCGGAGACCTACGGCGGCACCGCCCACAACCGCCTGATGGCGATCAAGGCCCGGATGGACCCGGAGAACGCCATCCACGCCAACCACGAGCTCTAGCGATGATCGCCGGCTTGGGCGTAGCATCGGCCGGTGGCCGAGCATGCTGCGCCCAAGCCGGCGGAACCGATCGTCGAAGAGCAGGCACCGGCCGCCGCGGCCCCCGCCGCGGCTCGCACCGGTGGCGGCGAGCACCGCCGCGATCGCGGGCCTGCGGCCCGGCTCCGGCATGGCGTCCCAGCTCGCGCGCGCGGCCGTGCGCGGGATGGGCAACCAGGCGGTGGGCCGGGCGCTCGCGCGCAGCGCGCTCTCCGACGAGCTGAGCGACGTCGCTGACACGCAGGGCGAGGCCGCGCTGATCGCCCGGCTGCGGACGATGAACGTCTCCGACCCCGACGTCGAGACGATGATCGAGAGCGAGCTGTCCGGAGACGCGCTGACGCTCGGGCGGCTGCTCGTCCGCTACGGCGACGAGAGCATGTGGCCGGCGCCGGTCGAGGAGTACCAGACGCCGTTCGACGACGCCCCCAGTCCTCGCCCGGCGAGCGGATCATCATGAACGGCGAGCTACCTGGTCGTGCCCGACGCGGTCGCCCACGACCACGAGCTCGTCTACTCCACGACGAACGGCAGCTTCGACACGCAGGGCGGGCCGACCTCGAAGACGTTCACCACCGGCCGGGACGTCAACCGCATCGACACCGGCAACCTCTCGTTCTTCCTGCCGACGGCGTTCGCCGGGACGGACACCACGTCGGTGACGGCGGAGATCCGCACCCGCTCCACCGGCCAGGTCGTCCACACGCGGACCTGGAACTACACGCCGCGCGGCACCGCCCCGACCGAGCTCACGCAGGTCGAGCCCGACACCGAGGTGCCGATCGGCAGCGCCTACACCTACGTCGTGGGGCCCGCGATCGTCCCGCTGGCACCGCCGTTCTACGAGCACCAGACCGTGCTCGAGGAGTTCTCCGCGCGCACCTCGAACCTCGACGTCGCCGACATGGATCCCGCGTGGCTGGCCGCGGAGGGCATCACCGACAAGGCGGGCATCGACGCGAAGCTGTTCAGCGGCTCGAGCAACAACGGCACGTTCGTCATCGACGACCACGACCAGTTCTCCGACCAGCACGGCGGCGGGCAGGCCACGCTGGACGAGGCGGCCTCGCACCTCGCGGCGCCGAAGGAGGTCCACGTCGACCTGCCGCAGGTCTACACCGCCGGCCCGGGCAACGTGCTGGGCAACTTCATCGTCCGGCGCATCCGCCACGCCGACGGCACGTACGGGTCTGCGCAAATGGAAGGTGTGACCGCGCGCATCGCGGCCCACCCGGGGCCGCGGCCGAGCATCAGCCTCGGGATCGTGCTCGAGAACGCGGGCGCCGCCGACTGGAGCGGGACGATCCTCGAGCCCGTGATCCCGTGGGACCTGCGCGCCTGGGTCGACGGGCAGGAGGTCGCGGTCCGCCAGCCGGCGCTCGACATCGCCGTTCGCCCTCGGCGGATCGCGCTGGCGCCGGGCGAGCACATCGAGCTGCCGTCGCCGATCGTGCTGATCTTCGACGAGCCTCCGGACAACGAGTTCGTGTGGGTGCTCGGTACGCCGCCGGTGCCCGCCGTCGAGCTCGAGGCGACGGTCAAGGTCGGCGCCGAGCAGCTCCGCGCAGCCCGGACCGTCGTACAGCTGCCGTCTACGCCGCCCAGGGCGGCGTGATCGTCGGGCCGTCGGGCAGGATCGTCGCCTGGCCGCCGGCCGCCATCGCACAGACGGCGGCGAGGCCGTCGTCTCCCGCGCGCAGCACGAACGGCTTGCCCGCCGGCACGATCAGGCAGTCGCCGGCCGCGGCGATCTCGTCGTCGCCCGCGATCGTCGCCGTAGCCTCGCCTTCCAGGACGAGGAAGACCTCCTCGTGGCTGAGCGTGTGCCGCGGGCTCGCCTCACCTGGCTGGAGCGCGATGCGCCACACGCTGACGTTGGGCGTGCCGCGGCTGGGGGAGGCGTAGCCGGTGGCGGTCGTGCCGCCCTGCGTGAACGTGGGAGCGTCCTCTGAGCGAATGATCATCGTCAGGTAAGCTTGACGAATGTCGCCGCGAACGTCAAGTCGACCTGACGAACCTGACACCGTGATCCTGCTCGCGGCGGCGAATCGCGTGATGACCGATCGTCTGCTGCGGGCGATGGCCGCGGCGGGCATCGAGATGCGCCCAGCCTGGGGCTACGTCATCCGCGCGCTGCACGATCAGCCGATGCCGCTCGCGCGTCTGGCGGAACTGCTCGATGTGACCAAGCAGGCGGCGCAGCAGACCGTCGACGACATGGATGCCGCGGGGCTGGTCGAGCGCTGGGTCGATCCCGCCGACGGCCGCCGCAAGCTCCTGGCCCTGACGCTGGAGGGCCGGCGCGTGCGGGCGACGGCGCTGGAGGTGAGCGAGCAACTCGAGCGCGAGATCGGGCCGGCCGGCACGCGCGCGCTGCGCGAGGCGCTGCTCGGGATGATCGAGCGCCACGGCGACCTCGAACACGTCCAGGCGCGGCGCTCGCGGGCGCTGTGGTGAGCGCCGATTAGACTCGCGCCCGAATGGCGCGGATCTATGACGGAATCGACGAGCGGCTCGCGGGCTGGATCGCCCGCCAGTCGATGTTCTTCGTGGGCACGGCGCCCGCGGGCGACGGACGGGCACATCAACGTGTCGCCGAAGGGGCCGATCGGCTCGCTGCGCGTGCTCGACGAGCACACGGTGGCCTACCTGGACATCGTCGGCAGCGGCGCCGAGACGATCGCGCACCTGCGCGAGAACGGCCGGATCGTGGTCATGCTGTGCGCGTTCGAGGGCCCGCCGCGGATCGTGCGCCTGCACGGCGAGGGCGACGTCGTGCTGCCGGAGGACGAGGAGTTCGACGCGCTGCTCGCGGCCGGCTTCCACGAGCCGGAGGCGCCCGAGGCGCGGCGCGCGATCATCCGCGTGAACGTCACGCGCATCGCCGACTCGTGCGGCTACGGCGTGCCGCTGATGAGCTACGAGGGCGAGCGGCCGCACAGCGACCTCTCGACGGCGAAGGCCCTGCGCGTGCACGGACCGGACGCCATGCGCCGCTACGAGCAAAAGCACAACCGCACGTCGATCGACGGGCTCCCGGCGCTGTCGTGATCAACGGCCTGCACGCGATCCTGTACAGCGACGACGCCGAGGCGACGCGCGCGTTCCTGCGCGACGTGCTCGGCTTCGCGCACGTGGACGCCGGCGGCGGCTGGCTGATCTTCGCGCGCGCCGCCGGCCGAGCTCGCCGCGCATCCGGCCGAGCAGGGCGGCGGCCCGCAGCTGTTCCTGATGTGCGACGACATCGAGGCGACGGTCGCGGAGCTCGAGGCCAAGGGCGTAGAGTTGACCGGACCGGTCAGCGACCAGGGATGGGGCCTCGTGACGAGCTTGAAAGTGCCGGGTGGCGGAGAGCTGGGCCTGTACGAGCCGCGGCACCCGCTGCCGCCGCGGTGAAGCACGAGCACGCGCCCGAGGCCGTTCCCCAGGCGCCCGTCGCCGCGCCCGCGCCCCGTCCCGCGCCAGCCGGCGACGATCGACAGCGCTCCAGCGCAGCGGCGCTGGCCATGCCGCGGTCGTGCGTACGCTCGCGCGCGCGGAGCTCTGGGAGGACTGGGAAGTCGGCGGCATCGGCGACCGCGGACATCGGCGCGGCGATCCTCGCCGGCGGCCACGACGGCGCGGCCGTGCTGCACGCCCGCCGGCGCGCTCGCGATATGCGGGCACGAGCGCGGCGGTGACACGCCGTGCTCGGCAGTGAGCTCGTCCACGATCGGCCAGAGCTCGCGATCTTGCGCGGGCGGTCGACGAGGACCTGTACGTCGGGCACGTGGCTCGCGAGCGCGCCGAAGCGGTCGCCGAACGGCCGCTCGTCGCTGGAGAACCCCCACTCGCCGCGCAGCGTCGTGATGCCCGCGGCTCCGCGCCTCTCGCAAGCGCCGCGTGAGCGTGGTGTAGAGCGCGCCGCCGCGGACGCTGCGCGGACTGCGCGCGTGTACACGCGCAGCGCCAGCCAGACCGGCGGATCGCCGGCAGGATCGCCGATCATCGGCAGCGGCTCGCAGCAGCTCGCCGTCGTGCTTCACGACGGCGATCCGCTCGAGGTTGGCGACCGGCCGGCGCAGCACGTCCGGGAAGCGTCGCAGCACGCGACTCGAGGACGTCCGTCGGGCCGACCGCGATCGTCGCCATCGGCACGTCGACGTTGCGGCTAGCAGCCCGGCGCGCTGCCGCCGCCCGCCGGCATCCCGTCGACGCCGAGCAGCACCGTGGCGCCGCTGGCGCCTGACGGCGCAACAGATCGACGACCGCGCGTAGCGGCCACGTCCCCGACGCGCTCGCCGCGGCCGCAGTAGATCGTCAGCCGCGCGGCCGCCCGACGCCGGCCGGAAACTCGGCGGCGCTTACGTCCTCGCCGACGGCGACGAGCGAGTGCTCGAGCGTCACGAGGCCCTTGTCGATGATCGCGTGAACGTCTGCCAGCACGCCTCGATCCGCTCGCGCGCGTCGATCGCCTCGGCGATCAGCGGTAGGTCGCTGGAGACGTCCGGGAACCGCTCGTGTGGATGCGCCGCCCGATCCGAAGCCCTCGATGCCGCGATACAGCGCGGCGACCTCGCAGCCCGTGACGGTCGAAGCAGTCCATCAGCACCTCGCCGGCATTCGCTGGCCGCTGGTGAGCGACTCGCCGAAGTATGCCGAGCTTCCGGCCCGAGCCGACCATCTGATCGCATGCCCGACGTGCACCGGCGGCGAACCGAAGCCAAGCACCAGCGACAACCACAGGTTGCCGCAGCAGCGCCGCGTTCCCGACCTCTCCGAGCCGCTCGCTCTCGACCATCCACGTCGAGAACGTCGTGTAGCCGCCGAGGAAGCCGGCGCCGAGCACGAGCAGCGCGCGATGCGAGACGGCGGCGCCGACCAGCAGCCCGAGCGGCACGCTGCCGGTCAGGTTCACGACGAGCGTGCCCGAGCGGGCAGTCGCTCGGCAGGCGCGCCGACCCGCGCGTCCACGCGAAACCGCGCCACGGCGCCGGCGCGCCGAACCGCCGCCAATCATCAACCATCGCTCATCGCGCGATCATCCCGCGACCGCAGCGCCATCCCGGCGGCGACGCTCGACAACGCGTACGCATGGTCAGCGCGCTGTCGCGCGATCAACGCCGGCACGGAGATCGCCGCCGGACGTGCTCTACCACGAGTTCGGGGTGGAGCGCTGCACGCCGCTCGCCGGTGTGCTGCGGCGCTCGACGGGCCGCGCACGCCACCCGCGGACCCGGCGACGACCGTCTTCAGCTAGCGCGCGCGCCCGCGCCACCAGCACGCTGGCGACGTCGTGGGCCGTCGGTGCGATCGCCGGGTCGACGGGCAGCGCCTCGGCGAACGCCCCGGGCGGCCGCGCGCATGCGTGCCGAGCGTGCCGCCGGTCCGCCGCCCGCTGGCCCTCACCAAGCGTGCCCCGTCGACCGCGAGGACCTCCCGGCTCATGACGACCTCGGCCCGTGCGTCCGCGAGTCGGCCAGCCACGCGCGCGTCGCACGACTCGGACGACGCACGGCATCGGCATGATCCGCCGCGAAGCTCGCGGCAGTTCGCGGTCAAGCGCTGCGCGCGTCGCTGCTGACGGAGGATGCTCGGCGCCTCGGTGGTTCCGCTGCCGCGACCCGATCCGTCGACTCATTCGACTCCCGCCTCTACCCTCTGGCGGATGCCTCGCCGTGCGCTCCCGCTCGTCGCGCTGGCGCTGTTGCGTGCGGATCGTCGGACCGGCCGGTGGCGACGGCGACGCCGACCGACACGCCGACCGCCTCGCCGACCGAGACCGAGACGGCCACCGCCACGCCGACCGCGACGCAGGTGCCGGCGCGCCGGACCGTCGCCACCGGCCTCACGGTGCCGTGGGGGATCGCGTTCCTGCCCGACGGCGACGCGCTCGTCGCCGAGCGCGACACGGCGCGGATCCTGCGCATCCCGGCCGGCGGCGGCGAGCCGCGCGAGGAGATGCAGGTGCCGGGCGTGAACACGAGCGCGGGGGAGGGCGGGCTGCTCGGGCTCGCCGTCTCGCCCGACTACGAGCGCGACCGTCTGGTCTACGCGTACTTCACGAGCGGCGCCGACAACCGGATCGTGCGCTTCCGGCTCGGCGGGCAGGTGCGCACCGGTGCTGACGGGGATCGCCGCGGCCGGGATCCACAACGGCGGCCGGATCGCGTTCGGGCCCGACGGCAAGCTCTACGCGGGCGTCGGCGACGCGGCGCGACACGTCCAACGCGCAGAACCGCGAGTCGCTCAACGGCAAGATCCTGCGCATGAACCCGGACGGGAGCGTGCCCGTCGGACAACCCGTTCGACGGCTCGCTCGTGTACTCGTGGGGCCACCGCAACGTCCAGGGGCTGGCCTGGGACCGGCGCGGCCGGCTGTGGGCGAGCGAGTTCGGCCAGAACTCGCGCGACGAGGTCAACCTGATCCGGCGCCGGGCGCAACTACGGGTGGCCGGAGGTCGAGGGCGTCGGCGGGCGGCGGCGGCGCTTCACCGATCCGCTCGTCACGTGGTCGACGGCCGAGGCGTCCCCGAGCGGCGCGGCGATCATCGGCTCGACGCTCTACGTGGCCGCGCTGCGCGGCGAGTGCGTGTGGCGGATCCCGCTGGACGGCGCGTCCGCCGGGCGGCCGACGCGGATCCTCGCGGGCCGCTACGGGCGCATCCGGACCGTCGTCGCGGCGCCCGACGGGACGCTGTGGGTCTCGACGCTCCAACCTCGACGGGCGCGGCTCCCCGCGCGACGGCGACGACCGGATCGTCGCGATCAGGGTGGGGCGGGGGTGAGCTGGCGGTCGCCGTCGTAGGCGGCGAGCGCCGGGAACAGCAGCACGATCACGGCCACGCCGGCCACGCACGCGAAGCCGCCGCTGACGACGGCGACGCTCGCCGTGGTCAGCGAGGCGGCGATCCCGGACTCGAGGTCGCCGAGCCGCGGCCCGCTCGTGACCACGAGCATGAAGATCGCCGACATGCGCCCGCGCAGGTGCTCGGGCGTGACGGTCTGGTTGATGATCGAGCGGCAGACGGCGCTGATGCTGTCCGCCGCCCCGGCGATGGCGAGCAGCGCGGCGGCGGGCCACAGGCTGGGCATGAACCCGGCGCCGGCGATGGCCAGGCCCCAGACGATGACGGCGCCGATCACGATCCGGCCGAGCCAGCGCGCGTGCTCGACCCAGCCCGTGGTGAGCGCGGCGACCGTCGCGCCGGCCGCGACGCTCGCGTAGAGGAGGCCCGTGCCGCTCGCCCCGGCGTCGTAGACGGTCAGCGCGAGCACGGCGAACAGCGCCCGCGGCATGCCGAACGTCATCGCGACGAGGTCGATCGCGAACGAGCCCATCAGCGCGCTGTTGCCGCGGACGAACCGGAGGCCCTCGAGGATCGAGCGCAGGATCGGCGGGTGCTCCTCGTCGCTCGGCGCCGGCGGCAGGCTGGGCAGCGCGAGCGTGACGCCGATCATCACGAGGAAGCCGACGGCCTGCGCGGTGTACGCGGACTCGACGCCGAACGCGGCGATCATCAGCCCGCCGAGCGCCGGCCCGATCACGGCGGACATCGTGTGCAGGCCGTAGGTGATGCTCAGCGCCGCTCTCAGCCGGTCTCCGGCGAGCGCGGGGACGACGGCCGAGCGCGTGACGTTGTCGACGGTCGCGCCGGCCGCCAGCAGCGCCCGCGAAGACGAAGATGAGGATCGACGGGCGGGTCGCCGGCGAAGCTGATCGCGGCCAGCGAAGCCGCCGAGGCCATGATCGCCGACCTGCGCGAAGAGCATCAGGCGGCGCCGGTCGATCCGGTCCGCGATCGCGCCGCCGAGCAGCGAGAGGACGACGATCGGCACGAGCTCGACGAGCCCGAGCAACCCGACCAGCGCGGCGCTGTGCGTGAGGACGTAGACCTGGAACGGGATCGCCACCAGCACGGCCTGCGCCCCGAGGCCCGAGAACAGCTCCCCGATCACGAGCAGGCGCAGGTTGCGCGAGTCGCGCAGGACGGTCAGATCCACCGCGACGCGCCGCTTCATCCGCACGCAGTCAAGCAGCGTGCCAGCATTGGATCCCGCTGGCTGACGGCACACCGGCGGACCCGCTGGCCAGCTCGCGTTCGAGATCGAGCGCTTCGAGTGGACGGGCGACGACCGCCTCGAGGTCACCGGCCGCTGGTTCGGCGTGCGCGGCCTGCGGTTCATCCGCCCGACGCTCCACGTCCGCTTGGGCGACCGCCGCCGGCGGCTGATCGCGCTGCTCGACGACAAGCCCTGGCCCGCCGACGGCGAAGGCCCGTGGATCGCCGCGTTCTCGTGGCGAGGCCCGCACGACGGCGTCACCGCCGCCCGCCTCGAGGTCGCGCCCGGACGTCGTGATCGACCTGCCCGCGCCGGGCGCGGACGCCGCCGGCGCGACGCTGAACCCCCGCCCACGCCCGCGCCCGAAGCCGCGCCGCAAGCCCACCGCACCGCCCCCGAAGCCGGCGGCACCGAGCGCCGACGCGCCGCCGCCCGCGGCCGCCCCGGAGCCGCCCGCCGCGCCCGCGGAAGCGCCGCCGGCCGCGCCGCCGCCGCCCACCGACGACGCTCGCCGGCTCCGCCGGCGAGTCGCCCGCCGCGAGGCGCTCGCGGCGGCCGCGCCCGAGGCGTCGCCCGCCGCGGACGCGCCCGCTCCGCCCGCCGAGGCGGCGCCGTCGGCGGCCGCCGAGCTCGCGACGCTCGCGCTCCAGCGGCGCCTCGTCGAGGAGCGCGCCGAGACGCGAGCGGCTCGCGGCCGAGCTCGACGAAGCGCGGCAGCAGATCGCCGCGCTCTCCGAGCATCACGAGGCAGCCGTCGAGCGCGCGCGTGAGCTCGTCAAGGTCGAGGGCGAGCTCTCGGCCGCGACCGCGCGGGCCGAGCGCGCGGAGGCCGAGCGCAAAGCCGCCACCCGGCGCGCCGAGCGGATCGAGGGCGAGCTCGACGCGGCGGTCAAGCGGGCCGAGGTCGCCGAGGCCGCGGCCGCGCGGCGGTCTGACACGGGCGACGAGGTCCGGCGGCTCGAGGAGGAGCTCGCGATCGCGCGGGCGCCGATCGAGGTGCCGCCGCTGCCGCGCCGCTCCGGCGAACCCGAGCCGCGGCGGTACGGGACGGGCACGCGGATCGCGGCCGTGGTGCTCGTCGTGCTCCTGCTGGCCGCCCTCGTACTGATCCTCGGCCTGCTGTAAGAGCGCTCCGGAAAGCGGGCTACCGGCGAGTCCCGGCGGCGCGCGAGCAGATCGCTGCGCTGACCGAGCACCACGACGCCGCCGTCGAGCGCGCGAACGAAGTGGTCCGGCTCGAAGGCGCGCTCGGCGTCGCGAAGCAGGAGCTCGAGCGGCTCAGGCAGCGCCTCGCGTCGGCCGAGCGCGGCGGAACCGGACGGACGAGCTGCAGAGCGAGCTCGAGACGGTCCGCGAGGCGCTCGCGGGCGCTCGCACGCCGATCGAGGTCGCGCCGCTCGACGCGGCGAGTCCCGACGCGCCGCAGCTCACACCACCGGGGGCCCGGCACGCGCGTGGCGGGGATCGCCGTGGTCGTCGTCGTGCTCGTGTTCTTCGTTCTGATCCTGGCGCTGATCTTCTAACCGCCGTCACGGACGGCGAGCACCGCGTCCAGCGTGTCCGCCTCCGCCGCCGGCTTGTCCGGCCGGTGGCGCAGCACCCGGGCGAAGCGCAGCGCGACGCCGCCCGGGTAGCGCGGGCTGGTCTGCACGCCGTCGAAGGCGATCTCGACGACGAGCTCCGGGCGCACGTGCACGACGTGACCGTCGCGGCGCACCTCCAAGCCCAGGAGCGTCTCGGTCTGCCACTCGAGCATCGCGTCCGTCAGGCCCTTGAACGTCTTGCCGAGCATCACGAACCCGCCGTCGGGCCCGCGCGCGCCCAGCCACAGGTTGCTGAGCTTGCCGCGCCGGCGCCCCGAGCCCCACTCGACGGCCAGCACGACGAGATCGAGCGTGTGGACCGGCTTGACCTTGACCCACGCCGCGCCGCGGCGGCCCGCCTCGTACGGCGCGTCGAGCGCCTTGACCACGACGCCCTCGTGCCCGCGCGCGAGCGCCGCCTCGAGCATCTCCTCGCCGCCGCGCGGCACCCGCCACACCTCCGGCACGAGCGCGTCGAGCGCCGCGGCGCGCTCCGCGCCCGGCCGGTCGAGCAGATCCTCGCCGTCGAGGTGCAGGAGGTCGAAGAACATCGGCGTCAGGAGCACGCCCGAGCGGCTCGCGAACCGCGAGCCGGTGACCTGGAACGGATGCGGGCGTCCGTCCTCGCGCAAAGCGATCGCCTCGCCGTCGAGCACGAACGACTCCGCGGGCAGCGACATCACGGCCTCGACGACCTCCGGCAGCCGCGCCGTCACGTCGTCGAGCGTGCGCGTGAAGATCCCGACCTCGGCACCCGAGCGGTGCACCTGGATGCGCGCGCCGTCGAGCTTCCACTCGACGGCCGCGGGCCCGGTCTTGGCCAGCGCGGCGGCCACGTCCGGCGCCGTCTGGGCGAGCATCGGCGCGATCGGCCGCCCGACCTCGAGCCGGAACGCCGCCAGCGCGCTCTCGCCCTCGCCCAGCGCCGCCTCCGCGACCGCGCCCAGGTCACCGCGCAGCATCAGCGCCCGCCGCACCGCCGCGACCGGGACGCCGGCGGCCTTGGCCACCGCGTCGCCGACGACCGCCGCCAGCGCGCCCTGACGCAGGTCGCCGAGCACCAGCGCGCGCAGGAACGCCTGCTCCGACGCGGTCGCGCGGGCGAGCAGCGCATGCAGAGCGGCCCGCCGCGCGGCCTGCGAGCCCGCCCCGCTCAGCCCCGCGACGCCCGCCAGCGCGGCGTCGACGTCCGCGACGGAGAGCGTCGGCTCCGCGGCGGGAGGCGGCGGCTCGTCGCGCAGCGACGCCCAGCCGACGCCGAGCACGCGCTGGCGCGGCGAGCCGGCGAGGTACGTCGCGCCCGCGGCCCGCTCCTCGGGCGCCAGCTCGACCAGCGCGCGCGCCAGCCGCTCGACCTTCGCGAGCCGCCCCGGCACGCCGCGGACGTCCTCGGTGGCGGCGGCGAGTTCAGCGAACAGCACGCCCGGTAGTGTCGCGATCCATGCCGACGCTCGACGGCCGGACCGTGCTCGTCACCGGCGCCTCGACGGGGATCGGCCGCGCCACGGCGATGATGCTCGCCGAGCTCGGCGCGACGGTCTACGCCGGGACGCGCGACGCCGCGTCCGGCTACGGCCTCGGCCCGTACGTGCGGCCGGTGCGGCTGGACGTCACCAACGACGTCGAGATCGTGGACGTCGCGGCGCAGATCGAGCGGCTGGACGCGCTCGTCAACAACGCCGGCATCGCGGTCACCGGACCGCTCGAGTTCCTGCCGCTCGACGAGCTGCGCCGCCAGCTCGAGGTCAACACGCTCGGCGCGCTCGCGGTCACGCAGGCCTGCCTACCGGCGCTGCGCCGCGCCCGGGGCCGGATCGTGAACGTCAGCTCGATCTCGGGCCGCGCCGTGCTTCCGCTCTACGGTCCGTACGCGGCCTCGAAGTACGCGCTCGAGGCGCTCAGCGACGCGCTGCGCCGCGAGCTGCGCCCCGCGGGCATCCACGTCAGCGTCATCCAGCCCGGCGCGATCGCCACGCCGATCTGGGAGCGCGGCACGGCGCGGGCCGACGCGCTCTGGGAAGCGCTGCCGCCCGTCGCGCACGAGCGCTACGGCCAACTCGTCTCGACCATCCGCGCCGAAGCGATGAAGCAGCCGGAGGAGGGCGCGCCGCCCGAGGCCGTCGCGCGCGTGATCGTCGCGGCGCTGACCGCGCGGCGCCCGCGCACGCGCTACCTGGTCGGCCGCGACGCGAAGCTCCAGGCCACGCTCGCCCACGTGCTGCCCGGGCGGGCGATGGACGCGCTGCTGGCCGCCGTCCTCCGCACACGAAGATAAAGTTGTTGCACAATCGTGTCGATTGTGGAACAATGACGTTCCATGACCGCCGCCGCCCGTACCCAGGTCCTGCTCGCCGCGGTGTGCTTCGGCACGACCGGCACCGCCCAGGCGCTCGGCCCGGGCGGGCTCGCGCCGGCCGGCGTCGGCGCCGCGCGGATCCTCGTCGGCGGCGGCCTGCTCGTCGCCGTGGCGCTCGTGACCCACGGTCTTCAGATGCTCGCGAGGCTCCCGCGCCGGCCTGTCGTCGCGGCCGCCGTCGCGGTGGCCGTCTACCAGCTCGCGTTCTTCGCCGCCGTGGCCGACACCGGCGTCGCGGTCGGGACGATCGTCGCGCTCGGCTCGGCACCCGCGATGGCCGGAGCGATCGAGTGGGCCGTCGAGGGCCGCGCGCCCGCGCGGTCGTGGGCGATGGCCACGGCGCTCGCCTGCGCCGGCGTCGCGCTGCTCGCGATGGCGGGCGCGGACGCGTCCATCTCGCCGCTCGGCGTCACGCTCGCGCTCGTCGCCGGCGCCTCCTACGCGTCCTACACGCTCGCGGCCAAGCGGATGCTCAGCGCCGGGCACGCGCCCGAGACCGTGATGGCGGGCGCGTTCGGGCTCGGGGCCGTCGCGCTCCTGCCCGTGCTCGCGTTCACCGGCGCCGGCTGGCTCGCGCAGCCCGGCGGCGCGGCGCTCGCGCTCTTCCTCGGCATCGTCCCGACCGCTGGGGCGTACCTGCTGTTCGCCCGCGGCCTGCGCCGCCTGAGCGCGGCCGAGACCGCGACGCTGACGCTCGCGGAGCCGCTCACGGCCGCGCTGCTCGGCGTGATCGTGCTCAGCGAGCGGATGTCGGCGCCCGCGGCGCTCGGCGCTCGCGCTGATCCTCGGCGGGCTGCTCGTGCTCGCCGCGCCCGAGGTGCGGCGGCCGGCTACCGTCCCGGCGTGACCGCGGTCGAGACCGTCACCGCCGCGCTGCGGCGCGAGATCCTCGCCGGGGAGCGGCCCGCGGGCGAGCGCCTCGTCGAGCAGGAGCTGTGCGCGCGCTACGGCGTGGCGCGGCACTCGCTGCGCGCCGCGCTGCGGGCGCTGGCCGCCGAGGGGCTCGTGCGCGTGGAGACCAACCGCGGCGCGCGCGTGGCGCACCTGGACGCGGACGAGATCGTCGAGCTCTACGAGCTGCGCACGGCGCTCGAGGTCGAGGCCGCGCGGCTCGCGCTCGAGCGCCACGGCGGGCGCCTGCCGCCGGCCGTCCACGTGGCGCTCGCGGAGCTCCAGCGCGCGTGCGCGGACGGCGTCTGGAGCGCGATCAACGACACGCACGCCGACCTGCACAGCGCGATCGTCGCCGCCGCCCGCAGCCCGCGCATCGAGGCCGCGCACCAGGCGCTGGACGGCGAGTTGCGGCTGTTCCTCAACCAGCTCGAGCCGCTCTGGAGCACCGAGAAGCTGGCGGCCGACCACGCCGCGCTCGTGCGGGGGCTGGAGCGCGACGGGCCGGCTGTGCTGCGGGAGCACCTCGGCGAGTCGGCGGCGGCGCTGGTGGCCGCGGAAAAGGACTCCGGGCGGCCGGGCCGTGTCGGCAGCCCGCCCGCCCGGTAGAGGAGAGGGGAGTTCGGCGCCCGTCGGGAGATTGAGCGGGGCGCCTAGTGGTCTGGTGCCCACAGGCGCGATGGCAGCAAACGGAGCCTGTCAGGTTTAGTACGGGATTCGGTGCGATGTTTGCAACGCGCGGTCTGGCGGGGCCGCTTGTCATCCTCTGGTCTGTGACTCGCAGATTCGACATCGGCCCGGTCGTGCTGGCCCTGGGGGCGCTGCTCGTGCTCGTCGGGCTGTTCCTGGCCTGGTACGGCGACTTCAACGCGTGGGACGCGTTCGAGGTCGTCGACGTGCTGCTGGCCGCGCTGGCCGTCGCCGCCATCGTGGCCGCCGTCGGGCTCCTCACGCCCGAGGCCGAATACCTGGACCGGCGCACCGTGCCGTGGATCGTCGGCGCGACAGTCGTGCTGGTCGCGACCCAGATCCTCAACCCGCCGCCCGGCGCCGGCGGTCAGGACCTGGAGACCGGCGCCTGGCTCGCGTTCGCGGGCGCCGTCGTGATGGCGCTGGGCGCGGTGCTCAGCCTGTCGCGCGTCTCGTTCGCGGTCGCCGTCGAGGGCCGCGACCGGCGCCGCCGCGTCGCCGCCGTCGACCACCGGCCGCCGCCGACGGAGACCGGCGCGCCCGTCGCGCGCTCGAGCACGTCGCTCCTGCATCCCGAAGAGCCCGAGGCCGGCGAGGGGTCCTGATGCCGTCCGCCGAGGAGGTCTCGTTCGAGCTCGAGCGCTTCGAGTGGACGACGCGACGACCGGCTCGAGGTCGTCGGGCGCTGGAACGGCGTGAGCGGGCGGCGGATCGCGCGCCCGGCGCTCACCGTCGAGGCCGGCGGCCGCCGGCACCGGCTGTCGGGCAGCGCGCAGGCCGGACGAGGAGCCGTGGCGCGCCTCGTTCGCCTGGGACGGTTCGCGCGGGGAGATCGCGAGCGCCGAGCTGGAGCTCGGCCGCAGCCTGGTCGTCGAGCTGCCGCCGCCGCGCCGGCGCCGCCGCCGGGGCGCCGCGGTGGCCGCGGAGGGCGACCTGCGGGCCCAGGTCGCCGAGCTGAGCCTGATCGTCGCCGAGCTGCGCGCCGAGCGCGAGGCGGCGCCGTCGCCGGAGGAGGTCGAGTCGCTGCGCGAGGAGGTCGAGACGCTGCGCGCGGACACCGGCGACGAAGCCGGCGTGCTCGCGGCGCTGCGCGCCGAGGCCGAGTCCGCGCGCTCGGAGGCCGAGCGGCTGACGGCGGAGCTCGAGGCGCTGCGCGCCGAGCCGCGCGCGGAGTCCGGCGACTCCGAGGCCGCGGACGAGCTCGCGGGCCTGCGCGTCGCGCACGGCAGCCTGCGTGCGGCGCACGAGCAGCTCGAGGACGAGCTCGAGGCCCTGCGGGGCGTGCGCGACGAGCGCGACGAGCTCGCCGGGCAGCTCGAGCAGCGCAGCGCGCAGGCCGGCGACGACGAGCAGGAGCGCGCGCAGCTCGGCGAGCTGATCCGCGAGCTGCAGGAGCGCACGACCGCCGCGGAGTCGGCGCGCGAGCGGCTCACCGGCGAGCTCACGGTCGCGCGCGAGGACGTCGCGCGCCTGCAGGGGCTGCTGGCCGAGCGCGAGGAGGCGCTGAGCGCCGCGGAGACGGACGCGGAGCGGCGTCTGGAGAGCGAGCGCGCGACCACCACCGAGGTGCACGCGCGGCTCGCGACAGCGCGCGAGGAGGCCCAGAAGACGCTCGTCGCCGAGGCCGAGGAGACCGAGCGCCTGCGCACGGAGCTCGAGCAGGCGCGGGTGGAGGCCGATCGCCAGCTCGCCGCCGAGCGCGCCGAGGTGGCGCGGCTGCGCGAGGAGCTGCTCTCCAGCGAGCGCTACGACGACGAGGAGCCGGACGAGGCCTCGCGGCGCATGCTCGAGCGCGTGACGCGCGACCTCGAGCGCGAGCGGGCGACGTCGCGCAACCTGCGCCGCGAGCTCGACGAGCTGCGCTCCGAGTCGGCCGAGCACCGCCGCCGTTGTCGTCGGCGACGGCCAACGGCACGCTCGCGATGGACGAGCCGCCGGCCCCGGCGACCGCCGCCGGCCGCGCCGTGCTCACGCCGCAGGGCACGCAGCGCCGCGTCGAAGCCGCGCGCGCCGCCGCGGCGCAGCGCGTCCCGCGGGTGCCGGCCCTCGCCGGTCAGCCTGTGGGTCGTCCGGATCCTGGCCACGCTTGTCGTCGCGGCGCTGGGCGTCGCGCTCGTGATCCTCGTGCAGATGGTGACCTGAGATGCCGCGCGTCGCGCCGGTGACCACGCTCGCGCTGCGCCCTCGCGCGGGCGTCGGGTCTGCGGGCGGCGGGGCTGGTCGGCGCCGCGCTCGCCGTCGCCGCGCTCTCCCTGCTGGGGCCGTGGGCGCTCGCGTTCGACCCGAGCGCGTGGCTCGTGTGGGGCCGCGAGACCGGGCGGCTCGCGCTCGACACGTCGAGCGGGCCGTCGTGGAAGCCGCTCCCGGTCGTGTTCACGACGCCGATGGCGCCGGCGGGCGACGCGGCGCCGGCGCTGTGGTCGATCGTGGCCCGCGCGGGCGGGCTGCTCGCGCTCGCGGGCGCCTGGGCGCTGGCCGCGCGGCTCGGCGGGCGCTGGGCCGGCGCCGCGGCGGCCGCGGTGATGGCGCTCTCGCCGTGGTGGCTGTTCAACACCGCGCTCGCCAACTCCGAGGCCATGCTGGCCGCGGCGCTGCTGTGGGCGGTGCTCGCCCACCTCTCGGGGCGCCCGCGGGCGGCGCTGGCGCTGGCCACCGCCGGCGCGCTCCTGCGGCCGGAGGTGTGGCCGTTCCTGGGCGCCTACGGCGTCTGGCTGTGGCGCACGCGGCCCGCCGACCGTCGCGCGGTGGTCGCTGGCCGGCGTGCTCGTCCCGCTGCTGTGGTTCGGGCCCGACCTGCTCGGCGCGGGCGGCGCGCTCGACGCCTCCAAGACCGCACGCGGGATCCCGAGCCCCGGCAGCGCGAAGCTCGCGCGACTTCCCGGTGCTCGCGCTGCTCGGCGACTTCGCGACGCTGCTCACCGTGCCGGCGCTGATCGCGGCGATCCTCGCGGTGGTCCTCGGCGGTCCGCTCGCGCGCTGGATCGGCGCCGCCGCCGGGGCGTGGATCGCGATCGTGGCGGTGATGACCGTCGCCGGCTACGCGGGCAACGCGCGCTACCTCGTCGCCGCCGCCGCGTTCGGCGCCGTGCTGGCGGGCGCGGGCGCGGTGCGCGTCGCCGGCCCGCTCGGCGCCGCCGTGCTCGTCGCCGCCGTGCTCGCGGTGACGGCCGGCACGCTGCGCGACCAGGCCTCCGAGGTCTCCGAGCGCGCCGACGCGGCCGCCGCCTTCGACGGCGTGATCGCCGCCGCCGGCGGCCTCGAGGCGCTGCAGCGCTGCTCGCGCATCCGCTCGAGCAACCCGAGCCGCTCGTTCGTCGCCTGGCGCCTGGACCTGCCGATGCGCAGCCTCGACGCCACGCCGATCCGCCCCGCCGTGCTGATCCGCGCCAAGTGGTTCTACGGCGGCCCGCTCGACCCGCCGCGCCCACCCGGCTACCGCACGCTCGTCACGACCGAGCGCTGGCAGGTCCTCGCCGCCTGCGGCCGCGCGCCCCAGGTCGAGCCGGAAACGTAAAGGGTCTGGCCCTTTATCTTTCGCGCGCGTGACGGAGGTGGCGATCGTCGTGCACGGTGGTGCCGGGGCTTGGCCCGCGGAGGCGTACGCGCCGGCGCTCGCCGGCGTGGAGCGGGCGGTCGCGGCCGGGCACGCCGTGCTCGCGGACGGCGGGGACGCGCTGGAGGCCGTGCAGGCGGCGGTGGTGCTGCTCGAGGACGACCCGGTGTTCAACGCCGGCCGCGGCTCCGTCCTGGACGAGCGCGGGATCGTCGCTGCTGGACGCGGCGCTCATGCGCGGAGCGGACCGGGCCGCGGGCGCCGTCGCGGCGATCCGGGGCATTCGCAACCCCGTGCTCGCGGCGCGGGCCGTGCTCGACGAGGGGCGCCACGTGCTGCTGGTCGGCGAGCCCGCCGAGGACTTCGCCCGCGAGGCCGGGCTGGAGACGGCGCCCGAGGAGTGGTTCGTGACCGAGCGGCGGCGGCTCGTCTTCGAGCGTGGCGGGACGGTCGGCGCCGTCGCGCGCGACGCGCGCGGCGGGCTGGCGGCGGCGACCTCGACGGGCGGGACGAGCGGCAAGCACCCGGGACGGGTCGGCGACTCGCCGCTCATCGGCGCCGGCACGTGGGCCGACGACGCGACGGTCGCGGTCTCGTGCACCGGCGACGGCGAGGCGGTCATCCGCAACGCGCTCGCGCACGAGGTCGACGCGCTGATGCGCCACGCGGGCCTGCCGCTCGCGCAGGCGTGCGAGCGCGCGATCGCCCGGATCGCGCCGCACGGCACCGGCGGGCTGATCGCCGTCGGCGCGGACGGCGTGGCGGCGCCGTTCACGACCGCCGGCGATGCCGCGCGCCTGGCGCGTCGGCGACGGACCGATCGAGGCGGCCGTCGGTGGCTGATCCCGACGACCACCTGTACGGGCTCCCGCTCGAGGAGTTCACGCCGGCGCGCGACGCCGCCGCGCGCGAGCTCCGGCGCTCCGGCGACCGCGAGACCGCCGCGCGCGTGGCGAAGCTGCCCAAGCCGAGCCCGGCGGCGTGGACGGCGAACCAGGTCGCGCGCGAGCAGCCCGAGCTGATCGAGGCGCTGCTCGAGGCCGGCGCGGCGCTGCGCGAGGCCCAGGACGCGGCGGTCGCCGGCCACGGCGCCGGGCGGACTGCGCGAGGCGACGCTCGCCGAGCGCGGCGCCGTCGACGCCGTGATGGCCGCCGCGACCGCGCACCGCCCGGCGGGCCGCCCGCTGTCGCGCGCGATGGCCGACCGGCTGCGCACGACGCTGCACGCGGCGGCCGGCGACGAGGCGATCCGCGCGGCGCTCGCGAGCGGGCGCCTGGTCAGCGAGGCGCAGGCCGGCGGGGCGTGGCCGTTCGCGCTGGAGCCGGGCGGAGAGGAGCCGCCCGCCGCCGGCGAAGAAGCCCGCCGCCGCGAAGAAGCGCGCGCCGGCGAAGGCCGACGCCGAGCGCGAGGCCGCGGAGCGCGAGGCGGCGGAGCGGAGCGCGAGCGCGCCGCGCGAGGAGCGCAAGGCGCTCGAGGCGCAACTGCGAGACGCGCGGATGTCGCTGCGCGTCCGCGAGCGCGTGGCGCGCGGGGCGGAGGAGGACGCCGAGGCGGCCGAGCAAGCCGTCGCGGACGCCCGCGAGCGCCTCGAGGAGGCGCAGCGCGCCGTCGAGGAGTCGCAGGAGGAGGCCGAGGCCGCCCAGCGCGTTCTGGCCGAGGCGCACGCGGAGCTGGAGCGCGCCCGCGACGACGTCGCGCGGCTGGAGGAGCGGCTTGACTGACCCACGGCTGGAGAAGCTGACCGCGATCTGCGCCGAACTTCCCGAGGCCGAGCGCGTGCTCTACCCGCCGCACGCGCAGTTCAAGGTCCGCCGGCGCACGTTCGCCTACTTCCTCGACGACCACCACGGCGACGGGATCGTGGCCGTCTCCTGCAAGGCGCCGGGCTCGCAGCCCGAGGCGCTGATCGCCGCCAACCCCGGCGGGCGCTTCTACCTCCCGCCTTACCTCGGCCCGCGCGGGCTGGATCGCGCTGCGACTCGACCGCGACGACGTCGACTGGACCGAGGTCGCCGACCTCGTCACCGAGAGCTACATCCAGGTCGCGCCGAAGCGCCTCGCCGCGCTCGTCACTGGGTAGAGCACCGGCATGGCAGACCTCACCCCACTCGACGAGAAGCTCGCCGAGGTGCTCGGCCTCGCGCAGGCCGCCCAGGCGACGACGAAGCAGGTCAGCGGCATGGAAGGCGCCGATGACTTCAAGGCCGCAGCTCGAGCGCCTGCACGAGCAGGCGGCCGAGACCGAGCGCCGCACCGACGAGCTCGTGGACACGCTCGACGGGCGCAAGACCGCGATCCGCGAGAAGGCCCGCGAGACGAAGAGCGAGGCCACGGAGATGGCGAAGACCTACCTCGGCGACGAGGAGGAGGTGCTCGACGGCTTCGAGTTCCTCGCGATGGCCGAGGCCGGCGAGCTGGCGCACTGGGAGATCGTGCAGAAGATGGCCCAGACCGCCGGCGAGCCGGAGGTCTCGACGCTGGCCGACTGGGCCGTGTTCGTGGAGCGCGGGCACATCGCGATCGTGCGCGAGGCGTCGCTCGCGCTCGCGGCCGAGGAGGCGAAGGGCTAGCCGCGGGTAGCAGGCGAGGGTCAGGCGGAACGTGTGGCCCTCGCCGCCGCCGTAGCGCTCGAGCACCTCGCCGAACGCGCGCTGGAGCTCGGCCACGAACGCCGCGCCGTCCTCCGGCGAGAGCTGGATGTCGCCGGCGATCCCGAACGACGGCAGCGTCGGCGGACCCGCCGCGAGCGCGGACAGGTCGCGTGCCATCTCCTCCGTGAGGTCGAGCAGGTAGCCGAGCCCGAGCAGCTCCTCGCGCGCCCGCTGCGGGCCGAGCCGACCGACGATCTCCGGCGCGACCCAGAACGAGCGCGCCACCGCGCGGTAGACGCCCTCGGTGATGCCGCGCACCCGGTGCTCGGAGACGAGCTCGACGAGCTGTGCCGCCTGCAGGCGCTTGACGTGGTAGTACACCGCCTGGGGCGTGTCTCCGAGGACCTGGCCGATCTGCGTGCACGTGCGCGGCTCGGCGAGCTGCCGCAGGACCTCGACGCGCTTGGGCTTGAGCAGCGCGTCCGCCTGCTCGACGGTTTCGATGTAGAGCGTGTCAAGCACTTACAACTCGTCTTGTACGTCAAGCATGGCTGCAAATCAAGCCGTGCATGGGTCCGTGCGTAAAGCATGAACCTCGCCGGCGCCTACGACCTGCACGTGCACGTCGACCCCGACGTCGTCGGCCGGATCGTCGACGACGTCACGCTGGCCGAGCGCTTCGCGGCCCGCGGGCTGGCCGGGTTCGCGCTCAAGTCGCACTACACCTCGACCGCCGAGCGCGCGCGGGTGGTCAACCGCGCGGTCCCCGGCGCCCGTGTGATCGGCACGATCACGCTCAACGCCGCCGTCGGCGGCCTCAACCCGCTGGCGGTGGAGATCGCGGCGCGCGAGGGCGCGCGGATCGTGTGGCTGCCGACCGTCGACGCCGTCAACGAAGCCGGGGCGCGGGATCGCGAGTACGCCCATCCGCCGATGTGGGTGCGGATCCAGCGCGAGCTGCGCGAGATCGGCCTCGAGCCGCCGCCCGTGCCGGTGGTCGACGGCGACGGCGCGCCGCTGCCGGCGCTGCTCGACGTGATCGGCGTCGTCGCGCGCCATCAGCTCGTGCTCGCGACCGGCCACCTCGGCCGCGACGAGATCTTCGCGGTCGTCGACGCGGCGCTCGCGCGCGGCGTGCGCGACGTCGTCGTCACGCACCCCGAGTTCCCGGCGCAGGACCTCTCGATCGAGGATCAGGTCGCGCTCGCGGCGCGCGGCGCGCTGCTCGAGCGCTGCTTCACCACGGCGCACACCGGAAAGTGCACGTGGGAGCATCTCGCGGCGGGGATCCGGGCCACGGGCGCCGAGTGCAACCTGCTCTCGACCGACCTCGGGCAGCCGGCGAACCCGCCGGTCGAGGACGGGCTGCCGCTGTTCGCGCAGCGGCTGCTCGAGCAGGGCATCAGCGAGGAGGAGATCCGGACCATGACCGTCGTCAACAGCGCGCGCGTGGCGGGATGAGCCGACGGCTGCTCGTCATCGGCGCGCACGCGGCCGACTTCGTCTGGCGCGCCGGCGGCGCGATCGCCGTCTGCACCCGCGCCGGCGGCGACGCGCAGGTGATCGCGCTCTCCTACGGCGAGCGCGGCGAGTCGGGCGAGCTGTGGAAGCAGGAGGGCCAGACGATCGAGAACGTGAAGGCGGTGCGCCACGAGGAGGCGGAGAAGGCCGCGGCGGCGCTCGGCGCCGAGTTCCGCGCGCTCGACTTCGGCGACTACCCGCTCGAGGTCGGCCCGCAGCGGCTCGCGGCGGTCGTGGACGCGATCCGCGAGTTCGACCCCGACGTCCTCGTCACCCACACCGACACCGACCCGTTCAACCCGGACCACCCGGTCGCGCACCACGTCGTCGACCGTGCGCGGGCGCTGGCGGCCGGCGCGGGCGTCGCGAGCGCGTTCGCCTCGATCAAGCCGCCGCAGCTGCTACCTCTTCGAGCCCCACCAGCCCGAGCTGTGCAACTTCACGCCGACGACGTTCGTGGACATCACGCCGGTGTGGGAGGCCAAGCTCGAGGCGATGGCGGCGATGGAGGCCCAGCGCTACCTGCAGACCTACTACGCGCAGCGCGGCGAGCAGCGCGGCAACCACGCGCGCCGGGCGACCGGGCACTCGGAGGTCCGCTACGCCGAGGCGTTCCAGCGCGTGCTGCCGCAGATGGTGGCGGAGCTGTGAACGTCGCGACCGTCTACGAGGCGGCCGGGCGCACCGGGCTGATCGACGTCGACCTGATCCGGATCGTGCCCGGCTCGTCCGCGTCCGGCCCCGCGCGGACCGTGCGCTGCGGGCAGGGCGACAACCTGATGGTGCACGCCGTGATGGCCGAGGCGCAGCCCGGCGACGTGCTCGTGCTGACGATGCCCGAGCCGGAGCCGGTGGCGCTGCTCGGCGACCTGCTGGCGACACAGGCGCGCGCCCGCGGCGTGGCGGGGATCCTGGTCGACGCGGCCGTGCGCGACGCCGACGAGCTCGCCGAGATGGGGCTGCCGATCTGGGCGCGCTGGGTGCGCGTGCGCGGCGCGCGCAAGGAGGTGCACGGGCGCGATCGACGAGCCGGTCGTGGTCGGCGGCGCGCGGATCTGCGCGGGCGACCTCGTCGTGCTCGACGGCGACGGCGCGTGCGTGGTGGAGGCGGCGCGCGTGGACGAGGTGCTCGCCGCGGCCGAGGATCGCGAGGCGCGCGAGCGGGTCAAGCGCGCGCGGCTGCAGGCCGGCGAGCTCTCCTACGACATCGACGGGCTGCGGCCGTGAAGCTCGCGCACATCCACCACGTCGAGCTGCTCACCCCGAAGCCCGACGAGAGCGAGCGCTTCTTCGTCGACGTGCTCGGGATGGAGATCGAGTCGCGCGCCGGCCAGTCCGTGTTCCTGCGCGGCTGGGGCGAGTACCAGCGCTACAGCCTCAAGCTGACCGAGGCGGCGACCTCCGGCATCGGCCACATGGCGCTGCGCACGACGTCCCCGAGGCGCTCGAGCGACCTGGCCGCGGCGATCGACGGCGACGTGGACCGACGGCGACCACGGCCACGGGCCGGCCTACCGCTTCACCGATCCCGACGGGCACGTGCTCGAGCTGCTCTGGGAGACGCGCGCGATACGAGCCGCCCGAGCACCTCGCGCCCTCCTGGCGCAACCAGCCGCAGCGCTACACGGGCCGCGGCGCCGCGGTCAAGCGGCTCGACCACGTCAACCTGCTCGCCGTGCGACGTGCGCGCCTGCCGCGAGTTCGCCGACGACGTGCTCGGCTACCGCCACTACGAGGGCATCGTGCTCGACGACGGGAGCGAGACCGGCGCCTGGCTGAGCCTGACGATCGCCGCCCACGAGCTGATCTACGTCCACGACGCGCGCGAGGCGCGGCGGCCGCCTGCACCACCTCGCGTTCTGGGTCGACACCCGCGAGGAGTGCCTGCGGGCGGCGGACATCTTCGTCGACAACGACGTGCCGATCGAGGCCGCGCCGTCCAAGCACGGCGTCGCGCAGGGCTTCTTCCTCTACGGCTTCGAGCCCGGCGGCAACCGCATCGAGGTCACGACCGGCGGCTACTTCGTCTACGACCCCGAGCACGAGCCGGTCGATCTGGAGCGAGGCCGAGCGCGCCCGCGGCCAGTTCTGGGGCGTCAAGACCGTCGAGAGCTTCCACTTCTACGGCACGCCGCCGACCGCCCGAGGACGCCGTCTACGCGCCCTGAGACAGCACGGCGGGGTCGCGCTCGCCCTCGGGCAGCTCCATCGCCATCAGCCGCGCGAGCTGGGCGCGGCCGCGGACGTCGAGCTTGCGGTAGATCTGGCCGAGGTGGTACTCGATCGTCTTGGGTGAGAGGAACAGCGCGGCGGCCGCCTCGCGGTTCGTCATGCCCTGGCTGACGAGCACGGCGATCTGCAGCTCGTGCGGCGTGAGCTGCTCGGCCGCGACCTGCGCGCGGCGCGCGCCGGCCGGGCCGCCGGTGGCGCGCAGCTCGGTGCGCACGCGCTCGGCCCACGGCCGCGCGCCGAGCCGCTCGAAGGCGTCGAGCGCCGCGGTCAGCGGCTCGCGCGCCTCGGCGCGCTGCTTGGCGCGCCGCAGGCGCTCGCCGAGCGCGAGCTGCGTGCGGGCGCGCTCGAACGGCATCGGCCGTCGTGGAGCGCCAGCGCGGCCTCGTGGGCCGCGCGGACCTCGCTCGTCGGGCGCGAGCAGCACGCGGCAGCGCGCCACGGCCGCGTCGATCCAGCGCGAGCCCCGGCGTCGGCCTCCAGCCGCGCGAGCATCGCCTCGGCCTCCTCGCGCCGGCCGGCGCGCACGTAGGCCTCGATCAGGTCGGGCGCGGACTGGCACGACCGCCGAGCTGAGCCCGCGGCGCTGCAGTCCGCGCTCCGCCGGTCTCGAGCGCCTCGATGGCCTCGGGGACGCGGCCCAGGCCGAGCTCGAGCAGGCCGAGCGCGGCGTGCAGGTGCACGCCTTCGCCGGGCACGAGCTCGAGGCCGCGCTCGACGTTGCGCGCGGCAGTCGGCCTCGTGCCCCAGCCCCGCCTCGACGAGCGTCAGCGCCGCGAGCGCGTGCGGCAGCAGCGCGAACGCGCCGGTGTCCTCCGCGAGCTCGGCGGCCTCCGAGGCGCCGGCCAGCGCCGCGGCCCAGCGGCCGCGCCGCAGGTCGAGCTGCGCCTGCACGGCGAGCGGGTGGATGAGCGCCGAGACCGCGCTCGCGGCCCGGGCCGCGTCGAGCACGCGCGACAGGATCCGCGACGCGCCGTCCCAGTCCCCGACCCAGATCGAGGCGTGCGCGGCCAGCCCGACGATCTCGACGATCGCGGTCGGCCTCCATCAGGTACGGCTCGCAGGCCCGCAGCGCCGCGACGCCCGGCTCGATCTCCCCGAGCGCGATCTGGCCCGGCGCCGATCACGGCGGTGGCGAGCAGCTCGACCGCCGGCTCGGCGCCCGCCGACAGCGCCCGCGCGCGCTCGGCCGACGCGATCAGCGCGTCGAAGTCGCCGGTCACCATGTGCGCGACCGACGCCTCGAGGAACATCGCGGCCGCGCGGCGCGGGTCGCGCGAGCGGACGCGGTCGGCCTCGCGCACGAGCCGCTCGTAGGCCGCCACCGGCGAGCCGCGGCGCATCTCGACGTGGCCGCGCAGGCGCTCGGCGTCGGCCACGAGCAGCGGGTCGTCGGTCAGCGCGACGGCCTCGTCGAGCATCCCGAGGGCGCGCTCGCCGAGCGCGCCGCGGATCGCGTCGCCGGCGGCCTCGAGCAGCCGCACGGCGCGCGGCCCGCGGGTCGGGCGTGAGCTGTGCGGCGCGGCCGAGGTCGCGCGCCGCGGTGGCGTGCGCGCCGCGCCCGCGCGCGTCGAGCGCGGCCTGCTCGAGCGCCGCCGCGACGGTCTCGTCGGGCGCGATCGCGCAGGCCGCGAGGTGCCACGCGCGCTCCGCGCCCTCGACCGCCGCGGCCAGCGCCGCGTGCGCCGCGCGGCGCTCGCACAGCGACGCCGCGTGGTAGACGGTCGCGCGCATCAGCGGGTGGCGGAACTCGAGCTCGCCCTCGCCCAGCGTGACGATCCGCGCGGCCTCGGCGGGCTCGAGGTCGGTCGAGCGACAGCCCGGCTGCGCAGCCCGCATCATCGGCGTCCAGCCGCCGGGTGCCGGCCGCCGCCGCGACGAGCAGTGCCTTGCCGGGTCGGCTCGGGCAGCGCCTCGATCGCGGCCGCGAACGCGCGCTCGACGCCGGTCCCGGGCCGCAGCGGGTCCTCCAGCGGCTCGCGGCCCGCGAGCTGGCCGGCGGAGAGCAGGCCGGGGATCTCGAGCAGCGCGAGCGGGTTGCCGGCGGCCGTGGCCACGAGCCGGTCGGCCACGCCGGGCGCGATCGTCGTCGTCGAGCAGGGCGCGCGCCTCGGCGTCCGGCAGCGGCGCGATCGCCATGCCGCTCGAGCCACGGCATGTCGACGCGGCGGCCCTCCTCGCGCGCCGCGCCGAGCATCACGACGCCCTCCTGGCGCGAGCCGGCGGCCCGGCGAACAGGAACGCCTCGAGCGACGGCGTCGTCGAGCCACTGCGCGTCGTCGACCACGGCCAGCACGGGCCGCTCGTCGGCGGCGCGCGCGAGCAGCGACAGCAGCGCGGCGGGGACCGTGAAGCGGTCGGTCGGGTGTGGCCGGGCCGAGCGCGAGCGCACCGCGGATCGCCGCCGCCTGCACGCCGGGCAGCTCGTCGAGGTGGGCGAGCAGCGGCGTGACGAGCTCGGCGAGGCCCGCGAACGGGATGTCGGACTCGGACTCCATCCCGCGCGCCTTGAGCACCGTGAAGTCGTGCGCCTCGTCGATCGCGCACTTCAGCAGCGCGGTCTTGCCGATCCCGGGCGGGCCGTGCAGCAGCAGCGTGCCGCTGCGCCCTTCGCGCGCGGCGTCGAGGAGCGCGGTCAGGCGGGCTCGCTCGTCCGTGCGGCCGACCATTTGTGCGCGGAGTCTATGGCGTGGCGGGATGCCCGGCCTGCGTGCCGGGTCGCGGCGGTTACGGCAGCAGGTAAGGGAGTGGTTGCCCGCGGCGTGGTCGAGTCCGTGGCGGGTTTGGCGGCGCTCACGGTCGATCAAACCCGTCCACGCACCGGTCCGTGGTCGGGTTGGCACGCGCTCACGGCTGCGCAACGAACCCGCCACGCGGCGTGGTCGACCACCTCCCTCACCTGCTGCAGTAACCGTCAGCCCCGGTACGTCGTCGGTTCTCGCGGGAGCGCCGACGGGTCGAACCCGTCCAGCAGGTCGCGCGCAGACGACGCGGCGCGCAGCCCCAGCGACCCCGCCATCCAGGCCACGGCGTCGCGCGGCGCGACCTCGCGCAGCGTCACGTCGCCGTGGCGCTTCGCGAGCCGCCGCCCGTCCGGGCCCGAGCACCAGCGGCACGTGCGCGTACGCCGGCGCCGCCACGCCCAGCGCGCGAGCCAGCCAGATCTGCCGCGGCGTCGAGTCGACGAGGTCGGCGCCGCGCACGACCTCCTCGACGCCCTGCGCCGCGTCGTCGACGACGACCGCGAGGTTGTAGGCGTACGCGCCGTCGTTGCGCTGCACGACGAAGTCGTCGACGACGCCGGTCTGCGGCCCCAACACCCGGTCGTCGAAGTCCACGCGCGCCGCGCCGGCGTGCACCCGCAGCGCGGGCACGCGCCCCGCCGCGCGGCGCTGCCGCGCGCTCGGCGTCGGACAGCCCGCGGCACGTGCCCGGATACGCGCCCTCGGGCAGCGGCCCGTGCGCCGCCGACGCGCTCTCGCGGATCTCGGCGCGCGTGCAGAAGCACTCGTAGACCGGCAGCCGCGACAGCGCCTCCGCGTACAGCGCGCCCGCGCTCGGACTGCACGACCACCTCGCCGTCCCAGTCGAGCCCGATCGCCGCGAGGTCCGTCGAGCTGCGCCTCGGCGAGCCCCGGCCGCACGCGCCCCGCGTCGAGATCCTCGATCCGCATCAGGAACCGGACGCCCGCCGAGCGCGCGAACAGCCACGCGAGCAGCGCGGTGCGCAGGTTGCCGAGGTGCAGGACGCCCGTCGGAGAGGGTGCGAAGCGGCCGTCCTTCACACCGTGAACGGCAGCGACGTCAGCGACCTCCGACAGCCGCGGCGCCGTGGCGTCGCGCTCCGAATAGAGCAGCTCGACGTCGGACGGCCACTCGATCCCGACGTCGGGATCGTCGAAGCGGATGCCCGCCTCGGTCGCCGGGTCGTAGTAGTTCGTGCACTTGTAGACGAAGTCCGCGACCTCGCTCACGCACCAGGAAGCCGTGCCCGAAGCCGACCGGGATCCACAGCATCCGCCCGGAGACGTCGTCCAGAGCTCGACGCCCTCCCACTCGCCGAACGTCGGCGAGCCGCGGCGCAGGTCCACGACCACGTCCCAGACGCGGCCCCGCGCCACGCGGACGAGCTTGCCCTGCCCGGGATGCGTCTGGAAGTGGATGCCGCGCAGCGTCCCGCGGCGCGAGCGCGAGTGGTTGTCCTGGACGAACTCGGTCGGGAATGCCGTGCGGCCGCGCGACGTCCGCGCGGAACGTCTCCACGAAGAAGCCGCGTTCGTCGCCGTGCACCGTCGGTTCCAGCAGCACGAGGCCGTCGAGTCTGGTCTCAAGCCGTTGCATTGCGGGAGGAGGTTAGGGAGCGGCCGTCGAAAGATCGCCTCGCCATGCCGAGGACCGCCACCATGCCCCCGGCCGCCCGCGGCCATCAGACGCTCTCCACGTACATCTCCGCACGCTTCGACGAGTTCTCGCGCTCGCAGAAGGACGTCGCCCAGTACGTCGTCGACCATCTCGACGAGGTCGCCTTCCACACCGCCGAGGAGCTCGCCCGCCGCGCCAACACGAGCAGCTCCACCGTCGTGCGCTTCAGCCAGGCGCTCGGCTTCGAGGGCTTCCCGGAGCTGCAGGAGGCGGCGCGCGAGGAGTACCGCCACCACCACCGCTCGGCGCGCGCGCCGGAGTTGGCCACGCCGCTGTTCAGCCTCGACCACGTCGCCGTTCGAGCAGGCCGTCGCCGCCGACCACGTCAACGTCGAGGACACGGCGCGGCGCGTGTCGCCGCTCCGAGGTCGACGGCGCGATCGAGGCGATCGCCGCCGCCGAGCGGATCCTGATCGCCGGCACCGACCAGATGGCGTTCTTCGCCTCCTACCTGCGCCACCTGCTGATGCTGCTCGACGTGCGCGCCGAGATCGCCGCGAGCCCGTCGCAGGAGGCGCTGAGCCGGCTCGGCCGCATCGACGAGCGCACGCTCGTGATCGGGCTGTCCGCCGGCCGCCCGCACCCGCTCGTGGTGCGCGCGATGAAGATCGCCCGCCACCGCCGCGCGAACACGCTCGCGATCGTCGACGCGACGCTCTCGGACGTCTCCAAGCTCGCCGAGCGCACGCTCTACTACTCGTCGAACTCGCCCGCGTTCGTGCGCAGCCACACCGGCCTGCTGTCGATCCTGCAGGCGCTCGCGTACGGCGTCTACGCGCGCGACGTCGCGCAGTACGACGACCGCATCCGCGCGTTCCGCCTGAAGTAGCGCTCAGCATGCTGGATCGAGCGGATCGACGCCTCGTCGGGCAGCTTGGCCAGCACCTCGTGGATCACGCGGTGCACGTCGGGCTGGTCGTGACCGAAGTCGTCGCGCATCGAGCGCAGCGCCGCGTGCACGATCTTGAGCTGCGGTGGCGTCAGTTCCAGGTGGAACGCGACGTCGTCCGGTCCGATGAGGTCGCTCGACTCGGCTGCCATGCGCCGAATCGTACAGCGGCGCCGTAGCTAACATCGAGGGCGATGAGAGACGAGGCGACGTTCCGTGTGAAGGCCGGTCTGGCCGAGATGCTCAAGGGCGGCGTGATCATGGACGTGGTCAACGCCGAGCAGGCGAAGATCGCCGAGGACGCCGGGGCGGCCGCGGTGATGGCGCTCGAGCGCGTACCGGCGGACATCCGCCGCGACGGCGGCGTGGCCCGCATGTCGGACCCGATCCTCGTCAAGGGCATCCAGGAGGCCGTGACGATCCCGGTCATGGCGAAGGCCCGCATCGGCCACTTCGCCGAGGCCCAGGTGCTCGAGGCGCTGGAGATCGACTACATCGACGAGTCCGAGGTCCTCACGCCCGCCGACGAGGCCAACCACATCGACAAGTGGGGCTTCAAGGTGCCGTTCGTGTGCGGCGCGACGAACCTCGGCGAGGCGCTGCGCCGGATCGGCGAGGGCGCGGCGATGATCCGCTCCAAGGGCGAGGCCGGCACGGGCGACATCGTCGAGGCCGTGCGCCACCTGCGCGCGATCCGCTCGGAGATCCGCCGCCTGCAGACGCTCGACGACATGGAGCTCGCGACGGCGGCCAAGGAGCTGCAGTCGCCGCTCGATCTCGTGCGCGGCGTCGCCGAGGCCGGCAAGCTGCCGGTCGTCATGTTCTGCGCGGGCGGGATCGCCACGCCGGCGGACGCGTCGCTCGTCATGCAGCTCGGCGCCGAGGGCGTGTTCGTGGGCTCGGGCATCTTCAAGTCCGAGGACCCGGCGGCGCGCGCGGCGGCGATCGTCGAGGCGACGACGCACTATCAGGACCCGGCGCGCGTGGCGCGCGCGTCCGAGGGCCTCGGGATGGCGATGACCTCGCTCGAGACGCGCAAGCTCGAAGAGGGCCAGCTGCTCGCCAACCGCGGTTGGTGATCGGGGTCCTCGCCCTCCAGGGCGACTTCGAAGCGCATACCAAGATGCTCCGCGACCTCGGCGCCGAGGTGCGCGAGGTGCGCGTGCCCGCCGATCTCGCGGGGCTCGACGGGCTGGTCATGCCCGGCGGCGAGTCGACGACGATGACGCTCGGCATCGAGCGCGAGGGGCTCGGCGAGCCGCTGCGCGAGTTCGTGCGGTCCGGCAAGCCCGTGCTCGGCACGTGCGCCGGGATGATCATGCTCGACCGCGAGCACCTCGGCTGCATGGACACGCTGTGCCGGCGCAACGCGTTCGGCCGCCAGATCCGCTCCTTCGAGGAGGACCTCGACATCCCGGGCATCGACGGGCCGCCCGTGCGCGCGGTGTTCATCCGCGCCCCGTGGCTGGCGGAGTACGGCGACGCCGTCGAGATCCTGGCCGAGGTCGACGGGCATCCGGTCGCCGCGCGCCAGGACAACATGCTCGTGATCTCCTTCCACCCCGAGATCGCGGGGGAGACGCGCGTGCACGAGCTCTTCCTGCGAGACGTCGCGTGATCTTCTTCACGCGTCACGGCGAGTCGGTGGCCAACGTCGCCGACCGGCGCATGGAGGCGCGGCCCGAGGACGCCGACCGGCTGTCCGACCGCGGCTGGGAGCAGGCGCGCGGCGTCGGCGAGCGGCTGCGCGGCGAGGGGATCGAGGCGATCGTCGCGTCGCACTACGGCCGCGCGCAGGAGACCGCGCAGGCGATCGGCGAGGTGCTCGGCCTGGGCTTCGAGACCGACCACGACCTGCACGAGGTGCGCCAGTCCGACGCCTACTACGCGGCCTCGCCCGAGTACGGCGGCACGGGCACGATCAGCTGGATGCCGACCGCCGAGCGCGACTTCGCCGAGGCCGGCGCGGAATCATTCGACGCGATCCTCGCGCGCGTCGACCGCGTGCAGGAGCGGCTCGCGGCGCGCGACGACACCGTGCTCTGCGTCTCGCACTGGGGCTTCCTGCACTTCTTCCTCGGCCGCACGATCTTCCGCGACGACTTCGCGCCCGCGCACCTCCCGGCGCTCTACCGCATCTCGCACGCCAACACCGGCATCACGATCTTCGAGCGCCGGGAGGGCTACCAGATCGACGGCGTCGCCTTCGACGGCTGGGCGCTCACGACGTGGAACGACCAGGGTCACCTATGAGCGCGGCGACCTCCGCGAGGTCCGCGCCGCGCACGTCCGGCTCCGGCATGGCGGCCGGATAGGCGAGGTCGGTGCGGGAGATCCAGGCCGTGCGCAGCCCGGCGTAGGCGGCGCCCGCGACGTCCCACCAGTGGCCGGCGACGAACCAGGCCTCGGTCGCGCCGCAGCGCTCGAGCGCCGCGTGGTAGGCGAGGTCCTCGGGCTTGAAGGCGCCGAAGTCCGGCGCGGACAGCACGTGCTCGAAGTGCTCGCGGATGCCGGCGTTCTTCAGCACCGTCTCGGCCGCGTCGGCCGCGGACTGCGTGAGCACCGCGAGCGTGAAGCCCGCCTCCCGCAGCCGCGCGAGCGCGTCCGGGACGTCCGGGTACGCCGGCATCTCCGAGAGGCGGTCCAGCGATGCCGACGCCGGGTCGCGGCCCGCGCGCTCCAGCCCGCGCCGCAGCGCCGCTTCCAGCAGCGGCTTGAACGTGGCCTCGGCGCCCGCGATCACCGTGACCATCGCCATCATGTTCGCCTCGTCGAGCGCGGCGACGGCGAGCTCGTCGATCACCGACGGGTCCACGAGCGTCCCGTTGAGGTCGAACAGCACCCACATGGCCCGTCACATTAGGGTCCCGCCGCATGAGAGTCGGCTTCGAGCTCATGCACGCGCCAGGACGGCATCCGGAGCGTGATCGAGTTCTGAACGCGCGGGTAGGCCTACTGCGCATGCCTACCGACCGCGACACGATCACGCTCTCCGACCTCGTCCGCCGCGCGGCGGCGATCGTCGACCCGCCGGGCGAGGACGCGGCGGTCGGAGTCGTTCGCCACCCGCCACGAGGACGCCGACCAGCCCGTGCGCGGCATGCTCGACGGGCTCGAGGAGCGCCTGCTGTGGGGCGCCGACGAGGACGCGCCGATCGTGATGGCACAGGCCATCACGATCTACCTCGCCCACCGCCCCGAGGACGTCGACAACACGCCCGAGCACATCCTCCTGCACGCCGCCCGCGCGGAGTTCGACGGCAACCCGCCGGACGCCGTCAGGAGGCTGGCTCGCGGATCAGGGTCGTCGAATCTGAACTGACACCCCTCGCGGGCTGCATGCTCCGAAAGCTAGCCGGGTACGAGACCTGCATGGGGAGGCGCTCGCTGCTGATCCTCGCGTGCGCGCTGGTGCTCGGTTCGTGCTCGCTCAATGACCCGCCGGGAGGCGAAGGTCGGCTGTCGATCGCGACCGGCGGCTCGGGCGGCGTCTACCAGGTCTACGGCGGCGGCGTGGCCGAGATGCTCTCGGAGAACGGCCACGACACGACGGCCGAGACGACGTCGGCCTCGGTCGACAACCTCTACCTCGTCGCGGACGGCGACAGCGACGTCGCCTTCAGCCTCGCCGACACCGCGATCGACGCGGTCAAGGGCCAGGCCTCGTTCACCGGCGACCAGCTGCGGCTGCGCGCGCTCGGCACGCTCTACAAGAACTTCACGCACGTCGTGGCGCTGAAGGACTCCGGCATCCGCCGGATCGAGGACCTGAAGGGCAAGACGGTCTCGATCGGCGCGCCGAACTCCGGCACCGAGGTGATCGGGCTGCGGCTGATGGAGGTCGCCGGCCTCGATCCCGACGAGGACGTGACCCGCCGCGCGATGGGCGTGGGGGAGTCCAGCGCCGCGCTGCGCGAGGGCTCGATCGACGCCTTCGTGTGGTCGGGCGGCCTGCCCACGGGCGCGATCACCGACCTCGCGACGACCGAGGAGATCGTGCTGCTGCCGCTCGACGGCTACCTGGAGGAGCTCAACCGCCGCTACGGCGAGGCCTACACCGAGTCCGAGGTCGAGGAGGGCGAGTACCCCGGCGTCGAGCCGGTCAAGACGATCGCCGTCCCGAACCTGCTGATGGTCCGCGAGGACATGGACGAGACGCTCGCGCACGACCTGATCGCGCTCATGTTCGAGAACCAGAAGTCGCTCGCCGAGGTGCACCCGGCGGCCGAGAACCTGACGCTCGAGGACGCGAAGGAGGTCGTGGCGCCGGTCGAGCTGCACCCCGGCGCCGAGCGCTACTACCAGGAGGCGGAGGAGTGAGGGTCGCGGCCCTCGCGCTGCTCGCGACGCTCGCCGCCGGCTGCGGCGGCGGCCCGAACGTGGTCGCGCGCGACGACGGCGGCGGCGTCGTGGCGAAGGCCGCGCTGCCCGACGACGGGCGCTTCGCGCTCGCCTACCGGCACTCCGTCTACAAGGCGCCCGCCGAGGAGCGCTTCCGCGCGACGGCCGACGGCTTCGTGCTCGACAGCATCGCCTCGCCGAACGCTGCAGTGCTCGACTACTACGAGCTCGAAGGGCAGCGCACCCGCGAGCGCGGCTGGTGGGTGCTCGAGCCCGAGCACCCGGCGCGCTTCGAGACCATGCCGCTCGCCGCCACCCGCCGCGGGCAGCGCACGCTCGTCGCGGGCGGCAGCCGCCTGCCGCTGTACGGGCACGCCGTGCACCTGCGCCTCGCCGTGGAGGGGACATGACCGACCAGACGGCGATCCAGAAACACGGGCGCTTCGAGCGCGACGGCGAGAAGCCCGAGCGCACCGACGAGATCCTCGAGGAGTTCGAGGCCGAGCGGCCCGGCCGCCATCTGACCGGCTTCCCGGCGCGGCTCGTGGCCGTGCTGGCCGCCGGGCTGTCGATCTTCGCGATCTTCTGGGTCTTCCAGCCGCTCGCCGCCCAGGTCTACCGGCCCGCGTTCCTCGCCATCGCGCTCGTGCTCACGTTCGTCGTCTTCGGCCGCGGCGAGCGCCCGCGCGGCGCCGACTGGCTGCTCGCCGTGCTCGCGCTCGTCGCGGTCGGCTACGCGGTCGTGACCGCGGACGAGATCGTGCGCCGCGCCGCGCGGCCCGAGACGCTCGACATCATCTTCGGCGTCGCCGCGATCGTGCTCGTGCTGGAGGCGACCCGGCGCACGACCGGCTGGGCGCTGCCGGCGATCTGCATCGCGTTCATCCTCTACGCGTTCTTCGGCGGCCTGATCCCGGACTTCCTCGAGATCGGCCACAAGGGCTACGGCGTCGACCGCATCGTCGGCCAGAGCTACATGGGCCTCGAGGGCATCTTCGGCGTGCCGCTGGACGTCGCCGCCACCTACATCGTCCTGTTCGCGATCTACGGCGCCGTGCTCGAGTACTCCGGCGCCGCGCGCTTCTTCGTGGAGATCTCGTTCGCGGCCTTCGGGCGCTCGCGCACCGGCCCGGGCCGCACCAGCGCGGTCGCCGGCTTCCTGCTCGGCACCGTGTCCGGCTCCGGCGTGGCGACGACGGTCACGCTCGGCAGCGTCGCCTGGCCGCTGCTGCGCAAGGCCGGGTACCCGAAGGACCAGGGCGGCGGCATCCTCGCCGCCTCCGGCATCGGCGCGATCCTCTCGCCGCCGACGCTCGGCGCCGCCGCGTTCATCATCGCCGAGATCCTCGAGGTCAGCTACCTGCAGGTGCTGATCTACGCGCTGGTCCCGTCGGTCCTCTACTACGTCGGCATCCTGATGGCGATCGAGGCCGACGCGCGCCGCCACAACGTCAAGGGCCTGGACATCGACACGCCCGGCGTGTGGAAGCTGCTCGCCCGCTGGGGCTATCACTTCTCGAGCCTGTTCCTGATCGTGATCCTGCTCGCGATCGGCTTCAGCGCGTTCCGCGCGGTGCTGATCGCCAGCGTCGTCGCGTTCCTGCTCTCGTTCCTGGACCGCCGCGACCGGATGGGGCCGAACAAGGTCTGGGACGCGCTCGTGGGCGGCTCCCGCGCCGTGCTGCCGATCGCCGCCACGACGGCGGCGGCCGGCCTGATCGTCGCGGTCGTCTCGCTCACCGGCCTCGGGCTCAAGCTCGCGGGGCTGATCGTCGACCTCGCCGGCGGCTCGCTGACGATCACCGCGATCCTGAGCGCGGTCGCCGTGCTGATCCTCGGCCTCGCCGTGCCGGTGACCGCGAGCTTCATCATCGCCGCGGCCGTCGTCGCGCCCGCGCTGATCTCTCTGGGCGTCGAGGACTTCGCCGCCTACATGTTCATCTTCTACTACGCGGTGCTGAGCGAGGTGAGCCCGCCGACCGCGCTCTCGGCCTTCGCCGCGGCGGCGATCACGGGCGGCAACGGCTTCAAGACGATGATGCTCACCTGCCGCTACACGCTGCCGGCGTTCCTCGTCCCGTTCGCGTTCATCCTCTCGCCCAAGGGCGAAGGGCTGCTGCTCCAGGGCGGCGCCGAGACGATCGCGTTCGCGATCGTGGTCTCGATCGTCGCCGTGATCGCGCTCGGGCTCGCGCTCGAGGGCTGGCTCAAGGGCGAGATCGCCTGGCCGGCGCGCGTGGTCATCGGCATCTCCGCGCTGCTGCTGCTCTGGCTCGAGCCCGCGATCACGCTGATCGGGCTCGCCGTGCTCGCCGCGGGCCTCGTGCTACACGCGCTGACTCGCCGCAGGCAGCAGCCGAGCGCGGCGTGACTCGTCGAGCGCGTCGAGCGGCGGGCGCAGGTTGAGCCAAGCGTCGTCGCCGGTCTCCTCGGCCAGCAGCGCCTTGAGCGCGGGGATGACCGGGAAGCCGTCGAGGAACTCGCGCCGCTCGGTCAGCGCCGCCTGGGCGGCGGTGGCGTCCTCGCCGGCGGCCCACAGGTCGTAGACCTCGCGCGCCTGGCGCGCCGTGACGTTGACGGTGGCCGAGATGCAGCCGTCGCCGCCCCAGCGCAGGGTGTCGAGCAGGAACTTCTCGGTGCCGGCGAACACGGTCAGCTCCGGGAACTCCCGGCAGACGCGCTCGATCCGCTCGCGCGTCGCCGGAGCTGTCCTTCGTGCCGACGACGACGCCCGGGTACTCGCGCATCAGCCGCCCGATCAGCTCCGGCGTGAAGCCGACGACCGCCATCGGGGGGATGTGGTAGAGGAACAGCCGCAGCCGGTCGTCGCCGACGCGCTCGATCAGCTCGGCGAAGAAGCGCAACAGGCCGTCGTCTGAGACGCCCTTGTAGTAGAAGGGCGGCAGGGCGAGCACGCCCGCGGCGCCGACCTCGATCGCCGACCGGCACAGCGCGACCGCGTCGGGCAGCGCGCACGCGCCGGTGCCGGGCAGCAGCGTCTCCGCCGGGATGCCGTCCTCGACGAGCGCTTCCCAGGCCGTGATCCGCTCTTGCACGGAGAGCGAGTTCGCCTCGCCGGTGGTGCCGAAGATCGCCAGGCCGTGGCAGCCCGCGTCGAGCAGGCGCCGGCAATGCGCGGCGAACGCCTCCCGGTCGATCGAGAGGTCGTCGCGCATCGGCGTGAGCGCGGCGGCGAGAACGCCCTTCATACGACAAGCCCGTGGCGCACGGTGTTCTCCGTGACTACCCGCGGTTCGACGAACTGCAGCAGGTAGCCCGGGCCGCCCGCCTTCGTGCCCGTGCCCGACAGGCGGTTGCCGCCGAACGGCTGGCGGCCGACCATCGCGCCCGTGATCTCGCGGTTGACGTAGAGGTTGCCGACGGGCGAGCGATCGGTGACGTAGTCGACGGTGTGCGGGTTGCGCGAGAACAGCCCGCCGGTGAGCCCGTACGGCGAGGCGTCGACGCGGTCGCAGGCCTCCTCGATCGACCGCACGCGCTCGACGGCGAGCAGCGGGCCGAAGATCTCCTCGTTGAGCACCGGCGAGTCGGCCGGGAGGTCGGTCGCCAGTGTCGGCGCGGCGAACCAGCCCCGCTCCGGCACCTCAGCCCGCGCGGCGACGCGGCCGTCGGCCTGCGCGGTCGCGGCGTAGCGGTTCACCCGCTCCTGCGCCTCGCGCTCGATCACCGGCGGCACGTCGATCTCGGGATCGGACGCCTGGCCGACGTGCAGCACCTCGATCGCGCCCGTCAGCCGCTCCACGAGCGAGTCGTGGATCGCCTCGTGCGCGAGCACCCGCGCCGCCGCCGAGCACTTCTGGCCCGCGTAGTTGAACGCGGACTTCACGAGCGCGGGGACGACGTCGTCGAGGTCGGCGTCCGAGTCCACGATCACGCAGTTCTTGCCGCCCATCTCGGCCACGACGCGCTTGAGATGCCGCTGGCCCGGGCGCCATCTCCGCGGCCCGGCGCACGATCTCCAGCCCCACGGGGTTCGACCCGGTGAACGCGATCGTGTGCACGCGCGGGTCGCCGACGAGCTGCGCGCCGACCGGCCCCTCGCCCGGCAGCAGCGCGAGCGCGTCGGCGGGCACGCCGGACTCGCGCAGCGCCCGCACGAGCGCGTACGCGCAGCCCGGCGTCTGCTCGGCCGGCTTCAGGACCACGGCGTTGCCGGTCGCCAGCCCCGCCGAGACCATCCCGAGCGGAATCGCGACCGGGAAGTTCCACGGCGAGATCACGGCCACGACGCCGCGCGGCACCCAGTTGAGCTCGTTGCGCTCGCCCGGGAGCTGGATCAGGTCGTGCATCGGCGAGCCGGGCACGCCCGCGGGGTGCTCCTCCAGGGCGATCGCCGCCCGCGCGTAGTACTCGAGGAAGTCGATCGCCTCGCACACGTCGCCGTCGGCCTCGCGCCACGGCTTGGCCGCCTCGCGCACCTCCAGCGCGGTGATCTCCAGCCGCCGCTCGCGCAGCCACTGCGCCGCCCGCATCAGCACCTCGGCGCGCTCGGCGGCGGACCGCCGCCCCCAGTCGCTGCGCCGCGCGAGGTCGAGCGCGTGGTCCACGTCGGCCTCGCTGGCCACCGCCGCCTCGGCCACGACCCGCTCCGGCTCGCCGGGATCGGTGGAGACGAGCGTCCCGCCGCTCGCGCGTGTCGTCGCCGACCCACACCGGCACCTGGATCACCGGCTCGGCGTCGAACGCCTCCAGCGCGCCCGCGAACTGCGCGCGCACCGGCGCACGCCGCAGTTCGAGGATCGGTTCGTTCGTGAAGGGCTTCACGCGGGGGCGGCCAGCAATTCTTCCAGCGGCACGCCGCGCGCCTGCTCGTAGAGGAACGACTCGTTCGACGTGTTCTCCAGCAGCCGGCGCACCAGGTAGGCCATGCCGGCCACGAGGTCGCCGACCGGGCAGTAGGTGCGCACGCGCAGGCCCTGGGCGGCGATCGCGGCCTGCAGCGGGTCGCCGAGGCCGCGCAGGACCTGCAGCTCGACGTCCTGCTCGGCGCCGCCGGTCAGCCGGTTGTAGGCGATCGCGTGCGCGATCGAGCGCAGGTTGTGGGAGGCGATCGCGACGCGCAGCGCCGGCCGCGCGTCGAGCAGCCGGCGCGTGAGCAGCTCGAAGTTCGCGTCGGTGTCCGCCTTGCGCTCGAAGACCGGTGCCGACCAGCCGTGCTGGGCGGCCTGGACGAGCTCGTGGTCCCAGTAGGCGCCCTTGACGAGCCGGATCGTCAGCGGCTGCGCGCGATCGACGCCGCGCGTCCAGTCGAGGATCGTGTCCAGCGTCTGCGGCGAGTCGCGCAGGTAGCCCTGCAGGACCAGGCCCGCCGACGGGCCGGCGCGGAACTCGTCCTCGCCGAGCAGCTCGAGGATCAGCTCGAGCACCGCGTCGCGCGAGTCCATCGACTCCATGTCGATGTGCAGGTGCGCGCCGCGCTCATGCGCCCGGCGCAGCAGCGGCCGCAGGCGGTCGGCGGCGTCGCGCTTGCCGCGCTCCGGCGCGTCGGGGCGCAGCAGCGGCGTCAAGGCGCGACACCTTCACGGACAGGTTCGCGCGCGGGAGCGGCCCGACCGAGTCGCGTTCCAGCTGCGGCCGGGCCGGCCACGACGCGGCCGCCGCCGCGATCGTGTCCAGCGCGTCGGCGCAGCGATCCGCGTAGCGCTGGGCCTCGGACTGCGTGACTGTCGCCTCGCCGAGCAGGTCGACGGTCGAGGCCACGCCGTCCTTCCACAGGTCCTTCAGGTCGCCCAGAGCGGCCTTCGGGTCCTCGCCGACGATGAAGCGCTGCGCCATCCGCCGCACGCCGGCGGCCGCGGCCATGCCCAGCGCGGTGCGGCCCGCCTTGGAGTTCCCCATCTTCATCGCGACGCCGATCGGCGGCGGCGGGCCCTCGATCTCGCCCAGGAACGCCGTCAGGTGCCGCGCGAGGTCGTCGAGGTTGCGGCAGGCGGGCACGACGTCGACGAAGCGAAACAGCGCGGCCTTGAGCTCGGCGTCCGAGGACGCGAGATCCATCGCCTTCTCGTCGATCACCTTGAGCGGGTTGCGCGTGCTCGGCAGCGCGGCGGCGAGCCGCCGGCCGACCTCGAACAGCTCGCGCTCAACCGCGCGCGTCGTCGGGCATTTCCGAGAGCTTACGCCGGTACGCTGACCGCATGGACCGCGAGCCGGAGCTGCTCAGCGTGGTGGCTCCGATGTACGAGGAGCAGGACATCGTCGACCCGTTCACGGAGCGCGTCGCCGCGGCCCTGGACGGGGTCGACTACGAGCTGATCCTCGTCGACGACGGCTCCAAGGACGCCACGGCGACCGCGATGGCGGAGGCGGCGGCCGCCGACCCGCGCGTGAAGGTCGTCGCGCTCGCGCGCAACTTCGGCCACCAGCCGGCGCTGACCGCGGGGCTCGAGCACGCCCGCGGCGACGTGATCGTGATGCTCGACGGCGACCTCCAGGACCCGCCGGAGGTGATCCCGGAGATGCTCGACCGCTGGCGCGCGGGGGTCGACGTCGTCTACGCCGTGCGCGAGCAGCGGCTGGGGGAGACGGTCTTCAAGCGCGTCACCGCGCGCGGCTTCTACCGCACGTTCCGGCGCCTGACGGGGCTGGACCTGGCCGTCGAGTCCGGCGACTTCCGGCTGATGGACCGGCGCGCGCTGGACGCGCTGCTCGCGATGCCCGAGCGCAACCGCTTCCTGCGCGGGATGACGGTGTGGATCGGCTTCTCGCAGACCGCCGTGCCGTTCGTGCGCCAGGAGCGCCACGCGGGCGTGACCAAGTACCCGCTGCGCAAGATGCTGCGCTTCAGCTTCGACGCGATCACGTCGTTCTCCAGCGCGCCGCTGCAGTGGGCGACGTTCCTCGGCTTCGTGTTCAGCATGCTCGCCTTCCTCGCCATCCCGCTGACCGTCGTCGCCCGCTACACGAACATCTACGAGCCGGGCATCCCGTCCACGATCGTCGTGATCCTGCTCCTGGGCGGGATCCAGCTGATCACGGTCGGGATCATCGGCGAGTACGTCGGCCGCATCTACGACGAGGTCAAGCACCGCCCGCTGTACGTCGTTCGCGAGCGCATCAACGTCGAAGAGCCCGCCGAGCGATGAGGATCGCGGTCCTGGGGGCCGGCGTGGCCGGCCTCGTGGCCGGGCTGCGCCTCACGCAGGCCGGCCACACGGTCGACGTCTACGAGCGCTGGCCCGGGCTCGGCGGGCAGGCGGCGACGCTCGACGTCGGCCAGGGCCACCTGCTCGAGCGCTACTACCACCACCTGTTCAGCACCGACCGCCACATCGCCGCGCTCTACGACGAGCTGGGGATGCCGGACGAGCTCGAGTGGCTCTCCTCCAGCGTCGCCTACTTCACCGACGGCCGCCAGTGGCCGTTCGTCACGCCCGTCGACCTGCTGCGCTTCAAGCCGCTGCCGCCGCTGTCGCGGGTCCGGCTCGGCGCCGCCGTGCTCGCGATCCAGCGCGGGCCGGGCAACCCCGCGCCGTTCGAGCGCGTCACCGCGCGCGCCTGGATCGAGCGCTACATGGGCCGCCCCGCCTACCGCAAGCTGTGGGGGCCGCTGCTGCGCGGCAAGTTCGGCGAGCGCGCCGACGAGATCGCGATGGTGTGGCTGCAGAACAAGCTGCGCCTGCGCCGCGGCGACGACGCCGCCGAGGAGAAGCTCGGCTACCCGAAGCACTCCTGGGAGCTGCTGTTCGGCGCGCTGCGCGACCGCATCGAGGCCGGCGGCGGCCGCGTGCTGATCGACAGGCCCGCCGCAAAGCTCGGCCCCGGCTTCACGGTCACGCCCGGCGCGCCGAACAGCTTCCGCACGGGCCACGACCCGCGCGAGTTCGAGACGCTCGAGCCCGAGACCTACGAGGCCGTGCTCGCCACGGTGCCCAGCGACGTCTTCGAGCAGATGCTCGAGCCCGGCCTGCTGCCCGAGGCCTACCTCGCGCGCCTGCGCACGATCGAGTACTTCACCGCGCTCTGCCTGCTGATCGAGCTCGACCGGCGCTTCTCGCCGTTCTACTGGACCAACATCGGCGACGACGCGCTGCCGTTCGTGGGGCTGATCGAGCACACGAACCTCGTCGACCGCTACGACGGCCGGCGCTTCCTGTACGTCGCGAACTACCTGCCGCGCGGCCACGAGCTCCTTGGACTCGACGCCGAGGCGCTGCTCGAGCGCTACACGCCTGGGCTGCGTGCCGTCAACCCCGGGTTCGAGCGCGGCTGGGTGCGCAACCTCTGGCTGCACCGCGAGCCCGCCGCGCAGCCGATCGTCACGGTCGGCTACCGGGACAAGATCCCGGCGATGAAGACCCCGGTCCGCGGGCTCGTGCTCGCCAACACGACCCAGATCTTCCCCGAGGACCGAGGCACGAACTACGCGGTGCGTGAGGGCGACGAGGCGGCCCGCGAAATGCTGGACTGGCTGCCCGAGGTTCGTATCCGGACCTAGCGGGAATCCGGGGTCGCCGCACCTTTCCCGTATCGGCTAGCTCTAAACATAAGTTCGGTTCGCCCCCCTGGAGAACCGCGGCCGACCTGCCGATACTCAGAGGCGAGATGATCTCCTCGGACTCGAACTGGCTCTCCCGCGCGCTCGGTCGCGGCACCTCGCGTCCGCATGAGGACGACCTCCACGCCTGCGCCGCCTGCGGCCAGGACTTCGTCAACCCGGTCGACTGGGAGCCCGTCACTCCCGAGGCCTGGTGGATGCGCCTGCGCTGCGGCAACTGCGAGGTCTGGCGCGAGGTCACGGTCACCAACGCGGTCGCCGAGCGCTTCGACGTCGAGCTCGACCGCCGCGCCGCCCTGATCGACCGCGCGCTCCAGAAGCTCGACCGCGAGCGCATGATCCAGCAGGCCGAGGCGATGATCGGCGCGCTGCGGCGCGGCCTGATCGAGCCGGCCGACTTCGCCCGCCCGGTCTAGATCTCCAGGCGCTCGTCCTCCAGGTCGAGCTCGCGCTCGATCCGGTGCATGACGTCGTTGGAGATCGTGCCCGCGTTGCGCAGGCGCACGATCTCGCGCCGCTGCGCCTCGAGCACCTCGCGCACGAGCGTCTGGTAGGCGACCGAGCGGTCCTCGATGCCGTCGTCCTCGATCTTGCCGGCCCGCGCGGCCAGCCGCCGCTTGCGGTACTCGTAGGCGCCGCGCATGCGCTCGATCGTGTCGTCGCGCGTCCACTCCTCGCCGGCCAGCTCGTCGATCCGGGCGAGCGCGGCCTTGGTGGCGTAGAGCCGTGCCTTGAGCTCCTCGTGCTCCTCCTCGGTGCCGTCGTCCTGGACGCCGAGCGCCCGGATCAGCGGCGGCAGCGTCAGGCCCTGGAGCACGAGCGTGACGAAGATCACCGTGAACGTCAGGAAGATCAGGAGGTCGCGCTGGTCGAAGTCGCCGGGGCAGCGCGAGCGCCGCGGCGAGCGAGACCGCGCCGCGCATCCCCGCCCAGCCGACGATCGTGCGCGCCTGCCAGTTGCCGCGCCGCGCGCGCTGGGACGCGCGGCGGTCGATCGCGCGAATCACGAACACGAGCGCGTGCTGCCAGACCAGCCGCGTCAGCACGACGGCGGCGCAGACCGCGAGCGCGTAGCCGAGCCACTCGGGCTCGAAGCCCTCGAGCACCACCGGGAGCTGCAGCCCGACCAGCGTGAACAGGAACGCGTTGAGCAGGAACACGAGCAGCTCCCACATCGCGAAGCCCTGTAGGCGCGTCGTGGGCGAGGCGATCTTCGGCGCCTGCCAGCCGACGTAGCAGCCGACGGTGACCGCGGCGAGCACGGCCGACAGGTGCAGCTTCTCGGCCGGGACGTAGGCCGCGTAGCCGCTCAGCAGCCCGATCGTGTTCTCGACGAGCGGGTCCTGCAGCCGCTTGCGGACCTGCACGATCACCCAGCCGACGGCCAGCCCGACCGCGATCCCGCCCGCCGCCATCCACAGGAAGTCGAAGCTCGCGCCGAGCAGCGAGAAGCCGCCGGCGCGTGATCGCGATCCGGTAGGCGACGAGCGCCGTCGCGTCGTTGATCAGCGCCTCGCCCTCGAGGATCGAGACGAGCCGCCGCGGGACGCCGAGCCGGCTCGCGATCGCGGTCGCCGCGACCGGGTCGGTGGGCCCGACGATCGCGCCGAGCGCGAACGCCGCCGGCCACGAGAGCCCGTCGATCATCTCGTGCGCGACGACCGCGACCACGCCATCGTGGCCAGCACGAGCCCGATCGAGAGCAGCGAGATCGACGCGCAGGTCGGCCCGGAGGTCGCGCAGGTTCGCGAAGAACGCGCCCGAGTACAGCAGCGGCGGGAGGAAGATGACCAGGACGAGGTCCGGGTCGAGCTCGGCCTCGGGCAGCCCGATCGGCGCGAGCGCCCATGACCGCGCCGCCGACCACGAGCACGATCGGGTACGGCACGTTGATCGCGCGCGCGGCGGCCGACAGCACCGCCACCGCGACACAGCAGCGCGACGAGGATGATCTCGACTTCTTCCAAGGCTACGTCGCCGTGAAGTGCACGACGCCGCCGACCTCGACGCTCGACCACCTGCGCCGCGCTCGAGCAGCAGGTCGACGTGGCCGAGGACCTCGCTGAGCGTCAGGAAGGCCTGCGTGACCGCGACGTTGCCCCAGATCGCCTGCGCGATGTCGTGCGCCGAGCGCGGCTGCTCTGCGATCAGCTCGAGCATCTTGGCCGCGCGCCGCTCGTGCATCGCGAAGCGCTCGTCGATCAGCGCCGCGTGGTCGCCGAAGACCTCGCCGTGGCCGGGCAGCACGGTCTCCACCGGCATCGCCTGCGTCTCCCGCAGCGACTCCATGTACATGATCAGCGTGCGCGGGCGGCCGCTGCCGCGGCTCGCCGGAGCGGCCGCCGAGCGGCTGCGAGATCAGCGGGTTCGAGGAGATGTTCTTGATCAGGTGGTCGCCGGCGAGCAGCTCCGCGCTCGCGGGGTCGAAGAACACCGTGTCCGACGGCGAGTGGCCCGGGCGGTGGAGGACCTGCAGCGTGCGGCCGGCGAACTTCAGCTCGCCGCCGTCTTCGAGCGGTGTGCGTGACCGGGGCGCTGCCGCCCCAGCCGCGGAAGGCGCGCGACATCGCGGCCAGCGCGGTGACCATGTCGCGCGCGATCCCGTGGCGCAGCATCAGCGCCTGGGCCAGCTCGTCGTTGTGGTCGGCGTGGAGGTTGAAGTCCTCGACCACCGGGGCGAGCAGGTCGAGCGCGCAGACCTCGGCGCCCGGAGCGGTCGGCGACGATCCCGACGAGCCCGAGGTGGTCGGTGTGCTGGTGGGTGATGACGATCCGCTCGAGGTCCTCGATCCGGCGGCCGTGCTCGCGCAGCGCGTCCTCGAGCGCGACCAGCGATCGCGCCGAGTTCGGGCCGACGTCGACGAGCGTCAGCGGGTCGTCCTCGATCAGGTAGCAGTTGACGCGGCCCACGCGGAACGGCGTGGGGATCGGCAGGCGGTGGATCGCGCTCACGAGCGGATCAGCGCGAGCACCTCGTCGCGCCGCCGCTCCATGTCCGCCTGGGACACGAGGCTCTCGAGGTTCAGCCGCAGCAGCGGCTCGGTGTTGGACGGGCGCACGTTGAAGTGCCAGTCGTCGTAGTCGATCGAGACGCCGTCGAGCTCGTCGACGCGCCCGTCGGCGTAGTGGGCCTTGAGCTCGTCCATCTTCGCCCGCTGGTCGTCGACCTCGGAGTTGATCTCGCCGGAGATGAAGTAGCGGCTCCTGAACTCGTGCAGGAGCTCGGCGAGCGTCGTGTCGCGCTTGGAGAGCAGCTCGAGGATCAGCAGCGCGGGGATCGTGCCGGAGTCCGCGTTGTAGAAGGCCTTGAAGTAGTAGTGGCCGGAGACCTCGCCGCCGAACTCGCCGCCCTCGTCGCGCATGCGGGTCTTGAAGAACGCGTGGCCGACGCGGTTGACGAGCGCGCGGCCGCCGAGCCGCGTGACGTGTCCGGGACGGCGCGGCTGGCGCGGACGTCGTAGAGGATGTCGGCGCCCGGGACCTTCTCGAGGATGCTCGCCGCGAGCAGCGCGGTCAGGAAGTCGCCGGGCACGAACTCGCCCTCGCCGTCGATGAAGAAGCAGCGGTCGGCGTCGCCGTCCCAGGCGATGCCGAGGTCGGCCCCGGTCTCCAGGACCTTGCGGATGATGAACTCGCGGTTCTCGGGCAGCAGCGGGTTCGGCTCGTGGTCGGGGAACTCGCCGTCGGGCTCCCAGTAGGTGGGCACGAGCTCGAGCGGGAGCTGCTCGAGGATCGGGCCGACCATCGGGCCGGCCATCCCGTTGCCGCCGTCGAGCACGACCTTCAGCGGCTTGATGGCGCCGGGGTCGATCACCTTCAGCGCCTCGCGCTGGAAGTCGTCGTAGATGTCGACGGTCTCGTGGGTGCCGCCGCCCGGGGCGTCTCGCCAGGCCGTCCTCGATGTGCGCGCGGACCTCGTTGAGCCCGCGGTCGCCCGACAGCGCGACGCTCCCGCGCTCGACGATCTTCGCGCCCGTGTAGGCCTTCGGGTTGTGCGCGGCGGTGCACATCAGGCCGCCGTCGAGGTCGCGCGAGCCGACGAGCCAGTAGAGCATCTCGGTGCCGACCATCCCGGCGTCGACGACGTGCGCGCCCTCGGCGGTCAGCCCGTCGCGGTAGCGCGCGGCGAGCTCCGGCGCGGAGAGCCGCATGTCGCGCCCGAGGCCGACGCGCAGTGACGCCGCCGGCTTGCCGGAGAGGTCCGCGAGCGCGCGCGCGAGGCCGCGGCCGACGGCCTCGGCGGTGTCGCCGTCGATGTCGCGCCCGTAGAGGCCGCGGACGTCGTAGGCCTTGAAGATCCGGGACAGGTCGGTCACGGGCATGACGCGGCAGGATAGATGCCGCTCGTCTGCCGCTACTGCGACACCGCGAACCGCTTCACGGCGTATCTCGCGTTGCGGCCATCACGTACTGAAACGTGAAGAGGGTGAGCGGCGGCGCGAGCCGGTCGAAGCGCGAGCCCCTCCAGAGCAGCCAACGCCGCCGAACGACGGTGTGCGTCGTCAGACCCGCCTGCGACAGCAGCGCGCGTGCGTCGCGCAGCGTGAACCACCGCAGGTGAGAGGCGTCGAAGATCCCTTCCGCCTTGCGCGGCCAGCTGCCGCGGGCGAGCGCCGCGTACGTGCTCCAGTGCGCGACGTTCGGGAGAGCTGACGACGGCCGTCCCGCCCGGCTCCAGCAGCGCGGCGTACTCGCGCAGCGCGGTCCAGGGATCGACCAGGTGCTCGAGGATGTCGGCGGCGATCAGGACGTCGAACGCGCCTTCGAGGTCCTCCGGCGGATGCTGCGCGTCGGCGACGATCACGCGATCGAGCACGCGCTCGGCCTCGCGCGCGTACTCGGGTTCGATCTCGATCCCGACGACTTCCACCTCGCCGCGTCGTTTGAGCTCGGCGCCGGTCGCCCCGGTCGCGCAGCCGAGGTCGAGCACGCGCCGGGCGCTGCCCGGGACGTGGGCGAGGATCTCCGGCCGCGCGCGCTCGTAGGCGGCTGCCCGGGCGGCTCGCTCTGAAGGGCGCATTAGACTTTTCCGCCATGGCCGGTCATTCGAAGTGGGCGGGAATCAAGCACAAGAAGGCGATCGTCGACTCGCGCCGCGGCAAGCTCTTCACGAAGCTCGCGCGCGCGATCACCGTCGCGGCGAAGGAGGGCGGCGGCGACATCGTCGGCAACGCCGCGCTCGCGCTGGCCGTCCAGAAGGCCAAGGACGCCTCGATGCCCAAGGACAACATCGAGCGCGCGATCGCCAAGGGCACCGGCGAGGGCGCCGACACCGACGCCCTCGAGGCGGTCATGTACGAGGGCTACGGCCCCGGCGGCGTGGCGATCCTCGTCGAGGCGCTGACCGACAACCGCAACCGCACCGGCTCGGAGATCCGCCACGCGTTCAGCAAGCACGGCGGCAACCTCGGCGAGCCCGGCTCGGTGGCCTACCTGTTCGACAAGAAGGGCGTCGTCGTCGTCGACGGCGAGCGCTACTCCGAGGACGACCTGATGCCCGCCGTGGACGCCGGCGCCGAGGACATCGTGCTCGACGACGACGTCTTCGAGGTGCTCTGCGAGCCGGCCGACCTCACGGCCGTGCGCGCCGCGCTCGTCGAGGCCGGGATCGAGGTCACCGAGGCGCAGGTCATGCAGCGCCCGAAGACGCTCGTGCCGCTCGACGAGGACGGCGCGACCAAGCTGATGAAGCTGATCGACACGCTCGAGGACCTCGACGACACCGACGCGGTGCACGCGAACTTCGACGTCGACGCCGAGATCCTGGAGCGCGTCGCGGGCTAGACGCGCCCGTAGGCCTGCAGCGTCTTCAGCGCGGCGATCGTCACCAGCCCGCTCCACTCGATCTCGATCGCGGGCGTCCACACCGCCCACGTGATCGCGCCAGCCGCCGTCGTCGCTGCTGCTCGGCTCGCAGGTGGTCGAGGCTCGCGCTCGATCTCCTCGTCGGTGAACCAGCGGCCGCGCGAGGCTGTCCGGGCCGGCGCGCGAAGTCGTGCGGGTGGTGGATCTCGCCCTCCGAGTAGCCCTCGGGCTGCGTGCCGACGAGGTCCTGCTCCTGGACGAGCTCGCCGAGCCGCTCCGCGGCCCGCTCGGCGCGGTCGCGGTCCGGCGCGGCGTCGAGGAACGTGATCGCGGCCTCGACCTCGTACGGGTGCGTCTTCTCGATCGCGTCGACGGCGGCCCAGCAGAACGCCTCGGCGCGCTCGCAGCCACGGGTGCTCGACGCCGGCGCGCGCGAGCGGCGCGTAGAGCAGCGCGGTCGCGAGCAGCGTGCCCTCGGTGCCGATGCTGCCACCACGGCGCGTGCGGCCACGGCTCGAGGGTCGGCAGCGCGACGGGCACGCCGCCGTCGGGCGCGGTGATCGTCTCGAGGTGGTCGCAGACGTCGGCGTCGGTCGTGCCCGGCGTCCTCGAGCGCCTCCAGCGCGGTCCAGATGTGCGGCGGCTGGCTCGTCGGCCCGCGCCCGTCGGGCTCGAGCGCGTAGCCGTAGCCGCCGTCGGGCGTCTTGTAGCGGCTGCAGCGCCTGCTCGATGGTCTTCGGGTCGCCGTCCTTGAACAGCACCTCGAAGCGGCGCTGCTCGAGCACGCGCGCGGTCGACCAGATGTAGCGTCTCGGCTTGTTCGATCATCGCGCGTGGACGGTACGCCGTGGGTGCTCGGCGTGGCTTGAACGAAACGGACGCGTGGGCGCCGGCGAACTGCTGCCAGGGTGGGGAGGCGGTCGACCGCGCGCGCGGCGTGCGACGGCACGCGAGCGTCGAGTTGGTCAGACCTCAGCCTGAGCAACTCGATCTCGCGGCGCTAGTGGCACGTTGCCGCTCGGAGCCGCGGCGGGCGCGGGTGAACCGCCTCCCTTACCTGGCGCAGTTCGCCGGCGCGACGAGCCGCTCGCCGGCAGCCGAGGCGCCGCCCGCAGAGCGACGAGCTCCGCAGGCGTCCGCCCGGCCAACCGCCGGCACTCGCGCGTCAGATGCGCCTGGTCCGCGTAGCCCGCCGCGAACGCGAGCCCGCGCGAGGTCGTCGCACCGCGCGTGCCGAGCGCCAGGAACCGCTGGAACCGCAGCACGCGCGCGAGCGTCTTCGGCCCGTAGCCGACCGCGTCCGCGAAGCGCCGCCGCAGCTGGCGCTCGCTCACGCCGAGCGCTCGCCCGAGCTCCGCCACCCGCGCGCCCGGCCGCGCGACGCCCAGCGCCGCCGCGCGCGCCAGCGGGTCGAGCGGCGCGCCGAGCACCCGCTCGCGCACCGACGTCGACCAGCGCGGCCGAGCCCGCCGACGGCGACGCGCTCGTCGTACTCCGGCGCCCCACACGATCGCCAGCGCGACCGTCGCGTCCAGCGAACTCCGTCGGCCGGCAGGCCCGAGCGCGGCGCCCGCGACGCCGAGCCGGAAGCGCACGCCGAACACCGGCGTGCCGACCGGGCACGTCGGACGGCACGGGCCCGGTCGCCGGCCCGGCGACGACCAGCCGGTCGCCGCGCCAGACGATGTCGACGCAGCCGTCCGGGAAGATCGACGCCGCCGCGGGAGACGCTCGTCCACACGCACGCCACGTGCGCGGCGAGATCCGGCGGCGGAGCGATCTCACGGTACACCCGGCGATTGTGGCAGCGGGATCCGGGAACATGGTCGCGGCGAGATGCTGCGCTCGCCCTACTCGCCCGCCGCCGTGATGCTCGTCCTGCTGATGGCCGTCGGCTCCGTCGTCATGTGGATCGGCGTCCCGCTCGGCCTGATCTACGTCGCCTCGCAGATCGCCGACTCGTCGCGGCCGTCCGCCGGCCCGTACCTGCTCGTGCTGATCGGGCTGCCGATCGGGATGGCGATCGTCGGCAAGTGCCTGGGCTACCTCGACCGCCTGCACGGCCAGCTCACCGGCCGCCACGAGGAGGGCCGCCGCACCGCGACCTGGCTGCGCTCGATGCGCGGCGAGCGCGCGCCCGTCCGCCGCGGCGGCGTGCTCGACAAGGTGATGATCGTCTCGGTCGCGCTCGCGCTCGTCGCGTTCGCGGTCTGGTTCTTCGGCTTCGCCGGATCCTCGCTGCCGACCGGCTAGACGCGGGAAGGCGTCCGGGGCGGCGCGCAGAATCCCCCGGGTGCACGTGATCGTCCTCGGCATCGACCCCGGCGTCGCCAACACCGGCTACGGCATCGTCGCGCACGACCGCGGGCGGCTCGTGGCGCTGGACGGCGGCGTCGTGGAGACCGCCCGCGGGCTCGACGCCGGGCGCGCGCCTGGCGCACATCCACGCGCCGCGTCGGCGAGCTGATGGACGACTACCGGCCCGACGCGGTCGCGGTCGAGGACCTCTACTTCGGCGCCAACGCCCGCTCGGCGTTCGCGGTCGGCCAGGCGCGCGGCGTCGTCGTGCTCGCCGCCGGCCAGCGCGCGATCCGCTGCGCGTCCTACACGCCCCAGCAGGTCAAGGCCGCGGTCTGCGGCTCCGGCCGCGCCGGCAAGGAGCAGGTCCAGCGGATGGTCCAGACGCTGCTCGCGCTGCCCGAGCTGCCGCGGCCCGACCACGCCGCCGACGCGCTCGCGGTCGCGATCTGCCACGCCAACGGCGCGCCGCTGGCCGCCGCGCTCGCGAGGGTCGGCCGGATGATCGCGCTCGTCTCCGGCGAGGTCGCGATGCGCCGCGGCGACCACGTCGTCGTCTCGTGCGGCGGCGTCGGCTACCGGCTCGCCGTGTCCGCCGAGACGCTCCGCCACGTCCCGCGCGTGGGCGAGCCGGCGACGCTCTTCAGCCACCTGATCGTGCGCGACGACGCGCTGCTGCTCTACGGCTTCGCCACCGAGGAGGAGCGCGACCTGTTCCTGCTGCTGATCGGCGTCCAGGGCGTCGGCCCGAAGATGGCGCTCGCCGTGCTCTCCGGCGGCCCGCCGCGCGAGCTGCTCGCCGCCGTCGCGGCCGGCGACCACGGCGCGCCTGCAGGCCGTGCCCGGGGATCGGCAAGCGCACCGCGGAGCGGATCGTCGTCGAGCTGCGCGAGAAGGTCGCCGACCCGATCGTCATCACGCGCGCGACGCGACGACCCGCGCGCGCTCGCGCGCGACGGCCTGATCGGGCTCGGCTTCTCCGCCGAGCGAGGTCGACCAGCTGCTCGACGGCGCGCCCGGTGACACGCCGGAGGCCCTGATCGCCCACGCGCTGAAGGTGTCGCAGGCGATGATCCGCACGCCCGGCGCCGACCTCGAGCGCATCCAGACCCCGCACCCGCGCGAGGGCGACGAGAGCGAGGCGCGCCTGCGGCCCGCGCCGGCTGGACGAGTTCATCGGCCAGCCCGCGCTCAAGGCCCAGCTCGAGATCTCGATCCGCGCCGCCGCCGAGCGCGACGAGGCGCTCGACCACGTGCTGCTCGCCGGCCCGCCCGGCCTCGGCAAGACGTCGCTCGCCCGGATCGTCGCCGAGGAGCTCGGCGTCGCCTTCGTCCAGACCGCCGGCCCGGCGCTCGAGCGCAAGGCCGAGATCGCCGCCTTCCTGACCGACCTCGAGCCGCGCAGCGTCTTCTTCGTCGACGAGATCCACCGCCTCCCGCGCGCGGTCGAGGAGACGTTCTATCCCGCGATGGAGGACGGCCAGCTGCCGATCACGCTCGGCGTCGGCGCCGGCGCGCGGGTCGTCACGCTCGACCTGCCGCCGTTCACGCTGATCGGCGCGACGACCCGCGCCGGCCTGCTGACGACGCCGCTGCGCGACCGCTTCGGCATCCAGCACCGGCTCGACCACTACGGCGCCGACGACCTCGCCGCGATCGTCGCCCGCAGCGCCGCGCGTGCTGAACATCGCCGATCCACATCGACGGCGCGCGCGCGATCGCCGAGCGCTCGCCGCGGCACCCCGCGCGTCGCCAACCGCCTGCTCAAGCGCGTGCGCGACTACGCGCAGGTGCACGCCGACGGCGCCGATCGACGCGCAGACCGCGTACGCCGCGCTCGACCTGCTCGAGGTCGACCACGAGGGCCTGGACCGGCTGGACCGCGAGATCCTGACGCACGATCTGCGAGCGCTTCGGCGGCGGCCCGGTCGGGCTCTCGACGCTCGCGGTCGCCGTGCAGGAGGAGCAGGACACGATCGAGGACGTCTACGAGCCCTACCTGCTGCAGCGCGGCTTCCTCACGCGCACGCCGCGCGGGCGCTGCGCGACGCCGCACGCGTTCCGCCACCTCGGCCTCGAGCCGCCCGGCCGAGCCTGTTCTAGGCCGGAACGTCGCATAGCGCGCGTTTAGGACCCGGGCTACCCTCCCGGATCTGATGGCCCATCTGTTCATCTGCCCGAACTGCGGCAACCGGACGACCGCCACCGAGCGCACCTCCGGGTTTCGCAACGTGCCCAAGGGCTGCTCGAAGTGCGGTTTCGGCTTCCTGTTCGAGCTGCTGGACGACTACTACCCGGCCCCGAACGCCGCCTTCTTCGTCTGCGACAAGGAGGGGCGGATCATCGGCTGCGGCCGCGGCTCGCGCGAGCTGACCGGCCTCTCGGACGAGAAGGTGATCGGCCGCCGCGTGCGCGATGTCCTCGGTCTCGACTTCGGCGGCGAGGAGGACCACGTCGGCATGGCGCTGGAGTGGGGAGTGCGCCGTCTCGGCAAGCCCGTCACGGTCAACGCCGAGAACGATCTGCCCGCGAAGGCGGTCGCCGATCTGTTTCCGGCCTACGATGATGACGGCGGCCTCCTGCTCGTCCTGACGCCGTCCAGGTAGTCCCGAAACACTAACCGTCCGCCCAGCGGCCTCGTCGGTCGCGTCGCCAAAGTACCCTCTTCGCGAGAACGCATGTCTGAACGCCGCCGCTCACTTTTCATCCTGCTCATCGTCGTCGCCCTGATCGGCGGCTCGATCGTCGTCGTCGCGACGAAGCCGACGAAGCTCGGCCTCGACCTGCAGGGCGGCGCCCAGCTCGTCTACGAGGCCGAAGCCGACGGCGCAGCAGCCGACGATCGACCCGGACGCGATGCAGCGGTCGATCGACCTGATGCAGCAGCGCGTCAACGAGTTCGGCGTCGCCGGAGGCCGAGGTCTTCCAGTCGGGCGACGGACCAGATCGAGGTCAACCTCCCGGGCGTCGAGGACGCCGAGCGAGATCGCCGACCAGGTCGGCTCCACCGCCCAGCTGTTCTTCTACGACTGGGAAGCGAACATCCTCGACGAGAACTGCGAGACCGACGCGGACACCAACTCGCAGCAGCGCCAGCCGGTCAACGGCCTGCACGCCGCGGTCACGCAGGCGTCGAAGTGCACGAGCGTCGGGGTCGGCCGCGGGCTCGACCCGCTCGCCGAGGACTCGCCCGGCGGCGAGTCGCAGGCGGCCGCGGAGCCGCGCTTCTACGTCTTCGACAAGGCCACGAAGAAGCCGCTGACGACGGCCGCGTCCAGACGTTCGACTCGCGCAGGACGCGCTGGACTCCGCTGACGCCCGACGGAGCGCGTCGAAGGCCGAGATCCTCGAGGTCCCGGCCGGCGTGCTCGTGCTGCGCGAGCAGAAGGCCGAGGCCGACGACCCGGACCCCGGACCGCTGGTGGATCATCCAGGATCGCCCGGGCCTCTCCGGCACGGACATCAAGAACCCGGAGCAGAGCTTCGACCAGACGGTCGGCAACGAGCCGATCGTCACGTTCGACTTCACCGACGACGGCCGCGAGGCGTTCCAGGCGATCACGCGGCGCGTCGCCCAGCGCGGCGCCGACAACGCGCTCGGCCGGCCCGCCGACCAGACCTCGCAGCACTTCGCGATCGCGCTCGACAACGAGCTCGTCTCCGTCGCCGACGATCAACTGGCAGGAGTACCCGGACGGCATCGACGGCGGCGACCGGCGCCCAGATCTCCGGCAGCTTCACGATCCAGCTCGGCCCAGGACCTGGCGAAGATCCTCAAGATCGGCGCGCTGCCGCTGAAGCTCAACGAGATCTCGCGCTCGCAGGTCTCCGCCACGCTCGGCCAGCAGGCGCTCGACCAGGGCCTGCGCGCCGGCATCGCGGGCTTCATCATCGTCGCGCTCTTCCTGATCATCTACTACCGCGTGCTGGGCGTGATCGCGACGGTCGCGCTGTGCATCTACGCGCTCTACTTCTACGCGATCGTCAAGCTGATCCCGATCACGCTGACGCTGCCGGGCATCGCCGGCCTGATCCTCACGCTCGGCGTCGCGGCGGACGCGAACATCGTCGTCTTCGAACGCGTGAAAGAGGAGGTACGCGCCGGGAGACCGATCCCGACGGCGATCGTCACGGGCTACCGCAAGGGCCTGACGGCGATCATCGACGCGAACATCGTCACGTTCCTCGTCGCGTTCATCCTCTTCATCATCGCCACCGCGGGCGTCCAGGGCTTCGCCTTCACGCTCGGCATCGGCGTCATCCTCTCGCTGTTCACGGCGGTGCTCGCGACGCAGGCGATCCTGTACTCGCTGCGCGGCACGCGCCTGATCCGCTCGCGAGGCCGCGCTCGGCGCCGGCGAGCAGCGCGTCAAGTTCCGCATCGACTACATGGGCAAGGCGAAGTGGTTCTTCTCGATGTCCGGCGTGATCCTGCTCGTCTGCGCGCTGGCGATGTCCGGCAAGGGCATCAACTTCGGCATCGACTTCGAGGGCGGCGCGCGCATCACCGCGCCGCTCGAGCAGGCCGCCACGGTCGACCAGGTGCGCGAGGCGATCGCGCCGCTCGGGCTCGCCGACGCGAAGATCCAGACGCTCGACAACGAGGATCTGGGCCCCAACGTCGTCCAGATCTCGACCGAGGAGGGCGTCGACGTCGACGCCGTCAACGAGCGCGCTGGACGACGAGTTCGGCAACCCGAACCCGAACGTCGAGGAGATCGGCCCGAGCTTCGGCGAGACCGTCGCCAACTCCGCGATCCTCGCGATCATCGTCTCGCTGCTCGTGATCTCGATCTACATCACGCTGCGGTTCGAGTGGAAGATCGCCGTGCCGGTGCTGATCGCGCTGATGCACGACATCCTGATCGTGGCGGGCGTCTACGCCCTCGTCGGCCGGGAGGTGACGACGTCGACGGTCGCGGCGCTGCTGACCATCTTGGGCTACTCGCTCTACGACACGATCATCGTGTTCGACCGAATCCGAGAGAACGTCCCGCGGATGCCGAGCGCGGCGTTCTCGCAGATCGTCAACCGCTCGCTGTCCGAGGTCATCGTCCGCTCGATCGCGACGAGCTTCTGCACGCTGCTGCCGGTGCTCGCGCTGATGCTGTTCGGCGGCGAGACGCTGCGGGACTTCGCGTTCGCGCTGCTCATCGGCATCGCGTCCGGCACGTACTCCTCGATCTTCATCGCCACCCCGGTGCTGCAGCACTGGAAGGAGCGCGAGCCGGGCTTCCGCGCCCGCCGCGAGCGCATCCTCGAGACGCTCGGCGACGATCCCGCCGTACGCGACGGCCGAGCAGGGCGGCCCGATCGACGTCGCGCCCAAGGAGCGCAAGCGCCGCAGCGTCAGCGCGCCGCCCGGCCAGGAGGTCTCGGCCGACCGAGTTCCAGGAGATGGTGCGCGACCTCGGCGTCGAGGAGGCGGAGCGGAGCGCGAGCTCGGCGCAGCCGCAACCCGCCGCGGCCGGCGCACCCGTCCGGCCGGCGGCCGGCGCGCGCGGTCACGCGCGAACGGCGGCGACGACGCGCCGCCGCCGGGCGGCTCGCCGCCCGACGGCCGGCAACGGCGGCGGCGACGACGCGCCGAAGGAACGAAAGCCGCGCAACAAGCGTCACGGGAGGCCGCGCTGATGGCGCTGCTCGTCTGGACCATGGTGGGCCTCGCCCTCTGGCACTTCACCGTCTTCCTGCCGGACAACTTCTACGGCGGGATCGTCGGCGCGTTCTGCGGCGCGCTGCTCGGCTCGATCCTCTTCGGCCTGCATCGTCAACCTCGGCGGATCCCGGGCGAGAACGACACGACCTGCTGACCGGCTTCGAGGCCGTCCCGGGCGCGCTGCTCGGCATGGGCCTGATGTGGTGGCTCGGCGTGCGCCAGATCAACCAGCAGCGCCCGGAAGCCGCGTAGCCCACACGGCCCAGAGCCGGTCGCCGGCGCCGGTGAGCGAGGTGCGCAGGTCGCTCTCGGCCGGGCCGAACGCCGGCGTGCGCGCGAAGTAGGTGCGCACGAGCCGCACGCGGCCGGCGTCGTCGGTCGCCGCCCAGCCGCGGATCGCGCCGGCGCGTGACGCCCGCGAACGTGCAGACGAAGCGCCCGCCCGGGCTTGCAGCACGCGCGCGACCTCGGCGAACGCCTCGAGCGGGCGCGTGAGCGCGCCGACGCCGCCCGAGCACAGGACGTCGTCGAACTCGGCGTCGCCGTAGGGCAGCGCGCTCGTCCGGGTCGCCGTCGAAGGCGACCAGCTCGTCGGGCGGGACGTCGAAGTGGCCGGCGCTCGCCGCCGCCAGGTCGAGCACGCGCCCGTCGATCTCGAGGTCGCTGTAGAGATCGCGCACCGCGCCGCGACTCGTCGCCGCCTCGTCCATGGCGGCCACGATGTTCGCCCGGTTCCGTCCTGCCGCCGCGCCTAGCCTCCGGCGCGATCGTGGACGCGCGCCTGCACGGTCTCCCCGTACGAGTTCGCGGCCGCCGAGCGGCTGGCGCGCGCAGCTCGGCTGCTCGCACGTGCTGGCGCAGGTGCTGGTGCGGCGCGGGCTGGGGGAGCCGGAGGCGGCGCGGGCGTTCCTCGCCGCGGCCGAGGCGCACCCGCTCGCGGCCTGGCCGGGGCTGGCGCGGCCGCGGCGCGCGATCCTCGGCCACGTCGGCGCGCTCGCGGATCACCGTGCACGGCGACTACGACGTGGACGGCATCTGCTCGACGGCGATCCTCGTGCGCGCGCTGCGCACGCTCGGGCGCGGACGTCGACTGGTACCTGCCGTCGCGGATCGACGACGGCTACGGGCTGGCGCGCGCGACCGTCGAGCGGCTGGCCGCGCGCGGCACGCGGCTGCTGATCACCGTCGACTGCGCGGTGACCGCGGTCGAGGAGGTCGCGCGCGGCGCGCGCGCTCGGGCTCGACGTCGTGGTCACCGACCATCACAGCCCGCGCGCGGACGGCGCGCTGCCGGACGCGCCGCTCGTGCACCCGCGGCTGAACGGCTACCCGTGCGCCGGACCTGTGCGCGGCGGGCGTCGCGCTACAAGCTCGCGCGGGCGCTGCTGGCCGGCGGCGGGGGAGGACCCGGCGCTCGCCGACGAGGACCTGGACCTGGTCGCGCTGGCCACGGTCGCCGACGTCGTGCCGCTGCTCGGCGAGAACCGGCGGCTCGTGCGCGCCGGGCCTGCGCGCGCTGGCGGGCACGCGCAAGGTCGGGCTGCGGGCGCTGATGGACGTCGCGCGCGTGGACCCGAGCGGGCTCGACGAGGCGGCGATCGGCTTCCGGCTCGGCCCGCGGCTGAACGCCGCCGGGCGCCTGTACCGCGCCGACGCCGGGCTCGAGCTGCTGCTGACCGAGGACCGCGAGCGCGCCCGCGCCGTCGCCGCGGAGCTCGACGCGGTCAACGCCGAGCGCCGCGACGTCGAGACGCGGATCCGCTTCGAGGCCGAGGCGCTGGTCGCGGAGCATCCCGCCGGGCAACGCGCTGGTGCTCGCGGCCGAGGGCTGGCACCCGGGCGTGATCGGGATCGTCGCCTCGCGGATCGCCGAGCGCCACCACCGCCCGGCGATCCTGATCGCGCTCGACGGCGACGAGGGCAGCGGCTCCGGCCGCTCGATCCCGGCCTTCGACCTGCTCGGCGGCCTGCACGCGGGCGCCGCGCACCTGCTCCGCTACGGCGGCCACCGCGCGGCGGCCGGCCTGACGATCGCGCGCGCGCGAGGTCGACGCGTTCCGCGCGGCGTTCCTCGCGCACGCCGCCGAGGTGCTCAGCGCCCGAGGACCTCGTGCCCGAGGTGCGCATCGACGCGGTCGCCCAGGGCGACGCGCTGTCGCTGGACCTCGCGGAGGAGCTGCAGCAGCTCGCGCCGTTCGGCGCCGGCAACCCGCCGGTCTCGCTGCTCGTCCCCGCCGCCCGCGTTGTCCGACCCGCGCGCGCTCGGCGAGGGCCGCCACGTCGCGTTCACGCTCAGCGCCGGCGGCGCCCGCTCGCGCTGCGTGGCCTTCGGCGGCGGCGGCTCGCTGCCGGTCGAGGCCGGCGAGCCCGCCGACGCCGCCGTCCGGCTGGAGATCGACCGCTGGAACGGCGCGGTCTCGCCGCGGCTCGTCCTGCGCCACGCCCAGCCGTGCCGCCCGCGCGCGATCGACGTGCTCGGCGAGCCCGAGACGTTCGCCGCCGGCCTGCTGCGCGAGCTCGACCGCGACCTGGCGGCGCCGCCGGCGCCGCGCGGCGGCGCCCGCGCGCCGTGCGCGACCTGCGCGGCACCGGCATCGCCGGCCTGCTCGGCGACCTCGTGGCGACCGGCGAGCCGGTCCTCGCCGTGACCGCGCACGCGCCGCACCGGGCGCGCGCGCTCGCCGCGCGCGTCGGCGGCTTCGCGCTCACCTCGTGGGCCGCGCTCGAGGACGATCCCGGCCTGGCGGCGCCGTTCGCGCACGTCGTCGCGCGTCGACCCGCCGACCGCGCCGCTGCTCGATCATCCGTCGGGCGAGGGGTGGACCCACCTGGCGTGGGGTAGGCCTGAACTAGACTTTGCGCTACGCATACACGAATGGAACTTCGCCCTACGCGACCCGCTGACCGCCGTCTACCGCGCCCTGCGCGCGGCGAGGGTGGCGCGCGGTGAGGCCTGCGAGACGGTGCTCCGGGGCGAGGGGCCGCAACCGAGGTCCGCGGCGCTCGCGGGCCGCCTGGTGCGGGTCCTCACGGAGCTCGGGCTCGTCGGCCTCGATCGCGAGGGGCCGGCCCTCGAGGTGGCCGAGCGCCCGCAGCGCACCGCGCTCGAGCGCTCCGCCGCCTTCATGGCCTACCAGCGACGGCTTCGAGGACGGACGGCGATACCTGACGAGCAGCACACGAGGCGAGGCGGCCTAGCGGCAGCCTGAACGGCGACGGCGATCCCGCCGTCGTCCGCGCGATCGCGGTCGCCGCGCACCGGCCGGTCGACCTCGCCGAGCACGGCGACGACGGCGCGCTCGCGATCCCCGACGACCTGACGGCGCTCGAGCACGAGCTGCTCGGCGACCTGTTCGCGATCGTCTCCGAGCACGCCGACGAGGTCGCCGACCCGGTCGACCGCACGGCGGTCCTGCGCGCGTTCCTGTTCGCCTGCGAGCACCACGCCGACCAGCGCCGCCAGTCCGGCGAGGACTTCATCACCCACCCGGTCGGCGTCGCGAAGATCTGCGCCGGCATGCGCCTGGACACGCAGACGCTGTGCGCCGCGCTGCTGCACGACACGGTCGAGGACACGACGGCGTCGCCTCGACGAGGTGCGCGAGGAGTTCGGCGACGAGATCGCCGGCCTCGTCGACGGCGTGACGAAGCTGACCGGGATCACGTTCCAGTCGCGCGACGAGGCGCAGGCCGAGAACTACCGCAAGATGATGGTCGCGATGGCCACGGACATCCGGGTCATCCTGATCAAGCTCGCCGACCGCCTGCACAACATGCGCACGCTCGGCGCGATGCCCAAGCAGAAGCAGATCGAGAAGGCCAAGGAGACCCTCGAGATCTACGCGCCGCTCGCGCACCGGCTCGGCATCCACGCGATCAAGTGGGAGCTCGAGGACCTCGCGTTCGCCACGCTGCACCCGCGCAAGTACCAGGAGATCAAGGGCCTGGTCAACCAGCAGCGCGAGGAGCGCGAGCGCTACGTGGCCAAGGCCGGCGGCTACCTCGCCAAGGAGCTCGAGGCGCTCGGCATCCGCTCGGAGATCTCAGGCCGCGCCAAGCACTTCTACTCGATCTACTCGAAGATGACCCGCAAGGGCCGCGAGTTCAACGAGATCTACGACCTGACGGCGATGCGCGTGATCGTCGACTCGCGTCAAGGACTGCTACGGCGCCGTCGGCGTCATCCACTCGCTCTGGAAGCCGCTCCCCGGCCGCTTCAAGGACATGGTGGCGATGCCGAAGTTCAACATGTACCAGGCGCTGCACACGACGGTGATCGGGCCCGAGGGGCGGCCGCTGGAGATCCAGATCCGCACCAGCGACATGCACGAGACGGCCGAGTACGGCGTCGCCGCGCACTGGCGCTACAAGGAGAACACGGCCCAGGGCCGGCTGGACCCGACGGACGCCAAGCTCAAGTGGCTGAAGTCGCTGCTCGACCTGCAGGCCGACCCGGACGACCCGGCGGAGTTCACCGACCACCTGCGCGGCGAGCTGATCGAGGACGAGGTCTTCGTCTTCACGCCCAAGGGCGAGGTCAAGTCGCTCGCCGCCGGCGCCACGCCGCTGGACTTCGCCTACGAGATCCACACCGACGTCGGCCACCGCTGCGTCGGCGCGCGCGTGAACGGCAAGATCGTGCCGCTGCACTACGAGCTGCAGTCCGGCGACATCGTCGAGATCCTCACCTCCAAGCGCGAGCGCGGCCCGTCGCGCGACTGGCTCGCGCTCGTCAAGACGACCCGCGCGCGCAACAAGATCAAGGCCTGGTTCAAGGCCGAGTCGCGCGACGACTCCGAGCACACCGGCCGCGAGCTGCTGCAGGAGCACCTCAACAAGGCCGGGCTGCCGGCCCAGAAGCTGACCGGCTCGCCGCTGCTCGCCGACGTCATCCGCGAGCTCGGCTTCAAGAAGGCCGACGACTTCTACATCGCGCTCGGCGGCGCGAAGATCTCGCCCAAGGTCGTCGTCAACAAGGTCCTGCAGCGCCTCAAGCAGGGCGAGGCCGGCGTCGAGGAGCCGACGCCCGGCGAGGACCTGCTGCTCGAGCGCCGCAAGGCGCCCGCGATGCGCCGGCCGGACGGCAACGCGGCCAAGTTCGGCATCCGCGTCGAGGGCGTCACGGACGTCCCGCTGCGGCTGGCCAAGTGCTGCCGCCCGGTGTCCGGCGACCCGATCGTCGGCTACGTCTCGCTCGGGCGCGGGATCACGATCCACCGCGACGACTGCCCGAACGTCGCCGCCCTGCGCAAGGACCCGGAGCGCTTCGTGCCGGTCTCCTGGGACGGCGACAACGAGATCGGGCTTCCGGGTCGAGATCCAGGTCGACGCCTGGGACCGCCACCGCCTGCTCGAGGACCTCTCGCGCACGTTCGCCGAGGCCGGCATCAACATCGTCGAGGCCCGCTGCCTCGTCCAGCACCCGATGACCCGCAACCGCTTCGTGATCGAGGTGGGGGACACGCAGGCGCTGAAGTCCGCGATCAACCGCCTGCGCGCGATCGACTCCGTGTTCGACGCCTACCGCGTCATCCCGGCCGGCGGGCTGAGGCACGGACAGCCAAATCTCAGGGTTGCGCCGCCTGGGCCCGCCGTCTGCATAGGGTTGCCTCCTCCCCAAGATCGGCCCCGGAGTTCCCCATGTCCCGCCATCCCCCTCGCGCCGCCCTCGCGGCGTCGGCCGCGCTGTTGCCTGTTCGGCGCCGCCCCGGCGCACGCGCTCCCCGACTTCGACGGTGACGGCGTGCTCGCGCCGGCCGACTGCGACCCGTTGGACGGCGCGATCGCGCCCGGCAAGCCCGACCGGCCGGACCTGCGCTTCGAGGACTCCAACTGCGACGGCATCGACGGCGACCCCGCGCGCGCCATCTTCGTCTGGCGCAGCGGGGGCAACGACATCTCGCCGGGCACGCTGACGAGCCCGGTGAAGACGATCCAAGGCCGTCCAACTCGCGTCGGCCGCGAACCCGGTGCGCGACGTCTACGTCATCAGCGACACCTACCCGGAGTCCGTCGCCGTGGCCGACAACGTCGGGCTCTACGGCGGCTACGCCGCCGACGGCTCGCGCGCGCGCGCCAACACCACCGTGATCCACGGCGCGCCGCAGGCGATCCTCGCCGAGGGCGACACCGGCGTCGTGCTCCAGTTGCTGACGCTCGAGGGCGAGCGCGACGCCGCCGGTAGTGCGTACGGACTGCGGCACTGCCGGGCTCCGGCGGCAACGCAGGGCCATCGTCGACTCATGCTCGCGGAGGTGACGGCGCGCGCACTGGCAGGCGCGCCGGGCACGCACGGTCAGTCCGGCGGGGAGGCTGCGCCGGACCTCGACGGGCCAGCCGGGCGGCGGGGTCGGCGTCGAGTGCAATGCGGGCGTAGGCGGGACGCGAGTCGGCACGGCGAACGGAGGTGTCGGCGGCAGCGGAGGTTTCGGCTTCGACGGACGACAGGTCCGACGGAGCCGCGGGCAGCGTCCTCCCCGACTCCGGGGCGACCGCCGGCTCGGCCGGCGTCAATACCGGCAATCGCGACGGCGGTCCGGGCGGTCTGGGCAACTCCGGCACGGCGGGTGCGTCGGCGACGGTGCCCGTCGCCGCTACCGGCGAACGCGGCGTGGTCGCGCGTCGACGGCGTCAAGGGGTCGGCGGGCGCCGCCGGTGGCGGTGGCGGCGGAGGCGCCGGCGGGCGCGGCATCACCGATCCGAACGCGGGCGAGCCGATCCACGTCTGCGGCGGCGGAGGCGGGGGCGGAGGCGGCGGCGGCCACGGCGGCGAGCCGGGAGGCGCAGGCGGCGGCGGCGGCGGCTCGTTCGGCGCCTACCTGTTCGAGTCCTCGCTCGCCGCGACCGGCTCGACGCTCGCCGGGCGGCGGGCGGCAGCGGAGGCGACGGCGGGCCTCGGCGGGCCGGGCGGGACGGGCGGACGCGAGCGCGCCAGGCGGTCAGCGCGTGGCTGCCACCCGGACGACGCCGGACTTCTGCGGCCAGAACGGCGGCAGCGGCGGCGACCGGAGGCCAGGGCGGCGTGGGCGGTGTCGAGCGGCGGCGGCCTCGGCGGCCCGAGCGCCGGCGTCTTCCAGGCGGGCGGCGGCTCCGGCTTCGCGGCGCCTGTCCGGGCACGACGCTGTCCACCGCGGGCGGCGGCGCTCGGCGGTCTCCGCCCCGGCGGCGCCGCGCGCCGCAACCGGGCCGAGCGCGACGCGGCTGCGGACGCCTAACGCGCCGGACACGTCGGCCGCGGACTTCGACGCCGACGGCGTCGGCGACGCCCAGGACCTCTGCCCCGACGTGCCGCGCGGCACCGACGCGAACGCGCGACGGCTGCCCCGACCGCGCCAAGCTCGCGGACGCCGACGGCGACGGCATCCCCGACGGCTCCGACGCGTGCCCCACCGCGGCGCGCGGCGCCAACGACGCCAACGAGGACGGCTGCCCGGACGGCGGCGTCCCCCGGCCCCGGCGCCGGCGGTGGCGGCGGCGGCGGACCGACACCGAACCCTGGCACGTCGGCCGACGCCGACCCGCCGGGCGGCGGCGGCACGGCCCCGCTGGCCGCGCGGATCGTCAATCCCCGCTTCGTCTGGGACGCGGCATGGACCCGCCGCAACACGCGCTTCGTGGCATTCGTGGTCTCCGACGTCGCGGCCGGGACCACGGTGCGGCTGACGTGCCGCGGCCGCGGCTGCCCGGGCAAGCCCTACCGCAAGACGTTCCCGCGCGCGGCGCGGCGAGTCGATCTGACGCCGCACCTGCGGCGCTCAAAGCTCGCGGTGGGCACGGTGCTCGAGCTGTGGTCGACGGCGCCGGGCGCTCGCGGGACGGTCCAGCGGTTCGTGGTGCGCAAGAACAAGCGCCCGCTGGTCACGCAGCTGTGTGTGCCGGCCGGGGCTTCGCGGGCGGGGCGCTGTTAGGCGGTGTGCCGGGGCCGGCGAACGGCAGCAGGGTAGGGAGGCGGTCGGCCCCGTCGCGGTCGTGCGTGTCGACTTTGTCGCGGAAAACCGGACGAAGTCGACTCGCCCGCACCGAGTGAGTCGAGTTGGTCCCGAAAATACGTATGAAGTCGACACACCCGCCGGGCAGGCCGAGGGACCCACGAGGACGCGCGGCTGACCGACCCCCTTACCTGCCGCAGTTCGCCGGCCCCGGCAGCGGCGCGCCGGAGCACGCGCAGCGCCAACGCGCGCGCGACGGCGTGAACGCGGCGGCTAGCGCTTCGCGCCGGCGGGGCGCGCGCTGCGCCCGGTCGCCAGCAGGCTCGCGCGGACCAGGTCGCGCTGGCGCTCGTGCGCGCTGCGACCCGGAGCCAGCGCGGCGGCCACGAGGCGAGTGGCGTTCGTGTGGGGCTGCGGGGTGCTCATATGACAATGATCGACCAGGACCCGCTCGTGATACAGGGCACTAGCTGGTCAATGGGGGTGGGGTTGGCCGAACGTTGGATACCCGATCGAATCGTCTGGTTTTATCGGACGCATGTGAATGTTTTGTCGCTTGACACACATAAATGCTTGACTTCGCCCGGGTATGCGCCATAGCTTTCGCGCCCGCCGCCACGCAGGAAGGCGATTCGGCGGGCCGCTCAGCCAGGGGGCGGCAGAGGACCTCGGGAGGGAGACGGACAATGCGATTCCGGACGGCTGCTACGGCGTGCTCTGGTAGCGATGCTTCTGACGCTCGCGGGCGCGAGCACGGCGCAGGCACAGGGCATCCCGCCCGCCGGCGCGCAGTGCGACCAGTCATCCGGCACCTGGCAGCATCGAGTGCTGCTGTTCGGCAAGACGGTCGGGGCACGCAACGAGGCCGCGATCACCGCGGGCCGAGCGGCCCTCTGCCAGACGGCCGGCGAGAACGGCATCGCCGTCGACTACACCGAGGACTCGACCAACTTCAACGCGACGACGCTCGGCGCCTATGACGGCGTCATCCTCCTGCACACGACCGGCGACGTGTTCGCGAACGCCGAGCAGACCGCGCTCGAGGCCTACGTGCGCGGGGGCGGCGGCGTGGCCGCCATCGGCGCCGCCATCGAGGGCGAGCCGGCCTGGGCCTTCTACGGCACGCTGATCGGCGGCCGGCCCGGCGCGCGCTCCACCGCGCAGCCGGCCGCCGTCGAGCTCTACGACCCCGCGCACCCCGTCGACCGAAGGGCCTGCCGCGGCGCTGGATGGTCACCGACGCCTGGTACACGCTGCCGTCCAACCCGCGCAACAACGTGCACGTCCTGGCCGGCCTCGACGAGACCTCCTACGACGAGGCGACGCCCTCGATGGGCCGTGACCACCCGATCTCCTGGTGCCGCGACATCACCGCCGGCCGCTCCTGGTACACCGGCCTCGGTCACGACGCCGCGCTGTTCGCCGACGCCCAGGTCCGCCGCCACCTCCTGGGCGGCATCCGCACGGCGATCGGCGGCACCGACATCGAGTGCGGCGCCACGATCTGGGCCAACTTCCAGAAGTCGCTGCTGACCCGCGAGGTCGGCGAGCCGATGGACATCGCCGTGCTGCCGGACCGCCGCGTGCTGATGACCGACCGCCGCGGCCGCGTGCGCATGCACAACCCCGAGACCGGCACGATCTCGCTCGCCGCCGAGCTCAACGTGTACGCGGGCGAGGAGGACGGCCTGCAGACCGTCGCGATCGACCCCGACTTCGCCACCAACAACTGGGTCTACCTCTACTACGCGCGGCCCGAGTCGGCGCCGTGCAACCAGTCCGACCAACTCGGCGGCGTCCTCAAGTGCGGCTTCAACCGCCTCGCGCGCTTCAAGCTGGAAGGCAACCAGCTGAACCTGGCCACCGAGCAGACGATCATCGAGGTCAACACGCAGCGCGACCTCTGCTGCCACGTCGGCGGCGACGTCGGCTTCGACTCCAAGGGCAACCTCTACCTGTCCACGGGCGACAACACGAACTCGTGGGCGTCCGACGGCTTCTCGCCGATCGACGAGCGCCCGGGCCGCGCGCCGTTCGACGCGCAGCGCTCCTCGGGCAACACGAACGACCTGCGCGGCAAGCTGCTGCGCATCAAGGTCGGCGCCGACGGCAGCTACACGGTCCCCGACGGCAACCTCTTCGGCCCCAGCGGCCGCTACCCGGCCGAGCTGGGCAAGACCCGGCCCGAGATCTACTCGATGGGCCACCGCAACCCGTTCCGCTTCGCCGTCGACCCGCAGACCGACTGGGTCTACATGGGCGAGGTCGGGTCCGGACTCCGCGTCTGACAACGCCAACCGCGGCCCGCGCCAGTACGAGGAGCTCAACATCATCAAGCGCGCCGGCAACGGCGGCTGGCCGCACTGCATCGGCAACCTCTACCCGTACCGCGACTGGAACTTCGCGACGCAGACGGCGGGCCCGGCCTTCGACTGCGCCGGCGGCCCGACGAACGACTCGCCGATCAACACCGGCCTGCAGAAGCTGCCGCCCGTCGACAACCTGCCGACCATCTGGTACCCGTACAACGCCTTCGAGCCGTTCCCCGAGCTCTCCAGCGGCGGCGGCACCGCGATGGGCGGGCCGGTCTACCACTACGACGAGGCCCTGCAGTCCGACACGAAGTGGCCCGCCTACTTCGAGGGCACCCAGATCTTCTACGAGTGGTCGCGCTCGTTCCTCAAGGACGTCAAGTACAACGAGGACGGCTCGCTGCAGCAGATCAACCCGATGTTCGCGGGCATCGGCTTCTCGCAGCCGATGGACATGGAGTTCGGTCCTGACGGCTCGCTCTACGTCGTCGAGTACGGCGGCGGGTTCTTCACCGTCGGCCCGAACGTCGGCCTCTACCGCATCGACTACGTCAAGGGCCGCCACCGCCCGGACATCCGCATCACGACCGACAAGGACTCCGGGCCGGCGCCGCTCGAGGTGCGCTTCGACGCCTCCACCTCGACGCGACCAGGACGGCGACGCGCTGACCTACGCGTGGGACTTCGACGGCAACGGCACGACGGACGCCGACACGGCCGTCGCGACCCACACGTTCACCGAGGCGAAGGTCTACCAGGCCAAGCTCACGGTCACCGACGCCACGAACCGCTCGTCCACGCAGACGGTGATGATCACGGTCGGCAACACGCGCCCGCAGATCGAGGTCGAGGGCCCGGTGCCCGGCGGCTTCTACGAGTGGCGCGACACGGTCGCCTACAACCTCAAGGTCACCGACCCCGAGGACGGCACGGTCGACTGCAACCGGGTCAACCTCAACATCGGCCTCGGCCACGACGACCACAGCCACCCGATCGGCCAGAACGTCGGCTGCTCCGGCGCCGTGGTGACCGACGTGATCCCGGAGGGCCACTCGCCCAACTCGCGGATCTTCTACGTGCTGCGGGCCAGCTACACGGACAACAGCGCGCCGGGCAGCGGCCCGCTCGAGGGCTCGCGTGGAGATCGCGCTGCGGCCGAAGTTCTGGGAGGCCGAGCTCTACGACCTCTCGCAGGGCGTCCAGCGGACGCAACACCAGCACGGCGAGCGCCGGCCAGCGCGTCGGCTCGGTGAGCCGCAACGACTGGTGGGCCTACCGCAACGTCAACCTCAAGAACATCGACTCGATCACGGCCCGCGTGTCGTCCGGCTCGAACAACAACGGCCGGATCGAGTTCCGCATCGACTCGCCGACCGGGCCGAAGATCGGCGAGGTGACGGTCCCGAACACGGGCGGCTACGACGTCTACCGCACGCTCGACCCGGCTGCGATCACCGATCCCGGGCGGCACGCACACGCTCTACATGGTCGGCCAGGACGACCAGGCGGGCGACCTGCTCGACCTCGACTCGCATCCGCTTCAACGGCCGCGGCGTCTCGACGACGCTGCACACCGACGTCTCGGCCACGCCGTCGACGCGGCGCGGCGCCGCTCGCCACGACGCTGACGGCCGACGAGCCGGACGCGCCGGCGGACGCCACGTACACGTGGGACTTCGGCGACGGGCAGACCGGCGACCGGCAAGAGCGCACAGCACACGTACGCCGAGCCGGGCACCTACGACGCCCGCGTGACGATCCGCAGCGGCGACTCGGTGATCAGCACCGCGACGCAGCAGGTGCGGGTGTTCGAGAAGCTCGACGGCACGCTCGACACGACGCCGCCGACCGCGACGCCGTTCGTCAACGACGACGCGACGATCGACGCGAAGTTCACGCCCGCCGGCGCCCAGTCGGCGGCGGGACGTGACGTCACGTTCCAGGTGTTCCGCAAGTCCGAGCTCTCGGGCGCGGCCTACCCGCGCGTGAAGAGCGAGGTCGTGCAGACCGGACGCCGACGGCGTGGCGCGGTACGCGTACCGCGGCGACGTGCTCGCCTCGGACATCGTGATCGCGTGCCTGAGCTACGGCGACTCCTGCCTCAACGGCGCCGAGACCGCGCTCGTCCTCGACGGCGAGGGCGTGCCGACGAACGTGCGCCAGGGTGTGATCGACGACCGCACGGCGATCGAGTGGAAGTTCCGCAACGACCCGACCGAGTGGAAGTCGCTGTGGGACGGCCAGACGTTCGCCGGCTGGGACCACGCCGGGCTCGGGCAGCTTCCAGCGCGTGATCGACGACGGCGTCCCGGCGCTGCAGGCCAACGGGCTCCGGCGGCATCCTCTGGTTCAACGGCCGCGAGTTCGGCGACTACGAGCTCGAGGTCTCCTACGAGCACAACGGCGTCAGCGACAACGGCGGCATCTTCCTGCGCTTCCCGAACCCCGGGGAGGACCGCTCGGTGGCCAACCAGGGCTACCAGGTGGCGATCCTCGACCGCGTCGACGACGTGTCGCAGCGCACGGGCTCGGTGCTCGGCTTCGCGACCGCGCAGAAGCTGAACGCCAAGCCGGTCGGCGAGGGCTACAACCGCTTCCGGATCAAGTTCGTCGGCAAGCGCATCGAGGTCTACCTCAACGACGACGCGCAGGCCAACGCCGACCCGGTGGCCGTCTACGACAACGCCGACCGGGCCACGCAGGGCTTCGTCGGCATCGAGAACAACGGCTCCTCGATCCGCTACAAGGACTTCCGGATCCGCGAGCTGGCGCCGGCGATGCAGCGCCCGCTGGTGCGGGTGAGCGCGACGCCGCAGTCCGGCCCCGCGCCGCTGCAGGTCGCAGTTCCGCGGCGACGCCACGGACCCGGCCGGCCAGGGCATCACCTACAGCTGGGACTTCGGTGACGGCGAGACCGGCACCGGCGCCCAGCCGACCCACACCTACACCAAGGCCGGCTACTACCAGGCCAAGGTGACGGCGACGGACGGCGCCGGCGAGAGCTCCAGCGCCTCGATCGAGATCGCGGTGGCCTCCAACGGCGAGTGCGTCGGCACCACGCCGGGCTTCTGCAAGGTCGACCTGACCGGCCACTACAACAACGACGGCATCTCCGAGCACGGCGAGCGACGACGGCAGCAACTTCGACGACGCCGGCTGGGCGTTCGCCGGGGACACGATGCCGGCGGCCGGGCCGGTGACGCTGCTCGGGATCCCGTTCGAGTTCCCGAGCTACACCGCGGGTCGCGCGCAACACCGTCGAGTCGCGCGGGCAGACGCTGCCGCTGACCGCGGGCAAGTACGACCAGATCGAGATGCTGGTCGTCCGCGCACCACGGCAGCCACCAGCCGAACGCGACGCTGATCTACGCGGACGGGACGGTCAACGTCCCGCTGCGCGTGACGGACTGGGCGCAGGCCCCGTCGTTCGGCGAGCGGGTCGCGATCGCGGCGCACCATCGCCACGACCAGGACGGCGACACCGGCCCGCCGGTGAACATGTTCCTGCGCACGATCGCGCTCGATCCCGACCGCGAGCTGCGCTCGATCCGCCTGCCGAACGAGATCCGCGTCCACGTGTTCGCGGTCACGCTGAAGGTCGTGCCGACGTGCACGCACTCGGGCACGAACGTCGACCGGCACGCCGGGCGACGACGTGCTCTGCGGCACGCCGGGCGACGACGTCCTCGACGGCGGCGGCGGCAACGACATCCTGCGCGGCGGCGCCGGCAACGACGTGCTGCGCGGCGGCGCGGGCAACGACGAGTGCAACGGCCAGGCCGGGATCGACACCGCGACCGACTGCGAGGTCCAGACCGGGACGTCGATCCTGCACGTCGCGCCCGGCCACGCCTCGGTCTACACGGACGAGACGCACGACGTCCGCGCCTCGTTCACGGGCGACGACGCGATGCCCGCCACGACCCCGGTGCGCTTCGAGGTGCTACAAGGGCGACCAGAAGGTCGACGGCAAGCTCGGCGACGCCAGTGCGCCGTTCCAGGCCAAGCCGGGCGAGAAGGGCGACTACACGGATCGTCGCGTGCACGACCGCCGAGGACACGTGCGACGGCGAGGCCACGCGCGTGGCCCGCGCGACGCTGAAGGTCGTCGATCCGCCGCAGCTCGAGAGCGACTACGCGCTGCTCTTCGACGGCCTCACGAAGACCGACTGGCAGCAGTCCGGGCCCGGCGAGGTGCGCGTGGAGGACGGCTCGCTCGTCACCTACGGCGGCCTGGGCATGCTCTGGTACGCCAAGCAGGAGTACGGCGACTTCTCGCTGAAGATGTCGTGGAAGGTGGAGGACGGCACCGACAACGCCGGCGTCTTCATCCGCTTCCCGAACACCGGCAACGTGTTCCAGACCGCCATCGACCAGGGTCACGAGATCCAGATCCACGAGGGGGCGAACACCAGCGAGCCGCAGAAGACCGGGTCGGTCTACAACTTCAAGCGGGAGGAGCGACGCAACTCCAACCCGATCGGGGAGTGGAACGACTACGAGATCCGCGCCAAGGGCCTGACGATCCAGGTCCTGCTCAACGGCCAGGTGGTCAACACCTACACCGGCGCGGCGCCGCGGACGAAGGCGACCGGCTACTTCGGCCTCCAGAACCACGACGCCAACTCGCAGGTGCACTACCGCTACGTGCGGATCAAGCCGCTCGAGGTCGTCGCGCCGTCGACGACCGCCACGCTCGATCCGGCGCAGCCGGGCGGCTCGAGCGGCTTCTACACCGGGCCCGTGAACGTCACGCTCAGCGCGACGGACGACGGCTCGGGCGTGGACGTCACCGAGTACCGGCTCGACGGCGGCGCGTGGACGCGCTACAGCGAGCGCCGTGCGGGTCACCGACGACGGCGCCCACACGCTCGAGTACCGCTCGACGGACCGCGACGGCAACGTCGAGGACACCAAGAGCGTGGCGTTCGCGATCGACACCGCGGCGCCGGTCACGACCGCGACGCTCGATCCGGCGCCGCCGGCCGCCGGTCCGTACCGCGTGCCGGTGACGCTCACGCTCGCCGCGACCGACGGCGAGCAGGGCTCCGGCATCGAGCGCATCGAGCGCTCCGTCAACGGCGGCGCGTGGGAGCCCTACACGGCCCCGCTCGACGTTCGACGGGCAACAGCAACTACCGCGTCCAGTACCGGTCGGTCGACAAGGCCGGGCACGTCGAGGACGGCCCGCGAGGTGCGGTTCGTCGTCGCCGTCCCGACCACCGTCGAGAGCGCCGTCACGCGGCACGGTGCCGGCGACGCTGTCGCTGACGCTCGGCGCGCCGGCGACGTTCGGGGCGTTCACGCCGGGCGTGACGCGCGTCTACGACGCGTCGACGCACGGCCAACGTCATCTCGAGCGCCGGGTGACGCGGCGCTGACCGTCGCCGACCCGAGCGCAACGCCACCGGCCACCTGGTCAACGGCACGTTCTCGCTGCCGCAGCCGCTGCAGGCCAGCGGCGGCGGCGCGTTCGCGCCGGTCGGCGGCTCGGCGAGCCCGACGACGCTGAAGACGTGGACGGGCCCGATCACCAACGACCCGGTCACGATCGCGTTCAGGCAGTCGATCGGCGCCGGCGACGCGCTGCGCACGGGGACGTACAGCAAGACGCTGACGTTCACGCTGTCGACGACGACACCGTAGGCAAATTCGGGGCCCCGGCGACCGCCGGGGCCCCCGCTTACGCCACGACGTGCAGCGCGCCCGGGGCGACGCTGAAGCGCGCCTCGGTCTCGTCCAGGATGTGGTCGCCGTCGACCTGGATCGGGATCGTGCGGCCGTCCGTGGAGCGCACGACCGCCTCGTGGAAGGCGCCGAAGGCGTCGATGCGCTTGTGCGCGGCGATCCGGGCGGCGCCGGACAGCGCGCGGAACGTGACGCCCGGCACGTCGTAGGGGCGCGCGCGTGTGAGCACGACGCCCGCGAGGCACCCGGAGTCGAAGCGCGCGCCCTCGACGAGCGGCACGGGGCGGCTGTTGAAGTACGTGTAGTTCTCGGCGTTCTGGATGAACAGGCTCACGCCGCCGACCGTGCGCCCGTCGACCTCGACCTCGAGCGCGCGGCGGGTGCACGACGTACTTGCGCAGGAACACCGAGATCGCGCTCCCGACGAAGTAGAACGGGCCGAAGCGGGCCTTCAGGCGCGGGTTGGAGTCCACGCGCTCGACGACGCTCGCGTCCAGCCCGATGCCGGCCGCGAACGTGAAGTAGCGGCCGTTGACGATCCCGAGGTCGACGGTGCGCGGCGCCCAGCGGTCGGCGGCGTGCAGCAGGTGCTCGGTGGCGTCGACGACGTCGATCGGGATCCCGAGCAGCTTCGCGACGACGTTGTTCGAGCCGCCGGGCAGGACGGTGAGCGCCGTGCGCGAGCCGGCGAGGCCGTTGGCCGCCTCGTTGACCGTGCCGTCGCCGCCGAAGGCGACGACGACGTCGTAGTGCGCGGCGGCCGCCTCGCGGCACAGCTCGATCCCGTGGCCCTTGCGCTCGGTGTCGATCGAGGTGACCTCGTAGCGGCCCTGCAGCGCGTAGAGCACGAGGCTCTTCAGCCGGTCCGACATCTTGGTCGCGACCGGGTTGACGATCACCAGCATCCGCTTGGGACGCTGGTCGCGCGATAGCGCCGCGACGTCCTCGTCTAAAGCCATCCACGCCTTCTGAAGAAGGCGGCGACGCCGACGACCACGGCCACCATGGTGCCCAGGATGATCCAGAACGCGTACTGGTTGTCCTCGAACGGCAGGTGCACGTTCATGCCGAACAGGCTCGCGAGGAGCGTCAGCGGCAGGATGATCAGCGAGATCGCGGTCAGGACGCGGAACGTCTCGTTGGTGCGGTGCGCGATCGCCGACTCGTTGGTGGCCTCGAGGCCCTCGACGACCTCCTTGTAGTTCTCCAACAGGTCCCAGACGCGCTCGGACGCGTCGATGATGTCGTCGAAGTAGATGTCGAGGTCCTCGGCGATGTAGCGCGCCTTGTTGCGCTCGAGGTCGCGGAACGCGACGCGCTGCGGGCGCACGACCTTGCGGAAGTTGATGATCTCCTGCTTGGCGTTGGAGATGTCGCGCACGACGTCCTCGCCCTCGCCCTCGAAGATCTCCTCCTCGATGCGGTCGAGCTTGAGGCCGATCTTGTTGAGCATCGGGAACGAGGCGTCGACGCAGTCGTCGACGATCTTGTAGAGCAGGTAGCCCGGGCCCTTGGAGAACAGCTCCTCGCGCATCTCCTCGTTGCCGCGGCAGCGCTCGAACAGGTAGTCGATCGGCTGCAGCGGCTCGTTGGGCAGCGTGATCAGGAAGTCGGGCCCGACGAAGATGTCGACCTCGGCCGCGTTCAGGCGCGAGACGTTCTTGTCGTAGCGCGGGAAGTGCAGGACGATGAACAGGTAGTCGTCGTACTCGTCGACCTTCGGGCGCTGGTTGCGCGAGCGGACGTCCTCGTAGTCGAGGGGATGGAACTCGAAGCGCTCCTCGAGCCACGCCTGCTCGAGCGAGCGCGGGCGCTCGACGTTGATCCAGCGCAGGCCGGGGGACTCGACGACCTCGACGCGCGGCTCGGTCCGCTCGGGCGTGACCTCAGCGGCTGCGCGCGAGCGGCGACCGAACGGGCTCCGGGGCAGGCTCGGCATAGCGAGGACTGAGAGGCTCGTCGGTCGGCAGCAGCACGGGCGGGATTCTACTTCCCCCGCCGATGTATTCGCTACGCTTTGCAATCACATAGCTGGACGCATCCAGAGGGGTGGAGGGATTGGCCCTATGAAACCCCGCCAACCCTCCCGGTCGCACGCCGGGAGAAGGTGGCAATTCCATCAGGCTCCAACGAACAGGCCTGGGAGATGCGGTGGGGCATCCCGGGCATGACCGAACCTCCGCCGCACCTACCGGGCGGAGGACCAACACCACATGCCGGCAGATGCCCTGAAGTGCAAGGAGTGCCAGACCACCTATCCCCTCGAGGCGCGCTTCGTCTGCGAGCGCTGCTTCGGGCCGCTGGAGGTGTCCTACACGCCGCCGGACGAGGATCCGGCGGCGCTCAAGCGCCGGATCCAGGCCGGGCCGCACACGCTCTGGCGCTACGCCGAGTTCCTCCCGCTGGAAGGCCCGCCGCGCTCGGCGCTGCCCACGGGCTGGACGCCGCTCGTGAAGGCCGAGCGGCTCGCTGAGCGCCTCGGGATCCGCGAGCTGTGGATCAAGAACGAGACCGCGAACCCGACGCACTCGTTCAAGGACCGCGTCGTGTCCGTCGCGCTCGCGCGTGCACGGGAGCTCGGCTTCGACACGCTCGCGTGTGCCTCCACGGGCAACCTCGCGAACGCGGTCGCGGCCCACGCCGCGGCCGCCGGGCTGCCCGCCTACGTGCTGATCCCGCACGACCTCGAGGAGGAGAAGGTGCTCGCGACCGGCGCCTACGGCGCGCAGATCGTGGCCGTGCGCGGCACCTACGACGACGTCAACCGGCTCTGCACCGAGGTCTCGGGCGAGCGGCCGTCGTGGGCGTTCGTGAACGTCAACCTGCGCCCGTACTACGCCGAGGGCTCCAAGACGCTCGCGTTCGAGACCGTCGAGCAGCTCGGCTGGGAGCTGCCGGACCGCGTCGTGGGGCCGATCGCCTCCGGCTCGCAGTTCACGAAGCTCGCGCGCGGCTTCCAGGAGTTCATCGACGCCGGCCTGGTCGCGGGGGAGGTGCCGATCATGAACGGCGCGCAGGCGCTCGGGCTGCTCGCCGGTCGCCGCCGCGTTCGCGGCGGGCCACGACGTCTGCCGGCCCGTCAAGCCGGACACGATCGCCAAGTCGCTGGCGATCGGCAACCCGGCCGACGGCCCGTACGCGATCGAGCTCGCGCGCGCCACCGGCGGCGCGATCGACGCCGTCGACGACGACGAGATCCGCGCCGGCATCCGGCTGCTGGCCGAGACGACCGGGATCTTCACGGAGACCGCCGGCGGCGTGACGATCGCGACGCTGGCCAAGCTCGCCGCGCGCGGCGACATCGGCCGCGACGAGCGCGTCGTGGCGATGGTCACGGGCGACGGCCTGAAGACGATCGACGCCGTGCGGGACACGTTCGAGGTGGCCGAGATCCCGGCGTCGCTGGACGCGTTCGACGAGCGCTTCGCGCCGGTGGCGGTCTGATGGCGGTCACGGTCAAGCTCCCGACGCAGCTGCGCGACGCCGCCGGCGGCGCGACGTCGGTCGAGGTCTCCGGCGGCACGGTGGGGGAGGCGCTGGACGGCCTCTACACCGCGCACGGCGAGCTGCGCGAGCGGATCGCCGACGGCGACGGCAGCCTGCGCCGCTTCGTCAACGTCTACCTCAAGGGCGAGGACATCCGCTTCCTCGACGGGCTCGACACGCAGGTCGCCGACGGCGACGAGGTCACGATCCTGCCGGCGGTGGCGGGCGGATGAGGCTCGACGAGCGCCGTGCGGCGCGCGAGCCGATCGTCTCGTTCGAGTTCTTGCCGCCGCGCACGGTCGAGGCGGAGCTGGCGTTCTGGAGCGCGATCGAGGAGCTCGCGGCGCTCGAGCCGGCGTTCGTGTCGGTCACGTGCGGCGCGGGCGGCTCGACGCGCGACCTCACGCTCGCCGTGGTGCGGCGGCTGGCGCGCGAGCGCGGGCTCGAGGCCGTGCCGCACGTCACCGCGACGGGCTTCACGCGCGAGGGGCTCGTCGACCTGCTCGCCGAGGCCGCCGCGGGCGGCGCGGACAACGTGCTCGCGCTGCGCGGCGACCCGCCGCGCGGCGAGGCGACGTGGCGCGCGCCGGAGGGCGGCGTGCAGAGCTCGCTGGAGCTGATCGCGCTGGCCGCCGAGGCGGGCTTCTGCGTGCTCGGCGCGGCCTATCCCGAGCCGCACCCGGACTCGCGCGGCTGGGCCGCGGACCTCGCGCACCTGCGCGCGAAGGTCGACGCGGGCGTGCGCGTGCTCGTCACGCAGCTGTTCTTCGACAACGACGACTACCGGCGCTTCGTCGAGCGCTCGAACCTCGACGTGCCGGTGCTGCCGGGGATCATCCCGATCGCGAGCATCGCGCAGATCGAGCGCCTCACCGCGCTGTGCGGCGCGCGCATCCCCGCGGGCCTGCGGCGCGAGCTCGAGGCCCGCCAGGACGACCCGCGCGCGGTCGCCGAGCTCGGCGTGGCGTACGCGACGGCGCAGGCCGCGGAGCTGCTCGGCGAGGGCGCGCCGGGCGTGCACCTCTACACGCTCAACCGCTCGCCCGCGACGCGCGCGATCGTCTCGGCGCTGCGGGCGCACGGCGCGCTGCCTGCAGCCGTCACCCTGTAGGGAGGGTGCAGATCGACCGGAACTCGCTGCACCGGCCGGAGGCGACGCTGGTGGCTGCGTTGAGCCTGCGCTCGGCCGACCCCGACGTGCGCGCCCGCGCCCGTGAGGAGCTGTTCGGCGAGCTGTTGCATCAGGGCGCCAACGCCGAGCGGCGCGCGGAGCCGCGCCGGTCCTGCTCGAGCTCGCCGCCGATGCCGCGACGCCGGAGCGCGGCCCGCTGCTCGATCTCCTGCGCGGCGTCGCGGCCGCCGACGAGGACGTGTTGCCGAGCGGCGCTCCGGAGTGGCACGCGCGCGACCCGGGCTACGCCGCCGTGGCCGAGGGCGTGCCGCTGTTCGGATCGCTGCTCGCGGACGACGAGCTGGCGGCGCACGCCGCGGCGCTGCTCGCGTGGTTTCCCGATCGCAGGCCGACGCATCGCCGCTGTGGGCGCGGCTCGACGGCGCGCCGTCGGCCCTCGCCGGCGCCTGCCTGGCCGCGATCGGGCTGCTCGACGGCGACGCGGCCCGGCTGGCGCCGTTTCTGCGCGACGCCGACCCCGTGCGGCGCTGGGGCGCCGCGATCGCGCTCGCCCGGGTCGCCGGCGCCGATCCGCCCGAGGGCGTGCTCGACGAGCTCCTGCTGGCCGCCCGCGGCGACGTGCCGGCGCTCGAGCCGCCGGGCGTCGTCTTCATGTTCGGCGACATGCCCCGCTACGCCGCGGCGAGCCTGCGGCTGCTCGACCCCGCCACGCACCCGGCCGTCGTCGAGCGCATCGCCCGCTCGCTCGGCGGCGTCGACGCCCACGTCGGCCTGACGCTGGTCGACACGATGCTGACGCTGGCGTTCTCCGGGCCGCTGCCGCGCGGCACGCCGTTCGCGGCGCTGGAACCGCACCAGCAGCAGGCGCTGCGCGGGCTGCTGACGGCTCGGTGGTTCGTGATGGACACCGGCTACGCGAACGTGGCCCTGTCCCTCGACAGCTTCGGCCTGCCGGTGGACGCCCGCGCGCTCGACGCGTATATCCGCGGCGAGCGCCGACTGCTGGTAGCGTCGCGCTCGCATGAGTTGGCAACCACAACCACAGGGCCCGATGCGCCGCCAGCGCGGCTGGGGGCGCGTGTTCTTCGGCCTCGCGCTGATCGTCGGGGCCATCGCGGCGGTCGTCATCGGGATCGTCGCCATCGTCGGTGAGCGTCCAACGCCTCGAGGACGACGCCGTCGCGCGTGGCCAGATGGGCCAGCCGTTGAGCTTCACGGCCGCCGACCCCGGCGACTACACGGTGTACCTGGTCAACGGCTTCAACGTGGGCGCGACCGGCTGCAACGTCGCGCTCGCCGACGGCACCCAGATCACGCTCGTCGGCGCCCGGCAGGACGTCGAGTACACGATCGGCAACGCCTCCTCGATCGGCCGCTTCGACACCGAGGCCGGCGACGTCGAGATCCTCTGCCAGCCGGACATGGCCGCCGAGTACATCGTCACGCCGGGCACGCCGGGGATCGTCCGCACCGTCCTGATGATCATCGCCGGCGGGTTCGCGTTCTTCGCCGGGATCGGCCTGCTTATCTGGGGCCTGATCGGGAAGCGGGTGCCGGCCTAGACGAACCCTTGGCGCGAAAGTCGTCGCGCCGACACGAGGTCGCAGCGCCAGCGCCTGGGCCGAGGCAGGACGCGAGCGCCTCCATGCTCTCGGCGACCGAGCGCTCGTACTGCTCGAGGATCGCGGCGCGGAACTCCGCCTGCAGCCGGTCGAGCTCGCGCATGTCGGCGCGCGTGTGCGGTGCCTTCAGCCAGGTCATGCAGTCCGAGCAGCGCAGCTCGACGAGCACGACGTCCGAGCCCTTGGCCTCGCAGCGCAGCGGCTGCAGGAAGCTCGACCCGCAGCCGGGGCAGATGGTCATCGCGGCCACGAGCGCGACGGTACGCACCGCACCGGACGGAAGCCGCGATTGTGGCTCATGTATCAAGCGGCCGATAACCCTGCTCATAGAGCAGATGGACAACACCACGCCCCGCCCGTCCCCGGCCGACAACGTCGACGCGGAGCAGCACCTCGCCGAGCTCACCGGCATGACCCGTGACGCGGCGAAGACCTTCCTGGAGTTCCACACCGGGATGCGCTGGCTGCGCCGCGACGACTAGGGGGTGCCCAACGGGGCATCGCTCTCAACGGAATGACCCGTTGGGTGGGGCCCCCTCCCTCAATCGCCCTGCGCGTCTAGGTACATCAGCACGGCCAGCACGCGACGGTGGCCTTCGGCGTCGCCGCGCAGAGCGAGCTTCTCGAAGATCGCGGTCACGACCCGCTCCACCGTGTGCTCGCTGAGCGCGAGCCGCTCGGCGATCGTGCGGTTGGTCTGACCCTCGGCCATGAGTTCCATGACCGTGCGCTCACGCGGGGTGAGCGTGTCGATCGGGCCGCCGGGACGGCGGCGCTCGAGCATGTGCGCCACGACCTCCGGGTCGAGCGCCGTGCCTCCGCGCGCGACCTGTCTGACGGCCTCGGCGAAGCCGCGCGGCTCCATGACGCGCTGCTTGAGCAGGTAGCCGACGCCGGTCGCATCGTCCCCCAGCAGCTGCAGCGCATAGCGCTCGCTGGCGTACTGGGAGAGCACGAGCACGCCCGTCTGCGGCAGCTCGGCGCGGATGGTGGCGGCGGCGCGCAGGCCTTCGTCGGTATGGGTGGGCGGCATCCGGATGTCGGTGACGACGACGTCGGGCCGGTGCTCGCGCGCCTGCGCGAGGAGCTCGTCGGCGTCGCCGGCCTCGCCGACCACGGCGAAGCCGGTCGACTCGAGCACGCGCACGACGCCCGCGCGCAGCAGGAACGAGTCGTCGGCGACGACGACGCGGCTCACGTGACCGGAAGCTGGACGCGCAGGCGGGTCCCGCCGCCCGGTGGGCTCGTGAGCTCGAGCTCGCCGTCGAGGGCCGCGACTCGATCGGAGAGCCCGTGCAGCCCCGAGCCGGTGGCCGCGACGGCACCGCCGACACCGTCGTCGGAGATCTCGAGCACCAGGCACCCGTTCACGCGCTCCATCCGGACGGCGGCGTGCTCGGCCCGCGCGTACTTGGCGACGTTGGTGAGCGCCTCCGAGACGACGAAGTACGCAGCGGTCTCGACCGCCGCCGGCAGGCGCCCGCCGGGCGAGCCTTCGAGGTCCACGGGCACCGGCGCCCGCGCGGCGAGGGCCCGCACGGCGGGTTCGAGGCCCCGCTCCGAGAGCACCGCGGGGTGGATCCCGCGCGCGAGCTCGCGCAGCTCGTCGAGGCTCTCCTTGAGCTCGTCGATCGAGGCGTCGATGAGCACCGCCGCCTCCGAGCCGTCCTCGAGCCGGCCGCGGCCGAGCCGCAGGTTGAGCGCGACCGCGACGAGCCGGGACTGCGCCCCGTCGTGCAGGTTGCGCTCGAGCCGGCGGCGCTCGTCGTCGCCGGCCTGGACGAGCCGCGCGCGCGACGCGCGGAGCTCCACCATGCGGGCGCGCAACTCGGCGTCGAGGCGCTGGTTCTCCAGCAGCAGCGCGGTCGCCGCCCCGGCGGCCCGGACGGTCTCGGCGTCGGCCGTCCCGTCGTAGACGATCGCCGCGATCCGCCGCCCGTCACGCTCCACCTCCGTGACCGTGCGATCGTCGCCCTCCGGCAGCGGCACGCCGCTCTGGTCGACGTAGCGGCCCTGCTCCGGGACCCAGAAGGCGAGGCTCAGCGCCGGGTCGCCGAGGGTGGTGGCCAGCGCCGCGCGCAGATCGGCCGCCGCCGGCAGGTCGGAGAGCCGCGCCACGAGCCGGCGCACGCCGCGGGCCTGCGAGACGTCCGCGCGGGCCAGGCCCGCCAGGAACGCGAACGGCGTCGCCGCGAAGGCGAGGAACGCCAGGGTCATGAACACCTGCGACTTCGTCGCGACGTAGGCGACGACCAGCAGCAGCGTGACCGCTCCCGCGCCGAACAGCGGCGCCAGGCTGCGCCGCTCTGACGGTCCCGGCGGCCCGCCAGCGCGCGATCAGCAGCCACACGACGAGCAGGCACAGCGTCATCACCACGGCCGAGCCCGCCGCGAACAGGGCCTCGCCGAGACCCTCGTTGGATGAGATGAGCAGCGGGTTCTCGGGGCAGGGCCCGGCGCACTCGGCGAGCACGTCGGACTCGCTGAAGAGCATTCCGGGGATCGGAGCGAGCGGCACGAGGACGTAGCCCGCGATCACGACCGCGCGCTCGCGCCCGGCGAGCCGCCCCGACGGGAAGCTGAGCAGGACGTGGGCGAGCACCGGCCCCCACAGCGAGCCGAACACGATCCCGAGCGTGAACAGCCACGGATCCTCCGCGGCGCCGAGCGGGGCGAGCAGCCACGCGAAGCCGAGCAGGATCATCAACGTGCCGAACCGCGACTCCGGCCGGCGGCGCGACGCGTACAGGCCGGTGCCGACGAAGCTCCACGCGACGAGCGGCCCGAACACGGCCCACACCGCGAGCTCGTCGCTCGCCAGGACCAGGGCCGCGACCGCGAGCCCGGCGAGCAGCGCCGCGGCGCCGATGACCACGGACATGAGCCCATCCTGACGCCTTCGAGCCCCCCTGCCTAGGTACGGCTGGGCGCACCGTCGCTGCCGACGCTGCCGCAGGACGACGCCTGCGAGCCCCAAGGTTCCGGGGGCGCGTGAACGGAAGGCTGCGGAGCCATGACCCAGACCACCGCACTGCGCGCGTTCCTCGTGGGCGCGCCACTGGCCTTCGCCGCCCTGCTCACGCAGCACCCGATGGGCACCGGAGACATGTTCGAGGGCGTGTCCGAGAACGTCACGCCGTGGCTGATCGTCCACTACGGCGGCGCGATCGGCTTCCCGCTGATGGCGCTCGTCGTCTGGCTGCTGATCCGCGGCCTGCCCGGCGCGCGCCGCGACGATCGCCCGCGTCGCGCTGCCGGTCTACGCGGTGTTCTACGGCGTCTACGAGGCGCTGTTCGGCATCGCCACCGGCATCATCGCCGACGCCGGCAACGGCATGAGCGGTGCGCGAGCGCGAAGGCGCCGCGGCGTCGGTGGACGCGATCATCACCTCGCCGATGGTCGGCGAGCCGGGCGTCTTCGTCAGCGTCGGGTCGATCGCGTGGTGGGTCGCGATCTCGGGCGCGCTCGTCGCGCTCAAGAACGCCGGCGTCGGGCGCTCCACGCTCGTGCTCTTCGGCCTCGGCGGGCTGATGGCGTTCCACGTGCCGATCGGGCCGCCCGCGCTCGTCTGCCTGAGCATCGCCGCCTACGCGATCGAGCGCCGCCGCGTCCCGCGGCGGCGGCATGAAGTCCGCCGCGCCTACCGGATCGCCCTCGCGGTCGTGGCCGTGCACGTGATCGACGACAGCTTCCTCCAGCCGCAGCCGGGCACGTCGGCGGCCGATCACCTCGTCAGCGGCCTGGGCATGCTGGCGGCCCTGGCGCTCGCCGCCTGGGCGTACCCGCGCCTGCAGCGGCGGCCGGCGCGGGGCGCTCGCGCTGCTCACCGGCCTGTTCGCGCTTGTCTTGGGCGCCGAGGCCATCCACTACACGACCCAGGTCGGCGCGTCCGGTGACGACTACACCGGGCTGCTCGCGATCCCCGCCGCGCTCGCGCTGTTCGGGCTCGGCGCCGCGACGCTGTGGCGCACGCGCCGCACGCACGGCAACCGTCCCTGGCGCTATCTGCGCCGCACGCTGCTCGCCGCCGCAGGCGCCGCCGCGACGCTGTTTGTCTTCGCTCCGTTCAGCGCCGGCTACCTGTACACCCACCTGGGGCGCGCGAGCGTGCCGGAGGCGAACCTGGGTGCGAGCTACGAGCGGGTCACGTTCACCACGAGCGACGGCCTCGAGCTCGCCGGCTGGTACGTGCCGTCCAAGAACGGCGCCGCCGTGATCGCCTTCCCCGGCCGCAACGGCCCGCAGGCCCAGACGCGCATGCTGGCCCGGCACGGCTACGGCGTGCTGCTGTTCGATCGCCGCGGCCAGGGCGAGAGCGAGGGCGACCCGCACGGCTTCGGGTGGGAGGGCGAGAAGGACATCAAGGCCGCCGTGGCCTTCCTGCAGCGCCGGCCGGACGTGGACCCGGAGCGCATCGGCGGCCTCGGGCTGTCCGTCGGCGGCGAGCTGATGCTCCAGGCCGCGGCCGAGACCGACGCGATCAAGGCCGTCGTCTCCGAGGGCGCGGGCTCGCGCTCGGTGGGCGAGTTCCGGCAGATGCCCGGCGCGCCGGTGACGATGCACGCCGTCGAGACGATGATCACCGCCGGGCTCACGTTCTTCTCCGACAGCCCGCCGCCGCCGCTCATGCAGGACGTGATCGGGCGCATCGCGCCGCGTCCGGTGTTCCTCATCTGGACCCGCAACGGCGTCGACACCGAGGTGCTCAACCGCGAGTACTACAAGGCGGCCCGCGGGCCCAAGACGCTCTGGGAGATCCCCGAGGCGAGGCACGTGGGCGGGCTTGCGGCGCGGCCGGCGGAGTACGAGCGCCGGGTCGTCGCGTTCTTCGACAGCGCGCTGCTCAAGCCTGGACCTCCGGCCGGTAGGCAGCCGCCGGTCGCAGGCGTACCGTCCGTCCATGACCCCGAACCCTCAGGATGAGGCGGAGGACCGGAAGGACCCGGTCGGGAAGCTCGCTCGACGGCGGCGACGCCGCGCGCCAGGTGGAGCACCTGACGGGCATGACCGCCGACTCCGCTCGCACGTTCGCCGCATTCCACTCGGGCCGGTACGCGCCGAGCTCGGCCTTCCGGTTCCCCTGAGCACCTCCGCGGCCGCGCGCTTGGCGGAGCGCACCGCGCCGTCCATGTAGCGCGCGTACTAGGGAACCCCCTGATGCGCTCGCGTCGGGCCGGCCGTACCGTCGCCGTCATGCTCCCCGCTCTCCGCCTCCCGCTCCGACACTGGCCGTGCTGCTCGTATCCGCGTCCAGCCGCGCAGGCGGCGAAGGGCCTATCCGTGCCGGTACCGGCCGAGGGCCAGGTGGCCGTCGCGGTCGCCGGCGGCGTGAAGAGCGTGAAGGTGAAGTCCGCGCCGGCGGGCGTGACCGTCGCCGGCGGCGTGAAGAAGGGCCGGCTCGCCGTGGCCGTCGTGCGCCCGCGCGGCGTCGCCGCGTCCGGCAAGGTCGTGCTCACCCTGCGCGGCAAGGCCAAGCAGCGTCAAGACGTTCGCCGGCCGCGCTGGACGGCGGCAAGGCGCCGGGCTGCGCCGACCTCGGCGCGCTGCTCGGCAAGCGCCTGAAGGGCTCGCGCCGACGTGAAGGCGCTCGGCGCCCGTGGTGGCCGCGAAGCTGTGCGGCAAGCCGGCGCCGGCCGGCGCGGCCGAGGTGCTGTCGCGGCTCGGGCTCGGCGCCGCCGCCCGCCAGGCGGGCCGAAGCCGGGCAACCGGCTCCGCACCCGCAGGGCCCGGCCGCGGCGGCGGGCGCGCGGCAGGCGCCGGCGACGCCCGCACCGCCGACGCCCACGCCGGCGTCGGGCAAGCGCGCCAGTGCGACAACAACATCGACGACGACGGCGACGGCCAGACCGACTGGCAGGACCCGGGCTGCGCGGACGCCGGGCGACACGCAGCGAGAACAGCGAGGTGCCCGGTGTCCGCCGAGTGCGCCGCGAGCTCCGGCGTCGGCATGGGCGAGGACCCGCAGCAAGGCGTTCGCCGCCATCAACCCCGGCTGCGGCGACGTTCTGAGGCCGTCGAGGTCGACGTCGCGCCCGGGATCGTCGCTGCCGGTCCTGACCGCCGACGACAACTTCGACTGCGAGGTCTATCGACGCTGATCGCCTCGGCGCGAGCCGCGACGACCGCCCGACGCGACCTGGCCGACGTCATGCTCGCAGCTCACGGTGCCGGTCGACTGCGCACAAGCCCGCGACGATCGCGCTCTACCGGCCCAACGGCGAGGTCGCCGAGCTGCGCGAGACGGTGCAGCAACTGCGGCGGACGTCCCGCCGCCGGCGCAGTGCTCGAACGGCAAGGACGACGACGGCGACGGGATGAAGGACTCGCGCGACGCCGACGGGCGCCACCGATCCCGACCCGGGCTGCTCGAGCCCGACCGACACGAGCGAGAACTCCGAGGTGCCCGAGCCCGGCGACGTGCGACGTCCAGATCGGCATGCTTCGACGACGACCCGCGGCTCCCGGGCTCTGGCGTCGAGGGCTGCGGCGTGATCACGGGCGTCTGGTTCAAGCCGCCCGGGCACGCCGGTCGACTGCCTGCTTCCGGTTCGGCGCCGACGCGCTGCTCGACTGCGGCGCTGAAGGCCGGCACGGGCGGCGCGACGTTCGCGCCGACGAACCAGCGGGTGCTGCTCGCGGCGCCGATCGCCGCCGACGCGACGTGCGCGCCGGTCACGGTCGCGCTCGTGCAGCGAGCACGGCAACGTCTACGCCGACCGCGTGCCCGTTCTGCTGAGCTCAGAGGTAGATCGCGCGCCAGGCGTCCCACCACGTCGGGCGCGCGTGCTCTCGACGCTGCGCGGGCCGGTCGAGCGTGACGCCGGCGCGGTGGCGGTAGGCGTCGGCGTGGTCGGGCGTGGCGAGCTCGACCTCGATCGTGCACGGCGCCCCGGGGTCGTAGACCGGGGCGCTCGCTAGGTCCGCGAGCGCGTCGCGGGCGGCGGCCTCGAGCCGCTCGCGGGCGCGGGCGGGGGAGAGGTGGCGGGCGGAGAAGCGGCCGAGGCCGGTCTTGACGGCGAGCGTCTTCAGCCCGGCGCCGAGCAGCTCGCTCGCCTCCGCGCAGACGACGTCGTCGCCGGTGACGAGCGCGACCGGGCAGCCCCAGGTCCCGCACAGCGCGGCGTTGATGCCGACCTCGCCGACGAGCGTGCCGTTGAAGCGCAGGTCGTGCCAGTTGGTCGAGCTGACGGTGTGCGAGAGCACGCCGCGCTCGGCGCCCGGCGCGGGCGTGCTGGCCGACGAACAGCGCGGCGTCGCAGCCGCTCCTCGAGCATCGCCGTGTACTCGGTCCAGCGGGTCTGCACGACGAACTCGCAGCGCGCGTCGAGCGCGTCCGGGATCAGCGAGTTGAACGAGCGGTCGCCGCCCGCGCCGTGGCAGTCCATCACCACGACCTCGGTCGCGCCGCCGGCGAACGCGCCGCGGACGGTCGCGTTGATCTCCTCGGTGTAGAGCCGGCGGCCCTCCTCGTAGCCGGGCTTGTCGGCGCTCACCTGCTCCCAGCGCGAGATGCCGGCGACGCCCTCCATGTCGCTGATGATCAGGACCTTCACGTCGGCGCCAAGTGATACCCATTGGCGCCGGACGGTGCACGTGACCGACACGATCTTCTGCCCGAACTGCGGCGAGCGCATCAGCGCGCGCGCCCGCTTCTGCTCGTCCTGCGGCGCCCGCCAGGACGAGTTCCGCGTCGAGCCGGAGCCGCCGCGCCGCGCCGCGCCGCGGACGCGCCGCCAGCCGCCGCCGGAGGAGCGCCGCCGAGCCGCCGCCGCCGGCGAGCCGCCGGCCGACGAGCCGCCGCCCGTGAGGAGCCGCCGCCGCCCGCCGCCGCGCGAGCCGCCGAGCCGCCGCGCGCGACCGCTGACGGACCGGATCGGCCGGGTCGACCCGCAGGCCGGCGAGCTCTCCGACGCTGCTGCGCGAGCGGCTCGCGCTGCCCGGGATCGTCGCCGCGGCGATCGCGGGCGGCGTCTCGGCGGCGATCGTGCTCGCCGCCGGGCTGCTGATCGCGCTGATCACGCCGGACGCGTCGATCGTCGGCGCTCGTCGGGCGTCGACGTCGAGCGTCATCACCGAGGCGTTCCGCCAGGCGGTCGGGACGCTGCTCACGCGCGATGGTCGACCCGGGGCTGCTGATCGTCGGCGCTCGCGCCGCATCCACCCGCTGCTGCTGCTCGCGATCCCGCTCGACGGCGCTGATCGCTCGACCACGCGCTGGCAGCTGCACCGCACCGAGGGCGCGCCGCCGCTCGCGCGGCTCGGGTGGGCGATGCTCGTCGCGGTCCCGTTCGCGCTGCTGATGCTCGTCTTCGCGGTCGTCGGCGGCGAGAGCGAGGCCACGCGACATCTCGCCGTCGGCCGGCAACGCGTTCGCGCTCGGGCTGCTGTGGGGCGTCGTCGGCGGCGCTGATCGGCGCGGCGACCAAGCTCCCGCTCGACGAGTCGCCGCGCGGTCCCGCCGCCGGCGCGCACGCGCTCGCCGCGGTCGCTCGCCACGCTGCGCCCGCTCGCCGCCGTGCTCGTCATCTGCACCGCGATCGGGCTCGTCGGCTGGCTCGTCCAGGTCGGCGCGCGACGTCGGCGGCGTCCGCGCCGACCGCTCCGCGGCCACCGCGCTGATCGAGGAGACCGTGTTCGCGGGCGAGCACGGCGTGCACCTGACCGCGCTCGCCGCCGGCGCGCGCTTCCGCGCCGACGCCAACGGCGCGCTCGGGCTGCCGTTCCCGGTCGAGGACGCCAACGACGTGCCCGGGCCGCGACGGCGCGCTTCCGGATCTTCGCCTACGACGACGAGCTGCCCGCCTACGTCCTGCTGCCGGCGCTCGTGCTGCTGATGGGCCTGCTCGCGCTCGCCGCGCTCTACGCGGGCTTCGCGGCGGCCCGCGCCGTCCGGCGCCGGCTCGCTCGCCGCCGGCGCCGGCCTGGGGCGCGATCACCGGCCCGGCGTGGGCGCTCGCGATGGCGGTGCTCGTCGTCCTCGCCGGCGGCCTCTTCCACGGCGACGCCGACGACGCGTCGGTGTTCGGCGTCTTCCTGCTCGGCGGCGCGCTGCTCGGCGCCGCCGGCGGCGCGCTCGCCGTCAGCGGTCAGCCCGCCCGTCCTCCTGAGCGAGCCGGAACCCAGCGTCTCAGCGCCCACGGCCTGGGCGAGCGTCTCTCGCGTCCGATCAGCTTCTGGATCTCACGACCTGATCCTGGAGGCTCTTGCTGCGGGCATCTGTGCGCAACGCTACATAGCCGGCGTTTACGGATCCCCCAGGCAAGGGTTCGATGACCCCGTCCAGGAGGAGTCCGTGCCGCAGCCGATCCGATCCCGTCCATCCGACGGCAGCGCTGGGAGGGCATCGAGCGGCCCTACGAGGCCGAGGACGTCGAGCGGCTGCGCGGCTCCGTCCAGGTCGAGCACACGCTCGCGCGCAGCGGCGCCGAGAAGCTGTGGCAGCCTGCTCGCACGACCGCCCGTACGTCGCCGCGCTCGGCGCGAGCACCGGCAACCAGGCCGTCCAGCAGGTCCGCGCCGGCCTCGAGGCGATCTACCTGACCGGCTGGCAGGTCGCCGCCGACGCCAACCTCGCGCGCCAGATGTACCCCGACCAGGGCCTCTACCCGGTCAACAGCGTCCCCGAGGTCGTGCGCGGCGATCAACGGCGCGCTGCTGCGCGCCGACCAGATCGACCACGCCGACGGCAACGACGAGATCGACTGGTTGGTCCCGATCGTCGCCGACATGGAGGCCGGCTTCGGCGGCCACCTCAACGTCTTCGAGCTCACCAAGGCGATGATCGAGGCGGGCGCCGCCGGCGTGCACCTCGAGGACCAGCTCGCGTCCGAGAAGAAGTGCGGCCACATGGGCGGCAAGGTCCTGCTGCCGACCTCGTGGGCCATCCGCAACCTCGTCGCCGCGCGGCTCGCCGCCGACGTCAGCGGCGTCCCGACGCTCATCGTCGCCCGCACCGACGCCGACGCCGCCGACATGCTGATCTCCGACGCCGACGAGCGCGACCACGAGTTCATCACCGGCGAGCGCACCGCCGAGGGCTTCTACCGCACCAACGCCGGCATCGAGCAGGCGATCGCGCGCGGCATCGCCTACGCGCCGTACGCCGACCTCGTCTGGTGCGAGACCTCCGAGCCCGACATGGAGCAGGCCGAGCGCTTCGCCCGCGAGCTCCACGACGCCCACCCCGGCAAGCTGCTCGCCTACAACTGCTCGCCCTCCTTCAACTGGAAGGGCAAGCTCGACGACGACGAGATCGCCGTCGCTTCCAGAGCAAGCTCGGCGAGCTCGGCTACGTCTTCCAGTTCATCACCCTCGCCGGCTTCCACACGCTCAACCACTCGATGTTCGAGCTCGCCCGCGGCTACCGCGAGCACGGCATGACCGCCTACGCCGAGCTCCAGCAGGCCGAGTTCGCCAACGAGGACGCCGGCTACACCGCCGTCAAGCACCAGCACGAGGTCGGCGCGAGCTACTTCGAGGAGGTCGCGATGGCGATCACCGGCGGCGAGTCCGAGACGACGTCCGTCGGCGGCTCGACCGAGGAGTCGCAGTTCAGCGCCTGAGATGACGGGCTGGCGCTGCGGCTGCTGCGGCGAGTGGCACGACGAGCTCCCGTTCGCCTACCACGTGATGGCGCCGCAGCCGTGGCGCCCTGAGATGGCGGACGACGACACGAGGCGTGAGCTCGGACCGCGTCAGCGGTCGTTCGCTGCGTCCAGGGCGTCCTCGAGCGCTTCCGCCAGCCGGTCGGTGGCCTCGGAGCGAGCCTCGGGGACGCCGCGCAGCGCCACCCGGTGCTCGCGCCCCTCGACGCGCGCGGTCCAGAGGTGGTCGGCGCCGTGGATGACGGCGTCGCCGGGGCGTACCTCGTCCGGCACGTCGAAGAACCCGCTTGCCGCGATCGCTTCGCGCAACGCGACCAGCGCGGCGTCCGGGACCGCCCCGTCGCGCTCCCAGGCGGCCTCCTCCTCGCGCGAGAACGACCAGTTGCCGTCGGCGAGTTGCGCGTGCACGTTGGCCAGCTGTCCAGACCTCGCCGTCCTCGGTGACGCGGCCCGCGAACAGGTCCGAGCCGCTGAGGATGCGGCGCTCGAGCAGGATCGGGCCGGGCTCAGCCAACGCCGGTCGGTCGCGTTGGGGTCCGGCTCTGGGTAGTCGCCCAGCTCGCGAGTGGGCGGCCGTGACGGCCTGCGGCGGCCGAAGGCCCATTCCTTCATCCCCGAGACCTTGCGCAGCGCGTCGATCAACGTGACGTAGTGGTGCTGGCCGACCTCCTTGCCGCCGGACATGATCGCGTCCGACGTGGCGTGCATGGCGCCCGTGAAGCCCTCCTTGGCCGCGAAGTCCGTGTGCTCGGTCTTCTTGCCGGGGCCGTACGCGCCGGCGCCCGTGTACTCGTCGTCGAGGCCGAACATGTGGCCGGCCTCATGGGCGGCGACCGTCTGCCTGGCGCCGTGCCGACGCGCGTCGCCGTGACGCCGCGACGCTGATGCACGCCGCAGCAGGTCGTCGCCGCCGCACGGCCGCGGCGTGCGGCGCGGACCTTGGCGTCGGCGCGCCGGCGGCCTTCGTTCGGCATGCTGCGCAGCCCCTGAGGCGCTTGGCTCCTCGACGTCGGCCGAGGTGATCTGCATGACGTTGCTGGTGGCGCCCTTCTTCTTGTCGCCGCGGCTGACGTGCGCGTCGCCGCCCACGTAGCCCACCGGGACCTTGTACACGTCGACGCGCATGTGCTGGGTGTCGGTCTTCGGCCCGTCGGTGACCGTCACCTCGACGGCGACGTCGCCCCGACGTCCTCCCACCACTGCTTGTCGGAGTGGAACTCGTGCTTGCCCTGCCAGCCCGAGCTGATCACGGACGCGTACTTGATCTTGAAGGCGTCCTCGTCGCCGGATTCGGCGCCGCCGTCCTTGGACCACTTCCACTTCGCGACCTCCGCGGGGCGTTCGTCCTTGGGCAGCGCGTTGATCGTCTTGACGCCGCGGCGGTCTGCGCGGAGGGCTCCTTCGCGACTGCGCGGCCCTTGGCGTTGAGGGTGATGCCCGGGAGGAAGTTGCACGCCCGCCCACGACACGCGCCCGACAGGATTCGAACCTGTGACCTCGCGCTCCGGAGGCGCGCGCTCTATCCACTGAGCTACGGGCGCTCGGGGTCGCTAGCTTAGCGCCGCGTGGTGCTCGCGGTGATCTCGGACACGCACCTGCCGCGCGGGGCGCGGCGGCTGCCGGACGCGTGCGTGCAAACGACTGCAGACCGCCGACGCGATCCTGCATGCCGGCGACTTCATGGAGCTCGAGGTGCTGGACGCTACCTCCAGGGGCTCGGCCCGCCGGTGCACGCCGTGCGCGGCAACGTCGACAGCCACGAGCTCGTGGCGCGGCTCCCGCTCCAGCGGACCGTGGAGCTGGAGGGCGTCCGGATCGGCATGGTCCACGACGCCGGCCCGGCGACGGGACGGCTCGAGCGCATGCGCGGGCGTTTCCCGGACGCGCAGGCTGTCGTGTTCGGTCATCAGCCACATCCCGCTGCACGAGGAGCGCGACGGCTTCCAGATCTTCAACCCGGGCTCGCCGACCGAGCGCCGTCGCGCGCCGACGCCACACGATGGGGCTCGCACGCGTCGAGGACCGAACGCGTCCGATTCGAGCTGATCGTGCTCGACTGAGCTGAGCTCCCGCGCTCACCCGGCGCGGGCGAGGCGCGTTCACCCGCGTGCCTCTTTGGATGGCGGCGGGAGTTTCATGCCGTGAACAGGAGGCGCCGGTGACCGCTGAGACCAACGTCGGCCACGAGGCCGCCGCGAAAGCGCGCGGCCTGATGCCGCAACTGCGGCGCGACCTCGAAGCGCTCGTCCGGATCCCGTCGGTCTCGGTGCCGGGCCGGATCGACGAGCCGCTGCTGGCCGCGTTCGAGATGACGTCGCGGTTGTTCGCCGACGCGGGCGTGACGGTCGGCCGGCTCGACCTGCCCGACACCGCGCCGGTCGTCACCGGCGAGATCCCGGCCCCGCCCGGGGCGCCGACGGTCCTGCTCTACAGCCACTACGACGTCGTGCCCGCGGGCGACGAGTCGCTGTGGACCTCGCCGCCGTTCGAGCCGACCGAGCGCGACGGCGCGCTCGTGGGCCGCGGCGCGGCGGACACGAAGTCGAACATCCTGGCCCACGTCGGCGCCCTGCGCGCGTGGGACGGGCGGCCGCCGGTCGGGATCAAGCTGTGCATCGAGGGCTACGAGGAGATCGGCAGCGGCGCGCTGACGAGCTACCCGCCGACCGACCCGGAGCGCTTCCAGGCCGACGCGCTCGTGATCGGCGACATGGGATCGATCCGGCCCGGCGTCCCGACGCTCACGACGGCGCTGCGCGGGATGGCGAACGTGACGGTCGAGGTCCGGACGCTCGAGTCCGGCAAGCACAGCGGCCAGTACGGCGGGGCGGCGCCCGACGCGCTGCTCGCGCTGCTGCGCGCGCTGAGCTCCCTGCACGACGCGCAAGGCGACGTCGCCGTCGCCGGCCTCAAGCGCAACGAGTGGGAGGGCGAGCAGCAGCCCGAGGCGGACTTCCGCGAGCTCGGCACCGTCCTCGACGGGATGCCGCTGATCGGCACCGGCGGCCTCGGCTCGCGCGTCTGGTCGGGCCCGGCGGTCACGGTGATCGGCATCGACGTGCCGTCGGTCGACGGGGCCGTCAATGCCGTCTCGGCGCACGCCCGCGCCGTGCTCAACGTGCGCGTGCATCCGGAGCAGAACGCGGTCGAGGCCCAGGACGCGGTCATCCGCGCACCTGCGCGAGCAGCGGCCGTTCGGCATCGAGACTCGACGTCCAGCCCGGCGCGACCGGCAACGGCTTCGCGGCCGCGACCATCGGGCCCGGCCTACGACGCGGCCCGGGCCGCCTGGTCGGCGGCCTGGGGGCGGGACGTCCTGCTCGCCGGCAGCGGCGGCTCGATCCCGATCGTGAGCGCGCTCGCGCAGGCGCTGCCGAACGCGGAGGCGCTGCTCGTCGGCACGACCGACGGGTTCGCCAACATCCACGGCCCGAACGAGCGGCTGCTCCTGAGCGAGTTCGAGAACGCCGTGGCCGCCGAGGCCGACTTCTTCGGCCGCTACGCGACGGCGTTCGCGCGATGAGCGCCACCACCCACGTCGACGGGACCGGCGGCTTCGGCGAGACCGAGGGCGGCTTCAGCCAGCGGATGCTGGCCTGGATCGAGAAGGCCGGCAACCGGGTCCCCAACCCGGCGGTCCTCTTCATCGCGCTGTGCATCGGCGTGATCCTGCTGTCGCAGATCCTCGACTGGCTCAACGTCAGCGTCACGAGCCAGGTCGTCGAGGGAACCGACGCCGCCGGTCGAGCCAGCGCGAGGACGGCGTCAGCGCGCTTCCGTACGACTCCGCGCCGGAGGAGTACGCGGTCGAGACCGAGACGTTCGAGATCAAGGGGCTGCTGACCGGCGAGGGCATCCGCTTCATGTTCACGTCGTTCGTGCCCAACTTCCTCGGGTTCACGGCGATGGGCGTGATCCTCGTCGCGATGATCGGCGTCGGCGTCGCCGAGCTGTCCGGGCTCGTCGGCGGCCTGATCCGCAAGCTGGTCGCGATCTCGACGCCGCGCTCGCTGACCTACATCATCGTGTTCGTCGGGATCCTCTCGAGCATCGCCGCCGACGCCGGCTACCTCGTGCTGATCCCGCTGGCGGCGACCGCGTTCCTGAGCGTCGGCCGCCACCCGCTGGCCGGGATCGCCGCGGGCTTCGGGGCGGTCAGCGCGGCGTTCGGCGTGAACATCCTGATCGTCCCCGCCGACGCGGTGCTCGACCGACATCACCAACGAGGCCGCCGCGCTCGTCGACCCGGACGCGCAGATCGATCTCGTCTCGAACCTCTACTACGGGATCGGCGCACGCTGTTCCTGACCGTCGTGATCGCGCTGATCACCACGCGGATCATCGAGCCGCGGCTCGGCGCCTGGGACCGCAGCCTCGCCGACGAGGAGGAGCTCGCGCGCGAGGAGGGCCAGACGGTCGACACGCGCGCTCGAGGCCAAGGGCCTGCGCTGGGCCGGCCTCGCGGTGCTCGGCGTGCTCGCCGTCGTCGCGCTGGTCACGCTGCCGCTCGGGCGCGCCGCTGCGCAACCCCGAGACCGGCGACATCATCGGCGACTCGCCGTTCATGAGCAGCCTGATCGTGATGATCTCGGCCGCGTTCCTGGCCGCCGGCATCGCCTACGGGCGCGCCGTCGGGACGATCAAGGGCTCCGACGACGTCCTCGGGATGATCACCAAGTCGTGGGCGAGCCTCGCCAGCCTGCTGTTCCTGTTCCTGCTGATCGCGCAGTTCATCGCGTACTTCAACTTCTCCAACATGGCGCAGGTCGCGGCCGTGTGGCTCGGCGACATCCTCGAGGAGCTCGACCTGGGCGACCTGTGGCTGCTGATCGGCGTGATGATCGTCACGGTGCATCGTGAACTTCCTGATCCCGGCCAAGATCGCCAAGTGGGCGATCCTGGCCCCGATCTTCGTGCCGCTGATGCTGCGGCTCGGGGTCGAGCCGCAGACGGTGCTGGCGGCCTACCGCGATCGGCGACTCGCCGACCAACGTGCTCACGCCGCTGATGCCGTACTTCGCGCTGATGGTGGTGTTCGCGGCGCGCTACCAGCGGGACGCCGGCATCGGCACGGTGATCGCGCTGATGATCCCGTACACGCTGATCCTGACCGTCGCGTGGACGGTGTTCTTCATCGCGTGGTACCTGCTCGGCATCCCGCTCGGGCCGGGATGGCCGGTCCGTTGAGCCGCGTGACGGTGGTCCTTCTCTGCGGCCTGCTCGCGCTCGGATGCCACGACGACGAGGGGGGCGCGGCGAGCGGCGCCTCCTCGTTCGAGGACGTCGCGTGGACGCTGGTGTCGGGGGACCCGACCGCGCGGTTCGCGAACGGAACCGTCTCCGGCTGGACCGGGTGCAACCGCTTCACCGCCCCCTACCGGACCGGCGGCGAAGCGCTGGAGATCGGCACGATCGCGACGACGAAGGTCGCCTGCGCGCCGCCGGCCGGCGAGGTTGAGCGCGACTACCTGGCTGCGCTCGAGCGCGTCGCCGCCGCGCGGACCGACGGTGACGAGCTCGTGCTCGAGGACGGCGACGGAGACGAGCTGCTGCGCTATCGCGCCGCCTCGCCGGTGGGCGAGTGGGTCGCGACGATGTTCCTGCAGCGCGACGCGGTCTCGTCCCCGCTGCCCGGCACCGAGGTGACGGCGACGTTCGGCGCCGACGGCACGCTGTCGGGATCGGCGGGCTGCAACACGTATCGCGCCGACGTACACCGCCGAGCGGGGAACGATCAAGATCTCCGAGCCGGTCGCGACCCGGAAGGCCTGCGTCGCGCCGGACGGCGTCATGGAGCAGGAGCAGGCCTACCTGTCCGCGCTGCCGTCCGCGGCGCAGTACACCGTCGAGGGATCGACGCTGTCGCTCTTGACCGCCCAAGGAACGTATGTCGCCGCCTACCAGAGCGGGTGAGCGACGCCACCATCACCTACCTGGTCCTGGCGGCGGCGATCGTCGCGTTCGCCTCGGGCGTCATGCCGACGGCGATCACCGCGATCGGCGTCGCGCTCGCGCTGTGGGCCACCGGCGTGCTCGACCTCGGGGCAGGCGCTCGCGGGCTTCGGCGACCCGACCGTGATCTTCATCGCCTCGCTGTTCGTCGTCAGCGAGGCGCTCGACGCCACCGGCGTGACGGCGTGGGCGGGCCAGAGGCTGATCGCGTCCGCGGGTGACAGCCGGCCGCGGCTGATCGTCCTCACGATGCTGCTGGTCGCGCTGCTCACGGCGCTGATCAACGTCAACGGCGCGGTCGCCGCGCTCGTGCCGGTCGTCGTCGTGATGGCGGTGCGGGTCAAGCGGTCGCCGTCGCAGTTGCTGCTGCCGCTCGCGTTCGGCGCGCACGCCGGCTCGCTGCTCGCGCTGACCGGGACCCCGGTGAACGTGATCGTCTCCGACGCCGCCGCCGACGCGGGCGTCGGGCGCTTCGGGTTCTTCGAGTTCGCGCTCGTCGGCGTGCCGCTCGTGATCGGCACGATCGCGATCGTGGCGCTGTTCGGCGAGCGTCTGTTGCCGTCGCGGACCGCCCGGACGATCGGCCCGCGACTACAGCGAGCACGCGCGCACGCTGGCGCGCCAGTACGCGCTCGAGCACGAGGCGCTCGTGACGCGTCGCAAGGGCGTCGCCGAGGTCGTGATCCCGCCGCGGTCGGAACTGATCGGCAGCGCCGTCTTCCCGGGCATGGTCACCGACAGCGGCGACCTGGTCGTGCTCGCCGTCCAGCGCGCGGGGGAGACGCTCGGCCCGGGCGACATCGAGCTCGCCGAGGGCGACGTGCTGCTGCTGCGTGGCACCTGGGCCGCGCTCGACGAGCAACTCGACGATCCGAGCGTGCTCGTCGTCGACTCGCCGGCGCTCGTCCGGCGCCAGGCCGTCCCGCTCGGGCAGGGCGCCAAGCGCGCGCTCGTCGTGCTCGCCGCGATGGTCGCGCTGCTCGTCACCGGCGCCGTGCCCGCCGCGGTGGCCGGCCTGCTCGCCGCGTCGGCGATCGTGCTGCTCGGGCTGCTGACCACCGAGCAGGCGTACCGGAGCGTGTCCTGGACCACCGTGCTGCTGGTCGGCGGCATGATGTCGCTGTCGGCCGCGATGGTCTCCAGCGGCGCCGCGGAGACGCTCGCCAACGAGCTCGTCGAGGTGGTGGCCGACTCCGGCGGCTACGCGCTCCTCGGCGCGCTGTTCCTCCTCACCGCGGTGCTCGGGCAGGTGATCAGCAACATGGCCACGGCGCTGATCGTGATCCCGATCGCGGTGAGGCGGCGGCCGACATGGACATCTCGGCCAAGCCGGTCCTGATGGCGGTGACGGTGTCCGCGGCGGCGGCGTTCCTGACCCCGGTGGCGACGCCGGCGAACCTGATGGTCGAAGGGCCCGGCGGCTACCGCTTCGGCGACTACTGGAAGCTCGGGCTCCCGCTCCTGCTCTTGTTCGGTGTCGTCGCGGTGCTGCTGGTCCCCGTGTTCTGGAGGTTCTGATGCCCGAATACGAGCTGCTGCGGTTCCGGACGCGCGACGGCGACGAGACGACCGTCTACCTGACCCGCCACCCGCCGCGAGCACCCGCGTCTCGGTGCTGCACTTCCACGAGCCGACGCGGCTCGACCACTGGTGCGCCGCCAACCGGCGGCCCGAGGCGATCGTCGCGGGGTTCTTCGTGCGCGACCCGTATCGCCCGCTCGGGCGAGGTGCGGCTCGGGGCGCGGCGGTCGACACGAGCCGGTGGCCGCGCCGTGGGCCGGGCGGCGCGCGTGCGTCCACGTCGACGGGGCCGTGCGGCTCGCGAGCCTGCGAGGAGATCGGGGCGCGGGCGGTGACCTGGTCCAGGCCGGGCCGCTGCTCGTGCGCGACGGCCAGTCGGTGATCGACGGCTCCGATCCGGAGGGCTTCTCGGCCGGCTCCGGCCAGTTCGACTCCGACATCACGGTCGGGCGCTACCCGCGCTGCGCGCTCGGCGTCAGCGACGACGAGCTGCTGGCGGTCTGCTGCGACGGCCGCCGCTCGGGCGTCGACGCCGGGCTCGAGCTGGGCGAGCTGGCGCGGCTGCTGATCTCGTTCGGCGCGCGCGAGGCGATCAACCTCGACGGCGGCGGCTCGTCGACGCTCGTGCACCGCGGTCACCTGCTCAACCGCCCGTACTCGAACGTCGACCAGCCCGCCCCGGAGTCGCGGCCGATCGTCACCGCGCTGCTGCTGGACGCCGCATGAGCCGCGCGCTCGTCGTGCTGGCGTCGGTGCTGCTCGTCGCGGCGACGTGACGGCCTACGCGTGGCGCGTGCTCTACGACTCCGGTCAGTTCGCCAACCGCGCCACGGCGACGCTCGCAGGACCCGCGGACGCGCGCGGTGATCGGCGACCGGGTCACCGACGAGCTGATCGTGCCGCGGCGCAGCGAGCTGCTCGCCGCGCGGCCGCTCGTCTCGTCGGTGGTGGCGGGCGTGGTCGGCACGCGACGCGTTCGCGAGCCTGTTCCGGCGCAGCGTGCGCGACGTCGCACGGCGGCGTGTTCCGCGGCGACGAGGACACGGTCACGCTGACGCTCACGGACGTGGGGATCGTCGTGGCCGCCGCGCTGCGCGCGCTCGATCCGGAGCTCGCAGCGAGCATCGAGAGCGACGAACGCGTCGTGCGTCCTGCAGAGCGACCTCGGCAGCGTGACCGGGACGTCCTGCGGGTCGGGCGGCGGCTGCGCGTGATCGCGCTGCTCCTGGCCGGCCTGACGCTCGCGGCGATGATCGCGGCGCTCGCGCTGAGCGGCGACCGCCGGCGCACCGCGTCGCAGCTCGGGGCGGGCGTCGCCGCCGTCGGCATCGCGATCGTCGCCGCCGACACGATCGCCCAGGCGCTGGTGCTGGCGACGCGTCGACGAGCCGGACGTCGTGGGCGGCGGCGTGGGACGCGTTCCTCGGCGACCTGCGCACCGCGGGCTGGGTGATCGCCGGCGCGGGTGCGGTGGTCGCGGCGGCGGCCGCGTCGCTCGTCCAGCCGGTCGCGGTCGAGGAGCCGCTGCGCGCGTGGCCTGGCGGCTGCGTGATCGACCGAGCCCGAGAGCACCCCGCTGCGCGTGGTCCGTGGCGTGGCCCTCGTCGCCGCGGCGGTGTCTCACCGTGGCGGCGCCGGCAGGCGGTGCTCGTGATCGTCACGACGCTGATCGGCGTCTACCTGATCTACAAGGGCCTCGAGCTGCTCCTCCGCGCTCACCTACCGGCCGGGCGCGGAGCCGCGCGGCCGCGGCTGCGCCGGCTCGTGGTGCCGCTCGTCGCGGCGCTCGTGATCGCGACGGCGCTCGCTGCGTTCGTCGACGGCGGCGGCGTGGACGAGCCCGCGCCGGGCGGTACCGCCGGCTGCAACGGCCGCGAGGCGCTGTGCGACCGGCGCTGCCGGACGATCGCGCTGGCGGCGACGCACAACTCGATGTCGGTGCCCGGAGCCGGGCTGGTTCGCGTCGCTTCAGGAACGCCCGATCGCCGGCCAGCTCGAGGACGGCATCCGCGGGCTGCTGCTCGACACCCACTACGCCGACCGGCTCCCGAACGGCCGCACGCGCACCTACTTCACGGCGCGGAGGACCTCGCGCGCACGATCTCGCAGGACGGCGTCAGCCCGGAGAGCGTCGCGGCGGCGCAGCGGCTGCGCGCCCGGGCCGGCTTCCGCGGCGAGGGCGAGCGCGGCATGTACCTGTGCCACACGTTCTGCGAGCTCGGCGCCACGCCGCTGGACAGCGTGCTCGACGACATCCACGAGTTCCTGGTCACGCAATCCCGCGGACGTCCTGGTGATCGTCAACCAGGACTACGTGACGCCGGAGGACTTCGTCGCCGCGATCGGCGACGCCGGCCTGGACCGCTACGTCTTCACGCCGCCGAGCGACGGCGACTGGCCGACGCTGCGCGAGATGATCGACAGCGACCAGCGGCTGATGGTGCTCGCCGAGAACCGCGCCGGGGCGGCGCCCTGGTACCAGCTCGCCTACGAGCGGCTCGTGCAGGAGACGCCGTTCACCTTCAAGCAGGTGGACAGGCTCACGAGGCGATCTCGCGGCCACCTGCGTCGCCCAATCGCGGCACCGACGCCGCGCCGCTGTTCCTGATCAACCACTGGATCAACACGGACCCCGCTGCCCCGACCCGCCCTGGCCGAGATCGTCAACGCGTTCGAGCCGCTCCTGCGCCGCGCCGAGACGTGCCGCCGGATCCGCGGGCAGCTGCCCAATCTGCTCGCCGTCGACTTCTACGAGCGCGGCGACGTGTTCGCCGTCGTCGACGCGCTCAACGGCATCTCAGTGACTCGATAGCGTGCGTCCGCCATGGATCTGTCGCTGTTCTTCGCCGGCACCGCGGGCTCGGTCCCGACGCCGAAGCGCGGCCTGCCCGCGCTGCTGCTGCGCGCGGGCGGCGAGCGGATCCTGTTCGACTGCGGCGAGGGCACCCAGCACCAGCTGCTGCGCTCGATCGGGCTGCCGGACGTCGACGCCGTCTTCATCACCCACCTGCACCTCGACCACTGGCTCGGGCTGCCGGGGATGATCAAGACGTTCGACATGCGCGCGCGCGAGCGGCCGCTCGACGTCTACGGCCCGCCGGGCCTGAACGCGCTCTACGAGCAGGTGCTGCGGCCCGTGATCGGCCGCACCGGCTACCCGCTGCGAGGTCGATCGAGCTCGAGCCGCACGACGAGATCGGCTTCGACGGACTTCGTGATCGCGGGCTTCCCGGTCAAGCACCGCGTCGAGGCGTTCGGCTACGCGTTCGTCGAGGACGACCGCCCGGGCCGCTTCGACGTCGAGACCGCGCGCGCGCTCGGCGTCGACGGAGGGCCCCGACTTCGGCCGCCTGCAGCGCGGCGAGACCGTCAACGGCGTCACGCCCGAGCAGGTCGTGGGCGAGGACCGCCCGGGCCGCCGGATCGTCTACAGCGGCGACACGACGCCGGTCCAGACCGTCGAGGTCTACGCGCACGACGCCGACCTGCTCGTGCACGAGGCGACGTTCTGCGAGGACGAGCGCGCCCGCGCGCGCGAGACCGGCCACTCGACCGCCCGCCAGGCCGCCGAGCTCGCGCGCGACGCGGGCGTGAAGCTGCTCGCGCTCACCCACCTCTCCACGCGCTACTTCCCGCGCGAGATCCGCGACGAGGCGCGCGCCGATCTTCGAGAACACCGTCGTCCCGCGCGACTTCGACGCGATCGAGATCCCGTTCCCGGAACGTGGGGAGCCGCAGCTGGTCAAGGCCGAGCTCGAGCCCGCCGTCCTGAGGCCCTGCTAGAACTCCCCGCGTCCCTTTAACCAGGTCCCGAGAGGCCAGGAAGGAACGGTCTTGCCCGATCAGAGGCGTCGTCCTCGACGAGGACGACATCCGCCGCACGCTCGTGCGCATCGCGCACGAGGTGGTCGAGAAGAACAGCGGCCGGCCCGTCGCCCTCGTGGGCATCCACCGCCGCGGCGCGCATCTCGCCACCCGCCTGCACGGCTCGTCTGCGACCTGCTGGACGAGGAGGTCCCGCTCGGCGACATCGACATCGCGTTCTACCGCGACGACGTCTCCACCCGGCCGGTCGACCCGGCGGTGCACGACAGCAACCTGAGCTTCCGGCTCGAGGACTACACGGTCGTCCTCGTCGACGACGTGCTCTACACGGGCCGCACGGTCCGCGCCGCGATCGAGGCGCTGTTCGACTACGGGCGCCCGGCGCGCGTGCAGCTCGCCGCGCTGGTCGACCGCGGCCACCGCGAGCTGCCGATCCGCCCCGACTACGTCGGCAAGAACCTGCCGACCGCGCGCAACGAGCGCGTCAACGTCCGCGTCGTCGAGGTCGACGGCACCGACGAGGTCACGATCACCCAGCTCGAGGAGGCGTACGCGTGAGGCACCTGCTGTCGATCGAGGACCTCGACCGCGCCGCGATCGAGCGCATCCTCGACCGCGCGAAGACGTTCACCGAGGTCTCCGAGCGCGAGATCAAGAAGGTGCCCGCGCTGCGCGGCCGGCGCGTCCTGAACCTCTTCTACGAGGCGAGCACCCGCACGCGCAGCTCCTTCGAGCTCGCCGCCAAGTCGCTGTCCGCCGACGTCATCAACTTCGCCGTCCGGCGGCTCCGCGGTCGAGAAGGGCGAGTCGTTCAAGGACACGGTCCAGACGCTCTCGGCCTACCGGCCGGACCTGATCGTGATCCGCACGCCGTACGTCGGCGCCGCGGCGCTGGTCGCGCGAGTGGACGACCGCGGGCGTCGTCAACGCCGGCGACGGCAAGCACGAGCACCCGACGCAGGCGCTGCTCGACGTCTACACGCTGCGCGAGCGGCTCGGCTCGCTCGACGGCCTGAACATCTGGATCGTCGGCGACGTCCTGCACTCGCGCGTCGCGCGCTCGAACATCCTCGCCTTCACGAAGCTCGGCGCGAAGGTCACGGTCTGCGGCCCGCCGACGCTGATCCCGCGCGGGATGGAGGCGCTGTGCGACGTCGCCTACACGCTCGACGAGCCTCAAGAAGGCCGACGTCGTCTACGCGCTGCGGATGCAGAAGGAGCGCATGACCGACTGCTTCGTGCCCGTCGCTGCGCGAGTACGCCGCCCAGTACCAGATCGACGGCCGCCGGCTGAGCGCCGCGCCAGGTGCTCATGCACCCCGGCCCGGTCAACCGCGGCGTCGAGCTCGCCGCCGAGGTGATCGACTCGCCGCAGGCCGTGATCGGCCAGCAGGTCGAGGCCGGCGTCGTCGTCCGGATGGCCGTGCTCTACGAGCTGCTCGCCGGCCGGTCGGCGCCACAGCCCGCCCTCGCGACCGCTCCGGTGCCCGCCTGATGCTCGACCACCGTCCCACACCGCCCGCCGACGTCCTGATCCGCGGCGCCCACGTGCTCGACCCGCGCGCCGGCCTCGACGACGCGCCTCGACGTGCTGATCCGCGGCGGCGAGATCGCCGACATCGGCGCAGCGACCTCGAGCGCCGACGGTCGAGGTCATCGACGGCGAGGGCCGGCACCTGTTCCCGGGCTTCGTCGACCCGCACGTGCACCTGCGCGTGCCCGGGCAGGAGCACAAGGAGGACCTCGAGACCGGCACGCGCGCGGCGGCCGCCGGCGGCTTCGTCGCCGTGGTGGCGATGCCGAACACGAGCCCGGTGGTGGACAGCGCGCCGATCCTGCGCTCGCTGCGCGAGACCGGCGCGCCGCGACGCGCGCATCCCGGTCGGCTTCCTGGCGAGCGTCACGCGCGACCTGGACGGCGAGGCGCTGACCGAGATGGCCGAGCTGCGCGAGTGCGGCGCGCTCGGCTTCACCGACGACGGCAAGCCCGTCCACCGCGCCGGCATCCTGCGCAAGGCGCTGCAGTACCAGAAGCTGTGCGGCGGCGATCATCGCGCTGCACGAGGAGGACCCGACGCTGTCCGGGCCGCGGCGTCATGCACGAGGGCGAGGTCTCCGCACGGCTCGGCCTGGCCGGCATCCCGAGCATCTCCGAGTCGACGCTGATCGCCCGCGACGCCTCGCTGGCGCGCTACGAGGACGGCCGCATCCACATCCAGCACCTGAGCGCGCGCGAGTCGGTCGAGGCCGTCGCCGAGGCGAAGGCGCGCGGCGTGCGGATCACCTGCGAGGTCAGCCCGCACCACCTCACGCTGACCGACGCCGCATCTGCTGGAGCGCCTCGACACGCGGCTGAAGATGAACCCGCCGCTGCGCTCCGAGGACGACCGCCAGGCGCTGATCGCGGGCCTGAAGGACGGCACGATCGACTGCATCGCCACCGACCACGCGCCGCACGCGCGCGAGGAGAAGGAGGTGCCGTTCGAGGAGGCGCCGATGGGCACGACCGGCCTGGAGACCGCGTTCGCGGCGGTCTACACGGCGGACGTCCTGCCGCTGGCGCTGCTCGTCGAGAAGCTCAGCGCCGGCGCCGCGCTGATGGACCTGCCGACGCCGGAGATCCGGGTCGGCAAGCCCGCCGACCTGGTGCTGATCGACCTCGCCGCGGAGTGGGAGGTCGGCGAGGCCGGCTACGAGAGCCGGGCGGAGAACTGCTGCTTCGCGGGCCGCACGCTGCGCGGCAAGGTCGTCACGACGATCGCCGCCGGCGGGATCGTCTACCGGGAGCGGGTGTTGGCGTCCGTATGAGCGCCTACGTCCTGCTCGAGGACGGCACGCGGTTCGACGGCGAGGCGGTCGGAGCGGAGCGGTCGGTCACCGGCGAGGTCGTCTTCACGACCGGCATGTCGGGCTACCAGGAGTCGATGACCGACCCGAGCTTCGCGCGCCAGCTGATCACGTTCACGACCGCGCACGTCGGCAACTACGGCGTCTCCGAGGCGGCGATGGAGTCGGACCGCATCCACGCCGCCGGCGCGATCATGCGCGAGACGTCCGACTACGCCGACGCGCCCGGCTCCGAGCAGGGCTGGCTGAGCTGGCTGGCCGCGCACGACGTGCCGGGGATCACGGGCGTGGACACGCGCGCGCTCGTGCGCCACATCCGCTCCGAGGGTGCGATGCGCGGCGGGATCTTCATGGCCGACGTCCCGGAGCGCGAAGCGCGCGAGCGCGATCGACGCCGAGCCGAGCATGGTCGGGCGCGACCTCGCGCGCGAGGTGACGATCGCGGAGCCGCGCGTCTTCGAGGGCGAGGGCGGCCCGCGGATCGTCGCGCTGGACACCGGGATCAAGCGCTCGATCATCCGCAACTTCACCGAGCGCGGCGCGACGCTCGAGATCTACCCGTGCACGACGCCCGCCGAGGAGCTGCTCGCGACCGACCCCGACGGGTTCTTCCTCGTGCCCGGCCCCGGCGACCCGGCGGCGCTCGACTACATCGTGCGAGACGATCCGCGAGCTGCTGACCACGAAGCCGGTGTTCGGCATCTGCCTCGGCCACCAGCTGCTCTCGCGCGCCGCGGGCCTGGAGACGTTCAAGCTGCCGTTCGGCCACCGCGGCGCCAACCACCCGGTCAAGGACCTGCGGACCGGCCGGATCGCGATCACGTCGCAGAACCACGGCTTCGCGGTCGCGGGCACGCCCGGCGAGATCATCGAGTCCGAGCTCGGCGCCGCGCAGCTCACGCACGTGAACCTCTACGACGGCACGATCGAGGGCATCCGGCTGCTCGACGTGCCCGCCGGCTGCGTGCAGTACCACCCCGAGGCCGGGCCGGGGCCGAACGACTCCCTGGACCTCTTCGACGAGTTCATCGGGGCGTTCAGTGCCGCGTAGGGACGACCTCCACAAGATCCTCGTGCTCGGCTCCGGGCCCGATCGTGATCGGCCAGGCCGCCGAGTTCGACTACTCCGGCGCGCAGGCCTGCAAGGTCCTGCTCGAGGAGGGCTACGAGGTCGTGCTCGTGAACTCCAACCCGGCGACGATCATGACCGACCCGGAGTTCGCGACGGCGACCTACGTCGAGCCGCTGCTGCCCGGGCCCGGTGACGCCAGGTGATCGAGCGCGAGCGCCCGGACGCGCTGCTGCCGACGCTCGGCGGCCAGACCGCGCTCAACCTGGCCAAGACGCTCCACGAGGACGGCACGCTCGAGCGCTTCGACGTCGAGCTGATCGGCGCCAACTACGACGCGATCTGCCGCGCCGAGGACCGCGAGCAGTTCGACGCGACGATGCAGGCCGCCGGCCTGCGCACCGCCCGCAACACGATCGCGACCTCGCGTCGGCGAGGCGCAAGGCCGCGCTCGACGCGTTCGGGCTGCCGCTGATCATCCGCCCGGCGTTCACGCTCGGCGGCCGCGGCGGCGGCATCGCGCGCACCCGCGAGGACGTCGAGCGGATCGTCGCGCAGGGCCTCGCCGCGTCCCCGATCGGCCAGGTCCTGATCGACGAGTCCGTGCTCGGCTGGGGCGAGTTCGAGCTCGAGGTGATGCGCGACCACGCGGACAACGTCGTGATCGTGTGCTCGATCGAGAACATCGACCCGATGGGCGTCCACACGGGCGACAGCGTGACCGTCGCGCCGCAGCAGACGCTGACCGACCGCACCTACCAGAAGCTGCGCGACCAGGCGATCGCCGTGATCCGCGCCGTCGGCGTCGAGACCGGCGGCTCCAACGTCCAGTTCGCGGTCAACCCGGCGACCGACGAGATCGTCGTGATCGAGATGAACCCGCGCGTGTCGCGAGTCGAGCGCGCTCGCGTCCAAGGCGACCGGGTTCCCGATCGCGAAGATCGCCGCCCGGCTCGCGGTCGGCTACACGCTCGACGAGATCCCCAACGACATCACCCGCGCGACGCCCGGCGAGCTTCGAGCCGACGCTCGACTACGTGGTCGTCAAGTGGCCGCGGTTCGCGTTCGAGAAGTTCCCGGGCGTCGACGCCGGCGCTCTCGACGCACATGAAGTCGGTCGGCGAGGTGATGGCGATCGGGCGCACGTTCGGCCAGGCGTTCGGAAAAGCCCTGCGTTCGCGCGAGCTTGACGCTCTACCTTCGCTAGAGGGTTCCGACGAGGAGCTGCTGACGCGGCTCGAGACGCCCGGCGCCGACCGCTTCGACGTGCTGCTCGAACTGCAGCGGCGCGGCGTCTCCGACGGCGAGATCCGCGCCCGCACCGGCATCGACCCGTGGTTCCTGCGCGAGCTGCGCGACCTCGACCGCGCGTTCGACGGCGTCCGCACCTACAAGGCCGTCGACACCTGCGCGGCCGAGTTCGAGGCCGAGACGCCGTACTACTACTCGGCCTGGGAGCGGACGCGCGCCGACCGAGGTCCGCCGCGGCGACCGGCCGAGCGTGATGATCCTCGGCTCCGGCCCGAACCGGATCGGCCAGGGGATCGAGTTCGACTACTGCTGCGTGCACGCGGCGATGACCGTGCGCGAGTCCGGCCGCGACGCGGTGATGGTCAACTGCAACCCGGAGACGGTCTCGACCGACTACGACACGTCCGACCGGCTGTACTTCGAGCCGCTGACGCTCGAGGACGTGCTCGCGATCGTCGAGGTCGAGCAGCCCGAGGGCGTGATCGTGTCCTTCGGCGGCCAGACGCCGCTGCGGCTCGCCGCCGGGCCTGGAGGCGGCCGGCGTGCCGCTGCTCGGCACGCAGCCCGAGGCGATCGACCTGGCCGAGGACCGCGGCCGCTTCGGCGCGCTGCTCGAGCGGCTCGGGCTGCAAGGCGCCGCCGTACGCGCTCGCGCACACGCCCGAGGAGGCGCTCGCGGCCGGCCCGCGGATCGGCTTCCCGGTGCTCGTGCGCCCGAGCTACGTGCTCGGCGGGCGCGCGATGGAGCTCGCCTACGACGAGGAGATGCTCGCCGACTACCTGCGCCGCACGCAGCCCGCAGGGCGAGATCTTCCTCGACCGCTTCCTCGAGAACGCGATCGAGGTCGACGTCGACGCGATCTGCGACGGCGAGGACGTCTGGATCGGCGGGATCATGCAGCACGTCGAGGAGGCCGGCATCCACTCCGGCGACTCCGCCTGCGTGCTGCCGCCGCACTCGCTCGGCGCGGAGATGCTGGGGGAGATCCGCGCAGGCCACGCGCGACCTCGCGCTCGCGCTCGGCGTCGTCGGCCTGATCAACGTCCAGTACGGCGTCTACGGCGACGACCTGTACGTGATCGAGGCCAACCCGCGCGCCTCGCGCACGGTCCCGTTCGTGTCCAAGGCGACCGGGCTGCCGCTGGCCAAGCTCGCGTGCCGCGTGATGCTGGGCGAGAAGCTGCGCGACGATGGGGCTGCCGGAGAAGACCGACAACGGCCACGTCTCCGTGAAGGAGGCGGTGCTGCCGTTCGACCGCTTCGCCGGCGCCGACGCGCTGCTCGGCCCCGAGATGCGCTCGACCGGCGAGGTGATGGGCGTCGCCGCCGACTTCCCGACCGCGTTCGCGAAGGCGCAGGCCGCGGTCGGCTCGCAGCTGCCGAGCAGCGGCACCGTGTTCGTGACCGTCACCGACTCCGACAAGTCGGCGCGGTCATGGGCATCGCCGCCCAGTTGCACGACCTCGGCTTCCGGATCGTCGCCACGCGCGGCACCGCCGCCTCGATCAAGCGCATGGGCATCCCGGTCGAGACGCTCAACAAGATCCAGGACGGCTCGCCGCACGTCGTCGACTGGATCGACCGCGGCGACGTCGACCTCGTGATCAACACGCCGACCGGCACCGCCGCGCGCACGGACGGCTACGAGATCCGCCGCGCCGCCGTCGCCCGCGGGCTCCCGTGCATCACGACGATCGCGGGCGGGATGGCCGCCGCGCGCGCGATCGCCGCCGCGCGGCTCGGCGAGCCGCCGGTGGTGTCGCTGCAGGAGCTGCACGCGAACGGGGTGCACGCGTGAGCGTCCGCGAAGCGACGCTCAAAGCGACCGGCGTGCAAGCCCCGAACGCCCACGGCGCCCCGGCCGACCACGCCGCCACCGTGCAACGAGTCGATCCCGAGGCGGTCGACGAGCACTTCGACGTCGGGCGCCCAGGTCCGCGGGTCGGGCGCCGGCAGCGGGTCGGACCCGCCGTAGCCCGGGCCGGTCGACGGCGCACCAGCCGCACCCCGGCGGCGGCGGCGATCGCCGTCGTCGGGATGGCGGGCGAGGCGGCAGTCGGGCGCGCCGTGCAGGTAGAGCACCGGCGTGCCGTCGGGATCGCCGACGTCGTCGGCGGCGAGCACCCGCCCGTCGCCCAGCTCGACCACCACCCCCGGAACGTCCACGACCCAGCAGCCTCCCCCCCAGGAGCTCGCGGTCGAATCGGTCCCGCAGGGGACCGATTCGACCGCGGTTCGGCGGTGGCGGGGCTCGACGGGTTAGGGTGCGCGGCCGTGCCCGGGCCGCCGCCGGGGGCGCCGACGCCCCCCATCGCCATCGACGGCGGCGCCGCCGCGGCCCGGCCCCACCTCGGCGCCACCCGGGTCGAGGTGCCCGACGACGTCGTCGACCGGCTGCGCAGCGCCTGCGCAGCACGTCACCTCCGATCCCGCCGCGCTGGCCGAGGCGAGCCGCGACTGGTGGCCGCTCGCGATGTGCTGGGCGACCGGCGGCGAGGTCGCCGCCCTGGCCGAGGTCGTGTGCCGCCCGACGACGCCGCCGAGGTGGCCGCCGTCCTCGCGGTGTGCAACGCGGCCCGCGTCCCGGTGACGGCCGCCGGCGGTCGCAGCGGCGTGCTCGGCGGCAGCGTGCCCGTCCACGGCGGCGTCGTGCTCGACCTCACCGCTGCTGTCCGGGCATCGTCGACGTCGACGACACGTCGCTGGTGCTCGACGTGCGGGCCGGCACCTTCGGCACGCCGCTCGAGGACGCGCTGCGGGCCGAGCACGGCGTGACCATCGGCCACTGGCCCCAGTCGATCGACCTGTCCACCGTCGGCGGCTGGCTGGCGTGCCGTGGCGCCGGCCAGTTCTCGGGCCGCTACGGCAAGATCGAGGACATCGTCGTCGGCCTCGACGTCGTCCTCGCCGACGGCCGCCAGCTCACCACCGGCGGCGCGCCCCGCCAGGCGGTCGGGCCCGACCTCAACCAGCTCTTCGTCGGCAGCGAGGGCACCCTCGGCGTCATCACCGGGCGCCCGGCTGCGCCTCCACCCCGCTCCCGCCTACCACGCAGCGACGGCGTGGGGCTTCGCGAGCTTCGCCGCCGCCCTCGACGCGCAGCGCACCGATCGTGCAGCGGGGTGCCACGCCCGCGGTGCTGCGCCTCTACGACGCCACCGAGGCGGCCCGCAGCTACCACGACGCCGCGAGGGCGTGCACCTCCTGCTCGCCTACGACGAGGGCGACGAGGCGCTGGTCGAGGTCACCCTGCGCATCGTCGACGAGGTGTGCGCCGACGCCGGCGCGTCGGCGGCAGGACGAGCGCCTCGTCGAGCACTGGATGGCCAAGCGCAACGACGTCGCCGCGCTGGAGGCGCTGATCTCCCGGGGCTACGTCGTCGACACCATGGAGGTCGCCGGGCGCTGGCGCGACCTGCCGGCGATCTACGACGCAACCATCGAGGCGCCTGCTCGGCGTCCCGGGCACGATCGCCGCCAGCGCCCACCAGTCGCACTCGTACCCCGACGGCGCCTGCCTCTACTTCACCTTCGCCGGCCAGGTCGACGCCGACGAGCGCACCGGGTACCACCGCGCGCTCTGGGACGCCGGGCAGCGGGCCGCCCTCGCCCGGCGGCGCCGCCCTCAGCCACCACCACGGCGTCGGCCTCGCCCGGAGCCGGTTCGTGGCCGAGGCCCTCGGGCCGGCCTTCGACGTGCTCGTCGCCAGCGAAGGCGGCGCTCGACCCGAACGGCATCCTGAACCCGGGCAAGCTCGGCCTGCCCAGCCCGTGGGGACCGGTGGACTGGTGACCACGCCGCCGTCGCCGTCGACCCGCGGGCCATCGCCGCCGGCGCGGTGGTGGCGATCGTCATCGCCGTCCCCGCCGCCACCGTCGGCGCCGCCGTCGCTCGACGACGGCTCCGGCGCCGCCGTGGCCTTCGGGCTCGTCGCCCTGGCCGGCTTCCTCGCCGGCGGCTGGCGTGGCCGGCCGGCGTGCGGCCCGACCACGCCCTGGCGCACGGCGCCCTGGCGGCGCTCGCCGGCTTCGTCGTCGCCCAGGCGGTCGCCCTGGTGGTCGGGTCGAGCGGCGACGAGGCCTCGATGCCGCCAGCGTGGTGGTCAACGCCCTGCTCGCCACCACCGTCGGCCTGGTCGGCGGCTGGCTGGCCGACGGCTCGCGCGTCATGAGTGCTCGCGGACCGCATCCTCGTCGTCGACGTCGGCACGTCGTCGGTGCGGGCCGCCGATCGTGTCGGCCGACGCGCCGGTCGACCACGTCCACGCCACCGCCACGCCTGCCCGACACCCGGCGCCCGGCCTCGTCGAGTTCGACGCCGTCGCCCTCGCCGACGCCGCCATCGACTGCGCCGCGCCGGCGCTCGCCGACGCGGGCGGGCCGGTCGGCGCGCGTCGGCATCACCAACCAGCGGGCGTCGACGATCGTGTGGGACCGGGCGACCGGCGAGCCGGTCGGCCCGGGACTCGGCTGGCAGGACCTCCGCACCGTCGGCGACTGCCTCGTGCTCCAGGCCGAGGGCATCCGCGCTGGCACCGAACCTGTCGGCCACCAAGGTCGCGCCACCTGCTCGACCAGGCCGACCCGGACCGCACGCCGCGACCTGTGCGTCGGCACCGTCGACACATGGATGGCGTGGCGCCTGTCCGACGGGCGGCTGCACGTCACCGACCCCACCAACGCCGCGCTCACCGGGCTGCACCGACCGCGACGTGCCGCGAGCTGGGACGACGACGCTCCTCGACCGCGCTGCGGATCCCGCGCCGCGGCCCTGCCCCGACCTCGTCGACTCGTCCGGCGTCGTCGGCGACGGCGTCGGCGCTCCCGGGCGCACCGCCCATCGCCGGCCTCGTCGGCGACCAGCAGGCGTCGCTCCTCGGCCAGGGCTGCATCGTCCCCGGGCTCGCCAAGATCACGTTCGGCACCGGCGGCATGCTCGACACGGTCGCTGGGCGCCGAGCGGCCGGCGTTCCACCAGCGGGGCGGGCACGGCTGCTTCCCGATCGTCGCCCACCGGCGTCGGCGGCCGCACCACCTGGGGCGTCGAGGCGAGCGATGCTCTCGGCCGGGCACGAACGTCGAGTGGCTGCGCGACGACCTCGGCCTCCTACCGACGAGCGAGGCGAGCCACGACCGTCGCGGCATCGGTGCCCGACGCCGGCGGGGCGTGGTACGTGCCGGCGCTGCTCGGCCTCGGCACGCCGCGCTGGGACTACGGCGCCCGGGGCACGCTCCTCGGCGTCACCCGGGGCACGACGGCCGCCCACGTCGTGCGGGCCGTGCTCGAGGGCGTCGCCCACCGCGGCGCCGACCTCGTCGAGGCGGCCGAGGCCGACGGCGGCCAGCCGATCGCCGCGATCCGCGTCGACGGCGGCATGTCGGCCAACCCGACGTTCGTGCAGGCGCTCGCCGACGCGACGCGGCGGCCGCGTCGAGGTCTCGCCGGTCGCCGAGGCGACCACGCTCGGCGCCGCGTTCCTCGCCGGCCTCGCCGTCGGCACGTGGTCGTCGCTCGAGGAGGTCGCCGCGCACCTGGCAGCCCGGCCGACGTCGTCGAACCGGCGGCGCCGACCGACCGCGACCGGTGGCGCGACGCCGTGGACGCGGGCGTCGGCATGGATCCCGGAGCTGTCGGCACTGGACTTCTGATCGGTCGTCATCCGTCCGTGGATGGCGCGCCGTAGAGGGGCCGTGCAGCTCCCCAGCGTGATCGTGGCCGTCGCCGCCGGCTCCCTGGCGCTGCTGCTGGGCGCCTGCGGCGACGACGACCCGAACGCCGGCGCGTCCACCACTGCGCCGGCGGTCGACGGCGGCGACGCCACTACGGTGACGTGCGAGGCTGGCGACGGCGGCGACGCCGACGTCGACATCGTGCGGTTCACCTTCGACCCCGCGAGCCTCGAGGTCGAGGCCGGCGAGAGCGTCACCTTCACCAACCAGGATGCGACCGACCACTCCGTGTGGAGCGAGCAGCGGGCCAGCGGAGCGCCGGCCTGGGAGAGCATCGGGAGCGATCCCGAGTTCCGTCTGCTCGAGGTCCTCCACGAGGGCGACGCCTCGACCTGCACGATCCCCGCCGCGGGGACCTACGAGTACCTGTGCGGCGTCCACAACTCGATGACGGGCACGATCGTCGTCCGATGAACCGTGCCCGTCCGACCCAAGGAGGAACCAGGGTGGAGATCAACACCCGCCAGCTCCGCTCGATGGTGGCGGACGTCGACGACGCCCACCACGACTCGATGCGGACGCTCAGGTCCGAGCTCGAGGAGATCCACTTCGGTGAGACCGGACGGCAGATCGTCGCCGGCCGCCGTGCGTTCCTCAAGCAGGCCGGTGCCGGCGCCGCACTCGTCACGATCGGCGGCTTGGCGCTGCCCGCATCGGGGATCCTCGCCCGGGCCGCCGCCGCCCAGGAAGACCTCCCGTTCGACATCATCGCCGCGACCGTACGCCGCTGGCGTGGAGCTGGCCGCCGTGGCCGCCTACCAGGCGGCCGCCAT
>CAVWJU010000005.1:0-188435 GCA_963755275.1 uncultured Solirubrobacteraceae bacterium | reverse complement strand
CGCCATCGCCGTCGCAGCACTGGTCGCGCCAGCGCTAACCGTGCCGGCAGCCATCTACAGCACGTTCATGCCGCTGACCGCCGCCGTCTTCGCACGGGTGCTCTACCGGCGCAACGTGGCCGAGGCAGCCGCCGAGACATAGGCGCGACGAATCTGGCCGCTCATGGCGTCCACCCCGCGCTACGCAAGGCACCCGAATGGTCTGGCGCCCGGAGTCCCAAGCACCATCGCGGTTGATGCCCAGCGTTTCCCCGGCGCCAGCGCGTAACACGCAGTTCGGGTCCGCAACGTGTAACCGAGATCGCTGCGGTCACGAGCGGGACGCCTCCTGCGTTGGGCGCGAGCACCGGGGCCGCCGACCGTAGTGGTTCCGCGAGAGTGCCCTTCTGTGGAAGAGCGACAGCGGCGCGTCGCGCGTCTTCGCAGATGCGCGTCTGCGCGCATGCGCAGCTGCGTACGGCGCAGGTGCTCGCGGTTCGTGGTCGTAGCTGACGAGCGCCCGCTGATCGGACCGGAGGACCACGATGGTCGAAGCTCGTCTGCTGGACTCTGCCCGACGTCGTCGCTCGCGCGCGAGCATGCCCGGCTACCACCTCGGTCGCATCCCACGCAACAAGGGCCAGCGCTACCCGGCCGACCCGCCACGGACGGAAGAGATCGTCGCCGTCATGCGCCACGCCGGCGAAGACCTCCACGGCGACCGGGTGCGCGCGTTGATCGTGATCCTCTGGCGCGCCGGGCTCCGCATCCAAGAAGCGCTGTCCTTGACCGAGCTCGACCTCGACCCGCGCCGCGGATCAGTGCTGGTGCGGCGCGGTAAGGGCGGCCGCCGGCGCGAGATCGGCATGGACGTCTGGGGCTTCGAACACATCCAACCCTGGCTGGAGGCGCGCCATGCAGATGCCGGTGGGCCCGTTGTTCTGCGTCCTGGACGGCCGCACCCGCGGTCGCGCGTGGTCTGCCGGCGCCGCGCGCGAAGCCCTGCGCCTGCGCGCGGTCCGCGCCGGCGTTCGCCGGCGCTTCGCGCCGCACCAGCTGCGTCACGCACACGCGATCGAACTCGCCCGCGAAGGCGTGCCGCTGAACATCATCCAACGCCAGCTCGGGCACCAGAACCTCGGCGTGACCTCGATCTACCTGCAAGGCATCGACCCCGGCGAGATCATCGAGACCATCCACGCCCGGCGGCCCCCGATGATCCCCGCTAGCGCCGGACTCGACCTCCGGCGCTGAGCTCCGGCCGCTGGTGCTCGTCCACAGACTCATAGGTGTGCGTTCCTGTGGAACGCATTCAGGGTGAGGTCCGAGGGGGCGGGCTCGGGGGAGCCGTACCCGAGTCGCGGCGCACGCCGTGACAGCTCATCCCGCCGATGCGGCAGACGCCGTCCGCGCCGCTGCGCTCGATCGCGCTCACGGCGCGCAGCGCGACCGCGAGCAGCGCGAGACCGATGGCGGAGCCGATCGCCCACGCGGCGACGATCTCGCTGGTCGGCGTGGCGAGATCGAAGAACTCTCGCCCCGCGGGGATGGCGCAGACGAGCACGAACCCGAGTGCCATCAGCGCGCAGAGTGCTGCCACCGCGAGCCGGCGCTTGCCCGGCTCGTCCTCGAGCAGGATCACGATCGCGAGGCCGGACGTGACGACGGTCGCCGCGGTGACGGTGCGCGCCTCGGTCAGCGACAGGTCGAACGCGTAGCGCGCGAGCAGGTAGGCGGACAGGATGCCGATGCCCGCGGCGAGCCCCGCGGGCAGCGAGAAGCGGGCGATCGCGCGCAGGAAGCCTTCGGGCCGCCAGGGCCCGCTCGAGGGCGCGAGCGCGAGCAGGAAGGCGGGGATGCCGATGGTCAGGCTCGAGGTGAGGGTGAACTGGCGCGGCAGCAGGGGGAAGACGCCGGTGGGGATCGCGATCGTCACCAGCAGGAACGCGGTGAACAGCGCCTTGGTGACGAACAGTCGCGCGACGCGCTGGATATTGCGCAGGATCTGCCGTCCCTCGTGGACCATGCGCGGGACCTCGCCGAACTCGCCAGAGACGAGCACGAGGTCCGACACCGCGCGGGCCATCTGCGTGCCGCTTCCCTGGGCGATCGCGAGCCGGGCCTGCTTGAGCGCTGGGACGTCGTTGACGCCGTCGCCGAGCATCCCGACGTACTCGCCGGCATCGGCCAGCACGCGGACCACGCGCGCCTTGTCGGCGGGCGAGATGCGCCCGATCGCCGGCGCGGCACGGACGGCCGCGAGGAGCGCCTCGTCGCCTTCGGGCAGCGCGCCGCCGTCGAGGGCGCCAGTGTCGGCCGGGATTCCCGCGTCGCGCGTGATCGCGCCGACCGTTGCCGGGTTGTCGCCCGAGAGCACCTTGAGCGCCACACGTTCAGCGCCGAAGAAGGCCACCGTGTCGGTCGCGTTCTCGCGCAGGCGCTCGGCGAGGATGACGGCGCCGAGCGGGCGCAGCGGGTGCGGGAGCGGGGCGTCGGGCGCGGCTGGCGGGAGCGGCGCGCCGGCGGCGGCGAGCGCCAGCACCCGCCGGCCGCCGGCGGCGCGCTGGGACGCGCCGTGGCGAAGCGCGTCGTCGCCGGCGAGCAGCGCCTCAGGAGCACCGAGCACGAGCCGCTCGCCGTCCAGCTCCAGCGCGCTCCAGCGTCGTCGCGACGAGAACGGCACCAGGGCCGTCGGCTCCAGCGCGCCGGCGCCGTCGCGGCCGAGCTGTGCGGCATGGACGGCCTCGAGCGTCGCGTTCCGCGACGGGGCGCTCGCCGCGAAGCGCCCGAGCGCCCGAGCGAGCTCGTCCTCCTGCACCCCATCGGCCGGTATCAGCTCCACGACCCGCAGCGACGCCTCGGTCAGCGTCCCGGTCTTGTCCGTGCACAGGACCGACACCGAAGCGAGCGACTCGATCGCGTTGAGCTGCTGCGCGAGCACGCCACGCCGCGCCATTTTCGCCGCCGACACCGCCATGGTCAGCGACACCAGCAGGATCAGCCCTTCAGGGACGATGTTGACGACCGCCGCGGTGAGCGTCTCGACTGCCTGCGCCTGGGAGACGTCGCGGATCGCCAAGGAGATCCCCAGCGACACGCCGAGCGGGAGCATCACGGCGACCATCACGATCAGCAGGCGGTCCATCGCCTTCTCGAGCGGGGAGCGCGGATGACGGAACGCCCGCGCCGTCGCCGCCACCTGGGCCGCGTGGCTGTCGGCCCCGACCGCGGTCGCCTCGAACGCGCCCTCTCCCTCGACCACGAACGAGCCCGACAGCACGCGGTCGCCGGCCTCGCGCAGCACCGGCTCGGACTCGCCGGTCACGTTCGCCTCGTCGAGCGCCAAGCCGTCGCCACGCACCACTGTGCCGTCGGCCACCACCTGATCGCCGCTGCCGAGCCGCACGAGGTCGCCGACGACGACCTCGACGATTGGCACCTCACGCGGTCGGCCGTCGCGTATCACCGTGGCGGTTGGCGCCACCAGCGCGGCGAGCTTGTCGAGCTCGCGCTTGGCGCGCACCTCCTGAAACGTGCCGATCGTGGTGTTGGCGATCAGGATGCCCAGGAACAGCGCGTCCCTGGGATTGCCGAACGCGATCGTCGCCGCCCCGAACGCCGCCAGGATCGCGTTGAAGATCGTGAACGTGTTCGCGACCGCGATCGACCGGTACGAGCGGCTCGACGAGTCCTTTGGCTGCGGCCCGCGCTCGCGCAGCCGTCGCTGCGCGTCCGCCTCGGTGAGGCCGGCGCCCAACCCGGCAGCTCGCACAGTTCCGGTCACGCGTCGCCAGGCTAGATGACCGTCGCTGTCGCTGGGGCAGAAGCGGTAGCGAGGAAGGACGCCTACGCGATCGATCGGCGAGCGAGGCTGTCGCTGTTCCACAGAAGCGCAGTGCTGGCCGCGAGCCGCTGCCCTCACGCTTCCGCGCGCCTGGAGCCAGACACGGCGTTCGAGCTCTCCGCGTCGGGGCTTACGGCGCCGCCGTCGTGCCTGATATGGAGAGTGGTTTGTCAAGGGGGGCGTGTGGATTTCTCGCATCTCGTGTGCGGTGTGTTGGGTGTGTGGGGGTCGGCTGGGTGGGTGGCGGTCCGGTTGCTGTGCGCGACGCGGGTCAGCCTGATATTCGCGGATCCGGGTGGCCGCAGGACCATGGTTCGTCGTGGGGTGCCGCTGTCTATGGGATCGAGCGTCGCCCGGGAGACCGGGTTGCTCATAGGCACATCGCGGGTTCCCCGCGCGTCCCGGGCCGCCACCGACCCAGCCGACCGAGGTAGGTGTTGGTGGGGTCGTTCGTTATTCGATTTGGGTGATCGCCCAGCAGAAGCCGAGGAGCTCGCGGGCGGCGGCGACCGCGATCAGGGTGCGGCGCTTGTTGCGGGCTTCGAGCCGGGTCCAGGTGCGGTGCAGTCGTGGTTGCGCGGTCCATGCGATCGCGACCGCTTCGGGCGGCTGGTCCTTCTGTCGCTCGGCGAGCGTCTTGCGCAGCGCCGGCGTTTTGCGGTAGTGCAGGGCGGCTTCGACGAGCAGCCGGCGGGCGTGCGCCGATCCGGTCTTGGTGATCGACCCGAGCCGGCGGTTGTTCCCGGTCGTTGACTCGGACGGGACCAGCCCGACGTAGCTCATCAGCGGCTCGGCGCGGGCGAAGCGCTCGAAGTCGCCGATCTCGGCGCACGGCCCGACCGCGGTCAGCGTGTCCACCCCGCGTAGGCACCGCAACCGGCCGACCTCTCGGCTCCACGGCGAGCTCGGCAGGATCGCAACGATCTCACGCTCAAGCTGCTCGCGGCGATGACAGAGCGCCTCGATCGAGCCTTGCGCGTCGAGTAGCGTCGCGTGCGCCGCCGGCCATCCCAGGTCCACGGTCTTCAGCCAGGCACGATGGCGCTCGGTCCACGCCCGCCCGTCATCGAACTGAACGCCGTGACGCAACAGCAGCTTCGAGAGCCGGTGCCGGGCACGCATCAGATCCCATCGCAGCGTCGCCCGCGCACGCACGAGATCACGTAACGCCTCCTCCTCCGGGCCCGGGACGCGGACCCGGTGCAGCTTCCCGGCCAACAGGAGCCGGGCGATCAGCTCAGCGTCACGCGCGTCGGTCTTGATCTTGTCCCCGCTCGCGCGCGGGATCTTCGACGGCGCGGCGACCACACAGTCAACCCCGCGCTTCGCGAGCTCGCGCGCCAGGCCGTACCCAGTCGGCCCGGCCTCGTACGCGACGCGTACAGGTTGTGGCAGACCGGCGCAGAACCCGGCCGCCGCGCGCGTATCGCCCTTCATCGCAAACGACGTCAACTCGCCCGTATCGGCGTCCAGGACCGCCGCGACGATCTTCGCCGCGTGCACGTCCAGACCGACGAGGGTTCTAGCCTTCGCCATGGCTGGTTCCTCCTATGCGGTTGTGGGCCGCCGCGCGGGGTCCAGCCGCGCGGCATGACTTCACCCCCACAGCAGCGTGGGGGAACCGGCCTCTTCTACCGCTCAGACCAGACGGACCGACAATCCATATGGTCTATGCACGACCTTCAGCACGTCGAGCCGGAGGGCGCTCCTGGTGTTCGTCCATTGCGAACACGTGGTCCAGCCCGTCCGGGCTTCCGCTCGCGCAGGCGAAGCGGGCGCTACGTCCGCTTTCCGCGCAATCCGAGACGGCCGGCGCGGAAGCAGGGATGCCCGCGCGACAACGAATGCGGGGCGCGCTCTGAAGTCGTGGCGGGGACAGGGCAGGGATCACCGCTCCACCCGATGAGCAGTATGGTGACGGCCGAGCGAGAGGGATCGGTCCCGGAGAGAGCCGTCCGCTGACAAGCATGGCGGGCTCTCCTCCATCTGCGGTCGCGCCCATTGAGAATGGGGAAGACGATTTGCTAGGCGGCCTGCACGAGGTGGCGTTCGTACGCCCAGACGGTCGCGGCGCTCCGGGTTCGCACGCCCGCCTTGTCGAAGATGTGCTGGACGTGGTGGCCCGCCGTCTTGGTGGTGATGCCGAGGGTCTCGGCGATCTGCTTGTTGGTCTTTCCGGCGGCAAGCGCGAGCAGGACTTCGAGCTCGCGGTCCGTCAGGCCCGCGGGCAGCTCGCGCGGCCGTTTCGCCACGCGGTGTCCGGCCGCGGCGAGCACGGCGTCGACCGCCTCCGGGCACAGACGGCCCTCGCGGGCATCGCGCAGCAGCTCGGCCCCGGCGCCCTCAGCGTCGAGCGCGGGTCGGTGCGGGCGCTGCTCTCGCATCGCCTGGTAGCAGTCGGCGGCGGCGAGGATGCGTGCCGCTCGGCCGAGCGCCGGCGCGTACGTCTTGCGGTGGTAGCCGGCGCCGTCGAGCCGCTCGTGATGGGCACCCGCCAGCTCGCCGATCGACGCAAGTGCGGGCGCGTGGGCGAACGAGCGCTCGGTGAAGTATGGGTGCAGCTGCACACGCTCCCAGTCGGTGAGACCGAAGGGCCCGGGCTTTTCCCAGATTGCGTTCGATACCGCGACTCGGCCGAGGTCGAGCGCGAGCGCGGCGCGCCGCACCATTATCACCTCGTCGTCCGGGAGACCGAGGCGCCAGGCGGCCGCCTCGGCGAGCTGGGACGTGCCCTCGGCGTGTCCGCGCAGCCAGTATCTTGAAACGGTGTCTCAGATTCATGAGCCCGCGACAATTGATGAGGCGGTGGACCTCATCGGCTCGCTCGGCGCCGACGGCGCCGCGCTCGCCGGAGCCACCTGGGTGATGCGCGAAGCGGTCCGGCGGCCGCATTACGTCTCGCTCCGGCGACTTGCGGAGCTGCGCGCCATTGAGGCCACCGAGGACGTTGTGCGGATCGGCGCACTGGCGACGCACGCGGACATCGGTGCGATCGAGAGCGGTGCCGGGGCGCTCGGCGCGCTGGCAGAGGCCGCGCGCCGCTCGGCGTTTCCGGCCGTCCGCAACGTCGCCACGCTCGGCGGCAACCTCGCCGCTCCGTTTCCCGAAGCGGATCTCGTCCCGCCGCTGCTCGCTGCGGACGCCACGCTGGAGGTCGCCGTGGCCGGCGAGCTGCTCGCCGTGGACGTCCAGTCCTGGGTGAAGGGCGAGCGACCGGCCGGTGCGCTGATCATCGCCGCGCGCGTCCCGGCGCCGCCTCGACGCCGAGCGTGGTTCGAGCGGCTGACCGTGCGCGGCGGCGCCGAGTACTCGATCGTGTCCGTGGCCGTGTCCGCAGATGTCGGTGCGGATGGCGCCGTCTTCGCCGCGCGTGTGGCCGTGGGCGCTGTCGACGATGTGCCGGTGCGTACCGCGGCAGCCGAGGCTGCGCTTACGGGAAGCAGGCTCGATCGCGCCGCCGGCGAGGCGGCCGGGCGAGCCGCCTCGCAGGCGCTGACCGGCCGCGACGGTCTCGACGCCCCCGGGCTGGTACCGGCTCGAGGTTCTTCCGGCGCTCATCGCGCGCGCCGTCATCCGGCTGGGAGGGGTCGAATGACGTACGAGCTCACGGTCAACGGCGAGGCGGTCAACGTCGACGGCGATGGGCTCCGGCCGCTCGTGCAGGTGCTGCGCGACGACTGCGGCCTCACCGGCACGAAGACAGGCTGTTATCGAGGGACGCTGCGGCGCGTGCACGGTCATCGTCGACGGCCGCTCGGTCGTCTCGTGCCTGTACCCGCTCGCCCTGGCAAACGGCGCGCACGTGCGCACGGTCGAAGGGCTGGCCGCCGAGGACGGCGCGCTGAACCCCCTGCAGGACGCGATCCTCGACGCGGGCGGTGTGCAGTGCGGCATCTCGACGCCGGGCGTGCTGATGACGCTGACGGCGTTGCTCGAGCGCAATCCCCACCCGACCGAGACCGGAGATTCGCGCGGCGCTCGCCGGCAACATCTGCCGCTGCACGGGCTATCAGAAGATCATCGACGCGGTGCTGGCGCTGTGAGCGGCGTGATCGGCCGCTCCGTCCGGCGCGGCCGACGGCGAGGCGAAGGTCACCGGCGCTGCGACCTACTGCCTCGACCGCGAACTTCCGCGGATGCTGCACGCGAAGCTGCTGCGCTCCCCCATCCCGGCGGGACGGATCGTGCGCCTCGACACCGAGCTGGCGCGGGCGCTGCCCGGCGTCCGCGCGGTAGTGACCGCCGCCGACGCCCCGCGGCGTTCGGGCATGTTCATCAAGGATCAGCCGCTCCTCGCCGAGGGCATCGTGCGCTACATCGGCGAGCCGGTCGCGGCCGTCGCGGCTGACACGCTCGACGCGGCGCTCGCGGCGCTGGCCGCGATCGAGCTCGAGATCGATCCGCTGCCCGCCGTCACCGAGATCGACGCCGCGATCGCGGACGGCGCGCCGCTCGTGCACGAGGAGTGGGAGACGTACGCGAGTGCCATCGAGGGTGATCGCGACGGCAACCGTCTGTGGGAAGCCGAGCTGACCAGCGGCGACGTCGCGGCGGCGTTCGCGCGCGACGACGTCGTCGTGCTCGAGGACGAGTTCCGCGTGCCGCGCCAGCACCAGAGCTACATCGAGCCGCGCTGCGCGGTCGCGCAGCTTCGAGACCGGCCGCTACCTCGTGCACACCTCGACTCAGTTCCCGGCGCTTGTACGCGACCGCACCGCCGAGGCGCTCGGCGTCCGCTCATCCGCGGTGCGAATCGTCGCCGACACCGTCGGCGGCGGCTTCGGCGGCAAGCTCGACGCCGGCCCCGAGCCGTATGCCGCGCTGCTCGCGCGCGTCGCGCGGCGCCCGGTCAAGCTCGTCTACACCCGCAGCGAGGAGTTCGTCGGCGGCACGATGCGCGAGAACGCGGTCGTCAAGCTGCGCTCGGCCGTCACGCGCGACGGCGACCTGGTCGGGCAGGAGGCGGAGTGGCTGATGGACGCCGGCGCCTACGCGGGCGAGACGCCAGCGATCGCCGGGATCGCGATGCTCACCGGTCGCCGGGGCGTACCGCGTCGGCGCGGTCCGCTACCGCGGCCATGCCGTCTACACGAACACGCCGCCGACCGGCTCGTTCCGCGGCGTCTGCGGGCCATACATGGTCTTCGCCGTCGAGCGCCACATCGACCGGATCGCAACAGAGCTCGGCATCGACCGGCGCGCGCTTGCGAATGCGCAACGTGTATCGGCCGGGCGATCGGATGCCGAACGGCCAGGTGCTGAACGACACGGCATTCGCCGAGGCCTTCGAGCGCATCGAGAACGGTCGCGCCCTGGGCCGAGGTGAGCGCGACGCCGCCCGTACCACGGCGTCGGCATCGCGGCCGTCACGTGGCTCACGAACCCACTAGCCGGCTCGGCCACGCTGAAGCTCAACGAGGACGGCACGATCGGGCTTGATCAGCGCCGCGACCGACATCGGCTCGGGCGCGGTGACGACCGGTCTCGTGCAGATCGTCGCCGAAGAACTCGGCGTCGACCCGAAGGACGTGTTGCTGTACGCGCCCGACACCGACGCCGCCCCCTACGACGCCGGCGCCCAGGGCAGCCGGACGGTCTACAACGTCGGCAATGCGATCGTGCGCGCCGCCGGCGACGTGCGTCGCCAGATCTTCGAGCGCGCGGTGGACCTGATCGAGGCGGCCGCGGAGGACCTGCGGCTCGTGGACGGCCACGTCGAGGTGGCCGGCTCGCCGCAACGCCGGATCCCGCTCGCCGAGGTCGCCGCCGCCGCGCTCGCCGAGGGCGGTCCGATCGCCGCGACAGGCAGTGCCGTATCGGCGCCGGCGCCGATCGACGAAGCGACGATGCGCGGCGCCTATTTCCGCCACTTCAACGCGCCGACCTTCCACGTGCACCTGGCCGAGGTCGAGGTCGATCCGGACACGGGGCGAGTCACGATCGTGCGCTACGTCGTCGCGCAGGACGTGGGCCGCGTGATCAACCCGAACGGCATCGAGGGCCAGATCCACGGCGGCGTCGCGCAGGGGATCGGCTACGCGCTGTACGAGAACATCCGTATCCAAGACGGGCGGATTCTCGAGTCCGACCTCGAGAGCTACCGCCTGCCGGGCGCGCTCGACGTCCCGCGCGTCGAGTCGATCCTGCTCGAGCATCCTGATCCGGCCGGGCCGCACGGGGCCAAGGGCGCCGGCGAGCCGCCGATCGTGCCCGGCCGCGGCCGTGATCGCGAACGCGGTCAGCGACGCCGTCCGGCCACGACTTCAACCACCTGCCGATCACGCCGTTCGACGTGCTCGCCGCGCTTAAGGAGCCGGGCCCCGCTAGGTTCACGGTCCGCGCGCTGACCGTTCGCTTTGAAAATCGGCAAGATCTGAAACACCGTTTCAATTGATGGTGGGGGAGTTTCGGCAGGGCACGATCGTCACGTTCGGCGAGGCGATGCTGCGCTTCACGCCGCCCGGCCTGCAGCGGGTCGAGCAGGCGAGCGCGTTCGACGTGTGGGTCGCGGGCGCCGAGCTCAACGTCGCGGTGGCGCTCGCGCGGCTCGGCGTCGCCGCGGCGTGGGTGTCGCGCCTGCCCGACAATGTGCTCGGACGCCGGCTCGCCGCGCACGCACGCGCCACCGGTGTAGACACGGAGAGCGTCGAGTGGTCCGCCGACGGACGGCTCGGTCTGCTCTTCGTCGAGGTCGGGCAGCGGCCGCGCCCGACCGCTGAGCCTCTACGACCGCGAAGGCTCGGCGTTCGCGACCCTGCGATCCTGCGGCCTTCGACTGGCAGGCGCTCCTCGCGGGCGCCCGTGCACTGCACACGAGCGGCATCACCCCGGCGCTGTCGCCAGGCGTGTGCACGCGCGACCGCGGACGCACTGGCGGCGGCCCGGGCGGTCAGCTGCCACACCTCGTTCGACCTCAACTACCGCGCGCTGCTCGGCACGCCTGGCGACGCGCGCGCAAGGCTGGAGACGCTCGCCCCGCACATCGACACGCTGATCGCGTCAGCGGGCGAGGCGAAAGCGGTGTTCGGGCTCGCCGACGACCCCGCCGACGTCGCGGGCGCCCTGCGTGACCGCCTCGGCATCGAGCGCGTTGTGATCTCGAGCCGGCTCGACGCCGGCGATTCGATGCAGGTGCGGCGGAGCGTCTCGGTCGACGGCGAGGTCGTTCAGGTCGACTCGGTCGAGTTCGCCACCGTCGACCCCCTCGGAGGCGGCGACGCGTTCTCAGCGGGCTTCCTCGCCGGCCTGCTCGCTGACGGCGCCCAGCGAGGGCTCGAGCTCGGCGGCGCCATGGCGGCGCTCAAGCAATCGATCCCCGGGCGACTTCGCGATCATCGACGCCGCCGAGGTCGAGGAGCTGGCCGGCGGGAGTGTCCAGGCGGGGACGCGGCGATGAGCGTGGGCGGCGTGATCCCGGCGGTCGTGACGCCGTTCACGTCCGGCGGCGGCGCGGTCGACCTCGACGCGCTCGACGCGCACGTGACGTGGCTGCACGACGCGCGGGATCCGCTGCATCGCGCCACTCGGGACCAACGGCGAGGGTCCTTCGCTCTCGCTCCGTGAGCGACAAGCCGTGATCGAGCGTCTCGCCACGCATCCCACCGGCGTCGCGCTGCTACCCGGCACCGGCGCCACGTCGCTCCCGGAGACGATCGAGCTCAGCCGCTTCGCGCTCGACCACGGCGCGGCCGGCGTGCTCGTCGCTCCGCCGTCGTTCTTCCCCGCCGAGCGCGACGGCGTCGTGCGGTACTACGCGGCGCTGCTGGACGCGTTGCCGGACAAGGCACAGGTCTACCTCTACAACGTCCCGGCCTACACCCGCGTGCCGATCGAGGTCGCTGACGTCGTCGTGCTGCGCGACGCGTTCGGCTCGCGTGTTGCCGGGGTCAAGGACAGCGGTGGCCGCGTCGAGCATTCGGCCGCGCTGCTGCGCGCCCTCCCGGGCCTCGTGGTCCTGTCCGGCAGCGACGGCGCGGTCGCGGCGGCGTTCCGCGCCGGCGTCCACGGGGTCGTGTCGGCGCTGGCCAACGCGGTCCCGCAACTCGTCGAGGCGGTTCGCGTGGCCGTCGCCGACGGCCGCTGGGGCGAGCACGAGCAGCAGCGACTGTCGCACCTGCGTGCGGCGACCAAGGATGTGCCCCAGCGAGCGGCGCTGAAGGCGCTGGTCGCGGAGGTCACCGGGCTGCCGCGCGCCGCGGTCCGGCCGCCGCAGGCCGAGCTCGAGCCAGATGAGCTCACGACCCTCCTGCGCCGCTTCGAGGCGTTCGCGGGGGAGTACGCATGACGACGGACAAGGAGAGGTGATGCCCCGCAAGCCCCGCAAGCCCGCGATCGAGATCGTCGACGACAACGTCGCCGAGCCGCTCACGCAGCGCGACCGCGAGACGCTCGCGGACGTCGTCGACAGCTATCGCGCGGGTCATACCACGCGGCGCCGGTTCATCGTCACGGGTACCGCCTTCGGCGTCTCGATGACGAGCCTGTCGGCGCTGCGTCGCCGCCTGCGGCAGTCGCCGAACCAGCGCAGCGAGGGCGACGGCACGGCGGCGGCAAGACCGCCAAGCTCGCGATCGGCGTCACCGTCGACGCCGACACGCGTCGACCCGCAGGCGTTCAAGACGATCCCCGGCTACTACATGCTGGCCAACCTCTATGACCAGCTGATCGACTTCGAGCCCGCGCCGGGCGAGGACGGCATCCTCGTCGCCGACGGCGACCAGACGGCGCCGATGATCGCGAGCTCGATGGAGGCTCTCGGCCGACCGCGCACGTTCACCTTCAAGCTCGAACCCGAAGGCGACGTTCTCGGACGGGACGCCGATCACCGTCGAGGACGTCAAGTACACGTTCCGGCGCGGGATCGAGGGCACGCAGTACACGAAAGCGGTGATGGGCATGCTCACGCTGTCCTCGGCGAAGAACATCGACGATCGTCGACCCGCAGACGATCGCGTTCAAGCTCGACGAGTCCAACCCGATGGCCGAGCGGCTGATCAACCTGCAGGTGATGTCGATCCAGTCCAAGAAGGTCGGCGAGCAGAACGCCACGAGCGAGAACAAGTGGGCCGACGACTACTGGCGCCAGAACGTCTACGGCAACAGCGCCTACACGCTCAAGAGCTGGAACCGCGGCGAGGGCTGGGAGCTCGCGCCGAGCGGCAACTACTACCGGTCGGGGCTTCCCAAGAACGGCGGGCTCGTAGTTCCGCATCATCAGCGACCCGCAGGAGCGGCTGAACCTGCTCAAGTCCGGGCACGCTGCACGTCGCCTACGACGTGCCGGCCAAGGACGCGGCGGCGATCCGCGACAACGAGCGACGGGCAGACGTCAAGCTCGTCAGCATCCAGAGCCCGTGGTCGTTCGGCCTGACCTTCAACAACAGCCAGGAGCCCGTTCAAGGACAAGCGCGTGCGCCAGGCGCTCTCCTACGCGATCCCGTACGACGCGATCATCAGACCAGGTCATGCACGGGCTCGCGCGGCCGGCCAAGAGCATGGTGCCGCCCGGGATGGCGACGCACGACCCGAGCGCGTGGAAGTACGACACGAACCTCGCAGACGGCCAAGCAGATGCTCGCGCGCGGCGGGCCACCCGGACGGGTTCAAGAGCAGCATCGACGTGCTGCATCGGCCGGCCCGAGGACGAGCAGGCGGCGACCCTCATCCAGGCCAGCTTCCGCGAGATCGGCGTCGACGTCGAGGTGCGCAAGCTGGCCGAGGCCGAGTACCAGGAGAAGCGCAACGCCGGGTCCTCGCCGATGCAGATCGTCGAGTTCTACTCCTGGGTCACCGACCCCTTCTACCACCTGTTCTGGAACATGTTCTCGGAGAACCTGTTCACCAACTCGTCGCGCTACGCGAACCAGCAGGTCGACAAGCTGATCACCGGCGGGCCTCTACGAGCCCGACGCGGCCAAGCGCGAGTCGATGAGCCGCGAGGCGCAGAAGCTGATCATCGAGGACGCGCCGTGGGCGTGGCTGTTCGCGCGCGACTACTTCGTCCCGGTCGCCGGAAACCTCGAGGACTTCCCGCTGTGGCCGGACCAGAACCCGCGCTTCTACTGGAGCCATCTGTCCTGACGCGATGAGCGCACGCCGCCCTCGACCGCCTCCCCGCGCCCGCGCGATCCGCAGCCGGTTCGCGCGCTACGTGCTGCGTCGGCTCGCGCTCGCGCTGCTGACGCTGCTGCTCGTTACGGTCGTCGGTCTTCGCGATCACGAACATCCTGCCCGGGCAACCCGGCCGAGGTCCGGCTCGGGCCGCTGGCGTCACCTGAGGCGCTGGCGGCCGAGGAGCAGCGGATGGGGCTCGACCGGCCGCTGCTCGAGCGCTACTGGGACGTTCGTCAGCGGCGCGGTCCAGGGTGACCTCGGGCACAGCTTCAAGACCGAGCGGCCGGTTGCCTCCGACCTCGCCGATCGCCTGCCGGCGACGCTCGAGCTGGCCCTGCTGGCGACGGCGCTGTGCGCTCGTGGTCGGCGTCCCGCTCGGCTTCCTGGCCGCGGTCAGGCGCAGACTCGGTGATCGACCACATCGCGCGCAACATCGCCGCGATGGCGGCGGCGATGCCGATCTTCTGGCTCGGCCTGATGCTCGTGTTCGTCTTCTCGTACCAGCTCGGCTGGACGCCGGGCACGGTCGGGCGCTGGCCGATCACCGAGGATCCGCCCCCCAACGTCACCGGCTTCCTCACCATCGACAGCTTGCTCGCCGGCGATCTCGCGGCCTTCGGCACCGCGCTGCGGTACCTCGCGCTGCCGGCGCTCACGCTCGCGATCATCGAGCTCGCGCCGATCATCAAGATGGCCCGCTCCGCGATGCTCGAGGTGCTCGCGACCGACTACGTGCGGACGTCGCGCGCGTTCGGCTTCAGCCCGCGCCAGATCTTCTTCGGCGACGCGCTGCGCAACGCGCTGATCCCCGTGCTGACGCTCGTCGGCATCGTGCTCGGCTACCTCGTGGCGGGCAACGTGATCGTCGAGCAGCTGTTCTCGTGGCCCGGGCATCGGCCGCTACGCGTACGGCGCCGTCACGTCGAACGACTTCAACGCGATCCAGGGCTTCATCCTGCTCGTGGCCGACGATCTACGTCCTGCTCAACCTGGCGATCGACCTGCTCTACGCGGTCATCGACCCGCGGATCAGGCTCGGCTGAGTGTCGGTCGCCGGACAGGTCGCCGAGCAGACGGCCGAGACGCTGCACCCGCGACGCGCAGGCGCTGACGTTCCGCGAGCGGCTGTCGGTGACCGCGCGCCGCAACCGCTTCGCGACGGCCGGCGCGGTGATCCTCGTGCTCGTCCTGGTGCTGGCGTTCGTCGTGCCGCTGATCTACACCGTCGACCCGCTGCACGTCGCACCCCGAGGACGCGCTCGCAGGCGCCCGAGCGCCGGTCATCCGCTCGGCACCGACGAGATCGGGCGCGACATCCTCGCGCGCCTGCTCGACGCCGCGCGGCTCGACCTCATGATCGCGTTCGCGGTCGCCGGGCTGGCGCTGGTCGGCCGGGATCGCATCATCGGCGCGCTCGCCGGCTTCGCGGGCGGGATCGTCGACGACGTCGTGATGCGGATCGTCGACGTGATGCTGTCGTTCCCGGCGTTCATCCTCGCGCTCGCCGTCACGGTCATGCTCGGCAACCGAGATCGGCTACGTGATCGCGGCGCTGGCGATCGCCTACACGCCGTTCTTCGTGCGGCTCACGCGCGGCGAGGTGCTCAAGATGCGCGACAGCGAGTACGCCGACGCCGCGCGCGTCGTCGGCAACCCGGCGTGGCGGGTCGCGTTCCGCGCACGTGTTCCCGAACTCGGTCGCGCCCGCGATCGTGCTCGGCCCGATCGTGCTCGGCTGGGCGATCCTCGACGCCGCCGCGCTCGGCTTCCTCGGCATCGGCATCCGCCCGCCGACCAGCGAGTGGGGCGTGATGGTCGCCGAGGGCGCGAAGAACATCGACTCGGGCGAGTGGTGGACGTGGTTGTTCCCCGGCCTCGACGATCCTCGTCGTCGTGCTCGCCTTCAACTGGATCGGCGACGGTCTGCGCAACCTCTTCCGGTCCGCATGAGCGTCCTCACCGTCGACAACCTCACCGTCTCGTTCCCGGGGCTGCGCGACGAGCGCCACCAGGTCGTCGACGGCGTGTCGTTCGAGGTCGGCCGCCCGGAGACCGTCGCGCTCGTGGGAGAGAGCGGCTCGGGCAAGAGCGTCACCGCGCTCAGCATCATGGGTTTGCTGCCGGATACCGCCCGGATCGACGCCGGCGACATCACAGCGGACGGCAAGCTCGCGATGATCTTCCAGTCCCCGCGCGCGAGCCTCAACCCGCTCGTGAAGGCCGGCGACCAGATCGCCCGCGTCGTGCGCCTGCGCGAGCGGCGAGAAGGGCAAGTCGCGAGGCGATCGAGCTGATGCAGGCCGTCGGGATCGACGACCCCGAGCGCCGCTACCACGCCTACCCACACCAGCTCAGCGGCGGCATGGCGCAGCGGATCATGATCGCGATGGCACTGGCGACCCGACCAGAGTTGCTGATCGCCGACGAGCCGACCACGGCGCTCGACGTGACGATCCAGAAGCAGATCTTCGACCTGCTTGGCGACCTGCAGAAGCGCTACGAGATGTCGGTGCTGCTGATCACCCACGACCTCGCCGTCGTGGCCGAGACGAGCGACCGTGTGATCGTGCTCTACCAGGGGCGCGTGGTCGAGACCGGTCCCGCGCGCGAGATCTTCGAGCGGCCGCAGCACGAGTACACGCAGCGGCTCGTCGGCTCGATCCTGCGCGCCGACCGCCGCGTGGCGCTGGAGGCGTCCACGTGAGCGAGCCGATCCTCAGCGTCGAGGACCTGCAGAAGGAGTTCCATAGTCACGGCACCGTCGTCCGCGCGGTCGACGGCGTGTCGTTCACCGTCGCGCCCGGAGAGACGCTCGCGCTGGTCGGCGAGAGCGGTAGCGGCAAGTCGACGACGGCGCGCTGCGTCGTGCGGCTGACCGACCCGACGGCCGGCCGGATCCGCTTCCGCGAGCACGACATCGCGACGCTGCCGCGACGCCGGTTGCGCGCGCTGCGGCGCGACATCCAGATGGTCTTCCAGGACCCGCACGCGAGCCTTAACCCGAGCATGACCGTGCGTCAGACGCTTCGCGAGCCGCTGAAGTTGCACGGCGGCGACGGGGCGGCCACCGAGGCGAAGCTGCGCGAGTTGATGGAACGCGTTCACCTCGACCCGGCGCTGCTGCGGCGCAAGCCGGACCAGCTCAGCGGCGGTCAGAAGCAGCGCGTCGGGATCGCCCGCGCGGTCGCCACGAACCCGGCGTTCGTGGTCCTCGACGAGCCGACTTCCGCGCTTGACATGTCGCTGCGAGTATCGCTGCTCGGGCTGCTGGCCGAGTTGCAGCGAGACCTCGGCATGGCCTACCTGTTCATCACGCACGATCTCTCGACCGTGCGGCAGATCGCGGATCGCGTGATGGTCATGCATCGTGGGCGCGTGGTCGAGTCGGGACCGGTCGACACGGTGCTCGACTCGCCCTCGGAGGACTACACGAAGGCGCTGATCTCCGCGATCCCTGTCCCCGACCCCGGCCGCCGCCAGAAGCCATGAGCACCCGTGAAGTGGTCGACGCGCTCTACGCCGCGTTCCTGGCCGGCGACGGCGACGGCATGATCGCGCTGATGGCCGACGACGTCGAGGTGACGTTCCTCGGTCAGGGCACGTTCCGCGGCATCCCCGCTGTGCGGCGCTTCATGGCGTTCTCAGCCGGGCTCCTGAAGCGACGTGGACTTCCGCATCGAGACGCGTGATCATCGACGGCGAGGTCGGCTGCCGCGATCTGGCAGGAGACGGCCACGACGCGCGACGGCAAACCGTGGAAGAACCACGGCGTCGACGTGATCCGCGTGCGCGACGGGAAGATCGTGGCGCTGCACGAGAACAACGACGTGCGGCTGGTGCACGAGCACTTGCCGCCCTACGGAGGACGCATGACGTCGCGTCGGGCTCGTGCTCGGTAGCGCGCTCGCGCCGGAGACGCTGCCCCGGCTGTCGCGGCTCGCGGAGGAACTCGGCTACGGCGAGCTGTGGTTCGCCGAGGACTACTTCTTCACGGGCGGGATCTCCGGCGCGGCGGCGGCGCTGGCGCGCCACCGAGACGGATTCCGATCGGGCTCGGCGTCGTCTCCGCGATGGTCCGCCACCCGGCGCTGCTGGCGATGGAGATCGCGACGCTCGACCGCATGTTCCCGGGCCGCCTGCGCCCGGGCATCGGCCCGGGCGTGCCGGCCTGGATGCGCCAGATGGGCGTCAAGCCGAGGTCGCCGCTGACCGCGCTGCGCGAGTCGCGTCACGTCCCTGCGGCGGCTGCTCGACGGCGAGGAGGTCACGCCTCGAGGGTCGCTGCTTTCAGCTCGACCGCGTGCGCGCTCACGCATCCACCGGCCACGCGCGTGCCGCGTCTACATGGGCGTGCTCGGGCCGAAGATGATGCAGCTGTCGGGTGAGATCGCCGACGGCAACGTGCTGTCGGTGCTGTCGAGCCCGGCCGTACGTGCGCTGGGCGCGCGAGCGGATTGCCGCGCCCAACCGGGTCGTGACGTTCGCGTTCGTATCGGTCGGCCGTGACGGCGCGGCCGCGAAGGCTGCCCTGCGCGACGCCGATGGCGTTCTACCTCGCGGCCGACGGCCGCAACGCGCTCACCGACGCCTACGGCATCAGCGACGAGCTGGAGGCGATGCGCGGCGCGCGGCGGCGCCGAGGCCGTCGCGCGCGAGATGCCGGACCGGTGGATCGACGACCTGGCGGTCGCCGGCGAGCCGGACGAGTGCGCGGAGAAGATCCGCCGGCTGCTCGACGCCGGCAGCGACTCGGTCGCGCTGTTCCCGCTCGCGGGCGACGACCCGGAGACCATCGTGCGCACGGTCGCCGCCGACGTGCTGCCGAGATGTCCCTGACCGGTCGCACCGCGCTCGTGACGGGCTCGTCGCGCAACCTCGGCGCCGTGATCGCCGAGCGGCTCGCCGCGCACGGCGCGACCGTGGCCGTGCACCTACCACGAGTCCGAGGCGGCGGCCCGCGCGCTCGTCGCACGGCTCGGCTCGGGCCACGTCGCCGTCGGCGGCGACCTCAACGACCCGGCACCGCTGGTCGCGGCCGCGCAGGAGGCGCTCGGGCGCATCGACGTCCTCGTGCACAACGCCGGGCCGTTCGCGATGACGCCGTTCGCCGAGATGGACGAGGCCGAATGGGACACGATCTGGGACGTCAACGTGAAGGCGGCGCAGATCGCCACGCGGCTGCTGGCGCCGGATATGCGCGCGGCCGGGTGGGGGCGGATCGTGTTGCTCTCTGCCGGCTCGGCGTACCTGCGCAACCACTCGATCTACGGCCTGGCCAAGCAGGCGCTGAGCTTCCTGGCCGAGGAGCTCGCGCTCGAGCTCGGACCCGAGATCACGGTCAACGCCGTGGCGCCCGGGCAGATCGCCGAAAGCGCGGACGACATCGCCGAGTTCGACGCGGACTTCGTGGAGCGCGCGATCGCGCACACGCCGGCCGGGCGACTCGTCACCCGTGCCGAGGTGGCGGCGCTCGTCGCCGCGCTGTGCGGCCCTTCGTTCGACATGGTCACGGGGACGACGCTGCCGGTCGACGGCGGCTGGAGACTGCAGCGGTTCTAAGGGGGTTCGAGGTGCGCATCGGCATCGACGTAGGCGGCACCAACACCGACGCCGTCCTCATGGACGGGCGGCGTGTGCTCGCGGAGGTCAAGACGCCGACGACGCGCCGACGTCACCAGTGGCATCGTCGCCGCGCTGCGCGACGCTCGACCGACGACGGCGATGCCGTCGAGTCGCCGCGGTGATGATCGGCACGACCCACTTCACGAACGCGGTCGTCGAGCGCCGGCGGCTCGTGCCGACGGCGGCGGTGCGGCTCGGCCGCGCCGGCCACCGCCGCGCTGCCGCCGATGGTCGACTGGCCCGACGATCTGCGCGCGGCGCTCGGCGGGCACTGGTACCTCGCGCACGGCGGCCACGAGTTCGACGGGCGCACGATCGCGCCGCTCGACCACGGCGAGCTGCGCCGGATCGCGGCGGACATCCGCGCCAAGGAGTTGCGCTCGATCGCGATCTCGTCGGTGTTCTCGCCGGTCAACGCCGAGTTCGAGCTCGAGGCCGCCGAGCTGCTGGCCGGCGAGCTGCCCGGCGCGGCGATCACCCTCTCGCACGAGATCGGCCGGATCGGCCTGCTCGAGCGCGAGAACGCGACGATCATGAACGCGTGCCTGCGCCCGCTCGCGAGCGAGATCGTCGCCGCGTTCCGCGCCGCGCTCGCGGAGCTGCGGCATCGACGCCCCCGTCTACCTCAGCCAGAACGACGGCACGCTGATGAGCGTCGAGTACACGGAGCGCTACCCGGTCGCCACGTTCGCGTCCGGGCCGACGAACTCGATGCGCGGCGCGGCGTTCCTGTCCGGCCGCGACGACTGCGCGGTGGTCGACATCGGCGGCACGACCGCCGACGTCGGCATGCTGCGCGCACGGCTTCCCGCGCGAGGCGGCGGTCGCGGTCGACATCGGCGGCGTGCGCACGAACTTCCGCATGCCCGACGTGCTGCTCGCTCGGCATCGGCGGCGGCAGCCTGGTCGATGCCGACCGCGCCGAGGTCGGCCCGCGCAGCGTCGGCTACGAGCTGCCGCGACGGGCGCTCGTGTTCGGCGGCGACACGCTGACCGCGACCGACCTCGCCGTCGCCGCCGGCCGCGCCGAGATCGGCGACCCGGAGCGCGTCGCGGGACTCGATCGCGGGCTGGTGGAGCGCGCGCTTCGCCGGATCGAGCAGCGCATCGCCGAGGTCGTCGACCGCATGAAGACGAGCCGCGACGCCGATCCCGGTGGTCGTCGTCGGCGGCGGCAGCGTCCTGCTCGGCGACGCGCTGCCGGGCGCGTCCGAGCTGATCAAGCCGCCGCACTTCGCGGTCGCGAACGCGATCGGCGCGGCGATCGCGCAGGTCGGCGGCGAGGTCGACCGCATCTTCTCGCTCGACGAGCTCAGCCGCGACGAGGCGCTCGCCGAGGCCAAGCGCGAGGCGACGCGAGCGCGCGACAGCGGCCGGTGCCGGCGAGGAGACGGTGCGGATCGTCGACGTCGACGAGGTGCCGCTCGCCTACCTGCCCGGCAACGCGACGCGCATCCGCGTCAAGGCGGTCGGCGACCTCGAGCTCGGGAGGGAGACCGTTGCGGCAGTTCACTGAGGTCCGATCTCGACGACCTCGCCGTCGGCGCCGCGATCCTCGGCACGGGCGGCGGCGGCAACCCGTACGTCGGCAAGCTGCTCGCGCGCGCCGCGCTCCGCGAGCACGGCCCGGTGACGATCGTCGACGTCGACGAGGTGCCCGACGACGCGCTCGTCGTGCCGTCGGCGATGATGGGCGCGCCGACCGTGATCGTCGAGAAGCTGCCCGAGCGGCGAGGAGGCGCTGCAGGCGTTCGAGGCGCTCGCAGCAGCACCTCGGCCGCGAGATCACGCACACGATGCCGATCGAGGCCGGCGGCCTGAACTCGACGATGCCGTTCACGGTCGCCGCGCGGCTCGGGATCCCGGTCGTCGACGCCGACGGCATGGGCCGCGCGTTCCCCGAGGTGCAGATGGTCACCGCGACGATCTACGGCATCTCGGCGACGCCGATGGCGCTCGCCGACGAGAAGGGCAACCGTGTGCTGCTCGACCGCACGGTCGACAACCGCTGGACGGAGCGGCTCGCGCGCTCGATCACCGTCGACATGGGCTCGACCGCGATCGTCGCCCAGTACGCGCTGTCCGGCCGCCAGCTCAAGGAGGCGATGGTGCCCGGCACGCTGCGCCTCGCCGACCGAGCTCGGCGCGCTCGTGCGCGAGACGCGCGCGCGCCACGACGATCCCGTCGCCGCGATCGTCGAGCGCCTCGGCGGGCGGCCGCTTGTTCACGGGCAAGATCACCGACGTCGCGCGCCGCACCGTCGCCGGCTTCACGCGCGGCGAGGCGCGCGTCGAGGGTCTCGGACGCCGACGCCGGCGCCGAACTCGTGCTCGAGTTCCAGAACGAGTTCCTGGTCGCACGCCGCGGCGAGGACGTGCTGGCGTCGGTGCCCGACCTGATCATGGTCGTCGACTCCGACACCGGCGAGCCGACGACGACCGAGGAGCTGCGCTACGGGTTCCGCGTCGCGGTGCTCGCCGCGCCGTGCGACGAGCGCTGGCGCACCGAGGCCGGACTGGCGATCGTCGGCCCGCGCTGCTTCGGCTACGACTTCGACTTCGTGGCACTCGAGGCGCGGGTGGAATGATCGCCTGCCGCGCGATCACCGCGATGCCGCGGTCGGGAATCCGCGAGGTGATGGACCTGGCACGCGACCGCGAGGGCGTCCTGCACCTCGAGGTCGGCGAGCCCGACTTCTCGACACCGGCGCACATCGTCGAGGCCGGCGTGCGCGCGATCCGCGACGGCCACACGAAGTACACCGCCAACGCCGGCACGGCGGCACTGCGCGAGGCGATCGCGGCCAAGCTCGAGCAGCGCAACGCGCTCGCCGTCGCTCCCGACCAGGTCGTGGTCACGCACGGCGCCATCAACGCCCTGCTGACGGCGCTGATGGTGCTGGTCGAGTCAGGCGAGGGGATCCTGATGCCCGATCCCGGCTGGCCGAACTATCAGATGATCGCCACGATGCTGAACGCCGAGGCGATCTCATATCCGCTCGACGCCGCGGCGGGGTATGAGCCCGACCTCGACCGGCTGGCGCAGCTCGCCGCGACGCCCGGCGCCAAGGTGCTGCTGATCAACAGCCCCGGCAACCCGACCGGTGCCGTGTGGAGCCGCGACGCGATGAGGCGCGTGGTCGAGATCGCGAGCGAGCACGGGCTGTTCGTGCTCAGCGACGAGGTGTACGAGGAGATCGTCTTCGAGGGCGAGCACGTCAGCCCGGCGATCTTCGACGACGCGGGGCGCGTGATCACGGTCTCCGCGGTGTCGAAGACGTACGCGATGACGGGCTGGCGGATCGGCTACCTCGCGGCGACGCGCGAGCTCGCCACCCTGGTGGCGAAGACCCAAGAGGCGATCGTCGCGTGCCCGACGGCGATGGGCCAGGTCGCGGCCGAGGCCGCGCTCACCGGTCCGCAGGACTGCGTGGCCGAGATGCGCGACGCGTACCGGCGTCGCCGCGACGTCGCCGTCGCGGCGCTCGCCGCGGGCGGGCTGCTGATCAGCGAGCCGCGCGGCGCGTTCTACATCCTCGCCGACGTCTCGCGCGCGACCGAGGACACCGTCGCCTTCGCGCGCTCGCTCGTCGTCGACCACGGTCTCGCCGTCGCTCCGGGCGCGACGTTCGGCCCGGGGGGCGCCGGGACCGTGCGCCTGTCGCTCGCCTCGCCGGCCGCCGTGATCGAGGAGGGCGTGGCCCGGCTGGTTGGCGCCGTGGATGCGTGGTCGTCTGGAACCATTTGAGACAGAGATGGCGCAGACCGCGGAGCATCAGCCCCTCGAGGGCACCAAGTCACTGGACCGTGCGCTGACCGTGCTGCTGGAGATCGCGGGACGCGGCGGGCCGCGGCATGACGCTGTCCGAGTGCGCCGGCGTGCTCGGCTACAGCAAGGCGACCACGCACCGGATCCTCCAGACGCTCGACCCGGCGCGAGTTCCTGCGGCTCGACGAGGAGCGCGGCACGTTCACGCTCGGCGTGACGAACCTGCGGCTCGGGATCGAGTTCCTCGAGAGCATCGACCTCCGGCGCGAAGCGCTCCCGATGCTGCGGGCACTGGCCGAGTCGAGCGGCGAGACGGTGCACCTCGGACGCCTGAGCGGCACCGACGTCGTCTACATCGAAAAGGTCGAGAGCTCGCACGCCGTCCGCATGTACAGCCGCGTCGGCGACACCATGCCCGCCTACTCGACGGGTGTCGGCAAGGCGATCCTCGCTTTCCTGGACGAGGCCGAGCTGGAGCGCCACCTGCCGCCGGCGCTCGACCGGCGGGCGGCCAACACGATCACCGATCGCGGACGCGCTGCGCGAGGAGCTCCTGCGAACGCGGGAGCGTGGCTATTCGATCGACGACGTCGAGAACGAGGAGGGCATCCGCTGCACCGGCGCCCCGGTCTTCGACCACACCGGTCGCGTGCAGGCCGGCATCAGCGTCGCCGGTCCCGCCTCGCGCATGACCATCGGCCGGCTCCACGAACTCGGTCCCGCAGTGCGCGCGCAGGCCGACCTCGTCTCGGCGCGGCTCGGATTCAGGATGGCGGCGTGACCGACGCGCGAGCGGTGCTCCAGGACCTCGTCGCGGCCCGCAACGTCGGCTCGCCAGGAGCGCGTGTCCGAGCTGCTGGCCGACGACGTCCGCTACTGGGATTGCGAGCATGGCGATCTCGCCGGCCGCGAGGCGGTCGCCGCGGCGCTGCTTGCCCGGCCCCCTGCGTCGCGCTCGAGACGGTCGCCGCGGAGGGCGCTGTTGCGGTGCTCGAGCTCCAGGCCGGAACGGCGGTGCGCTACCGCTCGACCGAGATCTACCGGCTGGTCGACGACGCCATCGTCTCTATCAAGGCGTATTTCGATCCCGACGCCCGGTAGGTCGAGGGCGGAGTCCGCTCCTTCGGTATCTCGGACCCTCTGGCCGCAGGATGGCGAGTTCTGACCCGAGCACCCCGGTGCTGGACCTGCTCACGAGCATGACGCTGGACTCGGTCGCCGCGTCGAGCCTCCACCCACGTCCTGATCATCGCCGGCAGCGCGGCCCTCGCGGCCGTCGATGCGCCGGACAATCTCGTGCGCGACGAATCTCGAATCGGGCGGTTTCGGTCGGCATCGACGCCGACCGCATCCGCGGCATCCTCACCGCGATCGCCCCGATCGTCGGCGCCGCCCGCGTCGCGTCCGCGACGGTCAAGATTCGCCGAGCGGTCGCGGTCGAGCGCGGCGGTTCTGGTCAGTCTCGGCCTGGAGACCTGGTATGCGATCGCGCGCATCGGCGAGATCGACGAGTCCGTCGGCGGCGAACACTTCAGCCGTTCCAGGGTGCGCATCGACGAGATCGAGTTCGAGATGGTGTGGCTGCACCATCCCGCCTCCATCGGTCGAGACGGCTGGCAGCGCTCGTACGCGCTACTCCTAGACAACCTTCGCTCTCAGCCCCTCGCCTCGTAGAATTGCCGCTGACGCCGGCTGTACTGCGTGAGTCCAGACCGTCTCAGCCGGCGTCGGATGCTGGAGCGGGCATTGCTGTGGAGCGAGTCCAACCTGCACCGAGTGCGGGTCCATAACCCGCCTTGGCGAGCGTTCTGTTCGTTCCGGCTGATGACCGGCCTCCAAGGCCGGTCTGCAGAGCGGCGACGGCTACGTCTCAGGGCCGCGCAGACGGCCCTCCTGCCGCAGCAGCTCCGGCTCGTCACGACGCGCCCGTCTGGAGCGACGGCTTGCAGTGGCCCCACCGCCCGTCCACGGTGAGGCCACTGCAAGTGACCACACCGACAGCAGCCGCAGCACCATCTCCTTGCGCCGGCGCTCCAGCGCGCCTCCCGGCCTCCGGGCGACCGTCCGCTGCGCTGGAGCGGACCGCTCCGGCTCGCCGCCGCTGGCCTCCATCCGACCCCCCATGACTCCCGACATCGTGACCTCCGCGGTCTACTCGGGTGTCCGGTCGGAACCGGGTGCTCAGCATCGCCAGCCAGTCCCGGTGAGCGGCACGCCGGTGGGCCGAGTGCGCCACCTGATCCCCGATAACAACTGCGGAAAACGGGTCTAGCGGTGCGACTTGCGGCTTTCGACCCAGCGCCCTTTCTGACGATCCCACTCGAGGCCTTCAAAGGTGTCTTGCCTTTGGGGTCCGAGCTCGGGAACAGCAGCGTGTCGCGGTCTTTCTCGTACTCGTCGCCGATGGCCTTCAGCTCGGAGACTTCCGCAGCTTCCGCGGCCTCAGCCTCTTTCGCAGCCGCGAGGAGGTCGGCGACGGAGATCGCGTAGGAGTAGTAGGCGGTCTGATACATGCCGTCGAGCTCCCATTCGACGATTCTGTCCTTCTCGCCCCAGAGGGGAGAGTTGGTCAGGTAGAGGGCGTGGACACCGATGAGAGGAGGCCGAGATCGACCCCCTGGCCGCCGCCGCGCTCGCGGTGGCTGCGGACCCGCGTCTTCGAGATGATCATGACCTGGAACCACCACGCGGACTTCGGCCTGTTGAAGCGTGGCGGCCGCTTCCCACTGTCCCTTAATTCCTTTGTCGAGTTCGCGCTCTGTGGCCTCCGCCATCGTCTTCATCCAAGTCTCGGCGACGCTGCCGGCCAGGAGACCGATGAGGTTGACGGGACCCGAGGCGTGAGCCAGGGCGCCCTCGTGGCCTAGCGCGTTCCGGCCACGACGAGAACCCGGTGTCCAGCGCGGCATCGAGCAGCGCGAACGCGCCGCGCTCGTCCAGGCCGGTGAGCGCGAGCACGCTGGCGATGGTCCAGCTCGGCCTCGGCGACGGCAAGCGTGGTCAGCGCGTCCGTGGTCGTCGAGTCGAGACCGACGAGGCGCTCGATGATCGCCTGGCGCACCGTCTGCGGCAGCGCATCCGCCGCCCCCGACGCCAGCGCGCGAGCGAGCTCGAGCGCGAAGAACGGGCTGCCCTGCGCCGCGCGGGCGATCCGCGCGACGTCCTCGGGTACCGGCCGCACAGGAGCGACGAGCGCGACAAGCTCGGCGATCTCGCCGCCGTTTCGCCGCCCGCGACCGAACGCAGCTGCCCGATGGCATCGGCGAGCTCGGCCTCGCGGCCGACGAACACCTGCTCGCCGAGCCGGACGCCCGCGGTGCACCGGTCATACAACGCCCGCGCCTCGGCACCGGGCTGCGCGCCGAACTCCCGCACCAACGCGATCCGCAAGCGCTCATACCAGCGGATGGCGACGTGCCGCTGGTCCGCGTTGATCGCTGCCCGCATCAGCGCCCGGCACGCGGCCTCGTCCGTGGGCTCGACCTCCATGAGGCGCTCCCAGTCCGCACTGCGACGCAGCAGCTCCGTGAGGCGGGCGTGGACGCGTCGCCGCGGCTCCTGGGTCCATGCCTCATACGGTGCGTCGGGCAGCGGCTCGCCCGGGCAGCCGGCGGCGACATTCGCGCAAGCGTCGCCGTCGGGATCGCGCAGCGCGAGCTCCGCGTCGAATAGGAAGCGCTCGACGTCAGTGGTCACGGTACGCGCGGGAAACAACTCGACACGCCCCGAGCGCACGACGATCGCCTCAGGGTCGTTCAGCGTACGCCGGGCATGGTGGGCTGCCTTTCGCAGGTTGGCCGCGCCGGCCTCGGCACCAAGGTGCGGCCAGAGCAGCTCGATCACCTGATCGCGCACAAGCCGGCGGCCATCGGCAAGGGCAAGCAGCGCCACGAGCTCCCGCGCCCGGCGAGCCGGCCAATCGCCCTCAGCGACCTCCCAGTCCGCGACCGCGACCCGGAAACGACCGAGCAGCTCGATGCGAACTCGTCCAACTCAGCGCCCACGACCTCCAATCTTCGCGCACGTGTCCGCGACACTACGCGCGAGAACCCCGGAACTGCCCCGCGAGCTCCACTCTTTCGACGCGGGAGGAGCAGCTGGACCGGGCCGGCGAATCGCTCCCCTCACCGAGCAGAAGCGCATGTGGGGTCGCCACAAACGACCGCCCAGGAGGACGAGGAGGAGCGCAGGCGGCCACTGCTCCTCTTCGACGATCTCGAGACTTCCCAGACACCACCCCCGAGGCCGAGACATGGGGCGATCGCTCGCTGCCGGCGGCGTCGTGCGCACCGGTCCCTCTCGCGCCTTGCGCCAGCCCTGCATCCAGGTGTTTCCGTCGCCGTCGCTGAGGCGCGTGCCTAGCAGACCTCGGGTGGCGGACGGGCGCTGGGGCTTCTGAGTTTCGTCCCCAGCGGGCGTCTCGCGGTCGGCTGCGGAGACGCTCGCAAACAGGCTTGGCTGTCGCGAATGTTCGGCGGCTGGGGCGACGTCAGCCCGCGAAGGCGATGACTTTCTCGACCGGCGGGGCGTGGTGCTGGCCGGCGGCCGCCGTCAGGCGGCCGCGAGAGCGTGGCGGTGGAGCTTGAGAAGGTTGTGGGTGGCGGTGATCAGTCGCCACTCCGCGCGGACAGCGGCGCGTCCTCGTCGTCTGAAGCGATCCAGGCCGCGGTTGAACTTCATCTGCGCGAACACCGGCTCGATCATCGGTTGGCGTTTGCGATAGAGCTTGCCGCCGCGCTCGCTGGCCAGCAGTTGGCGCATCTCGTCGTAGCGGCCGCCGTCCCAGTTGCGGCGCGTGGTCCTGCGGCGGCTGGTGTCGGGCGGGATGAGGACCTCGATCCCGCGCTCGACAATGCGTTGCAGCTGCTCGCCGTGCCAGTAGCCCGCGTCGGCGAGCAGCACGTCGGGTAGCGCGTCGATGCCGGCGGCCGCGAGCTCGCGCTGGGTGGCGTCGAGCATTGGCTCCAGATGCCCGAAGTCGGCGCCGACGGTCTAGATCTCGGCGGACAGGATGACCTGGTGTTCGTTGGTGACGGCCTGCGCGTTATAGCCCTGCAGAAATCCGCGCAGGCCCTTCACGACGCGTGAATCGGGGTCGGTGACGTTGATCCGCCCTTCCGGGCTGGCCGGCGGCTGGTAGGGGTCCGGCGGGCGGCCGAAGCGCCGGCCGTCCTTCATCCGCCCACGCGCCCGGTAGGCCTCATAGGCCCGGTTGGCGCGCACCTCGGTCCAGAAGAGCTCCTCTTCGAGGCGGCGCTTGGCCTCGCGCAGCCGTTTCGGGCGGCTGCGGGGCACCAGCTGCGGGTTGGCCGCGCGCTCGGCCTCCAGGCGCTGCTGGCCTCGCGCAACCACCCGCGGCGGCCCTGGGCGGTCGCGAACTCCGGCGGCAGCTCGTCGCCGCGCGCCTCGCCATAGAGCTCGTCCTCGGCCGCGTCGACGGCCTGGGCCTCCTCGACGATCTCGCGCGCCAGTTGCTCGTGGTCGAGGTTCTCGTTGCGCGACGCGTTCGCCTGCAGCTTTGTGCCATCGACAGCGATCACGCCGACCTTCGCGAGCCCGCTGCGCGCACAGAGCGTGAGCACCTCGCCGAACAGGCCGGCGATCGCCTCCTGGTGGCGCTCGACGAACCGCGCCAGCGTCGCGTGATCCGGGCGCTGCTGGGCCGCCAGCACCCGGAACGCGACGTCCTCCTCGCAGGCACGCTCGATCACCCGCGAGGACCGGATCCCGCGCGCGTAGGCGTAGAGCAACACCGCCACCATCATGCCGGGTCATAGGGCGGCCGGCTGCGCCCATCGACGCGATAGGCCGCATAGAACGCCTGCAGATCCATCTCGGCCACGGCGTCGATCACAAACCAGGCGAGGTGCCGCGCCGGCAACCACTCCCGGACATCGGGCGGCATCAGAAACGACTGCTCTCGATCACATGCGATGAAGCGCTGCGCCATCACGAGATGGTCTTGAACCCACCGGACGACATCCCAGCTTACGCGACAGCCGTGTGTCACGAACGCTGAAGGAGGATTGATGTAGGCGATCTTCATAGAGGCGGTGCTGTGCGAGAGATGGAGGCTTGTTGGCCCTCCGGCGTCGCCCTTCGGGGGGAGGCGTCAAACCACCCTGTGCTGCGTTGGCTGAAGACCGTCGTGGTGAGCGACAGGGAGAAGGCGCGCTTGACGCGTCAGGTGGGGACCAGGAAGACGTTCCAGAAAGCGCCCGCCCGGGAGACCGGGTGGGGGTGCGTTGTTGAAGCGTCGTTACTGTAATCGAGGTGGCATCGAAAGCGGGGGGTCTGGCTGTTCTCCCGTGACGAGCCTGGCGGGTGTGCCGATTTGGCCAGACGGTGCCCGGCGTGGAGGCGGCGTGAGCCTGGTCTGCGGCTCTTGCACGGAACGTGAGAAGGCGAGCGTCGATATGGCGACCGGGGTCGTAGGCCTCCAAGGTCGCGAGAGGGAGCGTGCCAACGGCGGAAACCGGAGGCATTGAGTACCGACGCGGCGCTCGCTGGCGGACCGGCCCGTAGTAGCCGTGAAGTCGCTGCTTGCTGGGGTGGCGGTGGAGCCAAGGGGCCGGCTGATCCGGAATGTCCGATCGAACAACCGAGGCCGTGGTCTCGGAGGAAGCGAGCGAACATGCCAAAGACCGACGACAAGCCGTTTGCGATCCCCAAGCTGATGGTCTGGGAGGCGTGGCGGCGGGTCAAGGCCAACAAGGGCGCAGCCGGGGTGGATGGGGCGATCGCCGTGGCGGTGGTTGCGGGCAGGGCGATCCCGGCTCCCGCGCCGAGCGCGAACAGTGCCGGCCACAGGCTTGCCGGGCCGTGGTCGGCGCCGACGCGGCTGAGCAGGAGCGCTCCGCCCGCGGCACACAGCAAGCCGAGCACGATCAGCGTGCGGGCTGAGGTGCGTGCCGTGAGGCGGCCGGACACGCCGGCCAGAAGCGCCGTGGCGGCGCCGAGTGGCAGGAGGGCGAGTCCGGCCTCGAGTGGAGTGCTGTCGCGGAAGGTCTGGAGGAAGATCGAGATGTAGACGCTCGTCGCCAGGAGCACGAACATCAGCGTTGCGGCCGCGAGGTTCGCCGCGGCGAAGACGGGACGGCGAACCAGCTCGAGGTCCACGAGTGGCGCTGGGTGGCGCCGCTCGGCCCAGATGAATACTCCGCCCAAGGCGGCTGCGGCGGCGAAGGCGAGCAGCACGGCGGGCGAATTCCAGCCGCGGGCCGGACCTTCGATGAGGCCGAACACGAGGCCGGCCAGCACCGAGGTGACGAGCAACGCGCCGAGGTGATCGAAGCGCCGTGTGGGTGCCGGTGGACGATCGCGCGGGATGACGGTCAGGGCCGCCGCCGCCAGACCGACCGCCGCCACGGCGCTCAGGCCGAACGCCCACCGCCAGCCGAGCGCGCTGACGATCACGCCGCCGAGCAGTGGCCCGATGGCGATGCCGAAGCCCGAGCCGGCTCCCCATATGCCGATCGCGCGGGCGCGCGCGCCGGGATCCGGGAACGACATCGTGAGGATCGACAACGACGCCGGCAGGATCAGCGGCGGTCCGAGCGCCTGCACCACGCGGGCGGCGATCAACAGACCCGCGGTGGTGGCCAGCGCGCAGCCCAGCGAGCCGGCCGCGAAGGCGACGAGCCCGACGAGCAAGGCGCGGCGGCGGCCGTAGCGGTCGGCGAGCACGCCGCCGGCGACCAACAGCGCGGCGAAGACGAGCACGAACGCGTCGACGATCCACTGGCGCTGCACGTCGGAAGCGCCGAGATCGCTGCTCAGCTGCGGCAGCGCGACGGCGATCAGGTTCGAGTTCGCGACGCTGAGCACCTGTGCCGTGACGAGCACGGCGAGCACCTTCATCCGCTCAGCTCGAGCGCTCGCAACGTGGTCTCGACCTCGCTGCGGGCGTCACCGTCGAGCAGGCGCAGCGGGCGGGGGAGGTTGTGCTCGCCGGCAAGCCCGAGCAGCGCGGCTGCGGTCGCCATGACGCGCACGCTTCCGTGGCGGCGGAAGAGCGTCCACAGCGGCGTGAGTCGCGCCGACGCAGCCTCGCCGTCGCGCACGATCGCGAGCGCGGCTTCCGGGAACAGTCCGCCGACGACGCTGAACCACACTTCCGCGCCGCCGTGGAGTGCGCCGGCAGCGAACTGGTCGCCGCTCACGCCGAGCGCGACGCCCGCCGGAACGCGGGGCCGCAAGGCGCTGATCCGGTCCGCCGCGCGCTCGCCGGGCAGCTTGATCGCCTGCACGCCGGCGAGCGCCGCCACGTGCTCGTGCAGGTCGTCGCTGAACGCGAAGTGGGTCGTGCCCGGATTGTCATACACGCACAGCGGCACGGAGAGCTCGGCCGTGACCTCCGCGTACAGGCCGTAGACCTCGTCGGAGGTGAGCGGCTGATAGGAGACGGGGGCGAGCATGCACCGCTGCCACGCCGGCGTCCTGGGCGTCGTGAGCGTGCGCGACGACGTGTTCGGTGCGCACCGCGCCGATACCGACCATGACCGGAACGCCGTCGGCCGCGCCGACCGCGAGCTTCGCCGCTCGGGCACGCTCGGCGCGACTGAGATAGGCGGAGCTGCCGGTGCTCCCGAGCGCGCCGATCGAGTCCACGCCCGCATCGGCGAGGCGCGACACCAAGCGCTCGAACGCCGGCTCGTCGATGGCTCCGGTCTCGTCGAGTGGCGTCAACGGAAACGCGCTCAGGCCCGTGAACATGCTGCGTCCTCCAGATCGGTGGCGAAGGCCTCGGCCTGTTCGGCGGTCAGGGTCGAACTCGTGACCCGCACCGCCTCGATCGTCGTGCCGACGGCGAACGCGTCCGCCGACCGCACGCGCCAACCGCGCGCTGCGAGATCGTCCGCGGTGGCGGTCGTCTCGATCCACACGTTCAGCCCGTCCGGCGTCGATCGCGGGGTGAATCGAGCGCCTCGACAGCGCGTCGAGCAGCACACCGGCGCGCTCCGCGTACGCGTCGCGTGCGGTCTGTCGCAGCCGCTCGATCCGTGGGTCGGCGAGCATGCCTGCGACGGCGTGTTGCAGCAGGTGGCTGACCCAGGTCGTGGCCGGGCCGAGCCGAGCATGCAGCCGGTCGGCGGTCTCCTCGTCGGCCGCGACGAACGCCAGGCGCAGATCCGGCCCGAGGAACTTGGCGACCGACCGCACGAGCGCCCAGCGCGGCATCTCGGCCGGGGTGATCCGGTGGTAGGCGGTGGTCGAGAGCGCCCACAAGTGATCGTCCTCGATGACCAACACGTGCGGATGGCGGGTCAGCACGGCGCGAAGCGCCTCGGCGCGTTCTGGCGTCAGGCTCGCGCCCGTGGGATTCTGCGCGCGTGGCGTGCAGATCACCGCGCGCGCCCCGGCGGCAAGCGCTTCCTCGAGCCCATCCGGGGTCATCCCGCATCCGTCGACAGCGACCGGCGCGGCGGTGAAGCCGTTCAGGCGCAGGGTGCTGATGTGGGCCAGAAAGCACGGGTCCTCGACGGCGACCGCATCGCCGCGGGTCAGATGGACCGCCAGCAGCCGCTCGATCGCGTCGACCGCCCCGTGCGTCACGACCACACGAAACGCCGCGGACAACTCACCGGCCAAGCGCTCGCGCGCCCACGCGGCCAGACCCTCGTGTTCCGCCGGCGCGCCGTAGAGCGAGGCCTCGTATCCGCCGACGTAGTCGACGACGTCCGGCAGCAGTCGAGGATCGGGGTTGCCGCTGGCCAGGTCGACCAGTTCGCGCGCCACCGATCCGCCGTCGCGAGCAACATCGGGCACGGCCGCGATCGCCGTCCCACCGCGTCCATGCGTCTCGGCCACGCCGGCCGAGACCAGCAGCCGGTACGCCGCGGCCACCGTGTTGCGGTTGACGCCGAGCTCTTGGGCCAGGAACCGGATCGGCGGCAACGCATCGCCGGCGCCCATACGCCCCATGCCGACGAGATCGCGGACGCTGGCCGCGATCCCCGCCGCCGTCGTCCCACCGATGCCGTTGGCGCCAAGGCTCATTTCGAGTAGGTTAGCATTTGTCCTAGGACAAAAGCAAGACGAAGATGCCTACCCGGTCGTCGTGGCTCCGGAGGTCGCCTCATACGCGGATCAGCGCCGTCCCAGCGGAGTGTTCTGGTACGCCGCGAAGATCCAGCGCGTGTCGCGGCGCTGCGCCACCAGCGAGTACACGGTGCGCTTGTTCTGGTCGCTCGAGCGATTGTCGAGGTAGACCACATGGCCGTAGGCGATCAAGGGCCACATCCGGCGTCAGAAGCGCAGCCGCTCGATCCGCCCTTCGAGGCGACTGTTCCGCGCCCAGCCGGAACGCGACACGGTGACCCTCGACGATCTCCTTCCAACCGTTCTGCACTCCACCGGAACCGATGATGTAGTCGGCGTCGGCGTGAAGCACTCGGCGTAGGCCTCGGCATCACCCCACGCGTCCAGCATCCGCTGGTAGAGATCGCGGATGGATGCCTCGTCGGCGTATCGGACCTGCGTCATCGACAACCTTTCACTCGCCGGAGGCCAGGCGGACCAACGCGAACGAATCGCGAAAGGCCACGGCACGGATGTGCGCCTGGCGGGAATCCTGCGAGACGACTGAGGTCAGTCGGCGGAGGTCCGGAGAATCGTCACCGGACCCTTCGGAGCGACGCTCCTAGACATTGGTCCCCGCCGAGGAGAATAGCGGCGCCTATCAACGAGGAGACGGGGAAGGCGGCAAAGTTCGGCGCGCCGTCAGGTCGCCGTGCAGGCGGCGCAGCGGCCGTGGATCGGGAAGTGCGTGAAGCGGGCCTCGTAGCCGAACTCGGCGCGGATGACGGCGCGCACGCGGTCGAGCTGCTCGGGGTCGGCGGCGGTGACCTTGCCGCAGCTCTCGCACACGAGGAACTCGCGCTCGCCGTGGCCGAGCAGCCCGTACACGCTCGGGCCGTGGCCGACGTGGATGTGGCGGACGACGCCGAGCTCCTCGAGCCGCTCGAGGTTGCGGTAGACCGAGGTCAGGTCGAGCGCGACGCCGGTGTCGGTGCCCGCGGCGATCCGCTCGGCCGGGACGAGCTCGTCGCCGGCGGCGAACAGGGCCTCGAGGACGAGGCGGCGGGGCGTGGTCAGCCGTCCGCCGTCGCGCCGCAGAGCGGCGGCGACGTCGTCGATGCCGCGGAACGGCAACGGTTCGCTGCGTGGCGCGAGGGCCACGTGACCATCGTACGTCCGCGCGCTGTCGCGACGCGCGACGGATCAGGCGAGTAGTTGCGATCCGGTCGCGAGAAGTCTTAGAACCGCGGACGCGCGGGCTGCGCATGAGGGGCTGAACAGCGGCGATTCCCAAGGAGCCCCGACGTGCGTACACCCCCGATCCGCGCTGCAGGCCTGGCCGTGTGCGCGCTGGCGCTCGCACCGGCCGTCGCGTCGGCGCACCCGCTCGGCAACTTCTCGGTCAACCACCTGGCGCGGGTCAGCGTCTCGGCGGATCGCGTCGACGTTCGCTACATCCTCGACGAGGCCGAGATCCCGACCTTCCAGCAGCGCGAGACGTCCGGATCCGGCGCTGCTGGCGCGCAAGCGGACGGAGGTCGAGCGCGCGGCTGGTGGTGACCGTGGACGGGCGGCGGTCGCGCTGCGCCCGGCCGGGCGTGCGACGATCTCGCACCCGCCGGGCCAGGGCGGGCTGCGGACCACGCGGGTCGAGATCCCGCTCTCGGCGCCGGTGTCGGAGCCGCGGCGCGTCGAGCTGCGCGACGGCACGTTCCCGGGTCGCGTCGGCTGGAAGGCGATCGTGGCCGCGCCCGGTCGCGGGACCGCGGTGAAGTCGAGCGTTCCGTCCGGCGACCCGACCGACGGGCTGCGGACGCTACCCGCCCGACCTGCTGACGAGCCCGCTGGACGTCCGCACCGCGCGCCTGGACGCCGAGCCCGGGGCGGGCACGCTGACGGCGCCCGACGGTGAGCGGACGATCGCCGGCACGCCGTCCGAGCGAGCCGATGCAGGGCTTGACGAAGGTCTTCGGCGACGCCGCGGCGGGCGAGGGCGTGCTTGCTCCTGCTGCTGGTCGCCGCCTTCGGCTGGGGCGCGGTGCACGCGCTCTCGCCGGGCCACGGCAAGGCGATGGTGGCCGCGTATCTGGTCGGCACGCGCGGCAAGCCGCGGCACGCCGTGGTGCTGGGCGCGATGGTGACCGTCACGCACACCGCGGGCGTGTTCGCGCTCGGCGCGATCACGCTCGCGCTCTCGCAATACGTGCTGCCCGAGACGCTGTACCCGTGGCTGAACCTGATCTCGGGCCTGCTGGTGGTCGCCGTCGGTGCGGCCGTCCTGCGGCAGCATCTGCGTCGCCGGCGGGCGCACGGCCACACGCACCACCGCACGACCACGCCCATGATCACCGCTCCACGATCAGGCGCACGACCACGCTCCACCGGCTCCCGCGGCGCACGTGGCGGCGGTCGCGGTCCACGGCGGCCACCACCGCGACCATGCCCACAGCCACCTGCCGCAGGAGCCCGGGATGCGCGGCCTGCTGGCGATGGGGGCCGCGGCCGGCCTGATCCCCTGCCCGTCGGCGCTGGTCGTCCTGCTCGGGGCGATCTCCCAGGGTCAGGTCGCGCTCGGGATGCTGCTGATCGTCGCCTTCAGCCTGGGACTGGCGGCGACGCTTGACGGCGCTCGGCCTGGCCGTCGTGCTGGCCTCACGCGCGCTGCGCCGGCTGCGGATCCCGAGCACGGTGGTGACGGCGCTGCCGGCCGCCTCGGCCCTGCTGATCGTCGCCGTCGGCTGCGTGCTGACGGCCAAGGCGATCCCGCTCGTGGGTTGATGACATGCCGTTGCAAGAGCCAGTGATCTTCATTAGCCATCCGCACGCAGTAGAGTCGCCCGACACGGGCGTTCCGAGATCGAAGAGGAGCGAGCATGCACATACCTGACGGGTTCCTGAGCACGGAGGTCGCGGTGGCGTGTGCGATCCCGCGCCGCAGCCGCGGTCGGCGTCGCGCTCAAGCGCGCCGACGTCGAGCTCGACGAGCGCCGCGTTCCGCTGCTCGGCGTCACGGCCGCGTTCATCTTCGCCGTGCAGATGCTCAACTTCCCCGTCGCCGGAGGCACGAGCGGGCACCTCCTCGGGGCGGCGCTGGCGGCCATCCTGCTCGGGCCATGGATGGCCTGCCTGGCGATGTCGGTGGTGCTCGTGGCGCAGGCGTTCGTGTTCGCCGACGGCGGGATCACGGCGCTCGGGGCCAACATCCTCAACATGGGGGTGATCGGCGCGCTGCTGGTCGGCGGGCTGATGTACGCCGCCCGCTCCGTGAGCGGCAACCGGCGCTCGGCGGTGCTGGCGATCGCCGGCGTCGGCGCCTGGCTGGCGGTGATGGCCGGTGCCGCCGCGACCTCGATCGAGCTCGCGCTCTCCGACACCGTCCCGCTCGGCACCGTGCTGCCGCCGATGCTCGGCGTGCATGCGCTGATCGGCATCGGCGAGGCGGTCATCACCGTCGCCGCGGTCAGCGCCGTGCTCGCGACGCGGCCCGACCTGATCCCCGGCGTCCATGCCCGGACGCCCCGTCCTGTCTCCGTCCCGGCTCACTAGATCTCATGCGCACACGCGTCTTCATCATCTTCGCCCTCGCGATCGCCGTCGGGCTGGCGACCGCGATCTCACCGTTCGCCTCGGCCTCGCCGGACGGGCTCGAACGGGTCGCCACCGACACGGCCTTCATCGACGACGGCAAGCTCGCGCCGATCCAGGAGGACGCGCCGGTGCCGGATTACGCGTTCCCGGGGATCGAGAACGAGCGCGTCGCGACCGGGCTGGCCGGCTTCTTCGGCACGCTGCTGGTGTTCGGCATCGGCTTCGGCATCGCGGCGCTGGCCGGCGGACGCGGCCGCAGGGCGGGACCGAGCACGGCATGAGCCTCGGTTGCGCCCACGCGCTGCACGCCACGGGCGTCGCGGGCAACCGCGACAGCTTCGTGCACCGTCTCGACCCGAGAGCGAAGCTGATCGGCTTCGCCGGCATCACCTGCATCGCGGTGACGACGCCGCTCGAGGCGTGGCCGGCCTATGCCGGATGCGCCGTGGCGCTGGTGATCGCCGCGGCGTTGGCGGGCGTCGGGCCGCGGACGATCTGGTCGCGCGCCAAGGTCGTGCTGCCGCTCGTGCTGTTCGTCGCCGTCTTCGTCCCGTTCGTGCGCCGCGGCGGCGAGACGGTCGAGCTCGGCCCGCTGACCGTGTCCGAGGCCGGTCTTGAGACCTTCGTCATGGTCAGCGTCGAAGGCGATCCTCGGCACGGTCAGCGCGGTGCTGCTCGCCGCCACGACGAGCTTCCCGGACCTGCTGCACGCGCTCGAGCGGTTGCGTGCGCCGCGGCTGCTGGTGCTGATCGCGGCGTTCATGTACCGCTACCTGTTCGTGATCATGGACGAGGCGCGGCGGATGCGGGCCGCGCTGGCCGCGCGCGGCTACCACCCGCGCCACGCGCTGCAGGCGGGGGCGATCGGCCGCGTCGCCACGGGGCTGTTCCTGCGCTCCTACGAGCGCGGCGAGCGCGTGCACCTGGCGATGCTGGCGCGCGGCTGGCGGCACACGATGCCGCGGCTCGACGTCCTCAGCTTCCAGCGCGCCGACGTCGTCTTCCTGGCGCTGCTCGCCGCGCTGCTGCCGCTGCGGATCATCGCGGAGCTGGCGGCATGAGTTGCGCGGTCCACGCAACGGGGCTGCGGTTCACTATCCGAACGGCGTCGTCGGCCTCGACGGTGTCGACCTGCACGTGACCCACGGCGAGCGCGTCGCCGTGCTCGGGCCCAACGGGGCCGGCAAGACGACGCTGATGCTGCACCTCAACGCGCTGCTGACGGGCGAGGGCAGGCTCGAGGTCGCGGGCCTGGTCGTGGGACGCGACGACGTCCACGACCTGCGGGCTCGCGTCGGTCTCGTGTTCCAGGACCCCGACGATCAGCTCTTCATGCCGACCGTGCGCGAGGACGTCGCCTTCGGCCCACTGAACCTCGGCTGCTCGCGCGACGAGGCCGAGGAGCGGATCGCCGAGGCGCTCGCCGCGGTCCGCATGGGCGAGCTCGCCGACCGCGCGCCGCATCAGCTCTCGCTCGGCCAGCGCCGGCGCGTGGCGATCGCCACCGTGCTGGCGATGCGCCCGAGCCTGCTCGTGCTCGACGAGCCCTCGGCCAACCTCGATCCGCGCACCCGGCGCGAGCTGATCGAGCTGCTCGACCGCGTCGAGCGCACGATGCTCGTCGTGACCCACGACCTGCCGCTCGCGGCCACGCTGTGCGAGCGCGCGGTGATCCTGTCCGGCGGGCGCATCGTCGCCGACGGGCCCTGCCCGGACATCCTGGCCGACGACGAGCTGCTCGCGGCCCACGACCTCGAGCTGCCCGACGGCTTCGACCTCACCCGGGTCCGGCTGCGCGCGCCGGCCGACCCCTTCGAGCGCTGACCGCGAACGCTGCGGCCTCGGTGCGGTTGCGCAGCCGCAGCTTCTCCAGGATGTGCCGCACGTGCGTCTTGACCGTGGCCTCCGAGACCACCAGGCGCTCGGCGATCTCGCGGTTGCGCAGCCCGCGCCCGATCAGCTCGAGCACCTCGCGCTCACGCACCGACAGCTCGTCGTCCGGCGCCGCCGAAGACGCCATCACGATCGGCGAACCCGACCCCGCGCCCAGCACCGCCGCGACCAGCTCGTCCGGCGGGATGTCCTTCAACAGATACCCGGAGGCGCCGACCCGCAGCGCCGCGCGCACGTCGAGCGCATCCTCGGAGACGGTGAGCATCAGGACCTCGACGTCGGGCACCCGCGCGCGGATCGCGGCGCACGCCTCGACGCCGCCGATGTCCGGCATGCCGACATCGAGCAGCGCCACATCGGGCTTCAAGCGCGCCGCGAGCTCGACCGCCTCGCGCCCGCCGGACGCCAATCCGACCACCTCGATCCGCGGGTCGGCCGCCAGCAGCGCCGCGGTCCCCTCGCGCATCAGCCGGTGATCGTCGGCGATCATCACACGCATGGGCGCAGTGTCGCTGGCCAGCTCCTCGTCGGTGATGCGTGCGTCCGCCATGAACCCCCTCGCCTATCCAGACGTCCGCGGGGGCGATCTCTTCCCAGGTGAGGCTCGTCGCGGCGCCGTCGCGGCGCGACTCAGTCGCGATCCCGAGGATCACGTCCGAGGCCTTCACGACCGCGGTCACCTCCGTGCCCTCGGCCAGCCCGAGCTCCGGGCGGCCTCGACCGTGATCGAGGCCACGAGCCGATCCCGTTGCAGTCGAGCTCGACATTGGCCGTCGCCGCCCTTCGACGATTCCGGTGACCGTCGCCGGCAGTTGGTTGCGCGCGCTGAGCTTCACGCGCCGGGCGCGCGCCGCGGCCTATCCGCCGAGCCCTTTGAGCTCGCGCCAGCGCTCCCTCGCCCGGATCACCAGCAACGCGATCTCGCCCAGTTCGTCGCCCTGCTCGACGAACGCCGGCAGCGTGAACTGGACTTCCTCGCCGTCCGTGTCGCGCACCAGGGTGATCCGGTGCTCGCCCGTGGCGTCGTCGCGCTCGAACGGCAGGTAGCGCCAGCCGTCAGCGCCGGCGACGGCGATCCGGCCCTCGTCGTCGACCGGGCTCGCCCCGCGATCGGTGGGATCGTCGTTCATCATCGCTCAGGCGCTCCGGGCGCCGGGTCGTCCTCGGTGGGCGCGGGCAATCCGCTGCGGTCGTTCTGCACGAACTGGAAGCCGAACCGCCCCTTGATGCAGAGATTGCCGCTCGTGACCGGATGGTCGAGCGGCGACGTGACCTTGACGATGTCGTTGTCCTGCTCGTGCAGGACCAGGTTGCAGCCGACGCCGCAGTACGTGCAGATCGTCTGGGTCTGCGTCTGGCGCTCCTCGTCCCACGCGTCCTCCTCGCGCAGGTCGAACTCGCTCTTGAACATGAGCGCGCCGGTCGGGCACACCGCGATGCAGTTGCCGCAGTACACGCACGCGGAGTCCGGCAGCGGGTTGGCGAACTCGGTCGCGATCCGGGCGTCGAAGCCGCGTCCCGCGACGGCGATGGCGAACGTGTTCTGCCAATCGGTGCCGCAGCCTTCGACGCACTTGTAACAGAGGATGCACTTCGCGTAGTCGCGCACGTAGAGCTCGTTGTCGACCTTCGGCGGCTGATGGACCGTGGCGGCGTAGGACCCATCGGGCGTCTCATGGCGCCCCGCGCGCAGGCGGTCGCGCTCGCCGGGCTCGAACGGCGGGGCGGGCGGCCCGTAGCGCTCCGGGTCGGCGCCGTATTCCTCGATCCAGCGGGCGGCGTTCGGCATCACCGAGAGGTCGACGGAGGAGGCGAGGAACTCGAGGATCATCTTGCGGCTGAGATTGACGCGGTCCGAATGCGTCTCGACCTCCATCCCCTCCTCGACCTTGCGCGCGCACGACGGCGCGAGCACGCGGGAGCCCTTGACCTCGCAGACACAGATGCGGCAGGCGTTGACGGGCGTGAGCGTGCGCTCCCAGCACATCGTCGGGATCTCGATGCTCCTGCTCCTGGGCCACCTCGAGGATCGTCTGGTCCTCGCGCGCCGTCACGGCCTCGCCGTTGAGCGTGAGCTCGACGGTGCGCGGTGGCGCGGCGGTCCGTGTCCTGCTCATCGCTGTCCTCCTGTCTCGAAGACGTCGAGCTTGCGCAGCGCCGACTCGATCGCGTCGGCGGCGGTCTGGCCGAGCCCGCAGATCGACGCGTCGCGCAACGACGCGGTGATCTCGTCCAGTAGCGCGTACTCCTGCTCGACCGACCCGCGCGGGCGGCCGTTGACGAGCCGCGCGAGCGCCTCCTCCTGACGGACCGTGCCGACTCGGCAGGGGACGCACTGGCCGCACGACTCGTCGCGGAAGAACGCGGCGAGGCGCATGAGGATGGCCGGCATGTCGACGGTGTCGTCGATCACCATCACCACGCCGGAGCCCATGCTGACCCCGGCCTCTCGCGTCGCCTCGAACGACATCTCGATGTCGAGCTCGTCGGGCGTGACGAAGCGCCCGGCCGCGCCACCCAGGAGGACAGCTCGCAGCGGCCGCCCGTCCTGCACGCCGCCGGCGAGCTCGAGCAGCTCGCGCAGCGTGCCCCCGAACGGCAGCTCATAGAGACCGGGCTTCTCGACGCGGCCCGAGAGGCAGAACAGGCGCGTGCCCGTGGAGTCCTCGGTGCCGATTGCCGCGAACGCTCGCCCGCCCTCCAGCACGATGCGGGGCACGTTGAGCAGCGTCTCGACGTTGTTCATCACGGTCGGCTTGTCGAACAGGCCCTCGTCGACCGGGAAGGGCGGCTTGTTGCGCGGCTCGCCGCGGTAGCCCTCGATCGAATTGAGCAGCGCGGTCTCCTCGCCGCAGATGTAGGCCCCGGCCCCCTTGCGCAGCTCGATGTCGAAGGCATAGCCCTGACCGAGGATGTCCTGGCCGAGGAAGCCGCGCGAGCGCGCCTGCGTGATCGCGGTGACGAGCCGGTCCCAGGCCAGCGGGTACTCGCCGCGCAGGTACAGGTAGCCGTGCTCGCAGCCCGTGGCGATGCCGGTGATGGCCATCGCCTCGATGATGAAGAAGGGGTCGTGCTCGAGCAGCAGCCGGTCCTTGAACGTCCCGGGCTCCGACTCGTCGGCGTTGCAGACCAGGTAGTGCGGGCGTTTGGCGTTGCGGGCCACCGCCTCCCACTTGCGCCCGGTCGGGAACGCGGCGCCGCCGCGCCCCAGGAGCTTGGAGTCCGACACCTCGCGCAGCACCCAGTCCGGTCCCATCTCCACGGCGGCGCGCAGCGCGTCCCAGCCGCCGTGCGCCCGGTAGCTATCGATGCTCCCGGGGTCAACCACCCCGACGCGCGTCAGCAGCCGCAGAGCGGGATCGCCCTTCTGGGGGACGATCGGCTCCGGCTCCTCCGGCGGCTCGCCGCCGGCGAGCATCCGCGCCACCTCCCGGGCGGTCACGTTCCCGATCGCGGTTTCGCGCGGCGCGGTGCCGGCCTCGATCACCACCATGGCGAGCGCGCGGTCGCACAAGCCCAGGCACGGGCTCTCGTGCCAGACGGCCTGCCCGTTGCCGGCGTGCCCACCCTCGGGCCCGACGGTGCGCTCGAGCTCCTCCACGAGCTCCTGCGATCCCCGGGCCATGCATGCCACGTCCGTGCACACGTGCGCGACGACCGGCGGCTGGGGCTCGAGCGAGAACAGCGCGTAGAACGATGCGACGCCGTACGCCTCCGCCGGCGGGATCGTGAGCCGCCGGCAGACGTAGTTCAGCGCGCCCCGGCTGATCCACCCCACGCGCGACTGCACCGCGTGCAACGTCGGCAGCAGCAGATGCCGCTGCGCCCGCGCAGCATGCCCGCCGCGCGCCGTGTGGTGGTCGCGCGTGCTGGCCCGCGGCGCTCCCTCCCAACTGGACCCGGGAGGGCCGAGAACGGCGTCGACCGCTTCGCGCTCAGTCGCCGTCGGGAGCTCTGACTGGATGACGAGATCCATCAGCGGGCCGCGTGTGCCGCCGCGCTGGGCGCGGCCTCCTCCTCGCCGTCTCGCAGCCGGTCGACGCGGATCGCCGTGGCCTTGAACTCCGCCGTCCCGGACTTCGGGTCGGTGGCGTTGATCGTCAGCACGTTCGTCTCGACCTCGTCGGGGAAGTGCAGCGTCATGAACGCGAGCCCGGGCCGCAGCGACGGCTCGACCCGCACCGGCGCGATCACGCTGCCGCGAGCCGACGACACCCGCACCCGCTCGCCGGTCTGCACGCCGAGCTCCTGGGCATCGCGCGCCGACAACTCGAGCTCCTCGCCGCGCCGCAGCGGCGACGTGTAGCCGCCGGTCTGCACGCCGGTGTTGAACGAGTCGAGCCGGCGGCCGGTCGTGAGGCGCAGCGGGAACTCGTCCGAGAGCTTTTCGGTCGGCGGCGAGTCCTCGACGGCATGGAACACGGCCGCCGGGCCCTCGAGCGGCTCCTGCCACAGCCGCCCGTGCAGGAACGTCGGCTCGAGCTTGTCCTCGGAGTAGCACGGCCATTGGATGCCGCCGAGCTCCTCGAGCCGCGCGTAGCTCATGCCGGCGTGGTTCGGGGCGAGCGAGCGCAGCTCGTTCCACACGTCCTCGGCGCCGCCGTACTCCCACGTGTGACCGAGGCGACCGGCCAGGCCGACCAGGATCTGCACGTCGTCGCGGGCGTTGCCGGGCGGCTTGAGCGCGGCGCGGACGCGCTGGACGCGCCGCTCGCTGTTGGTCACCGTGCCCTCGGCCTCGCACCAGCTCGCCGAGGCGGGCAGCACGACGTCGGCGAGCTCGGCGGTCGCCGTGCGGAAGATGTCCTGCACCACGAGGTGGTCGAGGCGCTCGAACAGATGCCTGACGTGGGTCGCGTCGGCGTCGGACTGGATCGGGTTCTCGCCGAGCACGAACATCGTCGTCAGCTCGCCGCGGTCGATCGCCTCGAACATCTCGGTCATGTGCCAGCCGTACTTCGCCTGGAGCTTCACGCCCCACGCGCGCTCGTACTTCGCGACCGCCTCTGGGTCGGTCTCGAGGTCCTGGAAGCCCGGCAGCCGGTTCGGGATCGCGCCCATGTCGCCGCCGCCCTGCACGTTGTTCTGCCCGCGCAGGGGGTTCAGCCCGGAGCCGTAGCGCCCCACGTGCCCCGTCAGCAGCGCGAGGTTGATCAGCGCGAGCACGTTGTCGACCGCGTTGTGGTGCTCGGTGATCCCAAGCGTCCAGCAGATCTGGGCGCGGTCCGCGCGCGCATAGGTGTGCGCGACCTCTTTGATCACGTCCGCGGGCACTCCGCTGAGGGCCTCCGCCCGCTCGAGCGTGTACGGCTCGACGGCCGCCACATAAGCCTCGAATCCGGAGGTGCCGCGCCGGATGAACTCGCGGTTGTGCAGCCCGGCGTGGATGATCTCGCGCGCCATCGCGTTCGCCAGCGCGACGTCGCTGCCGACGTTGAGGCCGAGCCACGTGTCGGCCCACTGTGCGGTCGTGGTCCGCCGCGGGTCGATCGCGTACATGCGCGCCCCGTTGTGGATCGCTTTCAGCACGTGGTGGAAGAAGATCGGGTGCGCCTCGCGCGCGTTGGATCCCCACAGCAGGATCACGTCCGTGTCCTGCACCTCCTGATATGAGCTGGTGCCGCCACCAGCGCCGAACACCGTCGCCAGACCGACGACGCTAGGAGCGTGTCAAGTTCGATTACACGAATCGATGTTGTTCGTGCCGATCGCCACGCGCGTGAACTTCTGGGCGGTGAAGTTGACCTCGTTGGTGGCCTTGGAGCAGCTGAGCATCCCGAACGTGTTCGGCCCGTGCGCGTCGACGGCCGCCGCGAAGCCGGAGGCTGCACGGTCCAGCGCCTCGTCCCAGCTTGCCGTGCGCAGAACACCGTTGTCGCGGACCAGCGGTTCGGTCAGGCGGGCGTACTTCATCGGCATGTCGGCTCCCCAGGACGTCGCTTGCGAGGTTCTCGCAGCCTAACAATCGCCCTCCGCGTACGCGGCGGTCGCATCGCCGTAGCCGCCGATGCGACCAAGTACGATCCGGCGATGGCGCAGTCGCCAGGCTCTCGCCTCCCCGCTGTGCAGGCGTCGGCCCCGGCGGTCCGCGTGTCGCCGTCGCGCGTCGGCGTGACCCACGTCGAGAAGGTCATCCGCATGGGACCGCTCCGCGACGAGCAGCTCTACTACGCGCAGCTCGAGTGCTTCATCGATCTCGGGCCGCATCCGAAGGGCGCGCACATATCGCGCTTCGAGGAGGTCGTCAACGACGTCATCGGCGAGGTCGTGCTCGGCGAGGGCGGATTCAAGGCCGAGCAACTGGCCCAGCATGTGGCCGAGCAGGTGCGCGAGCGCCAGGGCGCGGTCCGCGCGGAGGTGACGATCGCGGCGCGCTATCCGGAGCACAAGCCCGCGCCGTTGTCGATGATCGCGACGCAGGAGATCTACACGTTGTTCGGCTCGGCGGTCGCCGCCGAGGGCGGGACGCGCCGGTTGGTGGGCGTCGCGGCCCAGGGGATGACCGCCTCCCCGTATGCGCAGGAGCTCGTCGCCGGGCGCTCGCGCGAACGCCTGGCCGCCGACGGCTTCACGGATGGCGAGATCGAGCGCATCTTCGCCGCGGTGCCGGTGGCCACACACAACCAGCGCGGCCTGGGCACGCTCCACCTCGGGTTTCCCGAGCAGTGCGACACCGACGTGGACGCGGCCGAGCTGCTCGAGATCGTGGAGCAGTCGATGTCCAGCGAGATCTACGAGCTGATGAAGCGCCCGGACGAGGGTGCGGTCGTCGAGAAGGCCCATCGACGCCCGCGGTTCGTCGAGGACTGCGTGCACGAGACGATCCAGAGCGCGATCGAGCGCTTCGCCGGCCTCCGCGACGACGCGTTCATCTCGTCGCGCCAGGAGAACTTCGAGACGATCCATCAACACCGGGTCGTCGCCGAGCGCTCCGGGCTGTTCGGCGAACTGCGCCGCGAGCTCGAAGGGGGCGGCCCTGTGGCGCATCACACCACGCTGCGCGAGTGGCTCGACGCCGCCTAGCGCAGTCGAATCCGATCCGCGCCGTGAAGCCTGAGATGGTCGAGCGCCGACCCGCTCGCGTCGCGCACCCCCAAGCGCTCGACGAGCGCCGCGAAGCGCCCGCCCGCCAGACCGTCGGCCAGCACGGCGGCGCCCTGCGCCGCGGCCTTCGTGCGCCCGCCGAGGCCTGCCGCGGTCCGCACCGGCGCCACATGGGCCAGCCGCGCGCCGAGGGCGTCGAGCATTCCCGGCGCCTCCGCCAGGCGCCCCGCGACAAGGATCTCGCGCGGCGATCGCGCGCTGACCGTCAAGGCGAGCGCGGCCTTGGTCGCGCCCTCCTCGATCGCCAGCCATCCCTCGCGATGGCGCGGGTCGCTCCGCAGCGCGGCAAGCCCTTCGGACAGGTCGAGCTCGCCGCGCGGGTCCAGCGCGCCGCCGCTGAACACCGTCCGTTTCGACAGGGCCGCGCCGAGCAGGTACGCCACTTCGGCGTCAAGCGCACCGCAGGCCCGCGCCCCGATCGGTCCGGCCGAGCCGCCGAGCCCGTCGACGATGCGCCCACCCTCGACGGCGAGCGCGGCGCTGAAGGCTCCGCCGAGCTCGAGCATCACGAACGAGGTCTCGGCGAAGTCGATGCCGAGCCGGACCGCCTGATCGGCGATGCCCAACGCGACGCTCGCGACCTTGTCCGCGGTTCCCAGGTCGATCCGGTTCCACTTGCGGTAGGCGGGAATCGTCGGCAGCTGGATCGCGCCGGGGCCGAACACGAGCGGAAGCTCAGCCGCGATCAGCGCGCGCACGATCGAGCGCATGCCGCCGACGCCGACACGGCCGTGCGGCTCATCCTCGCGGAGCAACAGCATGAGCGCGAACTCGCGCTCGGTCACCTGCTCGGCGGGAACCAGCGGCAGCCCGTAGCCGGCCGGGCCGAGCACGAGGTCGAACGGGCCGTGCTCGACGAGCGCACCGACGAGCAGCGCCGGATCCGCACCGACGTCGACGGTCCGGAAGCTGCGCTCGAAGGAGACCTCGCCGCCGTCGAGCGCGCACACGTCGAACGAGACCGTGCCCGGGTCGACGCCGGCCACGCGCGGCCCGGCGTGGCTCACACCAGAAGTTCCTTGGCGATCGCGTAGACCTCGTCGGTGTCGAGCACCTGGTCGTTGGATTCGAACAGCCGCCGGACGCACGCCTTGTGCACCTTCATCTTCGGGCCACCGATCGCCAGCGCGCCGAGCACGAGCTTGCCGTCGTAGTCGGCGAGGTCGTCGGTCGCCTTCGTGTCCTCGAGGCCCAGCGGCTCCGCGGCGTTGTAGTCGGCCAGCAGTTCGAGCGTCGGGTGCTGCGTCCAGAAGTCGCGTCGCAGCACCTGCACGCCGGCGGGCCCGGCGGAGAGCACGATCTGCGCCCCGTCGAGGAGCGCCTCGAGCTCGCCCCGGTCGGCCGGCTCGCTGACGTCGAGGCCGAGCTCCTGCGCGACCCCGAGACCGTGCGGGCGGCGATACTCGCGGTCGTCGTCGAACAGGTCGGGCGGAAGCGGGGCGACGGCGACCTCGCAACCTTCGTTCTGCAGCAGCACGGCCGAGCGCAGGCCGACGGCGCCCAGGCCGAGCACGACCGCGCGGCCCTCGGCGAGGCTGCGCGCCTTCGCGATCCGCGCGATCGTCGTGGCCGCGGTCGTGTTGCAGCCGTTGGAGTCGAGCATCACCGAGACCTGGAACGGACCGAAGAACGCCTTCTGGACTGCGGCGAAGACCTTCTCGCCCGCGGACACGCGCTTGCCGCCGACCCACACCGCCATCGTCTTGAGATCGTCCATCCCGCGGGTGAAGAACGCGTCCTGCACGAAGTCGCGCACGATCTCCGGCTCGATGCCGCCGTGGGACAGCAGGACGTCGACGCCGGCATCGTGCGCGACGATCGCGTCGAACGGGCTCGGGTGCTCGTCGGTGTCGAGCTGGAGCAGGACTTTCTTCACGGTTCCTCCTCGTCGGATGACCTGCGCGAGCGGGCCGTGAGGCGGACGCGTTCACGGCGCGGCTCGTCGAAGGTCAGATAGCCCCAGTCGAGCGGGGACTCCTGCCGGTAGTTCTTGCCCAGCCCGCGTGCGATCGACGCCTTCATGAGCTCCTTGCCCAGGTAGAAGGCGTGCGTGTGCTCCTCGACGCCGAGCTCGTCGAAGATCTGGTTGATGTCGGTGCCCTTGACGAAGTGCTCGGCGTTGAACGCGTAGATCCAGTCGGCATCCGTGAAGATGCGGACGTTGGGGTCGGTGATGCTGGCGTGGAGCTCGCGCAGCTCGGCCTCGGTGTAGTGGCGGACGTCCTCGTCCTTGATCGTCAGCAGCCGGCCGTCGACGTGCTTGGGCGGCGTCCCCTCCTGCTGGGCGTAGTGCATGAGCTTGGCGGCCAGGACCGCCTCGCGGACCGCGCCCCGCGCCCAGTCGATGACCTCCGTGGTCAGCACGTTGCGGATGCCGAGCTCCTGGCAGAAGCCGATCAGCATCGCGCTGACGCCGGTGGTGTCGGCCTCGGTGAGCTCGGTCAGGTTGCCGATGCCCATGAACATCTCGATGTCGGGATGGCGGCGGCGCACCTCGAGGTAGCGGCCGAGGCTGGCGGCGAAGCCCGTACCGATCGGCTCGATGATCGGGTCGGCGAGAAACGGCTTGCCGAGCTCCTGCAGGTGGGCGATGGTCGCGTCGAGGCTGTCGAGGTCGTCGGGTGTGTCGGGGATCACCACCGGCGTCGCGCGCAATCGTTCCGCGATGTGGCGGTTGTGACCGTTCAGGCTGAGCACGTAGTCCACGCCCGCCGCATCGGCCATCAGGATCTGGTCGGGGTCGAGCGTGTCGATGCTGAGCGTGAAGCCGCGGGACTTGAGGTCGGCGATCACCTCCGGTCCCTCGTCGAGCCAGCTGCGGTCGAGTGACAGGCCGAGGTCGATCACGTCGGCGCCGGCGTCGCGGTAGTAGCTCGCCGCCGCGACGATCTGCTCGCGGTCGAGGCGCTGGACGTCGTTGATCTCGGCGAAGACGCGGATGTCGCGTGCGCCGTAGCGCGAGCGTGCGTCGGCCTGGCCGAAGAACGCCGGCAGGCGCTTGAGGTCGGCGGGGCCCTTCTCGGCCGGGACGTCGAACTGCTCGGTGAGCACCGAGGCGTCGCCCTGGCACAGGCCCGGGATCATGATCCGCGTGACGTCGCGCGGGACCTCGAGCCGGCGGGCGATCCAGGCCGGGGTCATCAGCGCGGCGACCGTGATCTTCATGACCGCGACGTCGTAGTCGAACGGCAGCTCGGCGCGCCGCAGCGTCTCGCGCAGCGCCGGCGCCGCCAGCTTGCCGGTCACGAACAGGTATCGATCGGCCACCGCGCCGGTCGCTACTTGCTGAAGACGAACTTGTTCGGGCTGCCCTCGAGCGTGCTGTCCTCCGCCGGGCGCCAGAGCACGGTGTCCTCGATCCGGCGCGCCAGCTCGAAGTCGTTGTCGGTGATGCCGCCGCTGGCATGCGTGCGCAGCTTGACCCAGAGCTTGCCCCAGGTCACCGACAGGTCGGCGTGATGCCACGCCTGCTCGCACAGGTAGCCGATGGCATTGACGGCCATCAGCGTCGTCGGCCAGCCGTCGGTGCTGTACTTGCGGCGGATCCAGCCGTCCTCGAGGTACCAGCCGTCGAGGCCCAGCTCCTTGAGCTTGTCCTCGACCTGATCGAGCTCGTAGACCTTCGGCTTGGGCTTGGTTCGCTCCATGGCAATCCTCCTTCGGGTGTCGCAAGGACTACATCACGACCCCGCCGTTGACGTTGATCGCCTGGCCGGTGACGAACGCGGATTCGGGCGAGGCGAGGTAGAGCGCCGCGTCGGCAACGTCCTGCGGGGCGGCCCCAGCGTCCCAGCGGCGTGTCCTGCGCGACCGAGCGATGGAACTCGCGATCGGCCTGCTCGCCGAAGCTGGTCTCGATCCATCCCGGGCACAGGACGTTGACGCGCACCTCGGGCGCCAGCGCGCGCGCGAGGCTCTTGCTGAACGCCAGCACGCCGCCCTTGACCGCGGCGAACAGCTGCGGATTCTCCCCCGCCATGCCGGTCGCGACGTGGTCCCAGCTCATGTTGACGATCGCCCCGCCGCGCTCCTGGCGACGCATGACCTCGCCCGCCGCGTACGAGCAGGCGATCGTGCCCTTGAGGTCGACGGCCAGCAGCGCGTCGAGCTTGCGCTCCCACTCCCACTCCGCCGCCTCGCCGGTGAGCACGTCGGCGCCGGCGTTGTTGACCCAGACGTCGAGGCGGCCGAGCCGCTCGCGCGCCGCGGCGACGAGCTGCTCGCAGCCCGCGCGCGTCGCGAGGTCGGCCTGGCACGACGTGCGCGCGCCCGCCGCGCGCCGCGATCGCTTCGGCGACCGCGTGCGCGCGCTCGGGCGACGCGCGATGCGTGAGCAGGACGACGGCTCCCGCGGCGGCGAAGGCCTCGGCGATCGCGCGTCCGATGCCGCTGCTCGCGCCGGTGACGACCGCGTTCAGCCCGTCCAGCCGGGCGGGTTCAGCCGCTGGCTCCGACGTGGCCGGTCAGTCCTCCGCGCCCCCTGCGAACGGGTGACGCGCGGCCTCGGAGGAACCGAGCACCGTGCTCGCGGTCGGCTCGCCGTCGAGCGCGCGCGCGATCGACTCCTTCGTGGCCTGGTAGTTGTAGTCGAAGATCTTCTTGTCGTCCGTGGCGTCCCAGTGGATGAACACGCCGACGATGATGCAGAGGTCGTCGACGTCGCCCTCGGCGATCACGCCCTCGCGGACCGAGTCGACGACGGCGCGGGCGACGGCCGCCTGTGCGGGCCCGAACATCTGGACCGCCTGCGTCGCGCCCTTCATCGTGACCTTGTTGGCCATGATCGTGTCCGGCTTGGCCGGGAGGTTCGGCGCGACGACGGCCAACAGGTTCGTGTGCCCCTCGCCCTGGTTGACGAGCGCGTTCGCGAACGCCACGCCGACCGGCCCGCTCTTCGAGCCGATCAGAAGATCGACGTGTGCGACCTCGTTGCCTTCGCCGACCAGCGACTCTCCAACCAGCAACGTCGGTGCCATTGACCCGTCCTCTCTATCGTTGACGGAGTGCCTGAGGAATCGGCGACTCTAGCCTCTGGCGCCTCCGAGGGTCAAGCCGGTCCCGCACGTGCGGTGGTCGCGACCGTTCGTAGCGCCGACAGCGTCGCCGGTGCCGCGCCAGTTGGCCTGCGTGCTCGAGGTCAGCGCGGAGAAGCCGGGCAACATCACGCCCAGCCACGACTTCCACGACACCTCCTACGAGGACATGGTGCGCAGCGCGATCGCGATCGGCCCCGAGCTCGGGCGCGCAGGCGAGCGCGGGGTCGGCGAGACGCTCCTGGCGGTCGTGCAGGCGACGCGCCGCGTCACGCCGGCGAACACGAACCTCGGGATCGCGCTGCTGCTGGCGCCGCTCGCGAAGGCGGCGCTCGCCGGCGGGCCGCTGCACGCGCGCCTTCAGACGACGCTGCGCGCGCTCGACCGTCGCCGATGCGCGCGCCGCGTACGAAGCCATCCGCCTCGCCGGCGCCGGCGGCTTGCGCGAGCGGGTCGAGCACGACGTCCGCTCCGAGCCGGCCATCGGCCTGCGCGAGGCGATGGCCAGCGCCGCCGCGCGGGACTCGATCGCCTCCGAGTACGTGACCGACTACGCCCTGACCTTCCAGACGGGGGTCCCGGCGCTCGTCGCCGCGCTCGGCGACGGCCTCGCGGTGCGCGAGGCGATCGTCGAGCTGCACCTGCGGCTGCTCGACCAGGCGCCCGACACGCTGATCGCCCGCAAGCGCGGCGCCGAGGCGGCGGCACGGGTGTCGGCCGCTGCGCGCGAGGTGCTCGCGGCCGGCGGCGTGCGCAGCCGCGGCGGGGCGGCGGGCGCTGCAGAGCTTCGACGCGTCGCTGCGCGAGCCCGGCAACGCGCTGAACCCCGGGCACGACGGCCGACCTCGTGACCGCGACCCTGTTCGTCGCGCTGGTCGAGGGTATGCTCTGACGCCGTCGCACTGGGTGAGCCACTCCTCCTGATTGCACTGAGCGCGCGCATGCTCGCGGACCTGGCGACGCGCGACGGTCGGCCGGTGCTCGCGTTCGACCTCTTCGGAGATCTTGATCTGCGGCGCGAACCGCGTCGTGACGGCCGGCGGCCTGCGGGCGCTCGTCGACGCCGCGGTGACGGAGGCTCCGAGCGGTGTCGTCTACGGCGCCGGCTTCGAGAACCATCCCGCGCTCGTGGCGCGGCTGGCCGAGCGGCACACGCTGCTGGGCAACGATCCGGAGACGCTGCGCGCCGTTCGCGACCCGGCCCGCCTGGGCACGGTGCTGCGAGATGCCGGCGCTCCGTTTCCGCCGACCTTCCTCACGGCGCCTCCCGAGCGCTCTGGCCGCTGGCTGCGCAAGCCGCTGCGCGGCGGCGGCGGGACGCGCGTGCGCGACTGGCGCGGCGGTGCGCTGCCGGCCGGGACGTTCGTGCAGGAGCGCATCGACGGGCTCGCGTGCTCCGCGGCGGCGGTGGGGGACGGCGTGAATGCCGTCGTGCTCGGACTCACCGAGCAGCTCGTGGGGGAGCGGGCGTTCGGGGTCCGCGGCTACCGCTGGTGCGGGAACATCGTGCCGCCGCGACTGCCGGACGGCGAGCGCGAGGCGCTGCTGAGCCAGGCGCGCGCGATCTGCTCCAGCCTGGCGGGCGCCTTCGCGCTGCGGGGCTTGTTCGGCGTCGACTTCGTGTGGGACTCCGAGCGCGCGTGGACGCTCGAGGTCAACCCGCGTCCCACCGCTTCGCTGGAGGTGATCGAGGCGGCGTACGGGATCGACGTCTTCGACGTGCACGTGCGCGCCTGCGCCGGCGAGCTGCCGCGCGTCGAGGCCGCGCGCTCGGGTACGGCCGGCAAGGCCGTCGTCTTCGCCACCGAGGACGTGGTCGTCGGCGACAGCGAGCGCTGGCTGGAGCGCGGCGTGCGCGACGTCCCGCACCCCGGCGAGCGGATCGCCGCGGGCCATCCGATCTGCACGGTGGTGACGACGGAGCACGATGCCTGCGCGGCGCTCGTCGAACAGGCCGCGCGAAGTGCGCGCGGAGCTTCGCGTGAAGGCGCCTGCGGATGGCTGACGCGACGTGTGCGGGCTGCGGCTGCGCCTGCGACGACATCGAGGTGGGGCCGTCGGGGCTGGAGCGGACGTGCGCGCTCGGCGACGCGTGGTTCGCCGTCGGCGACCGCCCGGCGGTCGCCAGCGTCGACGGGCGCACGGTGGTCTTCGACGAGGCCGTGGAGGCCGCGGCGGAGATCCTCAGGCAGGCGCGCGCGCCGCTCGTCTGCGGTCTGAGCGCGACGAGCTGCGAGGCACAGCGCCAGGCGGTGGCGCTCGCCGAGGCGATCGGGGCCGTGCTCGATCCCGCGGGCGCCGGCGAGGCGACCTCCGCCTACCAGGCGATCGGCTCGAGCACCGCGACCTTCGGCGAGATCCGCGACCGGGCCGAGCTCGTCGTCGTCTGGCGGGCGGACCCGGCCGTCACCCACCCGCGCCTGCTGGGTCGGCTCCGCCTCGACCGCGCGGCCCGCGGATCGCGGACGCTCGTCGTCGTCGACTCCCAGCTCACCGCCACCGCCGAGGAGGCCGACGTGTTCCTCGCGCTCGATGCGGCCCACGACTTCGAGGCGCTGTGGGCATTGCGCGCGCTGGTCTCGGGCGCGCCGCTCGATCGCGATCGGCTGCCGCTCGACGGCCTCGACGACCTCGCGCAGCGCCTGCTCGGCGCCGACAACGCCGCCGTGATCTACGGCGCGGTGGACGAGCTCGGCGCGCTGGCGCTGTTCTCGCTCGTGCGCGACCTCAGCCGCGAGCGCCACGTGGTCACGCAGGGGCTGCGCCGTGACGGCAACGCGCGCGGCGCCGAAGACGTGCTGGCGTGGCAGACCGGGTTCCCCGCGGCGGTGAGCTTCGCCCGCGGCTACCCGCGCGCCAATGCCGGCGAGTTCAGCGCCGCCGCGCTGCTCGAGCGCGGCGAGGTCGACGCCGCGCTCGTGGTCGGGCCCCTCGAGCACCTGCCTCCGGCCGCCGCCGACCGCTTGCGCGAGCTGCCCACGGTGGTGGTCGATGCGCGAGCCACGTCGCAGGCGGCGCGGGTGGCGTTCATCCCCGCGGCCGACGGCATCGAGGTGCCGGGCACGGTGCATCGGATGGACGGCGTGCCGATCCCGTTGCGCGCGCCGCTGGCCGCGGAGCGGCCGAGCGGTCGAGGACGTGCTGGCCGCGATCGCCGGGCGCCTGTGATGCTCCGGATCGCCGACGGCCGCGTCTACGACCCCGCCAACGGCATCGCCGGCGAGGTGCGCGACGTCTGCGTGCAGGACGGCAAGATCGTCGCCGACGTGCCGGGGCACGCCCGCCGCATCGACGCGCGGGGGATGGTCGTGATGCCCGGCGGGGTCGACATCCACGCCCACATCGCCGGGCCGAAGGTCAACGCCGCGCGCAAGCTCGCGCCCGAGGAGCACCGCGCCGACGTCCTCGAGCGCACCGCGATCGCGCGCTCCGGCACCGGCGGGACGGTGCCGTCGACGTTCGCCACCGGCTACCGCTACGCGCTGCTCGGCTACACGACCGTCGTCGAGGCCGCCACGCCACCGCTCGCGGCCCGCCACACGCTCGCGGAGATCCGCGACACGCCGGTCATCGACGCCGCCTTCCTCATCCTGATGGGCAACAACCTGCCGCTCTTCGAGCTCATCCGCTCCGAGCCCGCACGGGCGCGCGAGGCGATCGCCTGGTACCTCCAGGCCACCGGCGGCTACGGCGTCAAGCTCGTCAACCCCGGCGGCGTCGAGATGTTCAAGCGCGGCAACGGCAACGTGACCTCGCTCGACGACGAGGGGCCCGGGGTCACGCCGCGGAGCGTGATCGAGACGGTCGCCACCGCGGTGCACGAGCTCGGGCTGCCGCACCCGGTGCACGTGCACTGCAACAACCTCGGCGTGGCCGGCAACTTCCGCACGACGCTCGACACGCTGCGCACGCTCGACGGCCGCCGCGCCCACCTCGCCCACCTGCAGTTCCACGCCTACGGCGGGCGAGCGGGCGGGCGTCCGCGCTCGCGGGCGCCGGAGCTCGCCGAGTACCTCGGCTCCGCACCCGGAGCTGAGCGCCGACGTCGGGCAGGTGATGTTCGGCCCGGCGATGACGATGACCGCCGACGCGCCGGTCTCCGCGGTCCTGCGCGAGGTCACGCACGGCCGCTGGGTCAACGCCGACACCGAGGCCGAGACCGGCTGCGGGATCGTCCCGTTCACCTACCGCGAGCGCAACTACGTGCATGCGCTGCAGTGGGGGATCGGCCTCGAGCTGTTCCTGCTCAGCCGCGACCCGTGGCGGATCGTGCTCTCCACCGACCACCCCAACGGCGGCTCGTTCCTGAGCTATCCGCGGCTGATCCGCCTGCTGATGGATCGCGAGTTCCGCAACGAGCAGATCCGCCGGGTCAACAAGCAAGGCGATGAAGCGCACCGTCCTGCTCGACGACCTCGATCGCGAGTACACGCTGGAGGAGATCGCGATCATCACCCGCGCCGGGCCGGCGCGGCTGCTCGGGCTGCGCGACAAGGGCCACCTCGGCGTCGGCGCCGACGCCGACATCACGGTCTACGTCGACTGCGAGGACCGCGAGGAGATGTTCGCCACGCCGCGCCACGTCATCAAGGACGGGCGCTCGGTGGTCGAGGACGGCGAGCTGCGCGAGACCGGCCCGGGCCGCCTGCTGCGGGTCGGCGCGGAGTACGACCCGAGCATCGAACCCACGCTCGAAGAGCTCTTCGAGGACCACTACAGCGTCCAGTTCGCGAGCTATCCGGTGCGCGAGCCGTGGCTGCTCGAGCCCGCGCGCACCGTCACCGCGGAGCCGCGATGAAGCTGCACGGGGCCGAGATCGTCGACACCTTCGCCGAGGCGTTCCCGATGTGGGGCGCGCGCGTCGTCATCACCGCCGCGACGCCCGCGTGGGCGCTGGAGGCGGCCCGCTCGATGACCGGCTTCGCGACCTCGGTGATCGGCTGCAAGTGCGAGGCGGGCATCGAGCGCGAGCTCGGCGCGGACGAGACCCCCGACGGGCGCCCCGGGGTCAGCGCGCTGCTGTTCGCGATGGACCGCGACGGCGTGGCGAAGCGGCTGGTCGAGCGCGTCGGGCAGAGCGTGCTGACGTGCCCGACGACGGCCTGCTTCAACGGCCTGGAGTGCCGAGCACACCGTCGACGTCGGCGGGCAGCTGCGGTACTTCGGCGACGGCTATCAGGCCAGCAAGGTGCTCGACGGGCGGCGCTACTGGCGCGTGCCGGTGATGGAGGGGGAGTTCCTCGTCGAGCAGCGCTTCGGCGCCGCCGAGGGAGTGGCCGGCGGCAACATCATCATGATGGGGCGCGACGCGGAATCGGCGCTGCGCGCGGCGGAGGCCGCGGCGAGCGCGATGCGCGCCGTCGAGGGCGTGATCATGCCGTTCCCGGGCGGGATCGTGCGCAGCGGCAGCAAGGTCGGCTCGCGCTACAGCGCGCTCCCGGCGTCGACGAACGACGAGCTGTGCCCGACCTTGCGCGGCCAGGTCGAGGAGACGCAGGTGCCGCCCGACGTCGAGGCCGTGTTCGAGATCGTCATCGACGGGCTCGGGCTCGAGCCGGTGCGCGAGGCGATGCGCCGCGGGCTCGTGGCCGCCGCCGAAGCGGGCGCCAGCCACGTGACGGCCGGCAACTACGGCGGCAACCTCGGCCCGCACCACATCCATCTCCGCGAGCTGGTGCCGTGACGCTCACGCTCACCCTGCGCGAGCAACCGGTCGTGCCGCTCGAGGCCGAGGTGCTGTGCGCCGACCGCCTGGCCGGCGCGAGCCGCGCCGAGATCGAGGCGCTGCCCGTCTGGCACGGCAACGAGCGCACGCGCGTCGGCGAGTTCTTCGCCGTCTCCGGCGCCGGCGACGACGTCCGCCTGGAGGGCGACCTGCGGCCGCGTGAAGCTCGTCGGCGCGGGCATGACCGCGGGGCGGCTGACGGTCGCCGGCGACGTCGGGATGCACGCGGGGGCCGGCATGCGCGGCGGCGAGCTGCACGTCGAGGGCGACGCCGGCGACTGGGCCGGGGCGGGGATGCGCGGCGGCACGCTCGTGGTCCGCGGTTCGGCGGGGAGCCGGCTCGGCGGCGTCTATCCCGGCGACCGGGCGGGCATGCGCGGCGGCGAGATCTTCGTGCACGGCGACGCCGGCGATCAGGCCGGCGCCGGCCTGCGGCGCGGCCTGATCGCCGTCGCCGGGCGCGTCGGCGAGGCCGCCGGCCTGCGCATGCTGGCGGGGACGATCGTCGCGCTCGGCGGGCTGGGGCCGCGGGCCGGGGCCGGCATGCGGCGCGGCTCGATCGTCACGATGGCGCCGGCGACGCCGCTCGCGACCTTCGTGCACTCCTGCAGCTACCGTCCGCCGTTCCTGCGGCTGTACCTGCGCCGGCTGCGCGCCCTCGGGCTGGCCGTCACCGACGAGCAGCTCGACGGTCGCTACGTGCGCTGGTGCGGCGACGGCCTCGAGCTGCGGCGCGGCGAGATCCTGATCCTGGAGGATGCATGACGCTTTCCCTGAACGACCGCGCGCTGGAGCTCGCCGACCGGCTGGCCGCCGATGCCGACGCGCTGCAGGTCCAGGTCACGACGCTCTCGAACGGCGCGCGGTTGATCGACTGCGCCGCGGGAGGCTTCGAGGCCGGGCGGTACTTCGCCGAGATCTGCATGGCGGGGCTGGGCAGCGTCGCCTACGCGCCGCTGGTGATCGAAGGTCGCTGGCTGCCCGCGGTCACGGTGACCACCGATCGCCCGGCGATCGCGTGCCTGGCGGCGCAGTACGCCGGCTGGCGGGTCGACCGCGACGACTACTTCGCGATGGGCAGCGGGCCGGCGCCGCGCGCTGATCCGCGCCGAGGAGCTCTACGACGATCTCGGCTGGGACGAGCAGGCGAGCGCCGCGGTCCTGTGCCTGGAGACGCGCGAGCCGCCGCCGGCCGCGGTCGCCGACTTCGTGGCCGAGCGCGCCGGCGTGCCGCCCTCGGCGCTGACGCTGCTGATGGCGCCGACGGCGAGCGTGGTCGGCGGCGTGCAGATCGCGGCGCGGGTCGTCGAGACCGCGCTGCACAAGCTCCACGAGCTCGACTTCGACGTGCGGCGGGTCGTCGCGGGCTTCGGCAGCTGCCCGCTGCCGCCGGTGGCGGGCGACGACATGGCGGCGCTCGGGCGCACCAACGACGCCGTGCTCTACGGGGGCCAGGTCCAGCTCACCGTCGAGGCCGACGACGACGACGAGCTGCGCGAGCTCGTCGAGCGGCTGCCCGCCTCGGCGTCCTCGGACTACGGCGAGCCGTTCGGCAAGATCTTCAAGGACGCGGACTACGACTTCTACGCGATCGACCCGCTGCTCTTCAGCCCGGCGCAGATCAGGCTCACGAGCGTCGGCAGCGGGCGCAGCTTCGAGGCCGGCCAGGTCAACCTCGAGGTGCTGGAGCGCTCGTTCTGGGGCTGAAGGTCGCGATCCTCGGGTCGAGCGGCGGCTGGCACGCGCGGCAGCTGACCGACGCACTCGCGGCGCGCGGCCACGAGCATCGGCTCGTGCCCGTGACCCGTATGGTCGGGCGCATCGACTCGCGACGTCGCGGTGCGCAGCCTCGATGGCTGCGACGCCGTGATCGTCCGTGGCCTCCCGCGCGGCTCGCTCGAGCAGGTGATCTTCCGCGTCGACGCGCTGCACGTGCTCGAAGAGCGCGGCGTGGCGTGCGTCAACGGCCCGCGGGCGATCGAGCGGACGATCGACAAGTTCCTCGCCTCGGCGCTGCTGGCCGGCGCCGGCGTGCCGACGCCGCGGACGATCGCCTGCGAGCGCCTCGAGGACGCGCTCGACGCCTTCGAGGAGCTCGGCGGCGACGTGATCGTCAAGCCGCTGTTCGGCTCGATGGGGGCCGGGATGACGCGCGTGGACGACGCCGACGTCGCCTACCGCGTCTTCCACGCGCTGGCGCTCGAGCGCGCCGTCTACTACCTCCAGGAGACGCTGCCGCACGACGGTCGTGACGTGCGGGCGTTCGTCGTCGGCGGGCGGGTGCTGGCCGCGATCGAGCGCGTCGGCTCGGGCTGGCGGGTGAACCTCGCGCGCGGGGCCAGCGCGCGGGCCACGGAGTTGAGCGCCGAGCAGGAGCGCGTGTGCGTGGAGGCCGCCGAGGCGCTGGGCGTCGACTACGCGGGCGTCGACCTGCTGCGCGCCGCCGACGGGCGCGAGTACGTGCTCGAGCTCAACGGGATCCCCGGCTGGCACGGGCTGCAGGCGGCGACCGGCGCCGACGTGGCGGCGGCGCTCGTCGCGCACGTGGAGGCGGTCGTCAGCGAAGCTCGTCCAGCTCGCGCCGCCCGATGACGCCGCGATGCACCGCCGTCGCGACGAGCGCGCCGGCCGCGCCGGCGTCGTCCAGCGCGCGCAGGTCCTCGACGTCGCGCACGCCGCCGCCGGCGAGCAGCTCGAGGTCGCCGAAGGCGGCATGGATCTCGGCGATCAGCTCGACGTCCGGCCCCGCGCCGCTGCCGACCCGCGCGAGGTCGAGCACGATCGCCTCGCGCAGCCCGGGGCGGTGCAGGCGCGCCACGGCGTCGAGCGCCGGCAGGCCGGCAAGCTCAGGGTCGGGCGACAGGAGGCGACCGTCGCGCAGGTCCACGCTCAAGACCAGCTCGGGAACTTCGGCGAGCAGCCGGTCGAGCGCAGCCGGGCCCGTCAGCGTCTCGGTCCCGACGACGACGCGCTGCGCGCCGAGCTCCAGCAGCGCCCGCGCCGGTTCCGGCTCGGTGACGCCCGCGTCGACCATGACCCTGGCCTCGCGCGCCAGCGCCCGGATGCTCGCGCCGTGCTCGCCCTCCCCGCGAATCGCATCGAGATCGGCGACGTAGAGCTCGTCGAGGCCCAGCCCGGAGCTGTACGCGCGGGCGACCGACAGCGGGTCGCCGTCGTCGCCGGCGAGCACGCTTTGGACCGGGCGATAGCGTTCGCGCTCGCCGCGTACGGCGTGAACCGCCGCGCCGCCTTTGAGATCGATGACTCCCACCACGCGCATGCCGGCGACGCTAGCAATCGACATCGGTGGCGCGAACACGAAGGCCGCCTGGCTGGATGCAGCCGGGCTGCGAACGGTCTCACGGCCGTTCGAGATCTGGCGCGACCGCGAGGCCCTCTCGGCGGTGCTGCGGGAGGTCGCCGCCGCGGGGCGCGCGGACGCGGTGGCGATCACGATGACCGCCGAGCTGTCCGACGCGTTCCGGACCAAGCGCGAGGGCGTGACGTTCGTGCTCGACGCGACCGAGGACGCGCTCGGCGAGAAGCCGCTGAGCGTGCTGACGACTGCCGGCGAGCTCGTCTCCACGGCGGCGGCGCGCGCGCGGCCGTGGGACGTCGCCGCCGCCAACTGGGTGGCGACGGCGCTCGCGGTGGCCGACGCGCATCCCGACGCGCTGCTGATCGACGTCGGCAGCACGACCGTCGACATCGTCCCGGTCGCTGCCGGGCGCGTCGCCGCGACCGGTCACAACGACCTGGAGCGGCTGCTGGCGGGCGAGCTCGTCTACACCGGCGTCCTGCGCACCAACCTCGCGGCGATCGCGCCGCGCGTGCCGGTCCGCGGCGGGTGGTGCCCCGTGTCGTCGGAGTACTTCGCGATCAGCGCCGACGTCCAGCTCGTGCTCGGCAACCTGGCGCCGGAGGCGTACGACTGCCCCACGCCCGACGGCCGCCCGGCGACGGTCGCCTTCGCGCGCGAGCGCATCGCCCGGCTGGTGTGCGCCGACGTCGAGCAGCTCGACGTGGGCGAGATCGACGCGATCGCGGTCTTCCTCGGAGACGAGCAGCTGCGCCAGATCGAGGACGCGGCGCGGCGCGTCCAACGGCCGCTGCCGGCCGAGGCGCCCGTCGTCGCGGTCGGCTCCGGCGCCTTCATGGGCCGCGAGGTCGCAGCGCGCCTGCAGCGACCGGTGGCCGCTGACCCGGCGCCGTGGGGCACGACCGGCGGCGAGGTCGCGCCCGCCGCCGCGCTGGCGGCGCTGCTGGCGGCACGCCTGCGCGAGCCGTGCTGACCGTCGTCAAGGTCGGCGGCGGCCTCGGCGACGACGACGCGCTGCGGGCGTTGTGCGCCAGGCTGGGCGAGCTCGGCGAGCGCCATTCGCTGCTCGTCGTGCCCGGCGGTGGTGGCTTCGCCGACGCCGTGCGCGAAGCCGACCGCCGCTTCGGGCTCAGCGATCAGGCCGCGCACCGCATGGCGATCCTCGGCATGGAGCAGTACGGCTGGCTGTTGAGCGAGCTGATCCCGGGCGCGCGGCGCTGCGCCGACTTCGCACGCGTCGGCGGCGGGCGAACCACTGTGCTCCTGCCTGCCGCGCTGCCGCTCGACGCGCTGCCTGCGTCATGGGCGGTGACCTCCGACTCGATCGCGGCGTGGGTCGCCGAGCGCGTCGGCGCCGGACGCCTGGTGCTGGTGAAGGGGGTCGACGGGCTGTTCGCGGACTGGCCCGCCCGAGGAGCGCCGCTCGCGCGCTTGAGCGTCCCCGAGCTCGCCGCGCTGGCGCCCGGGGGCGTCGACGAGTACCTGCCCACGGCGCTTGAGGCTGCACACTTCGAAACCTGGGTGATCGGCGGACGTGACCCTGCGCGCGTGGGGGAGCTGCTCGAACGGGGCACGACCGTAGGCACGCTGATCGCCCCCGCGCGCTTGCTACCGTCCCGCCATGGCTGACCGACAGCCCTGGGAACGCGTGGTGGCCGGGCACTTCGTGCTGGCGAAGCGCAGCTTCTGGCCCAACTTCTTCTCGCGGATCGTCGCTCGCCTGCAGTGGAGCCCGTCGGCGATCGACCTCGCGCCGGACGCCCGCGCGTGGCCCGAGCTGCCGGACGAGCGCCGCAGCCGTCTGACCACGCTGCTCGCCGGCTTCTGCGTGGCCGAGGACGCCGTCTCCGAGCACCTCGCGCCGTTCGCCGCCGCCGCCGGCGGGTCGACGATGACCTCCCAGGAGAGCTTGATGGCGTGGGTCTTCTTCCTCCAGCGCCGCGACGAGCAGCGCCACGCGCAGTTCTTCGACCGGATCGCCGCCGAGGTGCTCGCCCTGCCGGGATCCACGCCGGCCGAGCGGCGCGCGGCGGCCCGCGACCACGCCCCGCCCGCCCTGCTCGAGCTCTTCGAGGAGCGGCTGCCGGCGATGACCGCCGAGCTCGCCGCCGGCCGCGCCGGGCTCAGCGAGGGCGTCAGCCTCTACCACATGCTGCTCGAGGGGGTCGTCTTCGACGCCGGCCAGCACGCCCTGCTCGAGGACCTGGCCGACGGCGCCCTGCCCGGGGTGCGCGAGGGCGTCGAGCGGGTCGAGCGCGACGAGCGCTGGCACGTCGGCTTCGGCCTGCGCTGTCTGATCGAGACCAAGCCGTCCCCGGAGATCCTCGCCGACCTGCTGGAGCGTGCCGGGGAGGCCGCCGAGGCCTGGGGCGACGCCGTCCCCGCCGCGACGCGCGAACTCAGCGCGCACAAGTGCGCGCACCGGCTGCACGTCGCCGGGCTCGTCGAGGCGCCGGCGCCGGCATAGCGGCGTTTGACGGAGAGGGGTGGTCCGACCACCCGCGGCGCGAGCACCGGCCGTCGTGGGGCGCCGGCGAACTGCGCCGGTGAAGGCGTTGGTCGGTCAGCCCGCCCGGTAGTGACCATCCTCGCGGAGGGGGTGCGGTAATTCGCCTTCCTCTGGCGCAGGTAGATTGCCGCACCCCCCTTCACGGCCGATCGTTCGTGGTCGAGTTCGCGCGAGGATCACGTCATGGGTGGCCGTCGACCGCAATCGCACACGGGCCAGCACCCTCCTGTCCACCCCTTTAGTGCTTGCTGTTCAGCCAGACGCGCACGCACTGAGCAACGCGCGGACCCGCTCCGGGTCGAGCGGTCCGGAGCGCCTGCCGTCCGCGCAGGCGGCCGAGCGGACGCCCGCGATGTCGGCGCCGGTGCCGCGCACCACCGGCAGGTCCTCCGCGCGCAGTGCGCCGGCCAGCGCGACCTGCAGACCCGCGGCATGGGCCTCCGCCACGAAGGCGGTGAGCGCGTCGGGCGACAGCCATTCCAGGAGCCCGCGGCCGTCCTTGACGGCCGTGTCGAGGAGGCAGACCCGGATGCCCGCCGCGCGCGCCACGCGCGGCAGCAGTTCAGGCGCCAGCGGCGCGTGCGCCACGCGCCGGGCATCCGCGTAGGCGGCCGCGACCACCACGGTGCCCGGCACGCCGGCGACGCCGGCGCGGACCGCGCGCAGCAGCTCGACCGCTTCACCCTCGGTCGAGACGCCCCACAGCCCGAGCTTCACGAACGTCGCGCCGCTGCGTGCCGCGCCCAGGGCAGCGAGCGCGGCCGTCCCCGGCAGGTTGGGCATGTCGCCGATCGCGGCGCTGACCGGCAGCTCCGGCGACACCGCGGCGCGCACACCGGCGATCACCTCGGGCGACGGCGCTCCCAGCGAGCCCTCGGCCGGGTTCTTGACGTCCACGATGTCGGCGCCCGCGGCGGCCGCCGCGCGCGCCTCGCCGGCGTCCATGACGCTCACGAGCAGCTTCACGACCGCTCCACGCGCGCGCCGCGGTTGTCGAACGTCACGACCTGCACGTCGCCGTCCACCACAGCCTCCATGCGGCGTGCGAGTTCGCGCCCGGCGGCCTCGCTGCCCACGATCCCGTAGACCGCGGGCCCCCACGAGCTCTGGCCGGCGCCGGCCGCCCCGCAACGCAGGAGCGCCTCGACGAGCGCGCCCGCGCGGGGGTGGAAGCGACCACCCTGGACGTCGGCGAACGAGTCGCCGACGAGCCGCTGGATCTGGGCGAGCGCGGCCCCGAACTCGTCGAGCTCGCGCTCGACGAGCGCCGGCAGCAGCGACGTGAGCACGAGCTGCGCGATCGCCGCCGAGCGCTCGGCCGACGGTACGAGCCGCCGGAACGCCTCCTCCTCGGCGACTCCCGACAACCCGGGCTCAGCGCGCGGGACGACGAGCACGACGCGCCACTCCTCGGGCAGCGCATAGCGCGCGAGCAACGGCGCCGGCCGCTCGACGCCGCGCCGTACCCCGCCCTCGACGACGAGACCCCCGAGCGCGAACGTCCACATGCCCACCGCGGAGCGCGCCGCGCGCCCCACGGCCTCGGCCAGCCCCGGCGCGTCGACCGTCCGCCCGTGCAGCGTCGCCAGCGCCTGTGCCACCGCGAGCGCCAGCTTCGTGCCCGACCCGAGCCCGACGTGCGTCGGGATCGCCTCCAGCACGCGCAGGTGCGCGCCGCCCGTGAGCCCCAGCGCCGCCTGGCAGCGCCGCGCGAACTCCAGCGCACGCTCCGCGTCGGGACCCTCGGCGGACAACGACCCGGCCGGCGACGCTTCGATCACGACCGCCGGGCGCTGAACGGACACCCCGAGCCCGCCGAAGCGCCGCGCGCCCTCGCCGGCGACCGCGAGCATGCCCAGGTGCAGGCGCGCCGGCGCCTCGACCCGTACCGCGCTCACGGGGCTCCGACCGCGGCGCGGACGTGGCGCACGACGTACTCCATCGCCGCACGCTCGAGCGGCCCTGCGGTCTTGTCCACCGCCACCTGCAGCCTCCCGAGCTCTGCCTGGATGTCCTCCGCGGGAAGCAGACGAACCCGAGAGGCGAGGATCGACGCCTCGAGCACGGCATGGCGCGCGCGGTTGAGGCCGAGGAACTCGCGCCCGCTGCCGTCCCCGACCACGACGGTGCTGACGCGGGCGCGAGGATCGCCGTCGTCGATCGCCTCCACCCGCACCTCGCGCCAGGAGCAGGCGTCGGCCAGCACCGCGCCCTCGACGCTGGACGCCGGACGGGTCGCGGGCCGCGGATCGCCGAGCGCCGCCTGGCTGAACAGCAGGATGTCGTCGGTGAGGTTCACCACCGCCGCACCGGTCCTGCGCAGGTTGCGCAGCGTTCGCGTGCCCTGGAAGGGCTTGATCACGATCCGCTCGGCACCCCATTCGACGCCCATCGCGCCGCAGTTGACACTGCCGTCCGGGTTGATCGTCGTCACCACGGTCTCGATGATGGGCGCGACCCGCTCCTGTGCCAAGGTCGGCAGAGTGTAGATGCGGCCATGCGCACGCTCCTGATCGACAACTACGACTCGTTCACCTTCAACCTCTTCCACCTGCTGGGCGAGGTCAACGGCGACGAGCCGATCGTCGTGCGCAACGACGAGCTGCCCTGGGAGGAGCTCGCCGCCCTCCCGGTGGACAACATCGTGATCTCGCCAGGTCCCGGCCGCCCCGAGCACGGGCGTGACGTCGGCGTCTCGCTGGACGTGCTGCAGCGCGCCGAGGTGCCGGTGCTCGGCGTCTGCCTCGGCCACCAGGCGCTCGCCCACCTGACCGGCGGCACGATCGACCATGCGCCGGAGGTGATGCACGGCCGGCTGAGCCCGATCGACCATGACGGGCGCGGCCTGTTCGAGGGCGTCCCGCAGGGCTTCGCGGCCGTGCGCTACCACTCGCTCGTCGTCGGCGCCGTGCCCGCCACGCTGCGCGTGACGGCCTGGACGCCCGACCAGGTCGTCATGGGGCTCGAGCACCGCGAGCGGCCGCTGTGGGGCGTGCAGTTCCACCCCGAGTCGATCTCCACCGAGCACGGGCGCACGCTGGCGCGCAACTTCCGCGACCTGACGCGCAAGCAGCGACGCTCCCCGGCGACCGCGCCGCGCCACGCCCGCCGAGGCGCCGCCGGCGTCCGCGTCCTGCACCGTGCGCTGGAGACGTGGTGCGACCCCGAGGCCGCGTTCGTCGCGCTCTACGGCGACCGCGATCACGCCGTCTGGCTCGACAGCGCGCGCGCCGAGCCCGGCCTCGCGCGCTTCTCGTTCATGGGCGCTCCCGACGGCCCGCTGGGCCAGGTCGTGCGCTACGAGGTCGCCACGCGCTCGCTCACGGTCGATCGCGCCGGCGGGCGGGAGGAGCTGCGGGAAAGCGTCTTCTCCTACTGCGAGCGCGAGCTCGCGCGCCTGCACGCCGATGCCCCCGGGCTGCCGTTCGACTTCACCTGCGGCTTCGCCGGCTACCTCGGGTACGAGCTCAAGGCCGACTGCGGCGGCGAGCTCGTGCACCGCTCGCCGCTGCCGGACGCCGCGCTCGTGTTCTGCGACCGGCTGATCGCCTTCGACCACGACCAGCGCCGCGTCCACCTGCTCGCGCTCGCCGACGCGACCGGCGAGGCCGCCGCCGAGTCCTGGCTGGCGGTCACCGAACGCGCGCTCGACGAGTTCGCCCCGCCGGCGCCCGCCACGCCGCCGGCGCCCGGCGCGCTGTCCTTCGCTGCGCGCGAGGGTCGCGACGCCTACCTGGCCAACATCGCCGCCTGCAGCTCCGAGATCCGCGAGGGCGAGACCTACGAGGTCTGCCTGACCACCGAGCTGCACAGCGACGGCACGATCGATCCGCTCGCGGCCTATCGCGCCCTGCGCGCACGCAACCCCGCGCCGCACGCCGCGCTGCTGCGTCTGGGCGACGTGTCGGTGCTCAGCTCCTCGCCCGAGCGCTTCCTGCGCGTGGACCGCGAGCGCAACGTCGAGTCCAAGCCGATCAAGGGCACCGCGCCGCGTGCGGCCCATCCCGCCGAGGACGCCTACCGCGCGGCCGCGCTGCGCGACGACGACAAGTCGCGCGCCGAGAACCTGATGATCGTCGATCTCGTGCGCAACGACCTCGGCCGTGTGTGCGCGCTCGGCAGCGTCGAGGTGCCGGCGCTGATGGCGATCGAGTCCTACGCCACCGTCCACCAGCTCGTCACGACCGTCCGTGGCCGCCTGCGCGACGACGCGACGGCGATCGACTGCATTCGCGCGGCGTTCCCCGGCGGCTCGATGACCGGTGCGCCCAAGCTGCGCACGATGGAGATCATCGATCGCCTCGAGAGCGGCCCGCGCGGCGTGTACTCGGGCGCGCTCGGGTTCCTGTCGGTCAACGGCACCGTCGACCTCAGCATCGTGATCCGCACGCTCGTCGCGTCCGCCCACGGCCTCCAGATCGGCTCGGGCGGGGCGATCGTCGCGGCCTCGGATCCGGACGCCGAGTACGACGAGATGCTGCTCAAGGCGCGCGCGGTGCTCGAGGCGGTCGGCGGCGCGCTCACGAGCCGACTCGCCGCGCGCGGATGAGCGCACTGCCGGCGGCCGACTCGTGGCTGGTCGCCGACGGTCGCGTGCGCGCCGTCGAGCGCCACTGGGCGCGCTTCACCGCGACCTGCCGCGAGCACGGCGTCGCGTTCGAGGCGCTCGCGGCGCTGCGCGTCCGCGTCGAGCAGGAGGTGCCCTCCGCGGGCCGGTGGTTTCCGCGCGTCGAGCTGGGACCGGACGGCGAGCTCGCCGTCCAGGTGCGCCCGGCGCCGCCGCGGGAGCCGACCGTCGTGGCCTGGTTCGCCGACGTGCCCGATCCCCGCCACGCCCCGCGACACAAGGGTCCCGACCTCGGGCGGCTCGCCGCCCTGCGCGAGCGTGCGGCGGCGCGCGGCGCCGGCGAGGCCGTGCTCGCCGATGCCGACGGACGCTTGCTCGAGGGCGCCTTCACGAGCCTGCTGTGGTGGGAGGGGGACACGCTGTGGGCGGTCCCCGACGACGCGCCGATCCTTCCCGGGGTCACGCGGGCGCTGCTGATCGAGCTCGCGCGCGGGCGCGGTACGCACGTGGCCCAGCGCCGACCCGCGCTTGAGGACCTGGCCGACCACGAGACCTGGCTCGTCAGCGCGCTGCACGGCATCCGGGCCGTGACACGCTGGGCGGACGGCGGTCCCGCGGCCGGTGATGCGCCGCGCGCGGCCGGCTGGCAGCGGGCGCTCGAGGACCTCGCGGCCTGAGCCGATGCCACCAGCGGCACCGGATCGCGAACGAGTGGCGCCGCTCGTCGTGCGAACGGCAGCGCCGATTCGATTGCGTGCGGGCGGCCCTGCACCGGAATACGATCCATCTGGGTCGGAAGGTGACGAGACCCTTCCGATACCCCTGTGAGATGAGACGTCGGGACTCAGATGCGAGTCCCGAAATCGGACACGAGGGGAGCGCTAATGGCCGTCGATGTATCGGGTCTGGACAAGCAGAACGGGCTCGCGCTGGGCCGAGTACTCGGCCGCGGAACCGTCGGGACCGCCGAGGAGGGCGACGACGGCACGATGCGCGCCACCGTCCGGATCCCGGAGGACGAACTGGTGTATGAGCCGGGGATCCTCGTCATGCCCCATGGGGGCACGCTCGAGCTCGAGCTCATCAACGACGACAAGAACACCCACTGCGCGGTCCTGCCGTCGAACGGCGACTACAAGTTCATCTGGTTGGTCAACCACTCCAAGGGCAAGGCCATCCTCGAGCTCGACGGCCCGGGGTACTACTGGTACGGCTCCCGTTCGGGCAACGACGAAGGCCGCGGCCTGACCGCCGCGATCGTCGTCGGAGGCGATACGCCACCTGAGGCTCAGCTGGATCGTCCGCCACAGCCGCGTCCGTAGATCGACGCCCGACTCACCCACACTGTGAAAAGGAGTGCTTGATGGCAACGGAGTACGTAGACGCCGGGACGGCCGTCGACAACTCAACCCTGAGCGGCATCATCGGCGAGGCCCCGCCCGTCGCCAAGGACCTCACCTACGAGCGGATTCTCAACGCCCGTTCGGAGCCGCACAACTGGCTGACCTACTACGGCGCGTATGACGGGCAGCGCTACAGCCCGCTCGACCAGATCAACAAGGAGACGATCTCCAAGCTCACCCCCGCCTGGGTCTTCCAGTGCGGCTCGGTCGGCCTGCATTCGGGCAAGTCGACGTACTCGTTCGAGGCCTCCCCGATCGTCGTCGACGGCATCATGTTCCTCTCGGGCTGGGACGGCTGGGTGTGGGCGATCGACGCCCGCAACGGCGACCTGCTGTGGCAGTACCGGCACGCGTCCCCCTTCGACGTGTCGCTGTGCTGCGGCAACGTGAACCGCGGGGTCGCCGTCGCCGAAGGGCTGGTCTTCGTCACCACCCTGAACGCCCATGTGATCGCGCTGGACGCCACGACCGGCAAGAAGGTCTGGGACCAGGTCTACGGCGACGTGCGGGCCGGCGAGAGCGCCACGGTCGCTCCCCTGATCGTCAAGGACATGGTCATCGTCGGGAGCTCCGGCGGCGAGTTCGGCGTGCGCGGCCACGCGGACGCCTTCAAGCGCGAGACCGGCGAGCGCGTGTGGCGGTGCTACATGGTGCCCAAGCCGGGCGAGCCCGGGTCCGACACGTGGCCCTCCGACGGTGAGGCCTGGGCCCGCGGCGGCGCCAACTGCTGGGTCACGAGCACCTACGACCCGGATCTGAACCTCCTGTACTTCGGGACCGGCAACCCGTGTCCGGACTTCGACGGAGGCGTCCGCGAGGGCGACAACCTCTACACCGATTCCGGCGTCGCGGTGGACGTCGACACCGGCGAGATCAAGGCCCACTTCCAGTACACCCCGCACGACCTGTGGGACTACGACTCCACGATGGAGCACATCCTGTTCGATCTGGACGGCCAGAAGCTGGCCGCGCACTTCGACAAGAACGGGTTCCTCTACATCCTCGATCGCACGAGCATGGAGCCGGTCCGCGTGGTGCCGTTCGTCGACCGCATCGACTGGGGCCAGGTCGACGAGAAGGGCAACGTGACGCCGCTGCTGTACCCCGACAAGGAGGGCGACCCGGTGCACTTCTGGCCGGGGCCGGCCGGCGCCAAGGAATGGACGCACGCGTGCTACAACCCGAACACTGAGCTCCTCTACTGCCCGGTGCAGGACGTCGGTGCGACGGCCACGCGGCGGCGCAGGGAGTTCAAGGAGAGCATCCCCTACTGGGGCGCGGGCGTCGCGGTGGACCTCGAGGACATGGCGGGGTCGATCAGCGCCTTCGATCCGCGCACGGGCGAGGAGCGCTGGCGCTGGGCCAACGACATCCCGATGTGCGCCTCGTTGCTGACGACGGGCGGAGGCCTCGTGTTCGGCGGCGAGCCGACCGGGGAGTACAACGCGCTCGACGCCGACAGCGGCGAGCTGTTGTGGAAGTTCCAGTGCGGCAGCGGCCACCACAGCAGCCCGTCGACGTTCAGCGTCGACGGACGGCAGTTCATCGCCGCGCCGACGGGGTGGGGGGCGTGGACCGAAGGGTTCCTGCCCGGGATGCTCGGAGCCGGCCAGGGCAGCGCGCTGTTCGCGTTTGCGCTGCCGGAGTAGGTGGAGCTGACTCCCAACCCACGCTCACGAGTTCGCCGCGCCACTCATGCGCGCGGCGAGCTCGACGAGCATCCGCACGCCGTAGCCGGTCGCGCCGCGACCGAATGCGTCGCCGCGGTCCTCGTCGAGCAACGCGGTGCCGAGCATGTCGACATGCGCCCACGGTCCCTCACCCGCGAACTGCTGCAGGAACGTCGCCGCCACGATCGGGAAGCCGAAACTCTTGCCCGCGTTGTTGCGCAAGTCCGCCACGTCCGAATCGATGAGGGCTCGGTAGCGCGGATGAAGCGGCCACGGCCAGGCGAGATCGCCGCCGGCGTTCCCCGCGTCGACGACGGCGTCACGCCACGCATCGTCGTTGGCGAACACGCCCGCGTACACGTCGCCCATGCCTTCGCGCATGGCGCCGGTCAGGGTCGCCAGATCGACGAGGTGCGTCGCGCCGTCGCGGCGGGCCCACCACAGGGCGTCGGCGAGGATCAGGCGCCCCTCGGCATCGGGGTTGGTCACCTCGACGGTCAAGCCGGCGGCGGTCGTGATGACGTCCGTCGGCCGGATCGCGTCGCCGCTCAGCATGTTCTCGCAGGCCGGCAGGATGCCCGTCACCGAGAGCGGGAGACCGAGCTCGGCGATGGCGCCCAGCGCCGCCACGACGGCCGCGCCACCGGCCATATCGGCCTTCTGGCGGACGATGTCCGGCCGCGACTTGAGGAAGTAGCCGCCGCTGTCGAAGGTGACGGCCTTTCCGATCAACGCCAGCCGCGGTGCGCCCGGCGCTCCCGGCGGCTCATGCCGGAGCGCGAGCAGCAGCGGCCGCGCCGGGCTGCTCGATCCGACGGCGACGAGCGCGCCGAGCCCTGCCTCGACGGGATCGATCGTCTCGGCCCGAAGCCGCGGGATCGCGGTCGCGCGCTCGGCGAGCCCGGCCGGCGTGATCACGTTGGGTGGGCCGTCGACGAGCTCGCGGGCGACGTTGGTCCAGCGCGCGACGAGCGCGGCGCGCTCGGCCACGGCCGCCAGGTCCTCACCGCAGCCGCAGATGACGAAGCGCTCGACGCCGCGCGGCGGCTCGCCGGTCGCCCAGCGGCGGCCGTCGTAGCCGCCGAGCACCGCGCCTTCGGCCAACGCGCGGACCTGCTCGGAGACACTGAGCGGCAGGGACGCGTCGAGCGCCCAGGCCACCGTTCCGCCGCCGCGCCACGCACGCACCGTGCGCGCCGCGGCCGTCCGCAGTCCCTCGGGGTCCGCCGTGAGGGCGACGACCGCCAGCGGCGTGTCAGCCGTGTAAGAAATCGCAATCGGATCGGCGTCGGCGAGCGCGCGCTCTGGAGCACCGAGCTCCGACGCCCGCGCCCCCACCGCGACCGCGACGAGGTCGGCCCCGATCGCGGACGGATCGCCCGCGGTGACCTCGACCTTCATGTCGTCGGGGCGAGCATTTTTCGGCACAATACAACCAGCAGCAGTTCCGATCGGAGGTAACTATGACGTGGGTCAAGCCGCAGTTTGAGTTCGTCGAACTCTGTTCCGAGGTCACGACGTACCTGTACACCCGGTAGAGCCCGAACCCGAGCCACGTGCGCATTCGCGTTCTCGGCTCGGCTGCCGGGGGAGGTTTTCCGCAGTGGAACTGCCACTGCGAGACGTGTGAGGCAGCGCGCGCGGGCGTCCGCGCGCGACCTCGCACGCAGTCGTCGCTCGCGATCCGCTCCGATGACGGACCGTGGTTTCTCGTGAACGCCTCGCCGGACGCCCGGCAGCAGCTCGAGACGCTCACGCCGCGGCCCGTCGGCGCCGTCCGCGCGCCGCCGATCGCGGGCGTGCTGCTGACCGACGCGGAGATCGATCACACCGCGGGACTGCTGCTGCTGCGCGAGTCGGCCACGCCGGTGCGTGTCTACGGGGACTCCCGCATCGAGCGGGCGCTGGCCACGACGCTGTTGCCGATGCTCGAGCGCTTCTGCGGCGTCGACTGGCAGACGCTGGAGACCGGGCGCGCCACGCCGCTCGAGGGATCGAGCCTGACGGTCGAGCTGATCCGGCCGAGCGCCGACGACTCGACCGGGTTCGTGTTCGGCGACCGCGCGAGCGGCGGCATCGTCACCTACGTCCCTGCGCTGGCCGGATTGGACGATGGGGTACTGGCACGGATGGCCGGCAGCGATCTCGTGCTCGTCGACGGGACGTTCTGGCACGACGACGACCTCGCCCGGCTCGGCATCTCCTCGCGCCGCGCGCGCGACATGGGCCATGCACCGCTCGCGGGTCCCGGAGGGACGCTCGAGGCGCTGGCGGGGCTGGAGCGCCCGCGCAAGGTGCTCGTCCACATCAACAACACCAACCCGATCCTGCTCGAGGACTCTCCCGAACGCGACGAAGTGCTGCGGGCGGGCGTCGAAGTCGCTTACGATGGGCTCGAGGTCGAGCTATGACGGTCGAGAGCGCCACCAGACCGGCCGGCGAGGGCGCGCCGTGGCCGCCCGAGGAGTTCGTCGCCCGCCTGCGTGCCCAGGGGGCGCGCTACCACAACCTGCACCCGTTCCACCGGCGGATGGACGCGGGAGAGCTCACGCGCGAGGAACTGCAGCGCTGGGTCGCCAACCGGTTCTACTACCAGAAGTGCATCCCGCTCAAGGACGCGGCGATCCTGGCCAACTGCCCCGAGATCGAAGTCCGGCGCGAGTGGATCCATCGGATCACCGACCACGACGGCACGACCGAAGGCACGGGCGGCATCGAGTCGTGGCTGCGGCTCGGCGAGGCGCTCGGCGTCTCGCGCGCGGAGCTGCTGTCGGAGCGGGGCGTCCTGCCCGCCGTGCGCTACGCGGTCGATGCCTACGTCAACTTCGCACGCCGCAAGCCTTGGATCGAGGCCGTCGCGTCATCGCTCACCGAGCTTTTCGGTCCGGGCGCGATCCGCGTGCGGCTCGAGGCGCTCGAGCGGCACTACGCGTGGATCGACCCGGCCGGGCTCGAGTACTTCCGCACGCGGCTCGTGTTGGCGCCGCGTGACGCGCAATACGCGCTCGATCTCACCGTCGAGCGCTGCCGGACGCGCGAATCGCAGGACGCCGCCGTCGCGGCGCTGCGTTTCAAGACCGAGATGCTGTGGACGCAGCTCGACGCCATCGAGCGCGGCGACACGCAGCCGGCGGGGCCGCAGGCATGACCCGGCCGAGCCTCGTCACCGGCGCGCGCCTCCGGTACGACGACGTACGCGAAGAGCACCTGCTGCTGGTTCCCGAGGGCGCCGTACGACTCAACGCCACCGCGGCCGAGGTGCTCGGGCTGTGCGACGGAGAACGGTCGTTCGACGAGATCGTCGACGTGCTCGGCACGCGCTACGGCGGCGCCGATGTTCGCGGCGACGTGCAAGAGCTGGTCGACGCCTTCGCTCAGAGAGGACTGGTGGTCGATGCCGCCGCCTAGGCCGTCGACGCTGATCGCCGAGCTCTCCTATCAGTGCCCGTTGCACTGTCCCTACTGCTCGAACCCGCTCGACATCGGAGGCGAGCGCTACCGCAACGAGCTCGAGACCGAGCACTGGCTGCGCGTGTTCCGGGAGGCGCGCGCGCTCGGCGTCCTGCAGCTCGCGCTCACGGGCGGCGAGCCGATGCTCCGCCGCGACCTGGTCGAGCTCTGCGAGGGCGCGCGCGACGCCGGCCTGTACTCGTCGCTGATCACGGCCGGCACGCTCTTCACGCGCGAGCGCGCGCGCGAGCTGAAATCCGCCGGTCTCGACCACGTGCAGATCTCGATCCAGAGCCCGATCGCCGAGGACAACGATCGGATCGCGGGCAACCGGTCGTTCGAGAAGAAGATCGCGTCCGCCCGCCTCGCGAGGGAGCTCGACTTCCCGCTGACGATCAACTGCGTCCTGCACCGGCAGAACCTCGACCACATCGACGAGGTGCTCGAGCTCGCACTCGATCTCGGCGCCCAGCGGCTCGAGCTCGCGAACACGCAGTACTACGGATGGGCGGTCCCCAACCAGGAGGCGCTGATGCCGTCCTGGGAGCAGCTCCAGCGCGCGGAGGAAGCGGTCCAGCGCTTCCGCGAGCGGGTCGGCCCGAAGGTCGGAGTCCTGTGGGTGCTGCCCGACTTCTATGAGGAGTTGCCGAAGCCGTGCATGGGCGGTTGGGGCACCACGGCGATGGTGGTCGCTCCGAACGGCGATGTGTTGCCCTGCCAGGCGGCGGCGACGATTCCCGGGCTCGAGTTCCCCAACGTGCGCGAGCACGGGTTGGCGTGGATCTGGAGCGAGTCCGACGCCTTCGAGCGCTTCCGCGGGACGGATTGGATGCAGGAGCCGTGCCGGAGCTGCCCGCTCGGGCGCCAGGAGGAGGATTTCGGCGGCTGCCGCTGTCAGGCGCTGCGGCTCGCCGGTGACGCGGCGGCCACCGACCCGGTCTGCCGCTTCTCGCCCCATCACGACCGCGTCGTCGCCGCACGTGACGCCGCAGGAGGCGACGAGTTCGTCTATCGCACCATGAAGCGCCCGGCCCGCGTCTGAACGTCTCAGAGCCCGAGCGCGCGCCGCACGGCGGGGGCGTTGCGCCGCGACACGGGGACCGTTTCGTCGGACGTGCCGTCCATGATCAGCGACAGCTCGCCCCGCGACCCGCGATCGACCGCGCGCACGCACGTCAGGTTGACGAGAAAGCGCCGGTGAACGCGCAGGAACTCGCCTCCGCCAAGCTCGTCGTCGAGCTTGTCGATGCCCCGGACCGCGGCCTGCAGGCGGCCCTCGTCGGTGAAGAGCCAGACATCGTTGCCGTCCGCCTCCGCGAACCGGACCTCGGGCCGGCGCAGCAGGATGATGCGCTCGCCGCTCTGGGCGACGATGCGCGGTGGCGGGCTGAGCTCGCGCATCGGCGGCTCGTGCTCCATCGGGTCGCCGTTCGAGGACCGGAAGGCCGCGACCGTCCCGATCGGCTGGTCCGCGAGGAAGACCGGGTGCAGGCTGACCCGTAGGGCTCCTGGCTGAGCCCGGTCATGATCTGCGTCGAGCCGACCCAGCTCTCGTCGAGTCGCGCCTGCTTGATCGCGTGGCGGGCCAGGCGCGCGAGGTCGGGGCTCGCCTGCCAGCGCACCGGGGGGTCGAGCGCCGGGACGCGCGCCGGGACGCCGAGGATGAGGCTCGCGTCCTCGTCGGCGATGACGACTCTTGCCGCTTGCGTCCAGGACCGCGAGCGCGTGTCCGGATTTCGCTCGAGCCTGGCTCAAGGCCGCGACCAGTTCGGTGCCGCTGTCCCAGGCGCGCCGGCGCAGGATCGCGCGCGCACCGCTCACCGCCTTGGACAGCCACGTGGCCGCCTGGTCGGGAAGCTCGGCGCGCCAGGTCGAGACGTCGAGGACCGCGATCGCGTCCTTGGTCACCGGATCGCGAACGGCGACACCGGCACAGACCCACTCGTCAAAGCCCGTGCACCAGTGCTCGGGGCCCTCTGATCAGCACCGGTCCCGGGGCCTTGAGCGCGGTGCCCATGCCATTCGTTCCCGTCGCCCATTCCGACCAGCACGACCAGGGCGCCATGTTGCTGTCGCGCGCACGGCGCAGCGTCTCCTTCTCGCCCTGGATGGTCAGGATTCGACCTGATCCATCGGCGACGGTGACGACGCCGCCGACGCTCTCGACGTCGCTCGAGATCGACATGGCGGCGCCGCCGAGCTGGGCGAACACGATCTCGTGCTCCAGCGTGCGCTCAGCGGGCGACTCGTCCTGCGCCGACGCCGCCGGTGCGATCGAAAGACACAGGGTCCACGTGGTACTGCTCGCGGCAGCGATACCACGACGTGGCCACTTCGGGTCGGACACCCCGCACGCGATCGTCCCCCGCGAGGAATCGCTCGCGCGCCGTGGTCACCGCTCGGTTTCGCTCCGCATCACCGAGGCGATGACGCGTCCTGGACTGGCTCATGCGATGGCCAGGTTCGTAGCAGCCCCAAATAGCGGAGTCAAGGGCGGGGTTCGAAGTGGACCCCGGGCCGGCCGCCGGCACAGCGTCCCGCAGCCGAGCGCGAGCGACCGCGTTTCGGTGCAATCCCGGTACATCGATTGTGCAGCGCGAATCGGACTATCGCTCCCGACGCTTCTGGAGCGCGCTTCCCGTCGCCTGGCCGATCGCGGTGCCGATCAGCGAGCCGACGACGACGTCGCCCGGGAAGTGCACGCCGGTGTGGACGCGTGAGTAGGCCACGACCGCCGCCAGCAGCCGCAGGGCCGCGGCCTCGTGCGGCAGTACGTGCCCGACCGCGGTGGCGAACGCGAATGCGCTCGCCGAGTGACCGGACGGGAGCGAGCGGGTGGTCGGCATCGGCACGTGGCGGGCGACCGGGACCTCGTGGGCGAGCCGGTCGGGGCGGCGCCGCCGGGCCACGCGCTTCACCCCCTGGTTGACGACCGCGGACGTGATGCCGAGCGCGATCAGGCCCTCGGCGGCGGCGCGGCGGCCGCGCTCGCCGCGCAGCGCCGCGACCGCGCCCGCTGCGCCCAGCCACACCTTCGAGAAGTTGGCCGCACGTGAGAGCGAGTGCATCGCCCGGTCGAGCGACGGCGTGTCGGTCGCGGCGATCGCGGCGTAGAGGGCGAGATCGATCCGCTCGGCGTCGAGCAGCCAGCGGGGGCGTGCGGCGCGCCGCGCCTCGTGAGCCTCGTCCGCTGTGCTCATCGCTCCACCATCGGTCGGGTGGCCAACGATCCCATTGCCGACCGAGCTTGACGCGTCCGGCCTTCAAGTGTCGTCACCTCTTGCGAGACTGCGCGTCATGGCTCCTGGCGAGACGGCGCGCCTCTATCACCGCCTCACCTCGTACACGCCCGAGCGCGAGTTCACCGTCCCGATCGAGGACCCCCGCATCGTGCAGGACTTCGTGGCCAACGACTTCGCGCGCTGGCCCACGCCCTGCAAGACGTACCCGGCCGGGCTGCCCACGGTCGAGCTGCCGCGCGAGTGGCCGGCGGTCGCGGCCTCGGCGACCTCCGTGCTGGCCGGCCGGCCGGCGCAGCCGATGCCGCTCGACCTCGCCACGCTCGCGCGGCTGCTGCACCTCTCGGCCGGTGTCGTGCGGGTGACCGAGCGCAAGGACCGGCCGACCCTGCTCTACCGCGCCGCGGGCTCGGCCGGCGGCCGCTTCCCGCTCGAGCTCTACGTCTCGGCCCGCGGCGTCGGTGGCCTCGACGACGGCGTCCACTGGTACGACCCGGTCGGGCATGCGCTCCGACAGGTCGGGCCGCCGGCGGACGGCGAGGCGACGACGCTGGTCGTCACGGGCGTGCCCTGGCGCACGGGCTGGCGCTACGCCGAGCGCGGCTTCCGCCACATCTACTGGGACGCGGGCACGATGCTCTCGCAGGCGCTGGCCCTCGCGGACTCCATGGCGCCGCAGCTGTGGACGCGCTTCCCGGACGCCGAGCGTCGCCCGGCTGGTGGGCGCCGACGGCGTGCACGAGTTCCCGGTCGCGCTCGTCGCGCTCGGCGGCGGGCCGGCGATCCGGCCGACGGGCGACGCGGCGCTCGGCGCGGTCGACCACGCGCCGTTCGAGTTCCCGCTCGTCACGCAGGCGCAGCACGCCGGCGACGTCGACGAGCTGGGCGACCCGTGGCCCGCGGGGCCGCCGCTGCCGGGCGAGCCGCCGCCGTCCGCCCGCCTCGACGAGGTGATCCTGCAGCGCGGCTCGACGCGCCGCATGGATGCGACCGCGACGGTCGCCCGCGAGATCCTCGACTTCTCGCTGGCCGCCTCGCTGCGCGCCACACGCGTCCCGCACTTCGTCGCCGTGCACGCCGTCGAGCGGACGCGAGCCGGGGCTCTACCGCTGGCCCGATCTCGAGCGGCCGCTGCGTCGCGGGCTGCTGCGCGAGGAGCTGCTGCGAGCCTGCTGGGACCAGGACCTGGGACGCGACGCCGCGTTCGTTGTCATCGCCGCCGCCGACCTCGACGCGCTCGACGACCGCGGCTATCGCGAGGCCCAGCTCGACGCCGGCCTGGTCGAGGGCCGGCTGCACCTGGCCGCCTACGCGCTCGGGATCGGCGCGTCGGGGATGACGTTCCTCGACTCCGAGATCGCCGGGCTGCTGGGCGAGCCGCTGGCCGGGCTGCTGTTCACGTGCGTCGGCGTGCCGACGTACCGCAACAAGGGCGGCGGGCGGCCGGGCGCGCCGGTGCCGGTCTTCGTCCCGACCCCCGGGCTTACGACTGCTCAGTGATGGCGCGCAGCGCGTCCACGTGGCGCCGATAGGCGTCGCGGCCGGGCTTGCTGATCTCGTACGTCGTGACGGCGCCGCGGCCGCGGCCGTTCTTGTTCACGGTGACGTACCCGGCCCGCTCGAGCGTCGCCATCTGCTTGGAGAGGTCGGAGTCGGCGATGTCGAGATAGTCGCGCAGGAACGCGAAGTCGGTGCTGGACGAGTTGGCCAGGATCGCCATCGCGGCGAGGCGCTTCGGCGCGTGGATGACGGGATCGAGGTCGCCGATCCCGATCACGGGGACGCCAGCCGCTCGCGGGTCGCGGCGGCCGCGGCGGCGTAGTGGCGCTCGTAGACGCTCAGCCCGAGCGTGACGAGCACGAACGCCACGGCGGCGCACACGAGGGGACCGAAGGCGATGTAGGCGCCGACGCACGCGGCCAGGACGAGGACGGCGCCGGCGAAGTAGCGCCGGAAGGCGGTGTTGATCTCCCGCGGCGCCTGGCGCATGGTCGGCATCGTCCCGCGATAGCGGCGATACCAGGTGAAGAACGCGACCTCGGCGGCGATCAGCACGAGCAGGAGCGGGAGGAAGACGGCGGGCCGCTCGGCCGCGCCGGCCAGGCACAGGACGAGCAGCGCGGCCCAGGCGCCGACCGCGAACGGGTACCACTTGGGCGTGGGCGGATAGTCGATGTACGGCGCGGCGGCGGCGCGTTCCACGGTCGCCAGCGCCGCACGCGGATCGTCATAACTTTCCATGTCGGAAAGTATGGCACTCACTTTCCATTCTGGCAAGTGATCAGAGCCGGAACGGCGCCGGCCGTGGCAGCACGCCGACGCGGTCGACGGACCGCACCCAGCTCATAGGCCAGCGCCTTGGCGTGCGTCGAGCCCGACGCCGGCGTCGCGCAGCCGGCTCAGCCCGCGGCCGTGCATCTCGCCCGGGGAGAACGTGGCGTCCTCGACCGCCAGCACGCGTAGGCCCTGGTCGAGCAGCCCGACGGCGGACTGGAAGACGCAGACGTCGGTCTCGAAGCCGACGAGGACCGCGGTCGTGCGGCCGGTGGCGTTGACGGCGTCGAGGATCGCCGGCGTGCCCGCCAGCCCGAACGTCGGCTTGGTCAGCACCGGCGTGCCGGCGGGGAGCGCGAAGCAGGCCGTCGGTCGCGCCGTTTGCTCGGGCTCCTCCTCGGTCACCACGACGGGTACCGACAGCGCGCCGGCCAGCGCCGTCAGCCAGCACCGCGCGGGCGACCGCCGCCTCGGCGCGCGCGCCGTCCTCGGCCGGCAGGTCGGGCGGGTAGAAGCCCGGCTGCGCGCGTCGACGACGATCAGCAGGCAGTCCTCGTGGGCGGTCAGCGGCATCGGCTCAGGATGACGTGGGTAGGTCCGGCGCATGCCGGCCGAGAACGGAAGAGCTCCGGGACGATCGAGGGCCGCTCGAACATGACCAAGTCAGAGCTGGCCGACGCGATCGCCTCCAAGCAGGACTAGGGCGAGGTTCCGAACTCCTCGATCCCGATCACCGGCCGCAGCCCGCGCTCGAGCTCGCGGTCGGCGAACGCGCGGCGCAGCAGGTCGTGGCTCAGCGCGTTGCTCAACGCGGCCATGATCATCCCCTGGTCGAGCGAGAGGTAGGCGTCGGACACCTCCCCGCTGTCGACGTTGACGCTGTCGCGGAACCCCCAGCGGCCGTAGAGGCCGGGGAAGTCGCGCGCGAGCCGGCGCAGGTTGTCGCGCGCCTCGCGCGGCGCGTAGCGCAGCGCCAGGAACGCCGCGTGGGGCGTGACGACGCCGTTGGTGTAGGCCGACGGCGGCGGGTCGGGGTGCGCCGGGCGGTCCGGGCAGCCCTCCCAGCCGTGGTCGATGAACGTCCGGTCGTTGTTCGACGGGCCGCCGGCGGGGTCGGACCCGATCCCGTCCACGCCGTAGACCGTGTACCCACCCTCGGGGACGTTCGCGGGTGAGAAGCCCCAGTAGCCGTAGTCCGCCTCGACCAGCCCGTGGTGGATCTGCGCGCGCACCGTCAGCGGATGGTTCTCGCCCCAGCTCCGTGGCGCCCAGCGTTCCTCCGGCACGAACAGCGCCGGCATCAGCGCCTCGAACATGCTGCCGCTCCACGACGGCACGACCTTCATGCCCGCGTACGGGAGCGCACCCTCGAACACCTCGACGCCGAAGTAGGTCTCATACGAGCCGACCGGCTTGGTCTCCGTCCACGCCCAGTTGCAACTGTCGGGGAACGAGCGGTAGCGGCCGTAGTAGGCCTTCTGCGGCATCTGCCCACGCGCGATGCCGATGTAGTCGGCGATCCGGCTCTCGCTGACCACGGTGTCGTAGCAGCACGGCGAGGCGGCCGGGTCGTCGGGCCGGAAGTGGAAGAGCACGCGGTTGACGTCGGGCCGGTAGTAGAAGCCCGAAGTCCATCGCGGTCGTAGAGCGCACGGCGCGCCACTTCGAGCCGCGGCACGCTGTTCTCGACGATCTTCAGCCCGACCGCGAGCCAGCCGTTGTCGACCGATGAGAGGATCGGGTTCAGCGGTGCGCCGGTCGGCGGCCAGACCGTCAGCTTCGCGCCCGTGCGGTGGTCGTACCAGTTGTAGTACTGGCCGGTCTGCTCGTAGCGCTCCATCTGCTCGAGCGTAGCTCAGCGTCTTCGAGAGCCGCGCGACCAGCTCGCGGCGGCGGATGATGCCGAGCTCTTCGGCCGCGACGGCGCTCCACATGTAGGCGCCGATGTTCGTCGTCGACGTCTGCACGCTGGTCGTCCCGTCGGCATTGAGGATGTCGGCCGGCAGGCCGGAGCGCTCGTCGGTCATCGCCACGAACGAGGCCCAGGTGCCGTGCGCGTACGTGCGCAGCTCACGCTGATCCCCGTCCGCTTGTGCCGCCGGTGCGCACACGAGCAGTACGACCACAGCTGCGCCGAGCTTCAACCACATAGCGCTTCCCCTCCCGCTTGGACTGCAGGGGTCCGTACCCGGTGGTTTGCGGTGGCGAACCTCGGGGGAGTGGGTCGCCGCGGCTGCTTGGCCGCATCGGGTCGGAGGAGGAACCATATGTCCCGCAGGGCGCGTGTATCCGCGGCTGCAGCCGCGATCCTGACGGTCGGAGCGATCGGCGCGGGAGGGGTGATGGCGACGTCACGCTCGGGTGACGAGGCCGCGCTCCAAACCGTGGCGCGCGGGGGCGATCGCGGCATCGAACGCCGCATCGACGACCTGCTGCGCCGTATGACCCTCGACGAGAAGCTTCAGCAGATGACGCTGCTCTCCGACGGGCAGATGCGCGACAACCCGGCCGAAGCGCGGCGGCCGATCGGCGCCGTGTTCAGCGAGACCGACCCGGCGGTCATCAACCGCTACCAGCGCGACGCGGTCGAGAACTCGCGCCTGGGGATCCCGATCCTGTTCGCCTACGACACGATCCACGGCTTCCGCACCGTGTTCCCGATCCCGCTCGCCGCGGGCTCGAGCTTCGACCCGGACGTCGCCTTCACCGACCACCGCATCGGCGCCTTCGAGTCGGCCGCGGTCGGCATCAAGCAGATCTACAGCCCGATGGTCGACGTCTCCCACGAGCCGCGCTGGGGCCGCATCTCCGAGGCCGCGGGCGAGGACCCGTACCTCAACGGCGTGATGGCCGCCGCGCGCGTCACCGGCGCGCAGGGCCGCGACTACTCCGCGCCCGACAAGACCGTCACCTCGGTCAAGCACTACGCCGCGTACGGCCAACCCGAGAACGGGCGCGACTACAACACGACCGACATCTCCGAGCAGCGCCTGCGGAACCTCTACCTGCCGCCGTTCAAGGCCGCGATCGACGCCGGCTCGGACACCGTGATGTGCTCGTTCAACGCGATCAACGGCGTCCCGGGCTGCGCGAACGAGTACACCGAGACCGACATCCTCAAGCGCGAGTGGGGCTTCGACGGCTTCATCGAGAGCGACTACACCGCGGTCGCCGAGCTGCGCGCCTGCCCGGGTGTCGCCCCCGAAGGCGGGCCATGCGGCCACGGCGTCGCCGCCGACGGCCGTGAGGCTGCGGCGCTGTCGATCAACGCCGGCACGGACTCGGAGATGGTCTCGACCAACTACCGCGACTACGGCCGCCAGCTGGTCCAGAGCGGCCAGGTCTCGATGCGCCGGATCGACGAAGCCGTGCGCCGGATCCTGCGGATCAAGTTCCGCGCCGGGCTGTTCGAGAACCCGTACGTCGACGTCGCCGCGGCGCCGGGCAAGATGCTGCTCCCCGAGAACCGCGAGGAGGCCCGCACGGCCGCCGGGCGCTCGGTCGTCCTGCTCAAGAACGACGGCAACGTCCTGCCGCTCTCGACCTCCAGGGCGACGGCGCTGATCGGCCCGCTGGGCGACTCGCCGCACGACATGCTCGGTCCGTGGTGGGGGCGCGGCGAGGATGCCGACACCGTCTCGCTGCTCAAGGGCATGACGGCGCAGAACGCGACGACGACGTTCACGCCGGGCTGCACGATGAGCCACAACGATCTCGACGATCCGGCCGGCGAGTGCGCGACCGTCGACGTCGCGGCCGTGACCGCCGCCGCCAACGCCGCCGAACAGGTCGTGATCGCCGTCGGCGAGACGCGCGAGATGAGCGGCGAGGCCGAGGTCCGCTCGAACCTCGATCTGCCCGGCCGCCAGCAGGAGATCATCGATGCCGTCAAGGCCACCGGCAAGCCGTTCGCGGTCGTGCTGTTCAACGGCCGGCCGCTGACGCTGGGCAAGGTCGACGCCGCCGCGCCGGCGATCCTCGAGGCCTGGTTCGGCGGCATCGAGGCCGGCAACGGCGTCGCCGACGTGCTGTTCGGCAAGGTCAACCCCGGCGGCAAGCTGCCGGTCTCGTTCCCGCGCAACGTCGGCCAGATCCCGATCTACTACAACCACGAGCCGACCGGGCGCCCGTGCGACGTGGGCAGCAAGTACAACTCGCGTCACCGCGACATCCCGTCGTGCGCGCCGCTGTACGAGTTCGGCTACGGGCTCAGCTACACGACGTTCAGGATGGACAACCTGCGGCTGTCATCGGGCTCGATGTCCTCGCGCGGCTCGATCACGGCGCAGGTCGACGTCACCAACACCGGCAGCGTTGCCGGCGACGAGGTCGCGCAGCTCTACCTCCACGACCCGGTCGCGAGCATCTCGCAGCCCGTGCGTCGACTGCGCGGGTTCGAGCGCGTGACGCTGGCCCCGGGCGCCACGACGACGGTCACGTGGCGGCTGGACGCGAGCGACGTCGGCTTCTACGACAATCGCGGGCGGTTCCGCGTCGAACCCGGCCTGATCGAGGTCTATGCCGGCAACCGCTCGAGCGCGTCGGACCTCAAAGCGACGTTCACCGTGCGCTGAGAATGTTGCTGTTCTCAAACTTGTAATGACGTCGGGCTTGGCGCGCCGGTAGCGTCGGCGCGCCAAGTCCCACTCGATCCAAGGAGGATCGATCATGAGCCAAAGATGGCTCCCGCTCGTCGCGCTCGGCGCGGCGACCCTGTTCACGGCGGCTCCGGCCCAGGCCGCGCCGGTGGTGCAGTTGCCGAACCTGCGGATCGCCGAGGCCGACGCGGCCAACGCCACCGCGCTGGTCGTCAACGTCGCGCTCTCGGAGCCGAACCCCTACCCGTTCCCGATCTCGGTCGGCGTCGGTGACTACACGCACGTCGTCGTGCGCGGCAGCGACCCGCCGCTCACGTACGGCACGGCGACGGCGGGCGAGGACTACAAGCCGCTCGCGCCGTTGCGCCTGGAGTGGGCGCCGGGGCAGCAGGTCGCGAGGTTCGCGGTCGCGCTCCTCGGCGACACCGCCGAGGAAGGCGACGAGGACATCGACATCCGGATCTCGGGCCCGTCGAAGGGGATCGAGATCGGCGACAACGACATCAACATCGAGATCGCCGACAACGATCCGCTGGGGACCACGAACCCGTTCGCGCCGCCGCTCGTGCAGTTCCCGAACGCGCAGCTCTCCGAGCCCGACCGCGGCTGCGCGCCGTATCTGGTCTCGCTGCACCTCGCGCGGCCGGCGCCGTACGAGGCGTCGGTGATCGTCCGCGACTACACGCTCACGCACGGCAGCGCGACGCCGGGCGTGGACTACCTGACGTTCGCGCCGTTTCGGCTGCACTTCCCGGCCGGGGCGAACACGGCGCGCTTCCCGGTGACGCTCTGCGGCGACACGACCGCGGAGCCCGACGAGGAGATCGACATCCGCGCTGCGGGCCCGGTCTTCGTGCAACTGGTCGACAACGACCTCGACCTGGTGCTGCGCAACGACGACTGACACGATGGCGCCATGGCGGAGACTCCGCTGTGGCGCTGTCCGACCTGCGGCCAGACGTTCGTGTCGCGCAACATGCCGCACTCCTGCCAGGTGGTCGGGCTCGATTCGCACTTCGCGGATGCGCCCGGCCTGCGGGTCGTCTTCGACGCCTACCTGGCGGCCGCGCGCGAGAACGGCCCGGTCACCGTCAACGCCACGAAGTCACGGATCTCGTTCCAGGTCCGGATGCGCTTCGCCGGGATCGAGCGCCCGCGCCGGCACCACATCGTGGCCACGTTCGTGCTCGTGCGCGAGCTCGCGAGCCCGCGGCTGCGGGTCGAGTTCATCCCGCCGCGCTACTACGTCCACCGCGTGGTCCTGCGCACCGTCGACGACGTCGACGACGAGCTGCGCGGCTGGCTGGCGGAGGCCTACGCGGTGGGTCAGCAGCGCCACCTTGCATGATCGCTTGCAGGATCCGGGCGCGGGAGGAACTAGGGTCGGCGCCTCGAATGAGGCTGTTTCGTCTTCTCCTGCCGCTCGCGGTGCTCGCCGCGCTGCTGTCTTGCAGCGTGCCCGCCCGGGGGCAGGAGGGCCTGCGCGAGGCGGCTTCGCGGCTGCGCGCGGCGGTCGCCGCCGAGGAGGCGCGGATCGCCGACACGCGCGAAGGGCTCGCCGACGCCGAGCGGCGGCTCGCGGTGCTCAACGCGCGCGCCCTCAAGCGCCGGCAGCAGCTCGACGACACGCAGGACAAGCTCGTGCTGGCGCGCGTCCGGTTGACGCGGCTCGAGCGCAAGCAGGCTCGCGCCGAGAAGCTGCTCGCGGAGAACCTGCGCTCGAGCTACATGTCCGGCGCGCCGAGCTTCACGACCGTCGTGCTGCACGCCGACGGCTTCAACGACCTGATCACGCGCTTCGAGTACCTGCGCCGGATCGCGCGCCGCAACGCGTCCGTGCTCGGCGATCTGCGCGACGCGCGGATCAAGGTCAAGGGCATGACCGTCGAGCTGAAGCAGCTGCGGGCCAAGTACACCGTGCTCGCGCGTGACGCCGCCGCCGACCGCGACCGCGCCGACGTGATCCGCACCGCGCTGCTCAACCGCGAGCAGGCGCAGCTGCGCCGGCGCAACGGCACCGCGGCGCGGCTCGCGGCGGTGCGCGGGCGGATCGCGGCGATCGAGCGCCGCCAGGCCGCGGCCGCGCGGCGGGCCCAGATGGCGGCGTCCGCCTCCAACGCGGCCCCGCGGCTCGCCGGGGGCGGCGGCGGGGACGTCGTGGCGCGCGTCGTCGCCGCGGCCAGCCAGATCGCCTCGACGCCGTACGTCTACGGCGGCGGGCACGGCGGCAACTCCGGCGGCTACGACTGCTCGGGCTCGATCTCCTACGCGCTGGCGGCCGCCGGGCTGCTCAGCGGCGCGCTCGACTCGACCGGCTTCATGAGCTACGGCGACGCCGGACCGGGGCGCCGCATCACGATCTACGCCAACCCCGGCCACGCGTTCATGGTCGTCGACGGGCGCCGCTACGACACCAGCGCGCTGTCCGGCGGCGGCACCCGCTGGTCGAGCTCGATGCGCAGCACGGCGGGCTTCGTCGCCCGCCACCCGCCGGGCCTATGACCTGCGTCAGCGGACGCAGATGATTTCGAGCTGCGTGAAGGCCGTGGCGGCGCTCGCGAGGCGAGCGTCAGCAGTCAGCAGTGGCACGCCATCGTCGCTGAGCGCCTCGGACAGCGCGACATACGTGGCGTCGTAGGCGGAGAAGTTGTCGCGCAGCGCCCACACGCGCCAGGCGAGGAGGTCGTGCGCGTAGCGTTCGATGGGCAGCGCGAGTAGGTCGGCGACAGCGGCCTGGGCACGCTCCGGCTCAGCGTCGCCGCGTGCGACGACGCGCCGCAGCGCGCTGAGCACCTCGACGTCCAGCAGATGCGGCGCGTGCAGGTCGTGCCCGTGGGCGTCGAGCGACCTAGCCACGGCCGCCGCTGCGGGACGACCGAGCAGCAACTCGGCGACGGCGCTGGCGTCGACTACGAGCGTCAACGTCGTTCGTCGCGGATGAGGTCGGCTGCCGGCGGCCCGGGCACCGACGTTCGCTCACGAATCCGCGCCACGATCGCTGCCGGGTCCGGCTTGTTCGCCAGCCGCGGCAACTCACGCAGGATCAAGTCCGACATCGTGGTGCCCTCCCGAGCCGCGCGCTCTTTCAGTGCTCGATGCACGTCGTCCGGCACGTTGCGTACCTGAAGCATCTTCATGTGCAGCGCATGTTAGCTTGCGGTGCACATGAAACGCCGCCGAGTCGGCGTGGAGCGAACTCAGCCCACGCCGAGCAACCGCCGCGCGGTGGCGCGATCGCGGCGGAAGTCGTGGACCGAGGCGGCGTGCACGAGCTGGCCCTTCTCCATCACCCGCACCTCGTTGGCGACCGCGAACGCGAGCCGCAGGTCCTGCTCGACGAGCAGCACGCCGACGCCCTCGGCCCGGATCTCGCCCAGCACCTCGCCGATCTGGCGCACGACGGCCGGGGCGAGGCCGTCCGAGGGCTCGTCGAGCAGCACGAGCCGCGGGTTGGCCATCAGTGCGCGCGCCACCGCCAGCATCTGCTGCTCGCCGCCGGAGAGGTGGCGGGCCGGATGGCCCATGCGCTCCCCGAGGCGCGGGAAGAGCTCGAGCACGCGCTGCCGCGACCACGGCCCCTCGCGGCGGCAACAGGCCTCGCTGAGCGCGAGGTGCTCGCGGACGGTGAGCGGCGCGAACACGCGCCGGCCCTGCGGGACGAGCGCGACGCCGGCGCGCGCGAGCACGTCCGGGCGCTTGCCGGCCAGGTCGCGGCCGTCGACGCGGACGCTGCCGCCGCGCGGGCGCAGCAGCCCGGTGATCGCGTGGACGAGCGTCGTCTTGCCGACGCCGTTGCGGCCGAGGATCGCCACCGCGCCGCCTTCGGGCAGCTCGAGGTCGACGCCGTGCAGGACGGTCCCGAGCCGGTAGCCCGCGGTCAGGCCGGACACTTCGAGCAGGCTCACGACTGCCCAGGCGCGATCCCGCCACCTCGTCGATGAAGATGTCGTCGACGGAGGCCCCGCCGAGGTAGACGCGCGCGACCTCCTCGGACGCCCGCACCTCCTCCGCGCGGCCGGTCATCAGCAGCGCGCCGAGATGCATGACGCTGACGTCGCGGGCGACGCGGAAGATGAAGTCGAGGTCGTGCTCGACGATCAGGATCGCCAGCTCTTCATCCAGCGACTCGATGATCGTCGCCAGCCGCTCGGTCTCGGCCGGCGACATGCCCGCCGCGGGCTCGTCGAGCAGCAGCAGGCGCGGCGCGGCCGCGAGCGCGATCGCGACCTCGAGCTGGCGCTGCTCGCCGTGCGAGAGCGCGGCCGCCGGCCGGGCGCCGGACCCGTCGAGGCCGACGCGCGCGAGCAGCTCCTCGGCGTTCTCGCGCAGCGCGCGCGAGCGCCGCCCGAACGCCCGCCGCGCCTCGCCCGTGCGCCGCTGCAGCGCCAGCAGGACGTTGTCGCGGCAGGGCAGCGCGGCGAACAGGCTCGAATGCTGGAACGTCTGCGCGATGCCGCGGCGCACGCGCAGGTGCTCGGCCACGCCCGTGATGTCGTGGCCGTCGAAGCCCACGGTCCCGGACGACACCCGCTCGGCGCCCAGCACGAGCTTGAACAGCGTGCTCTTGCCCGCCCCGTTGGGCCCGATCAGCCCGTGCCGCGCGCCGGCGTCGAGGCGCAGGTCGACGCCGTCGACCGCGCGCAGCCCGCCGTAGACGCGGCTCACGCCCTCGAGCTCGAGCAGCGCCGTCATCCGCGGCTCCTGCGCATCCGCGCCGCGGCGCCGGCGATCCCGCCGGGCAGCAGGTAGACGGCGAGGATGAACACGATCCCGAGCAGCAGCGGGCCGTGGCCGCCGAGCGAGGGACCGATCTCGTCGCGCACGAGCACGACCACCGCCGCCCCCAGGCACGGCCCCCAGAGCGTGCCGGCGCCGCCGATGATCACCGAGACGAGCGCGACCACGGCGGTCCCGAACGCGGCGTCGGCGGGCGTGACGAGCTGCTGGTGACTCGCCAGCAGCGCGCCGGCCAGCCCGGCGACCGCGCCCGCGATCACGAAGGCCGCGAACTTGTAGAGGTGAGGCGAGTATCCGAGCGCGCGCATCCGGTGCTCGTTGCCGTGGATGCCGCGCAGCGCGAGCCCGAACGGCGAGCGGGCGATCATCCACAGCACGCCGAAGCCGAGCGCGAAGACGGCGAGCACGAACCAGTACTTCAGCGCGGCCTGCGAGAGCGCGTCGCTGCCGGGGACGAGCTCCATCACGGGGATCCCGTAGAGCCCGTTCGAGCCGCCGGTCACGTCGCGCGCGCTCTCGGCCAGCAGGAAGATGATCTCGCCCACGGCCAGCGTCAGCATCAGGAAGAAGATGCCGCCGCTGCGCACGGTCAGCCAGCCCGTGATGGCCGCCGCGGCGCCGGCGGCGAGGATCGCGGCCGGGAAGGCCACGACCACCAGGGCGCTGACGTCCTTGGCGATCAGCCCCGCGGTGTAGGCCCCGACCGCGAAGTAGCCCGCGTGCGCGAGCGACGGCAGCCCGGTGATCCCTACCAGCAGGTCGAGGCTGGCCGCGAGCAGCGCGAAGTAGATGATCCGCCCGAGCGTGTTCAGCGCCGCCGGGTCGAGCACGAACGGCGCGAGCGCGAGCAGCAGCCCGGCGACCGCCCCGGCGATCGGCCCGGCGGCGCCCGCGCGCAGCCGGGGCGGGGCCTCGGGGATGCTGCTCTCGGTGGCGGTCATGTGCTCGCGGCCGCCGACGACCCGAACAGCCCCTGCGGCCGGAACAGCAGCACCACGCCCATGGCGCCGAAGAGCAGGAACGGCGCCAGGTCGGGCAGCAGCGCCCGCCCGAGCGACTCCACCTGCCCGATGATCAGCGCGCCCACCAGCGCGCCCTTGATCGAGCCGAGCCCGCCGATCACCACCACCACGAGCGCGAGCAGCAGGATCGGCTCGTCGAGGCCGGGGCGCGCGCCGTAGATCTGTGCGCCGAGCGCGCCCGCGAACGCCGCCAGCGCGCAGCCCGCGGCGAACACGCCGAACAGCACCTTGCGCGAGTCGACGCCCATCGCCTCGAGCATCCCGCGGTCGGCGACCGCCGCGCGGACCAGCGAACCGAGCCGCGTGCGCTCGACGATCACGTAGATCGCGAGCGCGAGCGCGAGCCCGACGCCGATCAGCGCCAGCCGGTAGACGGGATAGGACTGGCCCGCGATGCTGACGCTGCCGTCGAGCCCGGGCGGGGCGGCGACGCCGTGCACGTCGCGGCCCCACGCCACCACGACGAGGTCGGCCAGCACGAGCGCGCAGCCGAGCGTGAGCAGCGCCTGGTCGAGGTGCCCGCGCCCCGCGAGCGGACTCGTCATGCCGGCGAGCACGCCTCCGCAGACGGCGCCCACCGCCACGGCGACCACGACCGCACCGATGAACACCGGCCAGCTCGCCTCGTCACCGATCAGCGCATAGGCCACGTAGGCGCCGAGCAGGAAGACGGCGCCGTGGGCGAGGTTCAACACGTCCATCATCCCGAACACCAGCGACAGCCCGGAGGCCAGCAGGAACAGCAGGCAGCCGATCGCGACGCCGTTCAGCACGCTGACCAGGTTGGTGTCGAACCACTCGGGCATGCGCTCAGGGCGTCGACGGGAACTGGCCGAGTGATTCGACGACGCTGTTGACCTCGGCGCCGCCTTCGGCCTTGACCTCGCGCAGGTACATCTCCTGGGCGGGGCTCTGCTTGTCGAAGCTCCACGCGCCGCGCGGGCTGTCGGCGATCTCGCCGACCTGGCCGAGCGCGGCCGAGAGCGCGTCACCGTCGAGTCCTGAGGCGGCTTTGACGGCCTTGTCGAGCACGGCGGCGGCGTCCCAGGCCTGGACGGCGTAGACCGTCGGCGGCTTGCCGGCCTTGGCCTCATAGGCCTTGGCGAACTCGGCGTTGGCCGGATTCTCGAGCGCGGTCGCGTAGTGCAGCGCGGTCTGGACGCCCTCGGCCGCGCCGCCCTGGGCGGCGAGCACGCCGCCCTCGGTCAAGAACCCGGAGCCGTAGAGCGGCATCCGCTCGGAGAGGCCGAACTCGTCGTACTGCTTGACGAACGACACCGCCTCGGCGCCGGCGTAGAAGACGAACACGGCGCCGGCGCCGGAACTGCGCGCCTTCGAGAGGAAGGGCTGGAAGTCCTGGGTGGTCCCGAACGGCGTCATGGCCTGGCCGACGAGCTTGCCGCCGCCCTCCTCGAAGCCCTTCTTGAACCCGGCGACGGCTTCCTCGCCGGCGGCGTAGTCGGCGGCCAGCGCGTAGACGCCCTTCTTGCCCTCGGGCGTGGTGGCCAGGTGCTTGCCGACGGCGTAGCCGACCTGCCCGTTGGCGAACGAGGTCCGCCAGATGTACTTGCTCGAGCCGCTCAGCCCGTCGGCGCCGGCGTTGGCGATCACCAGCACCTTCTTGGCGCCGTCGACGATCTCGACCGCGCCCAGCGCGGTCGCCGAGTTGACGATCCCGACCACGGTGTCGACCTTGTCCTGCTGGAGCACCTTCTGGACCGCGGGGACGCCGGTGTCGGGGCCTTCGCCCTCGTCGACCACGACCGTCTCGACGGTGCGGCCGCCGAGCTTGCTGCCGTGCTGGGCCAGCCACAGATCCCAGCCCGCCTTCATGTCCTCACCCAGCGGCGCATAGACCCCCGACTGCGGGATCACCAGACCGACCTTGATCGGCCGCGACTCGTCCCCGCCCTCCTCTCCGCCGGAGCTCTCCTCACCGACGCTTCCGCACGCGCCGAGCGCGAGCGCGAGCAGTGCGCACGTGATGACCCCACGCGCCGACCTCGACCTCATGGCGCCTCCTCCATCTCTCCCACCATCACGCCCTCACGTGACAGTCTGGTTTGTGTCGTGACAGCACTGTAAGATGAATCTTCCGTGTGTCAAGCCCGAGCCTACGCTCGCGGGGGCCGACGCGCGCGACGTGATCGAAATTCCTGCCGCGGCGTGGGAGACTCCGTAGATGTTGGTCCGGGGTGTCGACGACATCCGGGTGGTCCAAGAGCAGGCAGCCCTGCTCAGAGTTGCCATGCTCGTCGCGCGCGACGAGCCGCTGGACGCGCTCTACGCGGCGATCGCGCAGGAGATCGGCACGCTGTTCGGGGCCGAGGCCGGAGCCGTGATGCGCTACATCGGCGGCGAGCGGGCGGTGATCGTCGGCGTCCACCGCGGCGGCGGCGTGCGCGGCCTCCCGGTCAACGCCGAGCTCGACTTCCACCGCGCCGACAGCGCGCTCGGGCTCGCGCTGCGCACGCTGCTTCCCGCCCGGGTCATCCATGGCGACAAGAGCCACGGCGACGTCTCGGCGCTGATGCGCTCGGTCGGCCTGAAGGCCGCGGTCGCGGCGCCGGTGCTCCTGCACGGTGAGGCCTGGGGCGCGCTGATCGCCTCCTCGGTCGAGGAGGAGACGCTGCCGCCGGGCTGTGAGCACCGGCTCGTCGGGCTCGCCGGTCTGCTGGCCCAGGCGCTCGTGAACGCCGACGCGCGCGCGGAGCTGGCCGCCTCGCGGGTGCGGCTCGTCGAGGCCGGCGACGAGATCCGTCTGCGCCTCGAGCGCCTGCTGCACGAGGGCGCGCAGCAGCACGTCGTGGCGCTCGCGCTCAAGCTGCGCGTCGCCTGCGGGCGCGCGATCCCCGGCTCCGAGGAGGAGGCGCTGCTGGCCGACGTGCTGGCCGACGCAATGGAGGCGAGCGCCGAGCTGGGTGAGCTGGCGCGCGAACTGCACCCGGCGGTGCTCTCCGAGCGCGGCCTCGCCGCGTCACTGCAGGCGCTGGTGGCGCGCGCCGGGCTTCCCGTCCACCTGCGCGAGCTGCCGGGCCGGCGCTTCCGCCCGGTGATCGAGACGACCGCGTACCTGATGGCCGTCGAGGCACTGGCCAACGTGGCGGCCCACGCGCACGCCACCGAGTGCACGCTGCGGGTCACCGACTCCGGTGACTCGCTGACGGTCGAGGTGCGCGACAACGGCATCGGAGGCGCGGCGCCGCGTGCCGTGGGCGGGCTGGAGTACATCTCCGACCGCGCGGCCGCGATCGGCGCGCGCAGCTTCCTCGACTCGCCGCGCGGCAGCGGGACGGCGATCCGGCTCGAGATCCCCGTTGAGCGCTGACGGCTGGCGGTACTCGTTCGCCGACCGGATCCGCTACGGCGACCTGGACACCAACGCGCACCTCAACAACGTCGCCGTCCACGGGTTCTTCGAGAGCGCGCGCGTGGCCTACATGCGCGGGCTGTTCCCGCAGATCGACCCGATGGGCCGGGCCGGCGGCTTCGGGATGATCTTCGCCGAGACCCACGTCCGCTTCGCCTCGCCGGCGTTCTACGAGGAGGACGTGCGCGTCGACGTGCGGCCCGTCGAGCTGCGCCGCTCGAGCGTGAAGATCGCGTTCCGGATGGTGTGCGGGAGCGACGACCGGCTCGTCGCCGAGGGCTGGGGGACGCTCGTCGGCTACGACTATGAGAACGCCCGCGCGCAGGCCTTCCCGGAGGCCGTCGCCGAACGTCTGAGAGCCGAGGGCGCGGGGTAGTCCGTTCACAAATGAGTTACGAACTGTCGTTCGACGAACCGCCCGCGGAGTCCGTGCAGCGCGTTCGCCGCGAGCAGCTCGAGGCCGCCGCGGACGGTCTCGCGCACGGCCACGAGGACGACCCCGTCGAGGCCGTCCACGACGCCCGCAAGCGGATCAAGAAGACGCGCGCGCTGCTGCGGCTCGCGCGGCCGGGGATGAAGTCCAAGGCCTTCCGTCGCCACAACCGCGCGCTGCGCGACACCGGCCGCGGGCTGTCGGGGGCGCGCGACGCCGACGTCGTGGCCGAGACCGTCGACCTGCTCGCCGAGCGCTTCGTCGGCCAGGTGCCGGAGACGTTCTTCACGACCATCCGCGAGCCGCTCGCCGCCCGCGCCGAGGCCTCGCGCGAGGCGACCGACCCCGGCGAGCACGCCGCCGCGCTGCGCTCGCTCTCGCAGCAGGACTGGACGTTCAAGGCGCTGACCGAGGACGCCCTGACCGCCGCGCTCAAGCGCACCTACGCGCGCGGGCGGGCCGCGTTCACGCTCGCCGACCGCGAGCCGACGGGCGAGCACATGCACGAGTGGCGCAAGGCCGTCAAGGACCTCTGGTACCAGCAGCAGCTGCTCGAGGACAGCTGGCCGGGCGTGATGAAGGCGCAGGCCAAGGAGGCCAAGAAGCTCTCGAAGCTGCTCGGCGACGATCACGACCTGACCGTGCTGGCCGAACACGTCGAGGACCCCGAGCTGCACGAGCTGATCGACCGCCGCCGCGCGGAGCTGCTCGAGGAGGCGCGCGCGCTCGGCCGCCGCATCTACGCCGAGCGCCCGAAGGCGTTCGCCCGCCGTTCGCGTCGCTACGTCGACCTCGCGGCGGCATGACCAAGCACACCGGCAAAGAGGTCGAGCGCAAGTTCCTGCTGCCCGCCGCGCCGGACGGTCTCCGCGACCATCCGGCCAAGGCGCTCGCCCAGGGTTACCTGGCGATCGATCCCGCCGGCTCCGAGGTGCGCGTGCGCCGCAAGGACGACGAGACGCTGATGACGGTCAAGCTCGGGATCGGCCTCGTGCGCGGCGAGGAGGAGTTCGAGATCGACGCCGATCGCTTCGAGCGCCTGTGGGCCATGACCGATGGTCGCCAGGTCGTCAAGACGCGCTACTTCGTCCCGCTCGACGACGACCTGACGGCCGAGGTCGACCTCTACGACGGGGAACTCGAGGGCCTGGTGACGGCCGAGATCGAGTTCCCCGACGAGGACACGGCGCTGGCCTACGAGCCGCCGGCGTGGCTCGGCGAGGATGTGACCGACGACGCGCGCTACGCGAACCAGCAGCTCGCCACCGAGGGCATCCCTAGCGGACCTGCTCCGTCGGGCGCACCAGCAGCTCGTTGATCGCGACGTGCCGCGGGCGCGTGACGATGTAGACGATCGCGTCGGCGATGTCCTCGGCCCTGAGGATCTGCCCGACTGAGGGCGCGAGGTTCGAGCGCGACCTCCTCGCGCACGTGGCTGACGAGCTCGGACTCGGTCGCGCCGGGCTCGACCAGCGACGAGCGCACGTGGCGCGCGGTGACCTCCTGGCGCAGCGCCTCGCTGAACACCCCCACGCCGTGCTTGGTCAGCTGGTAGATGCCGCCGCCGACGCCGACCCTGCGGCCGGCGACCGAGCTGACGTTGACCAGGTCGGCAACCTCGCGCGGCCCTTGCTCGCGCGGCCCGCAGCAGGTGCCCGAGCGCCGCGTGCGCCGTGTAGAGCAGCCCCTGCAGGTTGAGCGCGATCATCCGGTCCCATTCCTCGACCGGCGCGTCGACGATCTCGCCGAGCAGCATCACGCCCGCGTTGTTGATCACGATGTCGAGCCGGCCGAGCTCGGCGACCGTGGTCTCGACGGCAGCGATCGCCTGCTCGCGCTCGGTGATGTCGGCCTCGATCGCCAGCCCGCCGATCTCCGCCGCGAGCGCGTCGAGCCGGTCCTTGCGGCGGGCGGCGACGGCGACGCGGGCGCCCTGCGCCGCCAGCGCGCGAGCCGTCGCCTCGCCGATCCCGCTGCTGGCGCCCGTGACGAGCGCGACGGTCCCTTCCAGTGCCTGGGTCATGGCATGGGTTCTACCGGCGCAGCGTGACCTTGGCCGTGGTGGTCTGGGTCGCGCCGCCGCCGGCGGGCTTGAAGCTGGCCTTCACGGTCGCCTTGCCGCGCGCCTTCTTGAGCTTGATCCGCAGCGTCAGCTTGCCCGAGGCCTTGACCGTTCCGCGCGCGGAGCCGAGCGTGCGGCCCTTGAGCTTGACGGTCACCGTGGCCTTGCCCGGTCCGGCCGTGGTGAGCGTGACCGCGAGGCGCTTGCCGGGCTTGAGCGTGAGCTTCGGCCGCGCGGCCGCGCCCGGCTTGGCGCCGCCCTGGCCGCCGTTGGCGGATCCGCCGGCAGCGCTCGCGGCCGGAACGTCGGCCGGGCCCCAGTCGGGGAAGCGCCCGCCGGGGATCACCAGCGCGCCGCGGTCGCCGGGCGCGCAGCCGCCGGGGATCGACGCCACGTGGATGCCCTCGGCGGTGCCGTAGGCCAGCGCCTGCCCGCTCGGGGCCAGCGTCGTCGACTCGAACTTGCCGTCGAGCTCGTAGCAGCGCTGCGCGACCGGCTGGTTGCCGGTGTAGAACGGCTGGTGGTTCCAGTTCGGCGCGCCGTACGGATGGACCGTGGTGCGGTAGACGCGCAGCTTCTCGTCGCTTCCGCCGGCGATCCCGACGATCGTCTGCAGGTCGCGCGAGAGCTCGACGTCGTCGACGCCGAAGCCCTGCTGGTCGTCGAAGAACCACGGGTCGAGCTCGCGGTCGCCGAGGCCGGGCGCGACGCGAGTGAAGACCGCGTCGTCGGTCATGATCGCGCCCGAGAACGAGCGCAGCAGCACGTCGTTGGACATCCAGTTCGGGTACGTCCAGCCCGTCATCAGGCCGTAGGCCTCCGGGCCGGTGTAGCCGGTCGAGGCCGAGATCCCGACGCCCTGGTTCTGGTGGTAGACCGCGCACGGCGGCACGGTCTGCTCCGAGCAGCCCGGGGCCTCGTTGAAGGTGTCGTTGAACCACTCGAACGCGACCTTGGTCCCGTCGGGCGAGATCTCCGGGTTGAACGGCCCGTGGAACTGGTTGACGCCGCCGGCCTGCGGCGCGCCGTCCGAGACGTAGGTGAGGAAGTCGGCGAGCACGGCGCCGCTGCGCGAGAGCTTGTGCAGCCGCTCGCCGGAGGCCAGCGCGATCATCGTGCCGTCGTCGGCCTGGGAGACGTAGGAGTAGTTCCCGCTGCGCGTGACCTGCACCTGGCGGGTGCCGTCAGGAGTGGTCAGCCAGACGTCGCCGGCCTTGACGTAGGCGATCGAGTCAGCAGCGGCGGGCGCGGCCGCCACGAGGGTCAGGATGGCGGCGCCGATGAGGCATCGAAGGAAGGCGGGGAGCATGGACGCGATGCTCCCCGCCGAGGATTGCCCACGCCTTGCAGCGAGGTTGTCGCCCCCGCGCCGGCGGGTCGCCGCCGGCGCGAATCGGGCTGAATGAACCCCTAAGAGTTCGTCGCGTCCTGGGGTTGGGCCTGCTCGCCTTGTGGCGGGCCGCCGCCCTGAGGCATCGACTCTTCGAGCGCCGCCTGGACCTTCGCCGTGCTCAAGCCCAGTGCCTTCGCCAGCGTGGCGGCCATGTCGTCGGGACTGCCGCCCTGTTGCGGACGGTTCTTCTCCATCGCGGCCTCGAGCTTCTCGGTCGAGACGCCGAGCTTCTCGGCGAGGGCGCTGAAGTCCATGCCGCCGCCTTGCGGCGGCTGGCCGCTCTGCTGCTGCTGTCCACCGGGCGCGTTCGCCGTCGTGGTCGTGCTCTCGGATCCACAGGCCACGAGCGCCCCGCCCGCGAGCGCGGCGGTCGAAGCCAGGACGGCGATCCGTCGGTAGGTCTGCTTGATCATGGTCGTCTCCTTGGTCGGGATGAGGAAGTGGCTGCCGTCGTCGCGCACGACGACGCCGCCGTGGGGGAGCCAGTCGCCGGCCGCGTCCGGTCCGCTCAGGACCGCGGCCTTGGCCCGCCACTCGGCTTCGAGCGCGGTCGGCGCGAGCGCCGTGGCCTGGACGACGCCGGTGAAGGCCGGCTTGCCCGTCGACGGGTCGAGCAGGTGATGCGCAGGCCGGCCGTCCGGGCCGAGCCAGCTGCGCCGGCCGATCCCGCTCGTGGCCACCGCCGACTCCGCCAGCTCGAACGTGTGCAGCGGCGGGCCGCCGAACGGGTCGGCGACCGCGACGCGGCGCTTCGGGCCGGCGAAGCGCAGGTCGCCGCCGCAGTCGACGGCGAAGCTGCGCCCGCCGCGCGAGCCGCTCGGCGATCAGGTCGGCGAACAGGCCCTTGGCCAGCCCGCCGCTGTCGAAGGCGAGCCCGGGCGGTCGCGTGACCTCCCAGCCGTCGATCACGAGCTCGCGCGGGCGGGTGTCCGGGTTCGGCGCGGCCGGCCGGCGCTTCGGGGCGAGCCGCAGCGCGAGCGCCAGCGGCAGCGGCGCGGCGATGTCCGTGCGGTAGCCCGCGCGCTCGATCTCGCCCAGCAGCGTGCCGTCGACGAGCCCGCCGGTGGCCTCCGCGGCCTCCCGCACAGCGCGCAGCAGCGCGGCCATGGTGGCGCTCACAGGCACGCGGGCGCGCGGATCGGCGTTGAGCCGCGAGAGCTCGCTGTCGGCGATGAAGCGGCTGAAGCGCGCGTGCCAGTCCTCGAGTTGGCGGCGGGCGTCGGCGACCGCGGCGGCGTCGGTCGCCCACACGCCGCAGCGCGCGCCGAAGCACGGGAAGGTCTGGTGACTCATGTCGGCCACGGCGGGAACGAGCCGGCGCACCAGCAGCGCGGCGGCGGGGACGACGACGAGGGCCGCGGCGAGCAGGAACCACGCCGTGCCGGCGTCGGTGCCCATCATCAGCGCGTGGACCACGCCGAGCACCCAGGCCAGCGCGGTGAAGCGGTGCAGCATGCGCCAGCGCGCCGGGCCGATGCGGCCGCGGATGTAGTAGGACAGCCCGAGGATCACGAACAGCCAGCCGGCGACGATGCCGAGGCCCATCCAGAAGCGCTCGTAGCCGCTGAAGAACGGGATCGTGACGTCGGCCAGGCTGGGCTTGAGGTAGCCGTCGCCGAGCAGCGCGAAGGCGTGCACGGCGAGCGCGACCATCGTCGCCAGCGACAGCGCTTCGTGCGTCACGCGCAGGTCGGGCAGCTTGCGGCGCACGCGCGTGCTCATCAGCAGGCCGAGCGCGACCGCCGCGCTCGCGGCCAGCAGCGCGATGATGCCCGCGGCGCGGCTCGTGATCCAGAACGCGTGCTCGGTCATGACTGGCTCGTGGTCATGTCGGCGGCCTCGTCGTCTTCCGAGGAGGACGACGAGCTGCTGTCCTCGGACGAGGACGACGACGAGCTGGAGTCGTCGGACGACGACGACGAGGTGTCGCCGCCGGCCGAGGAGGACGTGTCGCTCGAGGACGACGTGGTGCCCGAGGCGGCGACGTCCGTGCTCCCCATCGAGCCGTCGAAGGCGACGACGCCCCAGGCCAGCACGAACGCGGCGAGCACGGTGGCGACGACCCGCTGGCGTACCAGCCGGATGCGCCGGGCACGCGCGGCGAGCTTCTCCTGTGCGAGGGCGGATGGCATGCCCTCATGCTCGGCGCGGCCACCGAGAGGAGTGTGCGAGGACCCTGAGAGGATCCTGGGCGATGACGACGACCGTGATCTTCGACCTCGACGGCGTGCTCGTGGACTCGCGCGCGGTCTTCCTGTCCTGCGTGCGCCACGCCTTCGAGCAGCTCGAGCTGCCCCCGCGCACCGACGCGGAGCTCCTGCCCTACCTCGGCCCGCCGTTCGCCTATGCCTTCGGCGAGCTGCTCGGGGTGCCGCACGACGCGCCGATCGTCGCCGCCTGCATCGACGGCTACCGCGAGCGCTACAAGACCGCGTCGCTGACCGAGACCACCGTCGAGCCCGGCATCCCCGAGGCGCTGGACGCGCTCGAGCACCGGCGCGCGGTCGCCACCTCCAAGCCGCTCGCCTTCACCGAGCCGCTGCTGGAGGCGATGGGGCTGCGCGCCTATTTCGAGGTCGTCGCCGGCCCGGAGCTGACCGCTCGCGCCGAGCACAAGACCGAGACGCTGGGCCGCGCGCTGGCGGCGCTCGGCGAGACGCGCGCGGTGATGGTCGGCGATCGCTCGTTCGACGTCATCGCCGCCCGCGCGCACGGCATCGGAGTGATCGGCGTCACGTGGGGGATCGGGACGGCGCAGGAGCTGGCCGATGCGGACCGCCTGATCGCGCATCCGTCCGAGCTCCCGGCCGCCGCCGACGTCCTGCTCGGTCATTAGAGTCCTGCGCGTGTTCGCCGCCTTCACGCTCTACAACGTCTCGCTGTGGCTGCACATCAGCGCCACGGTGGTCGGGCTCGGCGCGACCTTCGCGCTCGCGGTCGGGTTCCCGCTCGCGCTCCGGCTCGACGCGCGCTATCTCCCGTACGTCCACCACCTCAGCCGCGACGTCAACCGCAAGCTCGCGTCGCCGGCGCTGCTCGTCATCCTGGTCACCGGCGTCTACCAGGCGCTCGACGCCGACGTCATCAGCGAGCTGTGGGTGAGCCTGACGTTCGTGATCGTGATCGTCCTCGGCGGCCTTCAGGGCTCGTATTTCGTCCCGACGGACAAGAAGCTCGCGGCGATGGCCGAGCGCGAGCTCGCCGGCGGCGCGACCACGCTGTCCGAGGACTACCAGCGCCAGGCGCAGCGCGAGGGCGGGATCGGCGCGCTGGCCGGCGTCCTGATCATCGTCGCCGTGTTCCTGATGACGGTCAAGCCCGGCGCCTGATCAGGGCTGTCTGCATGAGGAAATCGACCAGCGGATCGAGGTCCTGCGGGGCGATCCGCTGCGCGTAGTCCTCGGGCATCGCGCCGGTGCCGTAGTTGGGCGCCGCGACCTTGTTCGGCAGCACGATCGACTCGAGCACGTAGTCGCGCGAGCGGCCCTGCAGCGAGTGGGTCAGGTCAGGGCCGATCGGCCCGCTCGAGCCCGCGGGCGCGAACGCGTGACAGGAGCCGCAGCCCTGCTCGGCGAAGACCTGCGCCCCGCGCTCGCCCGCCGCCGGGGTGGCGGCGGCGGTGCGCGTGGGCGGGTCCGAGCCTCCGCCGGCGAAGGCGGCGATCGTCATCGCCGCCCCCGCGCAGGCGAGGCCACCGGCGGCGAGGGTGGTGGCTCTCACGCCGCCTGCGGATGGTGCTGGCGCCCCCGCCGCGAGAACACCAGCAGCCCCGCGGCGGCCGCCAGCAGCGCGAGGCCGCCGATCAGCCAGACGAGCGACGGGCCGCCGTCGTCGGCGGTCGTGGTCGCCGCCGCCGGTGCGGACGCGGGCGCGCCGATCTGGACGGGCGCGAACGTGTGCGGCTGGCCGCTGATGAAGCCGTCGTCGACCTCGTAGGACCACTTGCCGGCGGTCGGGAACGTCACCGCGACGCGGTAGACGCCGGGCTTGCTGGTCTCCTTGGCGGCGAACGTCTCGCGCGCGTCGCCGTTGATGATCGTCACCGAAGGACTCAGGCCTTCGAGCGGCGTCCGCCCGTGCTGGAGGACGGTCATCTCGACGTTCCACGGCTTCCCGGGCTCGGTCCCGGCCGGCGTCGAGCTCATCCCCACGGTCGCCCAGCCCCCGGCGAACGCGGCCGGAGCGGCGATGAGGAGCACGAGCGGTACGGCGAGCAGCAAGCGGCGCACAGCGCCTCCTTTCCTCGATCACCAGTGTTACACCGCGGCGATCGAGGAGGTTCCCGCTGGAGGCGTTGATGGCAGACCGGCGCGCGCGAGTTCTGGCCCCATGGGCCATAACTCGCCGGAGCAAGCGGCGAAGCGAGCCGCTAGGCGAGCTTCAACCCGCTTGCGGCGGAGTCCCGGCCGGGTTGTCCAGGCCCGGCCGGGAAGGTCCGCCACCGAAAACCGAGCTCCGAGGGAGGAGAGTCCAGAAGCTCGGTGTGCAGCACCCTTTCTCCTGACGGGATTCTGTTGGGCGCGACCTACCGCTCCAACCGACCGCGTGTCTAAAGCGAACCGACGCGGAGTCGACTACGCGGCGACCGCGAGCTGCGGGCGCGGGGGCGAGAACTCCGCCTGCAGCACGTGCAGGAGGCCGCCGAGGCCGGTCGCGCTCGGATGCGATCGCGCGCTGGCGGGTCGCTCCCGGGTCGCCGGCGAGGTGGGCGAGCATCGCCAGCTCGCGCTCGCAGCCGAGCGTGCGGGCGTGCGGCCAGCAGGCGTCGACGAGCGTGGCGAGGCGGCCCGAGGCGGGCACGCAGCGGTCGCGCTGGGGATCGAGCAGCTGGGCCCGGATGCCGTCGCGGGCGGCGAGGAAGCGGTTCTCGTCGAGCACCTCGGGGGCGTGGCTCGAGCTCGGGCTCGGCCATCCCGTCGAGCGCCTCGAGGCGCACCAGGCGACTGCACGAGCGCGGCCAGCGCCGCCGTGTCGCGGATCCGCGTCTGAGCGTCCATCACCCGCACCTCGATCGTGCCGAGCTTGCGGCTGCAGGCGGACGTCCCACCAGATGAACGTCGGCTCGGGGATCGCGCCGCAGCGGAGCAGCACGTCGACGGCCTCGGCGTACTCGGCGTAGCTGTCGAACTGCGCGCGGGATGCCGGTGCGCGGGAAGGCCTGGAAGACCGGCGTGCGCGCCGACGCCAGCCCGCTGTCGCTCCCGCGCGTGAACGGCGAGTTCGCCGCCAGCGCGAGCAGCACCGGGATGTGCGCGCGCATGCCGTTGTAGGCGCGCACGGCCAGCTCGGGATCGGGCACCGCGACGTGGACGTGCAGCGCGAACGTCGGCTCGCGCCGCGCCAGCTCGCGCAGCGAGGAGTGCAGGTACTGGTAGCGGGCGCCGGGCGAGACCTGGACGTCCTCGGCGCGCACCATCGGATGGGTGCCGGCGACCGCCGCGCGCAGGCCGAGCCCGCGCGACGGTCTCGGCCAGCCCGGCGCGCAGCCGGCGCAGCTGCGACGTCGGCGTCGCCGACCGTCTCGTGCGGGTCGGTCGCCAGCTCGAGCGCCAGCCCGTGCGTCTCGCCGCGCGTGTGCTCGGCGAGCGCTTCGGGCAGCACGCGCAGCACGTCCTCCGAGCGCCACGCCGGCGAGCCGTCGGGCTCGAGCAGCATGATCTCCTCCTCGATGCCCACCGTCCACGGCTCGAGGTCCGGGTTCGGGCACCACTTCGCCCACTCGGGCAGGACCGCTTCCATCCTCATGCACGCCAGCGTGCCCGCGCGCGAGCGCGCTGTGCTCCGCCCCGCGGTCCAGACCTGATGGGCAATCATCGCCCTGGGGTCGAGGGTCAGGACACGCTGGTCGAAGCGGCTTGTACGCGCGGTACCGGTTCACATCCCCTCATCGACCGTACATTCGGCAGCATGGCACGTGGACGTCCACCACAGATCGTCGCCTACGGCGGGGGCGGATTCTCGCATGGAGCCGGGCAACCCGCTCCTCGACGACTACGTCCTCTCGTTGTGCCGGCGCAAGAAGCCCCGCGTGTGCTTCTTCCCCTCCGCGTCCGGGGACGCCGACCACTACGTCGTGCGCTTCTACCGGCACTTCTCGAGCGACCTCTGCGAGCCCTCGCACATCTCGCTCTTCCGGCGCGACTGCGGGCCCGGGCACTGTCCGCGAGCACCTGCTCAAACAGGACCTGATCTACGTCGGCGGCGGCTCGATCCTGTCCCTGCTCGGCGTCTGGCGGGCGCACGGGATCGACGAGGACCTGCGCGCGGCGTGGCGCGCGGGTGTCATCCTGGTCGGCGTGTCCGCCGGCTCGCTCTGCTGGTTCGCCTCAGGTCTCACGGCCTACCACCACGACGCCAAGCCCTACGAGGGGCTCGGCTTCCTGCCGCACTCCAACGCGGTGCACTACGAGGAGGAGTCCAACCGCCGGCCGGCGTACCACGCCGCGCTGCTGGAGCGGCGACGCTGCCCGGTGGCTACGCCGCCTCCGACGGCGCGGCACTGCACTTCGTCGGCGAGGACCTGCACCGGGTCGTGCTCTCGCGCCCGCAGGCGCGGGCGTACCGGGTCGAGGCCGTCGGCGACGAGGTCGTGGAGCTCCCGCTGGAGTCGACCTATCTCGGCGAACGGCCGAAGATCACCCTTGCCGCCGCCTGACCGGCCGCCGACGATCCTCGCCATGGGCGGGGGCGGCTTCACGATGGAGCCGGAGAACCCCGCCCTCGACGACTACGTGCTGTCGCTCGCCGACCGCGCGACGCTGCCGCGCATCTGCCTGCTGCCGACCGCCTCGGGCGACGGCGAGGCGCAGATCCGCCAGTTCCACGCGACCTTCGGCGCGCGCGCCTGCGAGCCGATGCACATCTCGCTGTTCCGGCTCGGCTCGCGGCCGGTCCCGCTGCGCGAGACGCTGCTCGACCAGGACATCATCTACGTCGGCGGCGGCTCGATGCTCGGCCTGCTCGCGGTCTGGCGCGCGCTCGGCCTCGACGTGATCCTGCGCGAGGCGTGGGAGTCGGGCGTGGTGCTCGCCGGGCTCAGCGCCGGCGCCATGTGCTGGTTCGAGTGGGGCGTCACGAAGTCGCTCGGCCACCCCGCGCCGTCGCCGGGCCTCGGCTTCCTGCCCGGCTCGATGTCGGTGCACATGGACGGCGAGCCGGCGCGGCTGCCGGTCTGCCGCGCGGCGATCGCCGACGGCACGCTCCCGCCCGGCTACGCCGCCGACGACGGCGTCGCGCTGCTGTTCCGCGGCACGCGAGCTCGAGGAGGTCGTCTCCTCGCGCCCGGACCGCCGCGCGCTGCGCTCGGCCCGGACGGCGAGACGGAGCTCGAGCCGCGCCTGCTGGCCAGCGCGACCGCTTCGGCCCGACGCCCGAGATCGCCGAGTTCCGCCGCGTGCGCGCGCTCACCGCCACGCGGCGCCGAGCGACCAGCTGCGACCCCGTCGCCGGCCAGGTCGCCCAGGCGATCTGCTTGGAGCGGTGGAAGTTCACGCCGAGCTCCTGCAGGAGCGGGCCGTGGGCGGCCAGCCGCGTGCGGAAGTCCTCCCAGTCGTGGCGTGAGGACCAGCCGACCTCGGCGACCGCCGGCAGGCGCGGGAAGACGAGCTGGTCGACGTCGGCGCGGGTCTCGGTCGTCTCCGTCCACAGCGCGGCCTTCGACGCCGACGACCTCGGCGCCCTCGAGCACCGCCGACGGGTCCCACTCGTAGGCGTCGCGGACCTCGACGGCGCCCGCCCAGGTCAGCCCGAGCTCGGTCGTCTCGTCGTACTTCTGGTCGAGGTAGGCGTGCGGCGCCGGGGACATCAGGATCGGCAGACCCTGCTCGACCGCCTTGCGCGTCGGGCGCGGCGTCGGACCAGTGCTGGACGAGCGTGCCCGCCGGCAGCTTCGCGACGCCGGCCTCCTCCCAGACGACGGGCGTCTTGCCGTGGCGCAGGACGAGCGAGCACGCGTCCCACATGAACTGCGCGTAGGCGTCGTGGTCCATCCCCTCGACCTCGTCGCCGCCGAGGTGGATGTGCTCGCCGGGCGTGACCGCGACGAGCTCGGAGATCACGTCGCCGACGAAGCGCAGCGCGATCTCCGAGCCGACGTCGAGCGAGATGCCGGGCGAGCTCCAGGTCGTGTACGGCTCGGGCCGCTCGCCGCCGCCGAGCTCCGGGTAGGCGACGAGCGCGGCGTTGACGTGGCCGGGGACGTCGATCTCGGGGACCACGGTGATCCCCTGCGTCGTCGCGTGGGCGACGATCCGCGCGTAGTCCGCGTGCGTGTAGAAGCCGCCCGCGCCGCCGCCGACCTGGGTCGCGGCGCCGGCCACGGTCAGCTCCGGCCAGGCGTCGATCTGCAGCCGCCAGCCCTGGTCGTCGGTCAGGTGCAGGTGCAGGACGTTGAGCTTGTAGAGCGCGGCGAGGTCGATGAAGCGCAGGACGTCGTCGACGCCGAAGAAGTGGCGGGCGACGTCGAGCATCACGCCGCGCCAGGCGTAGCGGGGCGCGTCCTCGATCACCAGCGGCGGCGCCGAGCCGCCGAGCTGGCGCAGGGTCGCGAGCGCCCGCGCGCGGGCGGCCTCGTCGGCGGCGCCGACCACGACGTCACCGGTCGCGCTTGACCTCGAGCCGGTAGCTCTCCGGCGCTCCCTCGAGCGCCTCGAACGAGGGCTCGGACAGGCGGGACGGCTCGCCCGGCCGCACGTCGAGCGCGGCCGGGGCGGGGATGATCGGAGGAATCAGGTCGGCCGCGGGCTCGCCGCGGCGGTCCTTGACGACCTTCGTGGCCACGAGCGCGGCCACGCCGGCGCCGACGATGACCGGGATCCGCTTCACGACCGGCGTCTTCTTGCCGCCGTGACCGCGGTGCCCTTGGCGGCCTTGCCCGCGCCCTTGACCGCCTTGCCGGCGGCCTTGAGCTTCAGGTAGTCGACCGCAAGTCCGGTGACTTGTTGCTTGCGGCTCTTCTTCTGCTTTCTGAGGGCCATGGGGTGACATTACCCAGATCACAGGGCGGCGAGAACCTTCGGTGCGACCTGCTTCTTGCGGCTCATGACGCCCGGGAGCGGGATCACGCCGTCGTCGCGCCTCGGTGCCGAAGGCGAGCTCCAGCGCGGTCGGCGTCGCCGGCCACGTAGAGGTCGGTGTCCTTGGCCAGGATGTCGGTCACCATCAACGCGTAGAGGTGGTAGCCGCGCCGCTCGCGCGCCTCGCGCAGGGCCTCCAGCAGCTCGTCGTGGCGATCGGCGAGCCCTTGGCCGACGGTCTCGACCTGCGCGATCGCGACCGTCTGGCCGCCGCCCACCTCGTACTCCTTGGCGTCGCGCGAGACGATCGCCTCCGCGCCCACGCCCTCGAGGTCCGACGTGGCCTCGAACATCTCGCGCCCGAGGTCGATCGGGTCGAGCGCCAGCACGCGTCCCAGGTACTCGATGGCCGCGTGATCGCGCTCGGTCGTCGTCGGTGAGTTGAGGATCACCGTGTCGGACATGATCGCGCACAGCAGCAGGAGCGCCGACGAGCGGCTGGGCTCCATCCCGTTGTGGCGGAAGCGCTCGATCACGAGCGTCGCCGTCGAGCCGACCGGGTCGAACGTCGCCCGCACCGGGATCGTCGTCTCGATCGAGCCGATGTGGTGGTGGTCGAGGATCTCGACGATCTCGGCCTGCTCGACGCCGGGCACGCTCTGGGCGAGCTCGGCGTGGTCGACCAGCAGCACGCGGCGCGGGCGCGGGCTCAACAGGTCGTTGCGGGTCACGAGCCCGATCGGGTGCCGCTTGGGCGTCGACGGCGACCGCCGCCCGGTAGTGGACCTCCTTGACCTCGTCGGCGACCTCGGAGAGCAGGTCGTCCGGCCGGGTGGTGAGCGGGTTCGGGTCCAGCAGCGCCCGGCACGGGGCCGACAGCGTGATCATGCGCGCGGTCACGTAGCTGTCGAGCGGCGAGCTGACGACCGGGACGCCGTGCTCGCCCGCGAGCGCGAGCGTGTCGTCGGTCGGGCGCGTGCCGTTGCTCGTGACCAGCAGGCCGACGCCGAGCTCGATCGCCGCCCGCTGCGCGTCGTCGCGGTTGCCGACGACGACCACGTCGCCCGGGCCGATCTCGCTCGGCAGTTGGCTCGACGTCCATCGCCAGGCACCAGATCTGGCCCGTGAGCTCGCCGTCGTCGCCGCAGATGCGCTCGCCCTCGAGCACGCGGGCGATCGCGTCGACGCGCGTCGGCGCGTCCAGCGAGGACGGCTCGCGTGACTCGCGGATGTAGCGCCGCGCCAGCGCGCGCTCGGTCATCACGCCCGCCAGCGCGCCGTCGTCGTCGACGATCGGCACGAGGTCGAGGTCCTCCTTGGCCATCAGGATGCCGACCTGCGCGCACCGGCTCACCGTCGGACGGCCTGCGGGAACTGCTCGCGCATCACGTCCGAGACGCGCAGCATCACGTGCGGCAGGAACTCCGGCTCGCGCGTGCCCGCACGCTCGAGCACCCAGCGCGTCTGGGTGTTGAGGTCGCCGAGGCGGACCGGCATGTACTCGTTGTGCGGGTCGAGGCGGCCCATCAGCTCCGCGTAGCCGACGGCGGAGGCGATCGAATCGGTATCGGGGTTGCGATGCCCCGAGACGTAGATGCGCGGTGCGGACGCGATGGCCGGAGAGTAATCCTTCTGGCGGCCCGGCCCGCCTTGGCCGAGCCGCCAGGAGAAGGTGACGCCATCAGGAGGGGGATCCTGAAGGGCATCTGTTCCGGTCCTCGCCGCGATATACGCAGCGCCGGCGACAGCGGTTCGGCCGCGATGCCGAAGAGGATCGTCTCGGCTGATGCCAAGCTAGGACGATGCCCGCCGCTGTCGTCTGGCCGTCGCGCTCACGATCTTCGACGCTCGCGTTCGCGGCGGGCCGGTGGATCTCGTGATCGCGCGCGTGCCGCTGCGCTTCAAGCTCACGCTGGCCTTCACCGGCGTGATGGCGATCCTGCTGACCGGCGCCGGGATCGCGCTCAGCCTGCTCGTCGCGTCGAACCTCGACAACACGATCGACGACGGGCTCGAAGCGCGCGCCGGCGATGCCGCCGCGGTCGTGCGGACCGGCGAGCGCCAGCTCTCGAGCACCGGCGAGGCGTTCGCGCAGGTGCTCAGGCCGGACGGGACCGTGATCGACACCACCGCCGCAGCGGGCAGCGCTCCGCTGCTCGACCGCGCGTCGCTCGAGCAGGCCGCCCAGGGCAGCGTGATCGTCGAGCGGGCCACGCCTGACGGCGCCGCGCTGCGGCTGCTGGCGCGGCCCGTGAAGGCCGACGGTACCGAGGAGATCGTCGTCGTCGGCGAGCCGCTGGCCCAGCGCGAGCGCGCACTCGACGCCCTGCACGCGCTGCTGTTGATCGGCGGGCCGTTGGCGCTGCTGATCGCCTCCGCGGTCGGTTACGCGCTGGCCGCGGCCGCGCTGCGGCCGGTCGAGCGGATGCGCCGGCACGCCGCCGCGGTGACCGCCGCCGGCACGAGCGAGCGGCTGCCGGTGCCGCCCGCCAACGACGAGATCGGGCGGCTCGGGCACACGCTGAACGAGATGCTGGCGCGGCTCGCCGTGTCGTTCAAGCGCGAGCGCGCGTTCGTCTCGGACGCCTCGCACGAGCTGCGCACGCCGCTGGCGATCCTGCGCACCGAGCTCGAGCTCGCGCTGCGCGGCGAGCACACGAAGCAGGAGCTCGAGGCCGCGCTGCGCTCCGCGGCCGAGGAGGCGGAGCGGCTCTCGAACCTCGCCGAGGACCTGCTCGTGATCGCCCGATCGGATCAGGGACGGTTGCCCGTGCGCCCGGAGTCGCTGGAGGCGGGCCCGGTGCTGGCACGCGTCGCCGGACGCTTCCAGACCCGGGCCAAGGCCGAGGGACGGCCGCTTGAGGCCGACCCGTCGCCGGGGGTCTCGCTGCGCGCCGACCCCGCGCGGGTCGAGCAGGCGCTGGCGAACCTGGTCGACAACGCGCTGACCTACGGCGAAGGGCCGGTGGTCCTGAGCGCGCTGCGGGAGAACGGCAGCGTCGAGCTGCACGTGCGCGACGGCGGCGACGGGTTCCCGGACGAGTTCCTGCCGCGCGCGTTCGAGCGCTTCACCCGCGCCGACGAGGCGCGCTCGCGCGGCGGCAGCGGGCTCGGGCTGGCGATCGCCGCCGCGATCGCGGGGGCGCACGGCGGCAGCGCGCATGCCGAGAACGTCGCGGACGGCGCCGATGTCTGGATCGCGCTTCCGCTCTCATCTTCACCTCATGGCGAGGAGACAGCATGATCTCACCCCTACCCAGAGGAATCGTTCATGCGCGTGCTGGTGGTCGAGGACGAGATCAAGATGGCAAGCCTGATCCGGCGCGGGCTGCGCTCGGAAGGGCTGTCCGCCGATGTGGCCATCAAGGGCGAGGACGCGCTGTGGATGGCGGGCTCGACGGGCTACGACGCGATCGTGCTCGACGTGATGCTCCCGGGCATCGACGGCTTCGAGACCTGCCGCCGGCTGCGTGAGGACGGCATCTGGTCGCCGGTCATCATGCTCACCGCGCGCGACACGGTCGAGGACCGCGTGGCCGGTCTCGACGGCGGCGCCGACGACTACCTCTCCAAGCCGTTCTCGTTCGCGGAGCTGCTGGCGCGCCTGCGCGCGCTCGCCCGTCGCGGCCCGGTCCAGCGCCCGGCGGTGCTCGAGGTCGGGACGCTGAGGCTCGACCCCGCGGGCCGGCGCGTGTGGCGCGGCGACGACGAGGTCAACCTGTCGGCGAAGGAATTCCAGCTGCTCGAGACGTTCATGCGGCACCCGGGCGAGGTCCTCTCGCGCTATCAGCTGCTCGAGCATGCGTGGGACTACGACTACGAGAACCGCTCGAACATCGTCGACGTCTACGTCCGCTACCTGCGCGACAAGATCGACCGGCCGTTCGGCCTCAAGCAGCTCGAGACCGTGCGCGGCGCGGGCTATCGCCTGCGCGATTAGCGGTTGGAACCCGCCGGGCGTGGCGGGTGTATAGGAGGCGGTGGCTCGAGCGCTGACCGAGGGCGAGCTGGTCGCCCTCGCCCGTGATGGGGACGGTGACGCGTACGCGTCGCTCGTCCGCGCGCACTCCGACATCGCCTTTCGCACCGCCATGCTCATCACCCAGGACGCCGCCGAGGCCGAGGAGGCCGCGCAGGACGCGTTCGTGAAGGCGTGGCGGGCGCTCGGGCGCTTCCGCGCCGGCGAGCCGCTGCGGCCGTGGCTGCTGAAGATCGTCGCCAACGAGGCGCGCAACCGGCGCCGCTCGGCGGGGCGGCGAAGCGCGCTGGCGCTGCGGGCGGCGCGGCCGGCGGGCGAGGAGGGCTCGGCCGAGGCGGCGGCGATCGCGGGCGAGACCCGCGCAGAGTTGCTCGGCGCGTTGTCGCGGTTGCGCGACGAGGACCGGCTCGTGCTCGGCTGCCGCTACCTGCTGGAGCTCTCCGAGGCCGAGACCGCGGCCGCGCTCGGCGTGCGGCCGGGCACCGTCAAGTCGAGGACGTCGCGCGCCCTCGCGCGCCTGCGCGAGGAGGTGACGGCGTGACCGACCTCGAACGCGCGCTGGCTGCGAGCTGGACGTGGAGTGGCCGGCGACGCCGGACGTGGCGCGCCGGCGGTGATGACGCGGATCGGCGAGCCGACCTGGCGGCGGCGGCGATGACGCGGACGCGGCGAGCGCGCGCCGCGAGGCGGCGCGCCGGCCGGTGACGTCGCGCCAGGCGGCGACTCGCCGGGCGGCGCCGCATCGTCGCCGCGGCCTCGCGCCGCGGCGCGCTGCCCGCGTTCGGCGCCGGCTGGCGCGCTCGTGTCGCCTACGTCGCGGCCGCGCTCGTCGTGCTCGTCGGCGGCACGCTCGCGGTCTCGCCCGACGCGCGCTCGACCGTGCTGCGCTGGCTCGGCCTCGAGAGCGTCGAGATCAAGCGCGAGCCGCTGCCGCCGGGCATCGGGCGCGAGCTCGACCTCGGCGAGCCGATCGCGCTCCCGCGCGGCACGAAGGTCCCGGAGGCGCTGGGCGAGCCCGACGCCGTCTACGCCACGCCGCTGCCCGACGGCACGACGGCGACCTCGCTCCTGTACGCCGGGCCGCCGATGACGCTCGTGCAGACGTTCGAAGCGACCGCGAGCCCGTTCATCGAGAAGACCGTCAGCTCGGCCGACGGCGTCGAGCGCCTGACGATCGACGGCGCGCCCGCGTACTGGATCACGGGCTCGCACGGGTTCGCGTTCCAGTCGCCCAACGGCGTCGCCTACGACGACCAGCGGCTCGCCGACCGCACGCTGCTGCTCGAGCGCGACGGGCAGCTGACCCGGGTCGAGGGCGCGCTCAGCCGCGAGCGCGCGGTCGAGATCGCGCGCTCAGTTCAGTGACGGGTCGGGCGGCATCGTCGCCAGCAGCGCGTACCGATGCCCCTTGCGCCGCAGCACCGCCGCCCACAGCTCGTCGGGCTCGACGGTGAAGATCTCCTCGCGCGTCGGCGGCTCGATGATCCACGCCTCCTCGGCGAGCTCGTCCTCGAGCTGCCCGGGCCCCCAGCCCGCGTGCCCGGCGAACACGCGCGCGCGGCGGATCGCGCCGTCCAGGCGCTCCGGGTCGTCGGCGTCGGCGCCGATGAAGCCCAGGTCGTCCTCGACGAGCGCGCCGGCGAGCTCCGGGCGCTCGAATTCGGCGAGCACGATCACGGCGGTCTCGGCGACCGGGCCGCCGACGTAGACCGGCTCGCCGTCGCCCGCCAGCCACGACAGGTCGGGCACGGCCTCACCGACGGTCGAGTTGGCGGGGCGGTTGAGCACGAGCCCCATCGCCCCCTCGTCCGTGTGCTCGGCGATCAGGACGACGGTGCGGACGAAGTTCGGATCGCGCAGGACCGGTGACGCGAGGATGAGCTTGCCGCGGAGCGACTCGGCCATCCCTGCATTGTGGCCTCACCGGCGCGTCTGAGCGATCCTAGGCGGCCGCGCGGCTCAGGTCGCGCGCCGGCTCGATCCCCCAGCGCCCCGCCACAGCGGTCAGATCGGGCGTGATCGGCCAGCGGTCGGGCTGCGGCTCGCCCTCGAAATCGGGCGCCGCGCCCTTGAGCAGCATCGAGCCCGTGTTGTCGCCGATCGCGCGGATCTCCGCGACCTCCTCGGCGCTCAGCACGCTGCCGGTGACGGCGGCCAGCTCGGCGCGTTTGGCCTCGATCGGCTTGGCGCCGCCCGGCTCTTCGATCAGCGTCGGGGCGACGACCTGCACCGGCGCCTGTGCGAGGTTCCAGTGACAGGCGAGCTGGAGCAGCGTCAGCCCGTGGCGCTCGGCGATCGGCCGCAGCGCGTCGAGCTTTGCGCGCCCGGCCTCGACCCAGCCCGCCGGCCGGAAGCCGCGGTGGTCGTAGCGCGGGAAGACGTGGCCCTCGAGCACGTCGTCGTGGAACAGCCCGCCGTAGTCGACGACGCGCGTGATCAGCTTCACGCCGTGGCGCTCGGCGGCGGGCAGGACCAGCTCGCCCGGCCACGGCTCGAGCGGGTTGAGGATCACCATCGCCCAGTCGATGCGCTCGCCGAAGCGCTCCAGGCAGTCGATCACATCGAGCGTGAAGCCGTTGGCGGGGCCGGGCGCGACGCCCAACTGCCGCGTCAGGCCGTCGGCGCGGACGGCTTCCAGCGCGTCCCAGACCGTCTCGCTGGTGTAGCCGACGCGGTCCGGGTTGTGCAGCAGCAGCAGGTCGAACGCGTCGACCCCACAGCGCTCCAGGCTGCGCTCCGTCGCCATCCGCACATAGTCGGCGTAGCCCTCCGGGCCGCGCAAACGTTGGTCCGTAAAACGGGGAAAGCCCTTGGCACCTTCGCGCTCGCCGGTGTAGAAATCGTGTCCGATGGCGCCAACCAGCGCATATTCCGGCCGCGGAACCCCGGCCAGAGCCCGGCCCAGCAGCGTGTCGGCCGCACCGGCGCCGTACGCGTCCGCTGTGATGACCGTCGCGATACCCTCACCAGGGCGCAGCAGAGCAGCGAGCCGATCCTCGTCGACCGGCTCTCCGAAGTGCATGAAGCGGCCGCCGCTCCATGTCCCGACGGCGGCAGGAGTCAGCTGTTCCCCAAAGTGTTGAGTGGACGCCCGCACAAGATGGCCGATGATAGGAGGGTGACGCCGCGTGGCGTTGGGCTGGTGTGCGCGCTCGCGCTGCTGTGCGCGTGCGGCATCCTGCCGGCCTCCGCGTCGGCCGTGGAGCTGGTCGTCCGCCGCGACGCGGGCCTGAGCGCCGCGGAGCGCGCCGACCTGCGCGCCGACGCCGGCGTGGCGCACGCGCGCATGCTCGCCGTGCCCGATGCGGAGCTCGTGACCGTCCCGGCGGGGCGCGAGCGCCAGGCGCTGGCGGCGCTGAACGCCGATCCCGACGTCCGCTATGCCGAGCCGGTGGTCCGCTACCGGGTGGTCAGCAACGACACGTTCTACGACAACCTCTGGGGGCTGGAGAACGACGGGCAGCCGATCGGCCGCGACGGCGAGCGCGGACGCGCGGATGCCGACATGGACGTGCCCGAGGCGTGGGGCGTCAGCCGGGGCGCGGGCCAGACGATCGCCGTCGTCGATACCGGCATCCAGGAGACCCATCCGGATCTGGCGGGCCGGATCGCCGCGGGCGCACGCTCCTTTCTGGGTGGTTCCGCCACGGACGACAACGGCCACGGCACGAACGTCGCGGGCGTGATCGCGGCGGTCGCCGACAACGGCATCGGCGTCGCGGGCGTCGCGCCGCAGGCCACGCTGCTGTCACTGAAGGCGCTGAACGCGAGCGGCGATGGCGGCTCGGCCGCGATCAGCCAGGCGCTCGCGTTCGCCGGCGATGCGGGGATCCGCGTCGTCAATGCTTCGATCAGCGCCTCGGAAGACGCCCAGATCGTGCGCGACGCCATCGCGGCCCACCCGCAGACGTTGTACGTCGTCGCCGCGGGCAACGACGGGGCCAATAACGACGCGCTGCCGGAGTATCCGTGCAACTACCCGCTGGCCAACATCATCTGCGTCGGGGGCACGACCAACCAGGACGAGGTGGCCTCGTGGTCGAACTACGGCGCCACCAGCGTCGACGTGTTCGCACCGGGCGAGCGGATCTACACGACGCAGCGCAACCCGACCATGCCGTCGATCCCGCTCTTCGGCTGGGAGGACGGAACGTCGATGGCGACGCCGATGGTGGCCGCGGAAGCGGCGCTGATGCTCGCCTCGCGGCCGAACCTCAGCACCGCCTCGCTGCGCCAGCTCCTGCTGCAGAGTGTCGATCCGATCCCGAGCGCCGTGGGGCGCTCCGCCACCGGTGGCCGCGCCAACGCCAACAAGCTCCTGCGCGCCGCGGTCGCGGACGCCGACGGTGACGGCGTGCTCGACACGCTCGACAACTGCCCGAGCACCGGCAACCCGTCGCTGGCCGACGCGGACGCCGACGGCGCCGGCGACGCCTGCGACGCCTCGCCGCGCGGCGACGACGCGGACGGTGACGCGAAGCCCGCGCTCGACGACCGCTGTCCGACGGTGTCGAGCGCCGAGCCCGATGGCTGCCCGAAGCCGGTGACGCCCACGGTGACTCCGACCGCGACGCCGGTCGCCGCGGCCCAAGTCGTCTCGCTCGGCGTGAAAGTGACCCCGAAGCGCTGTAAGCGGCCGTGCAAGAAGGCGGCGAAGGTGACGGTGAAGCTCACGCGCACGGCGACCGTGTCGGTCAAGGTCGAGCAGCGGGTCAAGCGCAAGGGCCGGTGGGTCTGGAAGCTGATCACGGTGCGAGCGCTCAACGGCACCGCGAGCGGGCGCACGCTGACCGTGCGCGCGCCGCGCGGGCGCAGCCTGGCGCGCGGGTCCTACCGCGTGACCGCGACCGTCGCCGGCAAGAGCAAGACGCGCAACTTCCGCGTGTGAGCGGCGTCCTCGCCCTCGGCGACTCGATCACCAACGGCGGCGGCGAGCTGCAGTGGGGCGTCGCGCTGCAGTCGTGGGCGCTGTGGGTCGCGCGCGGGCTCGGGCTGCCGTTCACGACCTACGCCGTCGACGGTGCGCGGACGGCGGACGTCGCGCGGCGTGCAGGTGCCGGCGATCAGCGAGCGCAGCGCCCGGCCGGACGCGCGCTACGACCTCGGCTGCCTGTACGCCGGCGTCAACGACGTGCGCGCGCCCGACTGGGACCCCGGCACCTTCGCCGCCGACTACGAGGTCGCATTCACCGCGCTGGCGGCGCGCTGCGAGCGCGTGCTGGTGGTGACGATCCCGCTCGACCTGGGCCGCCCGCGCGCCGGCGCCGCCGTCGAGCAGGCCAACGCGGTGATCGAGGCCCACGACGCGCTCGTGCTCGACCTGCGCGGCTTCGGCGCGCGCAACCTCGTGATGACCGACCACGTGCACCCGACGGCCTTCGGGCAGGTCTGGATCGCCGAGCGCGCGCTCGACGTGCTGGCGGCGGACGGGATGGACGTTCGCGTACGGCCGTCGACGCTGATCGCGCCCGGCGAGCGCACGCGGCTGCGCTCACTGCAGGGCGACTGGACCTACGTCTACCGGGCGCTCAAGGAGTCGGTGGGTGCCGCGGGTCGGGCGCGCCGAGCTGCCGCAGCCGCTGCGGCACGTAGCGATAGCTGACGAACAGCAGCAGGCCGAACGCCGGCCAGCCCATCGCGATCGAGGCCGCGGCGAGCCAGCCGACCTTGCCCGAGGCGATCAGGACCGCGTAGACCCCGGCGCGCAGGCCGAACAGCGCCGCCCACGCGAGCGTGAGCTCGGACATCGTGCGGCGCACCGGCGGCAGATCCGCCCAGCCCGGCTCGGCGCGATAGAGCGCGGCGATGATGAAGCCCGTCAGCGGCTTGCGGATCAGGACCGATCCGGCGAACACCACCGCGAGCGCGACCTGGTAGAGCATGCGCGGCACGAAGTAGCCCTCCGCCCGGCCGGTGCGGACGCGCGATGAACGCGGCCAGCCCGGTGCCGAGCAGGCCGCCGATCGCGTTGACGACCGGCTTGCGGCGGATCAGCCGCTCGATCGCCAGCAGGACCCCGATGCCGACGGCGACGATCGCCGCGGTGTTGACGTCGGTCAGCGCGTAGACGGTGACGAACGCCACCGGCCCGAGGCCCGTGTCGACGATCGCGCGCTTGTCGCGCAGCAGGTCGAGCGGGCTGGGGGGATGCTCGGGCTGGGTCACTCGGGCTTGCGCGCCGCGAGCATCAGGTTGTAGAAGATCCGCGGCGGCAGGTGCGGCTCGAGCAGCGCCCGGTCGGCGCGCTGGAGCACGAGGTAGCCGCGGTAGGCGTACTGGATCCAGCCCCGCGGGACGTCCTGCGGCTCGGCGCTGGCCTCGAGCGTGCGGTTGAACCAACCGAACCAGTTCGCCAGCAGCTCCTCGCCGCGCACGCGCACGTCCTCGAAGCCGGCCAGCGCCGCGTAGCGCTCGAGATCGTCCGGCACGAAGGCGTGGACGTCGACGACGGCCTCGAGCGCGTGCTCGTCCTCGTCCGTGTGCCCGTGGTGCGTCGGCGCCGGGCGCGCCTTGACCGCGCGCCGCCAGAGCGGCGCGGCCTTCAGCGCCGCCTGCTTGGGCACGCGCGCCAGCCGGTCGCCGGTGCGCGACGGCTCGCCCGCGAAGAACAGCATGCCGCCGGGTCGCAGGACGCGCTTGAACTCGGCGAAGCTGCGGTCGAGGTCGGGCAGGTGGTGCAGGACGGCGTGGCCGAGCACGAGGTCGAAGCTCTCGTCGTCGAACGGCAGCTCCGCCGCGTCGCAGGCCACCGTCTCGACGTCGAGGCCGAGCTCGGAGGCGTTGTGCTCGAGCGTGGCCAGCATGCCGGGGCTGATGTCGGTGCAGGTGGCCTCGCCCACCACGCCGGTCTGCAGCAGGTTGAGCGAGAAGTAGCCCGTGCCGGCGCCGATCTCGAGCGAGCGCGCGAACGGGCCGGGATCCGCGCCGAGCAGCTTCGTGAGCTTGCCGAGCACCTGCTGGTGGCCGATCTCTCCGAACGAGATGCCCCACTTGGCGTCGTAGGACTCCGCCGCCACGTCGTGGTAGCGGCGGTTGACGTCGAGGATCTCGTGCTCGGTGGGAGGCGCGGCCATGGGCCAGATGAGCGTAGCCTCAGGCTGCGACGTAGCGCGTCTGGATGACGCGGCGGGCGGTTGCGTCGCGTGCGATCCAGCGCAGGAAGCGCGCGACCTCGCCGCGCGGGCGTCCGCGCGTCATCAGCCCCAGCGGGCGGCGTCCCGGATAGGCGCCCGACCGGATCGTCTGGCGCGTGCACGGCACACCGTCGAAGGGCACCGTGTGCACGCCATCGGTGAACGCGAGGTCGAGATAGCCCACGGCCGCGGGCGTCGACTGGATGAACAGCCGCACCTGGGCCGCGGTGGGGAAGACCCGCGGGCGATAGTCGAGCGGCGTCGCCGCGTCGACGAAGATCGACAGGAAGAGCCCGTGGGCGGCGGCCGAGAGGTCGTAGCCGACCGGGACGATCGCATCCGTGCGCGGCGCGCCGGGGAGCTGCGCCCAGCTCGTGGTGCGCGCCGCCACGATGTCCTGCAGCTGCGCGCGCGACAGGCTCGCCACCGGGTTCGACGGGCTGCTGGCCAGGCACAGCCCGCTGTAGGCGATCGGGGTGAAGACGAGCCCCTGCGGGTCGGCGGCCTGCAGGTCGCGGCTCGTCATGCCGGCGTCGACGATGCCGCGTGCGGTGTCCGCGACGCCGGCCGCGGAGCCTCCGCCGACGATCGAGAACCGGGGCGGCTTGCGCGCCTCGCGCCGGTAGAAGTAGGCCAGGTCGGCGATCAGCGGCCGCGTCGTGGTCGACCCGCTCAGGTTGAGCGTGGTCTGCGCTGACGCGGGCGACGTCAAGGACGGCGCGAGCAGAAGGATCGCGGCGAACGCCGCAACCACGCGCCGGGTCAGTCGGCCCACACCGACCCGCCCACGCTGCCGCCGGAGTCGACCCCGCGCTTGCCGGCCCGGACCGCGCCGACCTTGGACGTGACCGTCGCCAGCGCGTGGCCGTCGCGCCCCAGCGCCTCGACGCGCAGCCGCCGTCCTATCCGGCCTTTCATGCGCACGGTCGTGACCGAGCGGCCGCCGCGCAGTTGCGCGGCACGCTTGCCGTCGAGGCTGAGCCGCAGGGACTTGACGCCCTGGACCGAGCCGACCAGCGCGATCTGCGCCTGCGTGAGCGCCGACCGGCCGCGGCCCTGGCGCGTCGCGAACAGGACCTTCACCTGAGGCGGCTGGCCGAGTGAGTAGCTCGCGGCGCCGCTGGCCGCCACCACCGAGCCGAGCGCGTCGACCATGCCCGAGCCGACCGGCTCCGAGGTGCGGACGGCGTGGTCGAGCAGCAGCGCGCGCAGCTCCGCCGCGGACAGCTGCGGCGCGACCGAGGCCATCAGGGCCGCGACGCCGGTGACGTGGGGCGCCGCCATCGACGTGCCGGACTTGTACTCGTAGGCGCCGGTCTTGGATGTCGAGACGACGTCGACGCCCGGCGCGGCGACGGGCACGGTGAGCCGTCCGTAATTGGAGAAGTCCGGCAGCTCGAGTCCCTGATCCGGCGACGTGGCGGCGACGCCGACGACGTTCGGCGACGCGATCGACACCGGGAACGTGGGCGTCTGGTCGACGTCGTAGCCGCTGTTGCCCGCCGACGCCACCAGCAGGACGTTGGCGGCCTGCGCCGCCTCGACCGCGGCGCGCATGCGCGGGTCGTCGGCGTTGCTCTCGAGGCTGAGGTTGATGATGCGCGCGCCGTTGGCGGCGGCGTAACGGATGCCCTCGGCGACCGCTCCCGTCGTGCCGGCGCCGGCGTCGTCGAGCACGCGGACCGTCATCAGCTTCGCGCGGAACGCGATCCCGACGACGCCGCGGCCGTTGGCTGCGGCGGCGATCGTGCCGGCGACGTGCGTGCCGTGGCCCAACCCGTCGTTGAGGTTCTGGGCGGCCGAAGTGGAGGTCAGGTCGACGCCGTGCACGTCGTCGACGTAGCCGTTGGCGTCGTCGTCGACGCCATTGCCCGGCACTTCTTTGAAGTTCGTCCACGCGTTCGGCGCCAGGTCGGCGTGGTCCATGCGCATGCCCGAGTCGACGACCGCGACGACGACGCCGGTGCCCTGGGCGAGCGCCCACGCGCCGGGGAGGTCGAACACCGTGCCGGCCGACGTCGCCCACTGCTCGCCCTGCATGGCATCCGACGGCGCCGCTGCCTGTGCGACCGACGGTGCCGGCAGCGCCGACGGCGAGGGCGATCAGCATGTGGGTCCGGCCTACTGGCAAGCGCAACCCTCCAATCAGCGGAACGCTACCGCTTGTGCTGTTGCCGATGTGAACAGTTACAGTCCCGCCATGCGCCGCGTCCTTGCGCTGGTCTTCGCGCTGGCCTTCGGGCTTCAGGCCGCGCCCGCGGCGGCCCAGGTGCGCCTTGCGGCGCCCCGCGACTGCCTCACGAACCCGGGTTGCGGCGTCGGGCTGGAGTCGGTCTACGGACTGGACGTGAAGTCCGCACTCGTACCTCTGGCCGTCGCCGACGCCGGCATCGCGGCGCTCGACAGCGGGCAGGCCGAGGTCGCGGTGGCGTTCAGCTCGGACCCGGCGGTCTCGCGGCCCGACATCGTCTCGCTGCGCGACGACCGCTCGATGATCTATCCCGATCGGGTCGTGCCGGTCGTGCGCTCCGAACTGCTGGAGGACTACAGCCGGCGCGACGCCGGCGAGCTTCGGAGCCGGCTCAACGATGCCTCGGCCGCGCTGTCGACGCTCGCGCTGCGCAGCCTCAACCAGGGCTTGATCGACGGGCGCATCCCGGAGGCCGTCGGCGGCGAGTTCGTCGACGCGAACGGCCTCGGGGGCAGCGCGCCGCGCCGGAACGGCCCACGGATCGTGGTCGGCTACCAGGACTTCGCCGAGAACGAGATGCTCGCCTACATGTATGCCGAGGCGCTGCGCGCGGGCGGCTTCCGTGTGACGGTGCGCAGCGTCCGCGGGTTGCGCCGGGAGGCGGTGTCACAGCTGCGCCGCGACCGCATCGACGTCTACCCGGCCTACGACGGCTCGCTGCTGCGCTACCTCGCCGGCACGTCGTCCGCGCGCCTGAAGGCCGGGCTGCGCCGGACGCTGACGCGCATCGACGCCGTGCCGATGCGTCTCTCGCGCGCCCAGAACCGCAACGTCTTCGTCGCGAAGTCCGAGACCGCGGCCCGGCTCGGGATCGCCAAGCTGTCTGATCTCGTCCGTTACTGGCCTCGCGGCTAAGGGCGTGAGCGAGCTCGAGCGCGTCCGCGAGCTGTGCCTCGCGCTGCCTGAGGTGACCGAGCGCCTCAGCCACGGCTCGCCGACGTGGTTCGTACGCGGCAAGAAGACGTTCGTGATGTACCTCGACGACCACCACGGCGACGGCCGGCTGGCGCTCTGGTGCGCCGCGCCCGCGGGCCTGCAGGAGGCGCTCGTCGCAGGCGAGCCCGAGCACTACTTCCGCCCGCCGTACGTCGGTCATCGCGGCTGGATCGGGGTGCATTTGAACCGTGGGCTGGACTGGAACGAGATCGCGGGGGCGATCGAGGACGCCTACGCGGAGGTCGCGCCGAAGTCGCTGGTCGAGCGGGCCGCCCGCGAGGGTGAGGCGGGGGCGTAAGACCAGCGAACTGCGCCGGTAAAGGGGGTGGTCGACCACGGGCGCGATCGCTGTCGTCGGCGGGTGTGGAGCGTGATTGACGCATAGCGACGGTTTCGCTCCACACCCCCACTAACGCGCCAACTCGATCGCGCGCTCATGTGCAAATCGAGTGTTCGCACGATCGGTCATGGTCGCTTCGCTCACCGGGCCATCTCGTGACCCGACGCACGAATGACCCCTGCACTCCCTTACCGGCGCAGTTTCGCCGGCACTACGCCCCGGCCGGAAGTCTCCCCGCCGCCTCGGTCACTGACCTCAACCGCCGGCGACATCGCCCGAAGGCAGAGAACCGAGACGCCACCCCCAAGCCCCCACGCTCCCCGGCTGGTTCATCCGCCCCTCGGACCCGAGCCCCAGCGCATCCTGCACCTGGATCATCGCGATCACCGCCGGCGACGCGAACACGAGCCGGATCAGCGCCCAGTGCGGCTCGTCGTCGGCGATCGCGAACCGTGAGAGCGTCGCGGCGACACGCGAGCGCTGCTCGTCCATGATCGACGAGTACCACCCACGGATCGTGTCGCTGTCGTGGGTGCCGGTGTAGACCACCTGATCGACCGCGTTGTTCTCCGGCACGTGCACCGTGTGCTCCTCGCCGGGCGTGAAGCCGAACTGCAGCACGGACATTCCCGGCAGCCCGAGCGACTCGCGCAGCCGCGTCACCGGCGGCGTGATCACGCCGAGGTCCTCGGCGATCAGCGGCAGCTCGCCCAGAGCGGCCCGCGCGGCGTCGAACGGCGCCCGGCCCGGCCCGCGCTTCCACGCGCCCTCCAGCGCGAACTCGGCGTCCGCCGGCACCGCCCAGTAGGCGACGAACCCGCGGAAGTGATCGATCCGCGCCAGGTCGAAGAGCTCGAAGACGCGCCGGAAGCGCTCGATCCACCACGCGTAGCCCTGCCGGCGCAGCTCGGGCCAGTCGTACAACGGGTTGCCCCACAGCTGTCCCTTGTCCGTGAACGCGTCCGGCGGCACGCCGGCGACCGCGCCCGCCTTGAAGATCTCGGGGTGCGCGAGCTGGTCGGCGGAGCCCTCGGCGACGTAGATCGGGACGTCGCCGATCAGCTTCACGCCCCGCTCGGCCGCGTACGTGCGCAGCGCCGCCCATTCGCGGTCGAAGCGCACCTGGTCGTCGAGCGCCTCCAACCCCGCGAACGCCAGCCAGTCCTCGATCCAGCCCGACGCCCGCTCGCGGAAATCCAGACGCTCGGCGGCCGAAACCGGTGCCGAGGGATCTCCCAGCAACCGCGGCGAGGCCGCGAACGCGGACGCCGACTTGTACGGCGAGTCGTGCTCGTCCGGCGGCCCGAGCGGCAGCATCTGCCACCACGTCTGCCCGGCGGAGGCCAGCCAGTCGATCCACGCGTACGCCTCCGGACCGAGGCGTCCGGACGGCAGTGAGGTGGGGTGCAGTTGGACCCCGGAGGAACGAGAGAGGTTCATGTGATGGCGCTCATGGATACTCCACGCCGAGATGCCCGCACCGAAGCGCAGCGAACCTCCGCGCCGGATCAGGATCGCAAAACCGGCGCCAGTCCTCGATGGTGGGCGGTACGCGATCAAGCGCACCGTCGGCGACGCCGTCGCCGTCTCCGCCGACATCTTCCGCGATGGCCACGAGAAGCTCCGCGCGGTCGTGAAGTACAAGGCGCCCGGCGGGCGGCGATGGCTCGAGTCCGAGCTGCACGCCGTCGACGCCCACATCCAGGGCGTCCGCTGGGCGGGCGGGTTCGCGGTCGAGACGCCCGGGTCCTGGCAGTTCACGTTCGAGGCCTGGACCGACCGCTGGGCGACCTACCACGACGAGCTGCGGCGCAAGGTCGAGGCCAACCTCGACGAGGACCTGAGCGGCGAGATCTCCGAGGGCCTGGTGCTGCTCGAGAGCGCGCTGGCCCGCGCCACGGGCGAGGCCAAGGAGTCGATCCAGTTCGCCCGCGACGTGCTCGCCGATCCCGGCGCGCCGATGCAGCAGAAGTTCGACGTCGCGCTCGGCCCGGAGCTGTTCGCCTCGATGGAGGAGGCCTCCGAGCGCGAGGGCGTGACGTCGCTCGACAAGCCGCTGCCGCTCGAGGTCGACCGCGTGAAGGCGCGCTTCGGCGCCTGGTATGAGCTGTTCCCCCGCTCCTGGGGCGGGCTGAAGGCCGTCGAAGGCCGCGTCCCCGAGATCGCCGAGCTCGGCTTCGACGTGCTCTACCTGCTGCCGTTTCACCCGATCGGCGTCAAGAACCGCAAGGGCCGCAACAACACCCTGGTCGCGGGCCCGGACGACCCCGGCTCGCCGTACGCGATCGGCGGCAAGGAGGGTGGCCACTTCGACGTCCACCCCGAACTCGGCACCCAGCAGGACGTGCGCGACCTGTGCGCCACCGCCCACCACCACGGGATGGACGTCGCGCTCGACATCGCGCTCAACGCGTCGGCCGACCATCCGTGGCTGACCGAGCACCCGGAGTGGTTCCAGCAGCGCCCCGACGGCACGCTCAAGTACGCCGAGAACCCGCCCAAGCGCTACCAGGACATCTACAACTTCAACTGGGACACGCCCGATTGGCAGGGGCTGTGGCAAGCGTGGCTCGACGTCTTCCTGCACTGGGTCGACGCCGGGATCAAGTTCTACCGCGTCGACAACCCGCACACGAAGCCGTTCCCGTTCTGGGAATGGCTGATCAAGGAGGTCCACAAGGTCGACCGCGACGTGGTCTTCCTGGCCGAGGCCTTCACCCGCAGGGTCGTGATGCGCGAACTGGCCAAGCTCGGCTTCACGCAGTCCTACACGTACTTCACGTGGAAGAACTCGCGCCACGAGATGATCGAGTACTTCAACGAGCTGGCCTGGACCGAGGAGAAGGAGTACTTCCGGCCCAACTTCTTCCCGGTCACGCCGGACATCCTGCACGCCTATCTTCAGCACGGCGGCCCGCCGGCGTTCGTCACCCGGCTCGTGCTGGCGGCGACGCTGAGCCCGAGCTACGGCATCTACTCCGGCTTCGAGCACTTCGAGAACGTGCCGGTGCGCGAGGGCTCCGAGGAGTATCTGAACAGTGAGAAGTACGAGATCCGCGAGCGCGACCTCGACGGCCCGCTGCTGCCGATGATCCGCCGCCTGAACGAGATTCGGCGCGAGAACGTCGCGCTCCAGCACCTCTCCAACGTGTTCTGGCTGGAGGCGCAGAACGACCACATCATGGCCTTCGCCAAGCAGCAGCCCGGGAACACGCTGATCGTTGCCGCCAACCTCGATCCGCACAGCCCGTCCGAGGGCCTGGTCACGATCCCCGCCCAGCTCGGCACCGCGCCGGTGTTCGTGGTCGAGGACCTGATGACCGGCGCCCACTACGACTGGCGCATCGGGGCCAACTATGTCCGCCTCGATCCCCATGGCGAGCAGACGCACATCCTGCGCGTGGCCTCCTGATGTCCGCGGGTAGCCGCAACGATCCGGGTCACTGGTTCGAAGCGCAGCCGCTGTGGTTCAAGACCGCGGTCTTCTACGAGATCCACACGCGGGCGTTCTTCGACGCCAACGGCGACGGCTCCGGCGACTTTCGTGGCCTGACGGAGAAGCTCGACTACCTGCAGTGGCTGGGCGTGGACTGCATCTGGCTGCTGCCATTCTTTCGCTCACCGCTGCGCGACGGCGGCTACGACATCGCGGACTTTTTCCAGATCCAGCCCGACTACGGGACCGTCGACGACGTGCGCGACTTCATCGAGGCCGCACACCAGCGCGGGATCCGCGTGATCGCGGACCTCGTCATGAACCACACCTCCTCCGACCACCCATGGTTCCAGGAGGCGCGTTCGAGCCCGGATAGCCCGAAGCGCGACTGGTACGTGTGGTCGGACACCGTGCACCGCTATGAAGAGGCGCGGATCATCTTCACCGACACCGAGACGTCGAACTGGACCTGGGACGACCAGGCCGGCGCCTACTTCTGGCACCGCTTCTTCAGCCACCAGCCGGACCTCAACTTCGACAACCCCGAGGTCCAGGAGGCGATGCTCGAGGTCCTGCGCTTCTGGCTCGACCTCGGCATGGACGGCTTCCGCCTCGACGCCGTGCCCTACCTGTACGAGCGCGACGGCACGAACGGCGAGAACCTGCCCGAGACGCACGACTACCTGAAGAAGGTCCGCGCCGAGGTCGACGAGCACTACCCCGACCGCGTGCTGCTGGCCGAGGCCAACCAGTGGCCGGGCGACGTCGTCGAGTACTTCGGCGACGGCGACGAGTGCCACATGGCCTTCCACTTCCCGGTCATGCCGCGCATGTTCATGGCCGTGCGCCGCGAGGAGGCCAACCCGATCTACGAGATTCTGGCCCAGACGCCCGACATCCCGGACAACTGCCAGTGGGGCCTGTTCCTCCGAAACCACGACGAGTTGACGCTCGAGATGGTCACCGACGAGGAACGCGACTACATGTACTCGGAGTACGCCAAGGACCCGCGGATGAAGATCAACGTGGGCATCCGCCGGCGGCTAGCGCCGCTGCTCGACGCGGGCCGCGCCGAGATCGAGCTCCTGCACGCGATCCTCTTCAGCCTGCCGGGCTCGCCCGTCCTGTACTACGGCGACGAGATCATGATGGGCGACAACGTCTACCTCGGCGACCGCGACGGCGTGCGCACGCCGATGCAGTGGACGTCGGATCGCAACGGCGGCTTCAGCCGCGCCGACTTCGCCCAGCTCTACGCGCCGCCGCTGATGGACCCGGTGTACGGCTTTCAAGCCGTCAATGTCGAGGCCCAGATGCGCACGCCCTACAGCCTGCTGCGCTGGCTGCGACGCTTCATCGCGCTGCGCAAGGAGCACCCCGTGTTCGGGCTCGGCGTGTATGAGCCATTGGCGCCCTCGAACCGGCGGATCTTCGCCCACGTGCGCGCCTACGAGGGCGACATCATGCTCTGCGTCCACAACCTTGCGCGCTCGGCGCAGGCCGTCGAGCTCGACCTCTCCAGCTACAAGGGCTACTCGCCGGTCGAGATGTTCGGGCGTTCGCGCTTCCCGCAGATCGGGGAGCTTCCCTACCTGCTGACGCTCGCCCCCCGCGGCTTCTACTGGTTCCAGCTCGTGAAGCAGGACGAGACGGATGACTGACCTCTCGTTCATCGACGAGCAGGCGCTCAACGACTGGATCGTCGAGCAGCGCTGGTTCGCCTCGAAGACCCGCAGGGTCACGCAGATCGAGATCGTCGACCGCGTGACGTTGCGCGCCGAGTCCCCGGGATTGGTGCTGTGCCTGGTCGAGGCGCGCTTCCCGGCCGGCACGCACGAGACCTACCAGGTCCCGCTCGGCCTGCGTCCGGCGGGCGAATGGGACACGGCGGTGATCATGGAGGCGGACGGCTGGACGGTCTACGACGCGCTCGCCGATCCCGCCGCCGGCCGCGAGCTGCTGCACCGGATGCGCTCCAACAGCGAGTTCCAGTCGGGCCAGGACGAGTTCATCTTCCGCTGGGCGCCGACCGCCGGCGCCGGCCTCGGCGGGACCGTCGACGTGCGGCCGGTCGGCGTCGAGCAGTCGAACTCCTCGATCGTGTTCGGCGACGAGCTGATCATGAAGGCCTTCCGCAAGGTCGAGCCGGGGGTGAACCCGGAGCTCGAGCTGCTGCGTTTCCTGACCGCCCACGGCTTCCCGCACATCGCGTCGCTGGCGGGCTGGTACGAGGTCGAGGGGCGCCTGATCGACGCCACGCTGGGGATCCTGCAGGAGTTCCTGGCCGGCGCCCGCGACGGCTGGGAGCTCGCGCTCGACGAGCTGGCGAGCGCGCCGGAGCAGCTGCTCGACCGCCTCGAGGCGCTCGGCATCGTGATCGGCGAGCTGCACTCGGCGCTCGGCTCGGACAGCTCCGACCCGGCGTTCGCCCCCGACGAGCCGTCGATGGAGGCGCTGAGCATCCTCACCGCCGACGTCGACGAGCAGATCGAGCGCGTCTTCCTCGACCTGCCCGAGACGACCGCCACCGAGCCGATCCTGGGCCGCGGCCAGGACGTGCGCGAGAAGCTCTCGACGCTCTCGCACGTGAGCGCGGCGGGCAAGGTCATCCGCACCCACGGCGACCTGCACCTCGGCCAGACGATGCTGTCCGAGCGCGGCTGGGTCGTGCTCGACTTCGAGGGCGAGCCGGCACGACCGCTGCCCGAGCGGCGGTTGAAGCGCTCGCCGCTGCGCGACGTGGCGGGCATGCTGCGGTCCTTCAGCTACGCGACGGCCGGCGCCAGCCTGTTGCGGGGCGTCGAGGCGCCCGCCGGTTGGGAGCAACTCGCGCGTGAGCGCTTCCTATCCGGGTACCACGGTGCCGTGGACAGCACCCTGCTGCCGCCCGGTCAGCAGGCCACGGAGCAGCTCCTGGCGGTCTTCGAGCTCGAGAAGGCCGTATACGAACTGCGCTACGAGCTCAACAACCGGCCCGACTGGGTCGCGATCCCGGTGGCCGGGATCCTGCGGCTCCTGGACTCGGAGTGGACATGAGTGACGCAGACCTTCTGATCGCCCGCCAACACACCAACCCGCACGCCTATCTGGGCGCGCACCCGTCCAACGGCTCGGTCGTGGTCCGTACGTTCCGGCCGGCGGCGACGAAGGTCGAGGTGGTGGCGCCGGACGGAACGCACTCCGCGCTCGAGCGCGTGCATCCCGGAGGCGTGTTCGAGGGCCAGATCAAAGGCGCCGAGCTGCCGCTCGCGTATCGGCTCGAGGTCGACTACGGCGAGTCCGGCACGATCACGATCGACGACCCGTACCGCTTCCTGCCGACGATCGGCGAGCTCGACGTGCACCTGCTCGGCGAAGGCCGCCATCAGGAGCTGTGGGAGCGCCTCGGCGCGCACGTGACCGAGGTCGACGGCGTCACCGGCACCGCGTTCGCGGTCTGGGCGCCGAGCGCCCGCGCGGTCTCGGTGGTCGGCGACTTCAACTACTGGGACGGGCGTCTGCACCCGATGCGCACGCTCGGCTCCTCCGGCATCTGGGAGCTGTTCCTCCCGGGCGTCGAGCCGGGCGCGCACTACAAGTACGAGATCCTCGCCCCCGACGGCGAGCTCCGCCTGAAGGCCGACCCGATCGCGTTCGAGACCGAGATCCCGCCGAAGACGGCCTCGGTGGTGCACGACCCGCAGCACGTGTGGGCCGACGAGGAGTGGCTCTCCGAGCGACGCAAGTCGACCGCGCTCGAGGGCCCGATGTCGATCTATGAGGTCCATCTGGGCTCCTGGCGGCTGAACCCGCTCGAGGGCAACCGCCCGCTGACCTACCTCGAGCTGGCCGACGAGCTGAGCGCCTACGCCAAGGACATGGGCTTCACCCACATCGAGCTGCTGCCGGTGATGGCGCACCCGTTCACGGGCTCGTGGGGCTACCAGGTCACGGGCTACTTCGCGCCGACGCCGCGCTTCGGCTCGCCCGACGACCTGCGCGAGTTCGTCGACCGCCTGCACCAGAACGGGATCGGCGTGATCCTCGACTGGGTGCCGGCACACTTCCCGCGCGACGATTTCGCGCTCGCGCGCTTCGACGGCACCGCGCTCTACGAGCACGCCGATCCGCGGCGCGGCGCGCACCCGGACTGGGGCACGCTGGTCTTCAACTATGGCCGCCACGAAGTGCGCAACTTCCTCGTCTCGAACGCGCTCTTCTGGCTGGAGGAGTTCCACGCCGACGGGATCCGCGTCGACGCCGTGGCCTCGATGCTCTACCTCGACTACTCGCGCAACGAGGGCGAGTGGGTGCCGAACGAGTACGGCGGCAACGAGGACATGGACGCCGTCGCGTTCCTGAAGGAGTTCAACGAGGTCATCCACGCCCGCGAGCCCGGCGTGGTCTCCGCCGCCGAGGAGTCGACCGCCTGGCCGGGCGTCTCACGGCCCACGTACCTCGGCGGGCTCGGGTTCGGCTTCAAGTGGAACATGGGCTGGATGCACGACACGCTGTCGTACTTCCAGAACGACCCGATCTACCGCCGCTACCACCATCACGAGCTGACCTTCAGCCTCGTCTACGCCTTCACCGAGAACTTCATCCTGCCGCTCTCGCACGACGAGGTCGTGCACGGCAAGGGCTCGCTGCTGCAGAAGATGCCCGGCGACCGCTGGCAGAAGCTGGCCAACCTGCGCTCGCTCTTCGCCTACATGTGGGCACACCCCGGCAAGAAGCTGCTGTTCATGGGCCAGGAGTTCGGCCAGGAGTCCGAGTGGAGCGAGAACCGCTCGCTCGACTGGCATCTGCTCGAGAACCCCGAGCACGCCGGCCTCCAGTCGCTGGTGCGCGACCTCAACCGCGCCTACAAGGCCGAGCCGGCGCTGTGGGAGATGGACTTCGACGGCACGGGCTTCTGGTGGACCGAGGCCAACGCCGCCGACGACAACGTGATCGCGTTCGCGCGCCGCACCAAGGACTCGGAGCGCGTGGCGCTGTTCGTCGGCAACTTCTCGCCGACGGTGCGCTCGGACTACCGCATCGGCCTGCCGCGCGGCGGCCACTGGCGCGAGGCGGTCAACACCGACGCGAGCTTCTACGGCGGCTCGGGCGTCGGCAACATGGGCGGCTTCGAGGCCGAGGCCGTGGGCTGGCACGGACAGCAGTTCTCGGCCGAGGTCACGCTGCCGCCGCTGGCCGCGATCTGGCTCGTGCCCGACGACGAGGACCCGGACGACGAGGCGTAGTCCGGTCTACTTCTTGCGCTGATCGCGCGACCGGTTGCGCATGTCGATCTTGCGCGGCCCGTCGTCGTCGGCCTTGGCCGCGGGCTTGGCGACGTTGCGCAGCGGGATCTCGCGCGGACCCTCGTCGACCGGGGCGGGCTTGGGCGGCGCCGGCGGCTGCGAGCGGTTGCGCAGCGGCACTTGGCGCGGGCCGGTGTCGACGGGCGCCGGCTTGCGCGTCGGCGCCGGAGCGGGCGGCGGCTGGGCGCGGTTGCGCATCGGGATCACGGTCGGGCCGCCCTTGCGCGCCGCGTCCTGGTCGAGCTCGCGCTGCAGGTCGTCATCGCTCGCCGGCTCGGAGGTCTCCAGCAGCACGCGCGTGTAGCGCTCCGTGCGGTCGCGGATGTCGCGCGCCTGGGCGGTCAGCTCGCGGTGGACCGTGGCCTCCTCCGCCGCCGACATCTCGACCAGCCGGGTTCGCATCAGCCCCAATGACGCGTTCAGCCGCGCCATGTTGATCTTGAAGCGCTCGAGGCTCTCGCGCAGCTGGACGTGCGACGCCCGCTGGGCCTCCAGGTCGTTGACCAGCTCGCGAACGTCCTTGTCGTTGAAGCGCGGCCGCAGCTTCTCGATCTGGGCGACGATCGCGCGCTCGTCGTGTCCCGACTGCGTCTGGTCGTGCAGCGTGTCGTGGATCAGCTGGGCGCGCTTGGCCGACGTCTCCATCGCGGAGACGATCATCCGCACGTCCTCCTGGATCTCCTCGAACGGGTGATCCGCGGCCGCGATCGACTTGTCGATCGCCTTCTGGGTGGCGTGGGCCTTGTCGATCTCGGACTGGATCTCGGGCGCGTACTGCGGCGCGTTGCGGCGCGGGCGCGACGGCGCGTCGGTCGATCTCGAGTTCGAGGCGACGCTGCGGTAGATCAGCGCGGCGTAGATCGCCAGCGCGAGCACGAAGAACGGGCCGAGCACCCCGGCGAACGCGCCGACGACGAGCAGGCCGGCCGGGATCGCGAGGTTGACGGGCTGCCCCGCCGCCCGCTTGGCGAGCTCGACCTTGTCGGCGTCAACCCGGTTCAGCTCGTTGCCCATGACTCCAGATTACGCGGCGCCCACGCGAACGTCACCCGCCGAACCACCGTCGCTTGCGCCGTTCGCCGGGCGGCGGTGCCGCCGGGGTCGGCGGTAGGACTGCAGCAGGCGCGCACGGCGCACGTGAATCGACGCGGTCGCCGTGCGGTCGGGCCCCATCTCCACCGGTGCCAGATCGACCAGTTCGCTCGCCACCGCCAGCCATCCCTGCTCGCCGCGCTCGGCGCGCAGCAGCGCCAGATGGGCGAGGAAGCCGGCACCGTCGCGGCCGAGCCCGCGCGCGCGGACGCGGTCGAGGAACCCCGGCGGCGGCGGCGCGCCCTCGGGCAGCCCGGCGAGCTCGCGCGTGAGGATGTCGTCGGGCCACTCGCGCGGCGGCCCTGACCAGCGGCGGCCCGGAATCCACGGCAGGTTGTTGCGGTGGGTGGTCCCGTCGATGATCGCCCGCACGTCGGCCTCCATCTGGCCGGCGCGCTCGTCGACCATGCCGAGCCCGACCTCGAGGTCGCGCCGCGGCTGCCCGCGCTGCACCTGCAGCACGTTGAAGTTGAGGACGACGAGGGCGCCCGCGTCGACGCCGACCTCCTGCACGACCCCGAGCCGCAGCGGCCCCGAGACCGTGTTCCAGCCCGCGAGCTCGCCCCAGGCCCGCGGGCTGAGCTGCGCGTCCGCGCGCAGCACCCGCTCGCACAGCACCGACCACGCGCGCGCCGTGGCCGCGAGCTGGACCGGGCCGAGCCACAGCGTCCCGTCGGCCGGCGCCAGGCAGCTCTGCGGTGCGTCGACGAGCGCCATGAAGTCGTTGGCCAGCAAGAGGCCGCGGATCTCCGTCCAGCTGTTGGGCTCGCCCAGCTCCTCGGCGACGCCGAGCCGCAGCTCGCGCGGCGCCTCGCCCGGCAGCCGCGTGTCGCCCAGCCGGCGCCCGAAGTCCAGCCCCGCCGCCCAGGCCTCGCTCAGCAGCGCCTTCAGCACCGCGGTGTCGACGGCCGTGCCGGGGACGACGGTCGAGGCGCTGGCGTAGAGGTGGCCGGAGTCGAACGCGATCCGCCCGAGCGGCGCCTCGCCGCTCGTCCGCACCGCCGCCTCGGCCGTGCGAGCGTCAGGACCGCCGGTGCCGAGCGGCAGGATCGCGGTGACCGTGCTGATGTCGGGGTTGATGTCGTCGAGCACGACGCTCGCGTCGTGGCCGGCGAGCTCGAACTCGAGATAGTTGTGGCCGCCGGTGCGCTCGCCAGGGCCGACGATCTCGTCGATCAGGGCCCGCAGCTCGTCCGGCCCGGTCTCGACCCGGCGCGGCGCCGGGGCGTCGCGGCGCAGCGGTGCGAACGCGCTCACGGGCACGCCGACGGCGGCGCTCGCGGCGTCGACGCCGCCGACCCAGCCCGAGGCCACCGCGCGCACCTTCCAGCTTCCGTGGCGGCGGTAGAGCTCGACCAGCTCGGCCGCGCGCAGCGACTGCCCGCTCGCGAGCTCGACGGTGGCGGCGAGCTGCCCGTCGAGCGTCACCTCGGCCCGCGCCGGCTCGAGCACGCGCGTCGGCTGCGACGACCACGCCAGCACCCGCAGGCGCTCGACGGCCTCCGGCACGGTGGCCAGCGCGACCGTGACCCGCCCGTCGCCCGACACGGGGGCGATCGGGTCGCCGGCCGCCAGCGCCCGCGGCCGGCCGCCCTCCTCGACCACGACGAGAACCCCGCCCAGATCCGGTGCGCTGACGGTAACCTGGGCCTCGCGGCCTTCGATCGGGAGATTGGCCCCGGCGGGAAGCGTCACGAGGCGCGAAGACTTGCACAGCGAAGACACCACCGCCGTCGACGAGATCGAGCCCGACGAGCGGCTGCGCGCGGCCGAGCGCCGGGCGGACGAGCTGGCCGCCGTCGCGCGCCGCCAAGGCGACCTCGTCGCCGAGCTGCACGAGGAGAACCGCCGCCTGCGCGACGGCGAGCTGCGCGAGGCGCTCGCGCCGCTGATCCGCGGGCTGGCCCGGATCCTCGACGACGTCGACCGGATCCGGCAGATCGCGCCCCGACGACGCCGACCTCGCGCACATCGACTCGCGCGTGCGGGAGGTGCTGCACGACGCGGGCGCGCTCACGCTGCGGCCGGAGCTCGGCACGCCGTTCGACCCGGCGCTGCACCAGGCCTCCGGCAGCGTCCCGACGAACGAGCCGGCGCGCGACCGGACCGTGGCCGAGGTCCGCCGCGAGGGCCTGGTCGACGGCCCGAAGCTGCTGCGCGCGGCCGAAGTGATCGTGTACCGCCTCGACGAGGAGACCCAATGAGCGGCAAGGTGTTCGGCATCGACCTCGGGACGACGTACTCGTGCATCTCCCACGTCGACCGCTACGGCCGCCCCGAGGTCCTGCGCAACATGGACGGCGACGCCACGACGCCGAGCGTCGTCCAGTTCCAGGGCGACGACGTGATCGTCGGCAAGCTGGCCAAGCGCTCCTCGCGGCTCGATCCCGACAACGTCGCCCAGCTCGTCAAGCGCCACGTCGGCGAGGCCGACTGGCGCTTTCACGCCGGCGGCCGCGAGTGGTCGGCGGCCGGCATCTCCTCGCTCGTGCTCGGCGCGCTGGCCAAGGACGCCGAGCGCGCCACCGGCGAGAAGGTCTCAGACGTCGTGATCACCGTGCCCGCCTACTTCGGCAACGAGGAGCGCAAGCAGACGCGGCTGGCGGGCGAGCTGGCCGGCCTGGACGTGCTCGACCTGATCAACGAGCCGACCGCGGCGGCCTACGCGTACGGCTTCGCCCAGGAGGGCGCGGCGAACGAGAGCATCCTCGTCTACGACCTCGGCGGCGGCACGTTCGACATCACGATCATCGCGCTCGAGGGGACGGGCATCCGCGTCGTGGCCACCGACGGCGACCACGAGCTCGGCGGCGCCAACTGGGACGCCGAGCTCGCGAGCTTCCTGGCCGAGCGCTTCGTCGAGCAGCACCCGGACGCGCTGGACCCGTTCGACGACGTCTACGCCGAGGCCGACCTGCTGACCCAGGCCGAGGAGGTCAAGCAGTCGCTCTCGCAGCGCGAGCGCGCCGACGTGCTGGTCACGAGCGGCGCCGACCGTGCCAGCGTCCCGGTCACGCGGACGGAGTTCGAGGAGGCCACGGCGACGCTGCTCGAGCGCACGATCGAGCTGACCCGCCGGGCGCTGATGGCCGCCGCCTCCAAGGGCGTCACGCGCGTCGACCGCTGCCTGCTCGTCGGCGGCTCGTCGAAGATGCCCGCCGTCGCGCGGCGCCTGGAGGCGGTCTTCGGCTTCGAGCCCCAGCTTGCCGACCCGGACCTCGCGGTGGCCAAGGGCGCGGCGCTCTACGGGCACAAGAAGCAGCTCGAGCGCACGGTCCAGGAGGCCACGGACCGCGGCGTCGACTTGACCAAGGCCGTCGCCGACGTCGCCGCCGAGCACGGCATGACCTCCGACGAGGTCCGCTCCGTGGTGGACAAGCAGGTCGTCAACGTCGTCTCGCGCGGGTTCGGCGTGATCGCGCTGCGCGACGACATCGAGACCGCGATCTTCCTCGTGCGCCGCAACGACGCCGTGCCGATCTCGGTCGAGGAGCGCTTCTACACCGTCAGCGACGACCAGGACACGATCCGCGTGCGGGTCTTCGAGCAGGGCGGCGCCGAGGAGTCGCCGCGCCCCGAGGACAACACGGTGCTGGTCGAGGGCGAGATCACCGGGCTGCCGCCCGGCTACCCGCGCGGCACCGAGATCACGATGCGGATGAAGATGGGCGGCGACGGCATCCTCACGGTCACCGCGCACCACGTCGCGCGGCTCGAGCCGCTGACGCTGGTGGTCGAGACCGGCGAGGCCATGAGCGCGGCCGAGGTGGCCGCCGAGCGCGACGCCGTGAGCCTGCTCAAGAACAAGCTGTGAGCTTCGACGGGTCGGCGTACCGGCGCGGCGTGCTGGCGGCGCTGCGCGACCGCAGCCCGGCCGAGGTCGAGGACCTGTTCTGGCTGGCCGAGGTGCCGCGCGACGCCGACGACGCGACCGTCGCCGAGCAGCTGAAGGCCACGCGCGGCTTCCTGTTCAAGGAGCGCACCCGCGCACGCCAGGCCGCGGTGGCCTCGGCGGTGCTGGCCGAGTGGCCGCGGATCGAGGCCACGCTGCTCGACCCGGCGGCGCGCGCGGCGCTGCGGCAGCGCCTGGAGGCATCTCCGGGCGCGGCGCCCGAGGCCGCGGCGTCGCGGCCGAAGCCGGCCGGCGATCGCCGGCGCCGCCAGGTCGGCGCCGCGCTGGCCGAGCTCGCGCGGCTGCGCGACGATCCCGCACCTGGCGGACCGACCTGTTCGCGTTCCTCGGCCTGCCGACGAGCGCGACCCGCGAGATGATCGCCACGCGCATCGAGCAGATCGGCGACGTCAACCGGCGCCGGCGCCCGGACCGCGAGCGCACGCTCGTGGACGAGCTGCTGGCGCACGCCCGCAAGCTGCTGCTCGAGGGCGATCCGCAGGAGTACCTGGCCGGCGATGTCGTCGACGCGCTGGTGGCCGGCGACCTCGACGCCGCGCGGGCGGCGCGAGCCCGGGGCGTGCCGGACAGCGCGATCGTGGCCGCCGCGCGGCGCGTCCCGGGACGGGTGCCGCTGCACGCGCTCGGGCTGGCCGAGGCGTATGCGCTGGTCGAGGTCGACGCGCTGCCACCTGAGGAGCGCGAGGCGCGCCTGCGCGAACTGCTCGAGCAAAACCCGGGCTGGCAGCTCGTGGCCGGCCGGCTGGCCGCGCTCCCGCCGGCGCCGCCGCGGGACGTGACGGTCGCGATCGAGCACAACGAGGCGCTGATCAGCTGGAGCGCGCCGAGTCCTGCGCCGGACGCCTACCTCGTCGAGCGTCACGCGCCCGGCGGCTCGCGCGTGCTCGGGCGCACGCACATGCTCTCGTGGACCGACTCGGCGCCGCGCGAAGGCGGCGTGACCTGGACGGTGCGCGCGCTGCGCGGTTCCGCGGCGGCCTCGGAGCCGGTCACGGCGGCGGCGCCGCACGCGCCGGGCGTCACCGACCTCGTCGCGGTGGCGGCGCGCCCCGTCGTGCTCACCTGGAGCGCGCCCGAGGGCGCGCGGCTCGTGCTCACGCGGACGCGCGGCGACGTACGGCGCACGATCCGGCCCGATCACGACGGCTATGTCGACCGTCACGTCGAGCTCGGCGCGACCTACGAATACACGGTCGAGGTCGAAGGTGTGGCCGCGTCGGCTCGCTCGGTGACGGTGACGCCGAAGCCGGCGGTCTCCGAGCTCGTCGTCCGGCGCCGCGAGGACGGGCGCGTCGAAGCGACCTGGACGTGGCCGCCGGGGACGACCGAGGTGTTCGTGGCGTGGGGCCAACAGCCGCCCACGAGCGCCGCCGTCGGACGCAAGGTCACGAACACGCGCTACGAGATCGACGGCGGCGCCGTGCTCGACGGCGTGCCGGCCGGAGCCCACATCGCGGTCTTCACGGGCACGCGCTCGGCTTCAGGAAATGTGGAGTGGAGCGTCGAAGCGCCGCCGTCAGCGCGTAGTCTGGTCTGAAGTGAGCAGCAGCCGACTGATGGTGATGGCCGACGGCCTGTTGAGCGTCCTCGACGAGCGGTTGGCCCCGGCAGGGGTCGACATCGCCGAGCATTACCTCAGCGTCGCGCGCAAGCTCCACGACGCCGAGATCGCGCTGGCGGCGCTCGATGTGCGAGCCCGGGCCGTTCGACATGTCCAACCGGACCGTCCGCGCCTCGGACGCCGGCTACGCGCTGCTCGAGGCCGCGCGGGCGTACATGGGCTTCGCCGTCCGGCTGCGCTCGCGCTTCACCGGCCAGCACGCGTCCAAGGCGGCCGAGCCGCTGCGGGTCGGCCTGCGCAACTTGGCGGCGCAGAGCGAGCCGGGGGACGCGCGGCACCTGATGCTGTCGGCCGCGCACGCGCTGATCGTCTGCTCGCGGACGGCGGAGATCGCGGCGCACCCGGAGCCGGTGCGCGCCGCCGGCATCTCGCTCGACGAGCCGATCCAGTACCTCATCAGCGAGGGCGTCCTGCCGATCCTCCAGCTCGCGGTCATGGTCCAGGACGGCGAACTCGATTGATCCTCATAACATCCTCACCGACCAATTCGCACACTCGAAGGGAGAGAGATGGGCGTATCGCTTAGCAAGGGCGGCAACGTGTCGCTCACGAAGGAGGCCCCGGGCCTCACCAACGTGGTCATCGGCCTGGGCTGGGACGTACGGACGACGGACGGGTCGGACTTCGACCTCGACGCCTCCGCGATCCTGCTCGCCGACACGGACAAGGCCCTCTCGGACAAGCACTTCATCTTCTTCAACAACCTCACCTCGCCCGACAGCACGGTCGAGCACACCGGCGACAACCTGACCGGCGAGGGCGAGGGCGACGACGAGCAGATCAAGGTCAACCTCCAGGGGATGGCCGCCGACGTCCAGAAGATCGTCTTCCCGGTCTCGATCTATGACGCCGACAGCCGCAGCCAGAGCTTCGGCCAGGTGCGCAACGCGTTCATCCGCGTGGTCAACGGGGCCAACAACTCCGAGATCGCCCGCTACGACCTCTCCGAGGACGCCTCGACGGAGACCGCGATGGTGTTCGGCGAGCTCTACCGCAACGGCGCCGAGTGGAAGTTCCGCGCCGTCGGCCAGGGCTGGACGAGCGGCCTCGCCGGGATCGCCAAGGACTACGGGGTCAACGTCGGCTAGCGCCGGCCGCGCCCACAGAACCGAATCGATGACGGCGAGCTGGGCCTGAGCCCGGCTCGCCGCATTTGTCACGGAGCCGCTCTCTCACATGCCACCCCTGAAGACATTCCGCTTCCCGCTCTCGATCACCGTGCTGGCGATCATCGGGTCGTTCATCGTGGGGGGCGTCGAGGTCGGGCTGATCGTGCTCCTCCTGGCGATCCTCGAGATCTCGATCTCGTTCGACAACGCGATCGTCAACGCGCACATCCTCAAGCGGATGGCGCCGCGCTGGCAGCAGATCTTCCTGACCTGGGGCATCCTGATCGCCGTCTTCGGGATGCGGCTCATCTTCCCGATCGTGATCGTCGCCGCGGCGGCCGGGCTCTCGATCCCGGACGTCATCGACCAGGCGCTCAACGACCAGGAGCTGTACGCGAAGAACCTCGAGGAGGCCAACGCGACGATCGCGGCCTTCGGCGGAGTCTTCCTGTTGATGGTGTTCCTGAACTTCTTCTTCGACTCCGACAAGGAGGGGCACTGGCTCCCGCCGATCGAGCGGCCGATCGCCGGCGTCGGCGCGATCACCTCGATCACCCCGGCGATCGCGTCCACGGCGCTGCTGATCCTTTCGCAGGTCGTCTCGCCCGAGCTCGAGACCGACGTCCTGGTCGCCGGGCTCGCCGGCCTGGTCGTGTACCTGGTCGTCGCCGGCCTTGCCGAGCGCCTCGAGCCGGAAGAGGACGAGGAGGAAGAGGAGGCCGAGGAGGCCGTGCAGGCCGCCCGCGAGGCCGGGGATACGAGCGGGGCCCAGGCGGCGGCCGCGGCGGCGAGCGCCGCGGCCAAGGGCGGCCTGGCCTATTTCCTCTACCTCGAGGTGCTCGACGCGACGTTCAGCTTCGACGGCGTGATCGGCGCGTTCGCGATCTCCAAGGACATCATCGTGATCGCCATCGGCCTCGGGCTCGGCGCGCTCTACATCCGGACCTTGACCGTCTACCTCGTGCGCCAGGGGACGCTGGCCAAGTACCGCTACCTCGAACACGGCGCCCACTACGCGATCGGCGTGCTGGCGGTGCTGCTGTTCGCCAGCGCCGAGTTCCATGTTCCCGAAGTGATCACCGGCTCGATCGGTGCGTTGTTGATCATCGCGGCATTCATCTCGTCGCTGCGGGCCAACCGGGAAGAGGAGGCGGAGGACGACTCCCCGCCCGGCCCCGGCAAGCAAGAGCGCGACCTCGCGGAGGTGTGACCCCTATGGGCATCGACTACAACAAGCGGCCGTCGCGCGGAGGCTCGAGCGAGCCGTCGAGCGGCGCTCCGAGCGCGCCGAGCGGCGCTCCGAGCGGGCCCGTCTCGCTCACCAAGCGCGGCGAGAAGGTCAGCCTGAGCAAGTCCAGCTCCGGCGCGCCGGTGCGGCTGAACCTCAACTGGAACCAGCGCCCCTCGGGCGGCGGCGGGTTCATGAAGCGGCTGGCGGGCGGCGGGGCGATCGACCTCGACCTGGGCTGCCTGTGGGAGCTCTCCGACGGCCAGCGCGGCGTCGTCCAGGCGCTCGGCAACGCGTTCGGGTCACTCGAGTCGCCGCCGTTCGTGCAGCTCGACAAGGACGACCGCTCGGGCTCGGCCACCGACGGCGAGAACCTGCTCGTCAGCGGTCCGAACTCGCAGCACATCCGGCGCCTGGCGGTCTTCGCCTTCATCTACGAGGGCGTCAAGAAGTGGTCGCAGGCCGACGCCGTGGTCACCATCCACTCGGCCGACGCCCCGGTCACGATCAACCTCGACGAGACCCGCGACGGCGTCGGGATGTGCGCGATCTGCCTGATCGCAGGCAGCGCGTCCGGCTTCGCGATCGAACGTCAAGTTCAGTACGTATCCGGACACAAGGAGCTCGACGAGCTCTTCGGATGGGGACTTAACTGGCGTGCGGGCCGCAAATGACGTAGCACTCCAGCCACTGCAGCGCTTCGGCCACCTCGACGCCCAGCGGCGGGAGGCGCTGTTCGCGGTGCCGCCGCGTTCGCCGCGGGACGCCGTCGGCGCGCGGGCCGTCGGGGTGAGCCTCGGCGCGCTGCTGTACGGGCCGGCCACGGCGCCCGGGACGGCGCAGCGCCTGCTGTCAGGTTTCTGGCCGTCGCTGACCGCGATCGTCCTGTGCCTCGAGGACGCCGTCGCCGACGTCCGGCTCGAGGACGCCGAGGCGTTGCTGACCGAGACGCTGGAGTCGATCGCGAACGAGCTCGAGCACGGCCGGCCGCGGGCCTCGGTGCCGTTCGTGTTCGTCCGCGTGCGCGGTCCGGAGCACCTCGAGCGGCTGCTGGCGCGGCTCGGCCCGCTCAGCCGCGAGCTCGACGGGGTCGTGCTGCCGAAGGTCACGGTTCCCTCGGTGGCGCGCTTTCTGGCCGTCATGCGGCACGCGCAGCGCGATCGCGACCGGCCGCTGTGGGCGATGCCGATCCTCGAAGGGCCGGACACCGCGCACCGCGAGCGCCGGATGGAGACGCTGCTCGGGCTCAAGGAGCTGCTGGCCGCCTACCGCGACCTCGTGCCGTGCATCCGGATCGGCGCGACCGACCTGTCCGGGCTCTGGGGACTGCGGCGCTCGCGTGACTTCACGGTCTACGACCTGGCGGCGGTCGCGGACGTGATCGCGGACGTGGTGAACGTCTTCGGCCGCGCCGACGGCGCGCCGGCGATCAGCGGGCCGGTGTGGGAGTACATCCACGACGAGCAGGTGTTCAAGCCGCTGTTGCGCGAGACGCCGTTCACCGAGGCCTTCGGCGCCGACGGCGCCGACCGGCGCGAGGCGCTGCTCTCGAGCGCGATCGACGGGCTCCTGCGCGAGGCGCTGCTCGACCGCGTCAACGGGCTGCACGGCAAGACCGTCATCCACCCGTCGCACGTCGCGCCGGTCGACGCCGTCTACGCGGTCAGCCACTCCGAGCACCAGGACGCGCTCGCGATCCTGCGCGCGGGCGGGGGCGCGGGCGTCGAGGGGTTGACGGTCGGGGCACGGATGAACGAGCCCAAGCCGCACCGGCTGTGGGCGGAGCGGACGCTGGAGCGCGGCGAGGCGTTCGGCGTCCTGCGCGAGGACCGCACGTTCATCGAGCTCGTGCCCGCGGGGCGGCCGCGCGCGTGACGGCGGCGCCGGTGCTCGACGGCGCGGCCGCCGACCTGCTGGCCGTGGGCGAGCGGGCGAGCGGGAAACGCTCGTTCCTGCTCGTCTCGAAGGTGCTGGGCAAGCACATCCCGGTGCCGGCCGCGGTCTGCCGGCTCGCCGGGACCGCGCTCGCGCTGAAGGTCGCCGACGACCCGCGCGCCGACGCCGCGAGCGAGGCGCTGTACGCGGCCGTCGCGCCCACGCCCGCCGACGACGACTCCGCGCTCGCCGCCGCCTCGCGTCGCCTCCGCCGCGCTCCCTCGCCGGCGCCGCCTCCGCGCTCCCGCCGCGCCCCTCGCCGCCGCCGCCTCGTCGCCGTCCGCCGCGCCCCTCGCCGGCGCCGCTCGTCGCGCTCGTCGCCTCCGCCGCGCCCCTCGCCGGCGCCGACTCCGCGCTCGCCGCCGCCGTGCGCGTGCTCGACGACGTCGCGGCCTCGCCGCCCGCGGCGCTGCGCGACAGCACCGTCGTCGGCTTCGCCGAGACCGCGACCGGGCTCGCCCACCAGGTCGCGGAGGCGCTCGACTGCGCGTGGCTGCAGAACACCACGCGCCACCCCGACGCGGCGGGCCAGATCGCGTTCGACGAGTCGCACTCGCACGCCACCGACCAGTGGCTGCGGTGGCTGCCGGACTCGACGGGCCCGCTGGTGATCGTCGACGACGAGCTGTCCACGGGCGCGACCGCGGCCAAGCTGATCGCGCTCCTGCACGCCCGCGAGCCGCGCCCGCGCTACGTGATCGCGTGCCTCGTCGACGCGCGCCGCGCCCCCGGCCCGCTCGAGGCGCTCGCGGACGAGCTGGACACGCCGATCGACGTCGTCTCGCTGGGGCGGATCGGCGACGTCGAGCTGCCGGCGGCGGGCTGGAGCGCGGGCCGGCTGCCCACGCCGGGCGCCGCGACCACGCGCCGAACGTGCGCGACGTGACCGCCGAAGTGGCCGTGCGCCCTCGAGCGCCACGGGCTCGATCGCGCGGGCCGGGCCGCGTTCCGAGAGCTGGCGGCGTCGCTGGCCGAGCCGCTGCCGCCCGGGTCGCTCGTGCTCGGCTGCGGCGAGCACCTCGCGCTGCCGCAGCTCGCGGCGCTGGCCTCCGGTCCCGCCACGCTCGTCTCCTCGACCACGCGCAGCCCCGCGCTCGTGTGCGCCGCGCCGGGCTACCCGCTCGCCGACGGCCTCGCCTTCCCGCACCCGGAGGCGCCCGGCGTGCCCGGCTTCGCCTACAACGTGCATCCGGCCACCCGGCCGCAGATCGTCATCCACTTCTCCGAGCCCGCACACCGGCGCGCCGCCGACGGGCTGCTGCGCGCACTGGCCGGCGCCGGCACGGTGACGGCGGTGACGCTGCGATGACCGGCGCTCGGCCGACGGGCTCGCCGCGCGCGGGCGCGGTGACGGCGATGACCGGCCCGCTCGGCTCCTACGCCCCCGACGACGTCACGCTGCTGCTGACCGAGCTGCCCGACGTCGAGCTCGAACTGCCCGCCGAAGTCCGCCAGCAGCTCCTGCGCAACGGCGGTCACTACGCCGAGACGCTGCCGATCGAGTACCGGCCGACGCCCGCCTACGAGTCGCTGTTCGAGCAGCTGCTGGCCTCGCACGCGGAGCGGGTCGCGCTGCTGACGGCAGTGCTGGCGCAGCGGATCGTGGAGGAGCAGCATCCGGCGCCGGTGCTCGTCTCGCTCGCGCGCGCGGGAACGCCCGTCGGCGTCGTGCTGCGCCGCGCGCTGGCGCGGCGCGGCGTCGACGCGCCGCACTACAGCGTCTCGATCGTGCGCGGCCGGGGGATCGACCGGCGCGCGCTCGAGCACGTGATCGCGCGCCACGGGCCGGAGCCGATCGTGTTCATCGACGGCTGGACCGGCAAGGGCGCGATCGCGCGCGAGCTGCGCGAGGCGCTCGACGCGGTCGTCGCCGAGGGCGGCCCGCGCGTCGCTCCCGCGCTCGGCGTGCTCGCCGACACCGGCCACGTGTGCGAGCTGTTCGCCTCGCGCCGCGACGAGCTGATCCCGAGCGCGTGCCTGAACTCGACCGTGTCCGGGCTGATCAGCCGCACCGTCGTGCGTCCCGACCTGCTCGGCGAGGACGCGTTCCACGGCGTCCGCATCTACCGCGAGTTCGCCGACCGCGACGTCTCGCGGCGCTACGTCGACACGATCACGGCGCTGCTGCCCGAGCCCGGGGCCGGAGCTGGAGGCCGCGGTGGCCGCGGCGCGCTCGCTCGGCCCGCCCGACGGGCGCGGCCTGAAGGCGGTGCTGGCGGTCGGGCGCGAGCTCGGGATCGACGACATCCACCGCATCAAGCCCGGCGTCGGCGAGACCACCCGCGTCCTGCTGCGGCGCGTGCCCGACTGCGTGCTGGTCGCGCCCGGCCACGAGGCCGATCTCTCGCACGTCCTGATGCTGGCCGAGCAGCGCGGCGTCGAAGTCCGCGAGCGCCCCGACGAGATCTACGCCTGCTACGGAGTGATCCAGCAGTGATCTTCGCCTCCGATCTCGATCGCACCCTGATCCACCCGTACCGCACGCTGCCGGCCGCGCGCCGCGACGACGCGCCGGTGGCCGAGATCTACGAGGGCCGGCCGATCACGGTCTGCTCGCTCACGACGCTCGAATACCTCGATCAGCTCGCGGCGCTCGACGCGTTCGTCGCGGTCACGACGCGCTCGCTGCACCAGCTCCAGCGGGTCGAGCCGATCTGGGAGCGGGCGCGGCGCAGCTGGGCGATCTGCGCCAACGGGGCGACGCTGCTCGCGCACGGCGAGGTCGACCGGGAGTGGAAGGCGATCGTCGACGAGCTCTGCGACGGTTGCGCGGCGCCGGCCGAGGCCACCGACGCGCTGCACGCCGCGTTCGGCCCCTGCGACGCCGACGGCTGGCTGTTGCGCGTGCGCGACTGCGACGAGCGCTTCATCTACGCCATCTGCGAGCTCGAGCGGCTGCCGGACGGCCTCGCCGCCGCCGCGGCCGACGCGATGCGCCCGCTCGGGTGGGAGGCCGTGCTGCACGGCCGCAAGCTGTACCTGCTCCCGACCGGGCTGACCAAGCTGCGCTGCGTCGAGCACCTGGCCGAGCGCGCCGGGGCGAGCCGCGTGCTGGCGGCGGGCGACTCGCTGCTCGACGCCGACCTGCTCGCCGCCGCCGACGTCGCCTGGTGCCCGCGCGACGCCGAGCTGGTGACGTGGGACGCTGTGCCGGACGGCGTCCGCGTCACCGAGGGCGAGCACATCGACGCCGCCGAGGAGATCGCCCGCGAGGCGCTCGAGCTCCTGGGCGTCGTCCACACCTGAAGAGGAGGACCAAATGTCCGTGAACATGACCAAGGGCCAGCGGATCTCGCTCGAGAAGAAGGGCGGCGGCGAGCTCACCAAGGTCCGCATGGGCCTGGGCTGGGACGCGATCGAGAAGAAGGGCCTGTTCGGGCGCAAGAAGACCAAGGACGTCGACCTCGACGCCTCCTGCGTCGTGCTCGACGAGGCCCGCAACGAGCTCGACGCCGTCTGGTTCAAGAAGCTGCGCACGAGCGACGGCTCGATCACCCACACCGGCGACAACCTGACCGGCGAGGGGGAGGGCGACGACGAGTCGATCATCGTCGAGCTCGACCAGCTCTCCGACCGCGTCCAGACGCTCGTCTTCACCGTCACCAGCTACAGCGCCCAGGGCTTCTCCGAGGTCGCCAACGCGTCCTGCCGGCTCGTCGACGAGCGCTCGGGCTCCGAGGTCGCCCGCTTCGACCTGTCCGCCACCGGCCCCCACACCGCGATGATCATGGCCACCGTCTACCGCCAGGGCGGCGGCTGGAAGATGGCCGCGATCGGCGACACCGGCACGGGCAAGACCTACAAGGACATGACCGCGATGATCCGCAACGTCTCCTGAGTTACCGGCGCGGGACGGTGATGGTGCGGCTCGTGCCGGGGACGTGCGCGCCGCCGTTGCGGGCGAGCACGACGACGCGGTAGTCGAGCGCGCGGCTGCGGCGGGCGACGGCGCTGAAGCGGTAGCGCGAGCGGTTGTTGGTGAGCGGCGTGATGCGCGCGCGCTTGACGAAGATCCAGCGGCCGCGTGCTGGTCTGGCGCTGGAGCGAGACGCGGCCCTGCGGCACGGCCGGCCAGGTGGCGCCCTCGAGCCGCATCCGCCGCGCACGCAGCCGCCGCGCCTTCAGCCCGACCTTGACCGCGACCGAGGCCGTCGTGACGGGGCTGGTCGCGACCACCGCGGTGCGGGTGACGACGCGCAGCCGCGCGGTGATGAACAGCGGCGGCGCCGTCAGCGAGAAGGCGCCACGGCTATTGGCGGTCGCGGTCGCGATCTGGGCGAACGGGCCGGTGTAGGGGAAGTCCTGCTTCTCGAGCGCGACCGGCGTCGAGCCGGCGCCGCTGACCGTGCCCTGGATCGTCAGGCCCGAGCCGTACACGGGGCGGGTCGTCGACGGCGTGATGGCGACGCCGGTCGGCACGCGCGAGGTCGTGAAGGTCCCGTTGCTGCTGCGCGTGACCCCGGCCGCGCTCGTGGCCACCGCGCGGTAGTTGTACCGCGTGTTCGGCCGCAGACCGGCGATCGCGGCGCTGACCGCGACGGTCGAGCTGCCCGCGCCGATCGCCTGCTCGGGCGTGGCGGTGCCATAGGACGTCGAGGTGCCGTACTCGAAGCGCACGGTCGTCGCCAGCGAGCGCGGGCTCACACGCGCGTTGAGCGTCGCCCCGGACGCGCTGACGCCGCTCGCCGAACGGCTCGAGATCGACGGCGCCTGCGCGGGGGCGCTGGTCCGCAGCGTGCGATCCTCGCCGCGCGAGACGCCCGACGCGTTCGTCGCCACCACGCGGTAGTGGTACGTCGTGTTCGAGGTCAAGCCGGTCAGCGTGACGCGGACGCCGACGGGGTCCGTGCCCGTGCCGGCGTCGCGCGAGGACGAGGTGACCCCGTAGGAGGTCGAGGTCCCGTACTCGATCTGGTACGTCGTCGCCTCCCCACCGGGGTTGACGGTGCCCGTGACGATGGCGGAGCCGGTGGTGACGGACTCCGCGGCGCCGGTGGTCACGACCGGGGCGGCCTGGGCGATGACGGCGCTGATGAGGAGGGCGGCGATCTGCATGGCAGCGTTTGAACACGCGGCCCGCCAACATGTTGCGCCATGCCGACGCCAGTGATCATCGACTGCGACCCGGGCCACGACGACGCGATGGCGCTCCTGCTGGCCCTCGCCAGCCCCGAGCTCGAGCTCGTGGCCGTGACCACGGTGGCGGGGAACGCGAGCCTCGAGAACGTGACCGCCAACGCCATCAAGGTCCTCGACGTGGCCGGGCGCCAGGACATCCCGCTGGCCGCGGGCGCCGACCGCGCGCTGCTGTTTCCCGCCCGTGTCGCCAACGAGGTGCACGGCGCGACCGGCATGGACGGCCCCGACCTCCCGCCGCCGTCGCGCGAGCCGGAGCCGATGCATGCCGTCGAGCTGCTCGCGGCCAAGCTGCGCGAGCAGCCGCTGACCCTGATCCCGACCGCCCCGCTGACCAACATCGCGCTGCTGCTCGCGCTGCACCCGGAGCTGCACGAACGGATCGAGCGGATCGTGCTGATGGGCGGCGCCGTCGGGCTGGGCAACGTCACGCCGTCGGCCGAGTTCAACATCTGGTGCGACCCCGAGGCCGCGCACCGGGTGTTCACGTCTTCAATCGACGTCACGCTCGTCGGCCTCGACGTCACCCACCAGGCGATGCTCTCCGCCGCCCGCGCCGAGGCGCTGCGCGAGACCGGGCGCGCCGGCGCTCTCGTCGCCGACCTGCACGCCTTCTACCGGCGGTTCCACGTCGAGGTCTATGGGCATGACGACACTCCAGTGCACGATGCCCTCGCCGTCGCCCATGTGATCGATCCCACACTGCTGCGTACCGAGCACCTGAACGTCGAGATCGACGTCACCCAGGGCCCGGCGCGCGGCCGGACCGTCGCCGACCAGCTCAAGCGGCTCGAGCGCGAGCCGAACGCGCACGTCGCGCTCGACGTGGACGCCGAGCGCTTCATCGACCTCCTGACCGACAGGATCGGCTCGCTGGCATGACGGAGTACCCGTTCGAGCGCCGGCTCGGCGCGCACCCGTTGCGCACCGGCCGGACGGAGTTCCGTGTCTGGGCGCCCGAGCCCGAGCGCGTCGGGCTGCGCGTGAACGGGACCGACCACGCGCTCGAACCCGCCGGCTTCGACATCTACGAGGCGACGGTGGACGCCTCGGCCGGCGACGACTACACGTTCGTGCTCGACGACACGCCGCTGCCCGATCCGTGCTCGCGCTGGCAGCCGCACGGGCTGCGCGGCCCGTCGCGGATCGTCGACCCGCTCGAGTTCGAGTGGACCGACGCCGACTTCCGCACGCCGGGCCTCCACGACGCCGTGCTTTACGAGCTGCACGTGGGCACGTTCTCGCCCGAGGGGACGTTCGACGGCGCGATCCCCCACCTGGCCGAGCTCGCCGAGCTGGGCGTGACCGCGATCGAGATCATGCCCGTGGCCGAGTTCCCCGGCACGCGCGGCTGGGGCTATGACGGCGTCTATCTCAGCGCCGCCCAGTCGTCCTACGGCGGCCCGCTCGGCCTGCAGCGCTTCGTCGACGCCGCGCACGCCAACGGCCTGGCGGTGCTCCTCGACGTCGTCTACAACCACGTCGGCGCGTCGGGCAGCCAGGCCCTGATGGCGTACGGCCCCTACTTCACGCACAAGCACGAGACGCCCTGGGGCGCCGGATTGAACGTCGACGACGAGCGCTGCGACGCCGTCCGCGAGTGGGTCTGCCAGAGCGCCGAGGGCTGGGCGCGCGACTTCCACCTCGACGGCCTACGGCTCGACGCCATCCACGCGATCGTCGACTCCTCGCCCGAGCACCTGGTGGCGGAGATCGCGCGGCGCGTGCACACCGTGCGGCCGGGGGCGATCGTGATCGCCGAGTCGGGGCTGAACGACCCGCGGGTGATGCGGGTGCCCGAGCTCGGCGGCCACGGCTGCGACGCCGCCTGGGCCGACGACTTCCATCACGCGCTGCGCGTCCTGCTGACCGGCGACACCGGCGGCTGGTACGCCGAGTTCGACTCGATGGCCTTGCTGGCGAAGGCCTTCAAGCGCCCGCACGTGCACGACGGCGTCTATTCCGAGTTCCGCCGGCGGCGCTTCGGCGCCCCGGCCGACGACGTGCCCGTGGAGCGCTTCGTCGTGTTCTCCGCCAACCACGACCAGGTCGGCAACCGCGCGTTGGGCGACCGCCTGCCGGCCGAGACGCGCGCGCTGGCGGCGTTCTGCACGCTGCTGTCGCCGTTCACGCCGATGCTCTTCCAGGGCGAGGAATACGGCGAGCGCGCGCCGTTTCAGTTCTTCACCGACCACATCGACGCCGTGATCGCCGACGCCACGCGCGAGGGCCGCCGGCGCGAGTTCGCCTCCTTCGCCGAGTTCAGCGGCGAGCAGGTGCCCGACCCGCAGGACGCGGCCACGTTCGAGCGCTCGAAGCTGACGCGCGCGGGCGAGCCGGAGGGCCTGCGCGAGCTCCACGCGGACCTGTTGCGCGCCCGCCGAGCGCTGCCGCCCGGGGACGTGGACGAGGTCGTCTTCGACGAGCGGGCCGGCTGGCTGGCGGTCAGGCGCGGCGAGTGCACGCTGCTGGCCAACTTCGCCCGCGCCACGGTGCATGTCCCGCGCGAGCGCACCGAGGAGGTCCTGCTGGCGACGCACGAGCCGACGCTCGAGCCCGGGTTCGTCGTCCTTCCGCCGCTATCCGGGGCGTTGGTCCGGTAGCTCGGCTCATGCACTGTGTTCCAGCGCACGGCCCGATGGCAGGCGTCCTGTCACCCTTCAACGCCTTATGGAGGTCTGGCCTGGCGCCCCTTTTCCCCTCGGCGCGACGTGGGACGGGGAGGGAACGAACTTCTCGATCTTCTCCGAGCACGCGGAGCGGGTCGAGCTGTGCCTGTTCGACGACAAGGACCGTGAGACGTCCGTCGAGCTGACCGAGCGGACGTCGCTGAACTGGCACGCCTACCTGCCCGGCGTGCACGCCGGGCAGCGCTACGGCTACCGGGTCCACGGTCCGTACGACCCGCAGACGGGGCACCGCTTCAACGCCGCCAAGCTGCTGCTCGACCCGTACGCCAAGTCGATCGAGGGCCCGATCGCGTTCGACAAGGGCAACGTGCACCCCTACGTCCCCAAGGGTGGTCAGGACGACGACTTGACGCCCGACGACTCCGACGACGCGGCGGCGATCCCCAAGTGCGTCGTGATCGACCCGCGCTTCGACTGGCAGGACGACCGCCCGCCGAACACGCCGCTGGCCGACAGCGTCATCTATGAGACGCACGTCAAGGGCTTCACCATGCAGCACCCGGACGTGCGCAAGGACCTGCGCGGCACCTACGCCGGGCTCGCCTCCGACCCCGCCGTCGGCTACCTGAAGAGCCTCGGCGTGACCGCGATCGAGCTGTTGCCGGTCCACCACATCGCCGACGAGGCCTTCCTCGCCGATCGCGGGCTGACGAACTACTGGGGCTACTCGACGATCGGCTTCCTCGCGCCGCACTCGCCCTACGCCGCCACCGGCAAGGCCGGCCAGGAGGTGCGCGAGTTCAAGGGCATGGTCAAGGCGCTGCACAAAGCGGGGATCGAGGTGATCCTCGACGTCGTCTACAACCACACCGCCGAGGGCAACCATCTCGGCCCGATGCTGTCGTTCCGCGGCGTCGACAACGCGGCCTACTACCGGCTCGTGCCCGACGACCTGCGCCACTACATGGACTACACGGGCACCGGCAACACGCTCAACGTCATGCACCCGAGCGTGCTGCGGCTGATCATGGACTCGCTGCGCCACTGGGTGATCGACTGCCACGTCGACGGGTTCCGCTTCGACCTGGCCTCCGCGCTCGCCCGCGAGCTCTACGACGTCGACCGGCTGTCGGCGTTCTTCGACGTCATCCATCAGGACCCGGTGCTCTCGCAGGTCAAGCTGATCGCCGAGCCGTGGGACGTCGGCCCCGGCGGCTACCAGGTCGGCAACTTCCCCGTCCTGTGGTCGGAGTGGAACGGCATCTACCGCGACACGATGCGCGACTTCTGGCGCGGCGAGGCGCACGTCGGCGAGTTCGCTCGACGGCTGACCGGCTCGAGCGACCTCTACCAGGACGACGGTCGCCACCCGTTCGCGTCGATCAACTTCATCACCGCCCACGACGGCTTCCCGCTCGCGGACCTCGTCGCCTACAACTCCAAGCACAACGAGGCCAACAAGGAGGACAACCGCGACGGGACGGACGACAACCGCTCCTGGAACTGCGGTGTCGAGGGGCCGACCGACGATCCGGATGTGCTCGAGCTGCGGGGGCGCCAGCAGCGCAACTTCCTGGCCACGCTGCTGCTCTCCCAAGGCACGCCGATGCTGCTCGGCGGCGACGAGTTCGGGCGCACGCAGGGCGGCAACAACAACGGCTGGTGCCAGGACAACGAGCTCTCGTGGTTCGACTGGTCGCTCGTCGAGCGCAACGCCGACCTGCTCGAGTTCACGCGCAAGCTGATCGCCCTGCGTCGCGCGCACGCCGTCTTCCGCCGCCGTCAGTTCCTGTTCGGCCGCGAGATGGAGGGCTCGGGCCTGCCGGATGCGGCCTGGTTTCGCCCCGACGGCGAGCGCATGGAAGACCGCGATTGGGGCGGGCTGCCGCCGGTCGTCGGCGTCTTCCTCAACGGTGAGGAGATCGCCTCCCCGGACTCGCGTGGACGCCAGGTGCTCGACGAGTCGTTCCTGCTGCTGTTCAACGCCCACCACGAGGACCACGCGTTCACGCTGCCGGACGGCGCGTTCGGCAAGGCGTGGACGATGGTGCTCAACACCGCGGACGACGACCAGCGCGTCGAGATCGACGCCGGCGAGGAGTTCGACCTGGTCCACCATTCGTTCGTGCTGCTGCGCCGCTCCGCCGAATGACGGAGCTGCGCGCGACGTACCGGCTGCAGCTCGGGGGAGGCTTCGGCTTCGCCGAGGCGCGCGAGCTGGTGCCGTACCTGAAGGACCTGGGGATCTCGCACCTCTACCTGCCGCCGTCGTTCCAGGCCCGCGAAGGGTCCACGCACGGCTACGACGTCGTCGACCCCAACTCGATCTCGAACGAGCTCGGGGGTCAGGCGGAGTTCGACGCGCTGGTCGCCGCCGTGCGCGAGGCCGGCCTCGGGCTCGTGCTCGACATCGTGCCCAACCACATGGCGACCGATGACGCGAACCGCTTCTGGTCGGACCGCACGCTGCGGACGAAGGTCTTCGACGTCGACGAGGTGACCGGGCGCCACCGGCGCTTCTTCGACATCGACCACCTGGCGGCCGTGCGCCAGGAGGACCCGGAGGTGTTCGAGGCGACGCACGGGCTCGCGCTGCGGCTCGTGCGCGAGGGCGTCGTGGACGGGCTGCGGATCGACCACCCGGACGGGCTCGCCGACCCGGCGGGGTACCTCGCCAGGCTGCGCGACGGCGGCGCGCGGCACGTGTGGGTGGAGAAGATCCTCGACCCCGGCGAGAAGCTGCGCGACTGGCCGATCGACGGGACGGTCGGCTACGAGTTCCTCAACGACGTCTGCGCGCTGTTCGTCGATCCCGCCGGCGAGGCCCCGCTGACCGACCTGTGGGTGGAGATCTCCGGCGACGACCGGCGCTTCGGCGAGTATGCGTTCGAGGCCAAGCTCGAGCAGGCCCGCACGACCTTCGTGCCCGAGGTCGAGCGGCTCGCGCGGGACGCCCCGCAGCCCGTCACCGGGCTCGAACGCGCGCTGGCCTCGTTCCCGGTCTACCGGACCTACGTGGAGCCGTGGTCGGGGCGGGTGGAGGAAGCGGACCGGCACGCGATCGCCGAGGCCGGCCTGCCGTCCTCGCTGGCGCGCGTGCTGGCGCTCGAGACGCCCGGGTGGGACGCGTTCGTCACGCGCTTTCAGCAGACGACGCCGCCGGTGATGGCCAAGGGCGTCGAGGACACCGCGTTCTACCGCTACGCGCGGTTGCTGGCTCTGAACGACGTGGGCGGCGATCCCAGCCGCTTCTCGGTGCGCGTCGAGGATTTCCATGCCGCCAACGCCGAGCGCGCGGCCCGGTTCCCGAACAACCTGCTGATCACCCAGACGCACGACACGAAGCGCTCGGGTGACGTGCGCGCCCGGATCGGCGCGCTGGCCGGAATGGCCGACGAGCTCACGGGCCACGTGCGGACCTGGCTGACCGCCTGCCGCTCGCTGACCTCGGGCGGCGCGCCGACCCCGGTCGAGCAGTACCTCATCTTCCAGACCCTGCTCGGTGTCTGGCCGATTTCCTCCGAGCGCCTGGCGACGTACCTCGAGAAGGCGATGCGCGAGGCCAAGCAGCACACGAACTGGGTCGAGCCCGACGAGCGCCACGAGGCCGCGGTCCAGTCGTTCGCGCGCAAGCTCCTGAGCCACCGCGACTTCCTGCGCGACTTCGAGCCGTTCCAGCGCCGCGTCGCCGAGGCCGGCGACCGCGCCGTGCTCGGCCAGTTGCTGCTGAAGCTGACCGTCCCCGGCATCCCCGACATCTACCAGGGCGACGAGCTGCTCTGCCTCTCGCTCGTCGACCCCGACAACCGCCGCGCGGTCGACTGGTCCGAGCGCCGCGCCGCGCTCGCCGACCCGCCGCCGAAGCTGGACCTGATCATGCGGGCGCTGGCGCTGCGGGCGCGCCGCCCCGACGCCTTCGCCGGCAGCTACGAGCCGCTGCCCGCCGGCGAGAACGCCGTCGCGTTCGTTCGCGGCGACCGCGTGGTCGCCGCCGCGCTGCTGCGCGGAGCGCCGGTCGAGCTGGCGCTGCCGGACGGCGAATGGCACGACGTGCTCGCCGAGCGGACGCTCTCGGGCACGCTCACGCTCGACAGCCTCGCGCTGCTCGAGCGAACCGCCGTAAACTGACCTCCGATGGATCGCAGTGCCGCCGAACGCCTCGTCAAGAGGGACCTCGACGGGACTTCCGGAATCGGGAAGCCGCTCTCCAGCCGTGCCCGCATGAGCCAGCGCTCCGTCGAGGCCTACTTGAAGGCCGGCGTGCGGCCCCGCTGGATGGAGCGCGTGAGCGAGATCGACCACGCGATCGCCGCCCAGAAGAAGCGGCTCGCCCGCTCGCACCGGGCGCTGCGGGAAGAGTGCGGTCCCGACCGCGCGCTGTTCGCCGAGCGCTGGCACGCGTTCGCCCACCGCTGCCGCTTCGACGAGCTCAACGAGCTGATCACGCAGCACAACGAGTGGTATCCGATCGAGCGCGATCTCCCGATGGACCTGCGCACGCGCGACTACGTGCTGATCAACGGGCGCTCGTATCGCCGCCCGATCCTCGGCCCGCAGTGGGTCCTCGAGCAGTTCCCGGCGGACTGACCCGGCCGCCGGTAGGGTCGGGGACCGTGCGGATCCTCAGCCTCTCCTGGGAGTACCCGCCGATCGTCGAGGGCGGACTCGCACGGCATGTGCGCAAGCTGTCCGAGCAGCTCGTGCGCGACGGCCACGAGATCCACGTCGTCACGCGCGGCGGCGGTCGTCTGGCCGCGCTCGAGGATCGCCACGGCGTCGCCGTCCACCGCGTGCGCGAGCCGGAGTTCCCCAAGGACGACCTCGACGCGTTCATCGCCTGGGTCGAGCGCATGAACGAGGACCTGCTCGCCGCGGGAGCCGACGCTCGGCGGCCGCTTCGACCTCGTCCATTCACACGACTGGCTCGTGGCCGCGGCGGCGCGGGCGCTGGCGCGCCGGCGCCGGATCCCGTGGCTCGTGACCGTGCACGCGACCGAGTACGGACGTCACGACGGCTGGGTCGACAAGCACCCGCAGTCGCACATCCACGGTGTCGAGCGCCGGATGGCGCGGGAGGCCGATCACGTGATCACGTGCTCGCACTTCATGCGCGAGCAGGTCGCGGACGTCTTCGGCGTGCCGCGCGAGCGGATCAGCGCGATCCCGAACGGCATCGACCCGTCCGACCTGCACTCCGTGGCGGACCTGCCGCGCCTGCGTGCGAAGCTCGCGGCGCCCGACGAGCAACTCGTGCTGCTGGTGGGGCGGCTGGTCCACGAGAAGGGCTTCCACCTGGCGCTGGACGCGCTGCCCGGCTTGACCCGCCGCGTCGGCCCGGTCCGCGTCCTGATCGCCGGCTCGGGCCCCGCCGAGGCCGAGCTGAAGGCCCAGGCCGAAGCGGCTCGGGCTGATGGAGCAGTGCACGTTCGTCGGCTGGATCGGCGACGACGTCCTGCATGCGCTGTACCGGATCGCGGACCTGTGCCTCGTCCCCTCGATCTACGAGCCGTTCGGGCTGGTCGCGCTCGAGGCGATGGCCTCCGGCTGCCCGTGCATCGTCGCCGACACCGGCGGGCTGCGCGAGGTCGTCCCGCGCGGGCGCCGCGTCGGGCTGCGCTTCCGGGCCTCGAGCGTGCGCTCGCTGGAGCGCATGGCGCAGCAGCTGCTGACCGACGACGCGCTGCGCGAGCGGCTTGTCGCCGAGGCCTCAGAGCACGTCCTGCGCTTCGACTGGGCGGAGGTCGCGCGCGAGACCGCCGGCGTCTACGAGGCGCTCGCGGTCGTCCGCCGCCGGCCTGCAACGACGGCGTAGCGCCTCGCCTCGGCTCGCGCCGCCGCGCTCCCGGCGCGTCGCCTCGCGCCGCCGCGCCAGGCGCCTACGCTCCCGGCGACCGCACCGCGTAGGGCGCGACCTCTTCCCCCTCGGCCACGCTCGCGCCCGGGCCGAGCACGGCGTGCGGGCCGAGCGCCGCGCGCTCGCCGATCACGATCGCCGCGCGCCGCAGCGGCTGCTCTCGCACCGGGGTCTCGACGTCCGCCCACGTCGGAGCGACGTCGGCGACCACCGCCCAGTCGCCGATCACGGCGCGCGCGCCGACCTCCACGCCCGCGTGCGCGACGACGACCGCGCGCTCGCCGAGCCGCGCGCCCGGCCCGAGCCGGACCGTCCCCGCGACGGCCTCGATCCGGCTCTCCGGGCCGAGCGACGCGCCCGGGCCAAGGATCACGTGCGCCCCGCGCGCCACGTCCACGCGCGCCCCCTCGCCGACGCGCACGTCACGCGCCGCGCGCAGCCGCCCGCGCGAGCGCGCCCGCAGGGCGAGCAGCCTCAGCACGCTACGAGCCCCGCACGGCCCGCCGGTAGGAGCGCAGGAACTCGTCCCAGCCGTGGCGCTGGGCGAAGCGCAGGTCCTTGTAGTAGGGCGAGATCTCGTCGGTCGGCGCCGGCAGGTAGGCCGTCACGCCGCCGCACTGCTCGACCTCGGGCCCGAGGTTGGAGTTGGCCACGACGAACGTCCCGCCGGGCTTGAGCGCATCGAGCACCTTCTTCGCCGCGCTCTTGACCGCGCCCTCGAACGGCTGAGAACGTACGTTCTCGCACAGCGCCTTGAGGTCGATCAGGTCGCCCTCGAAGCGCGCGCTGCGCGAGTGTGCCCGCAGCAGCCGGGCGGCGTCGATGTCGTCGCCCTTGATCGCGCGCCGCAGCGCCATCGTGAACGCATCGAGCGTGTCGGCGAACGGCTCGAGCTCGGCCGAATGGACGGCGCACATGGTCACCGGCCACTGTTCGGTGCGGGTCTTGTAGGCCTCGATGTAGCGCTTGACGACGACGCGCCCGAGCGACGCGCCGTCCATCCCGGGGTTCGAGCGCAGGTCGGCCAGGATCTTGTCGTAGGGCCAGCCGTCGCCGGGCTCGAGCTCCTCCGAGGAGACGACCGCGCGCACGTCGTCGGCGCACTGATAGGCGACCTCGAGGCAGCTCATCAGGCAGGCGTCCATCCCGAGCAGGTCGAGCGGGCGGCCGAGCGTCTTGTGCGCCTTGGCCAGGACCTCGCCGAGCTCGAGCGTGTCGAGCGAATGGCCGGTCCCGTCGTCGGAGGCGATCGCGCGCGCCCCGGCGCTGGGCAGCGTCAGCGCCGTCTCGATCGTCGGCCGGAACAGGCTGCGGCCGAGCTGCGAGGCCGAGCGCACGCCGAGCTCGCGCGGCGTCACGCCGGCACCGCGCACATGCGAGTAGAGCTCGTCGAAGTCGAGCGGGTCCCAGCCCGAGCCGTGGTTCCAGATCGTGAGCGCGTAGCGCTCCGCGGGTGCCTTCTTCTTGGCCCAGCGGATGAAGTCCAGCAGCGTCTGGGGTGAGCCGGAGTCGACGCCCGAGCCGAGGTTCTCGCGCTCCTCGTTGGCGCCGTCCTTGCCGACGATGATGCGGTGCGCGGCCTGCTGCTCGAGCCGCTTGAGGAACACCGCGATCTTGACTCCGGCGCCCGAGCCGACCTTGCGCATCTCGGCCAGATCCTTGCCGGCGAACGACGAGAGGTTGTTGTAGCCCGCCACGTAGACCATGAAGGTCCATTTCGCGCTCATGTGCGGACCCTACAAGCCGTGGAGATCGCTCCACAGCTCGTTGACTTCCCGCGGCATCGGCATAAGCATGTGGGCGCTGCGGCCGCGGGCGCAGGAGGGGTGGGGTTCCAGGAGCGGCGCCGCGGAGCCGGTCGAGGGGGTGTCGGGACATGAGAGCACGCGCATTGCTGGCGGCGGCCTGTGTGACCGCGGCGGGATCGATCGCGGCCGCGAGCGCCGCCGCGGCACCGCCGGCGCCGATCGACCCGCAGAACTGGTCCTTCCAGGACAACCTGACCTGGAGCGACTACAAGCCGATCCCGGGCCCTGACTACTCCGACCCGAACGGCGTCCAGCCGACGGTCAAGAAGTGGAAGGTCGCGCTGATCCTCGTCGACTATCCCGACCGGCCGTTCACGATCTCCCAGCCCGCCGGCTCGACGGTCTTCGGCACGCCGTCCGTGCTCGCGCACAGCGTCCCGCGCGAGCAGGTCCCGCAGTTTTACGCCGACTTCCTCAACACGCCGTCGCCGCTGAACAACTTCCAGACGCTCAACCGCTACTGGATGGAGGACTCCTTCGGCAAGTACGGCGTCGAGCTCGTGCCGTTCGGGCCCTACCAGCTGCCCGAGAAGTCGTTCCAGTACCACATCTCGCGCTTCAACAACACGACCGACGACTGTCCGGAGGAGCCGCCGTGCGACCCCACGCTCGGCGACCTCTACTTCGACTCGGTGCGGGCCGCGTGGGAGGCCGCGGTGCCGGCGGACGTGCGGGCGACGTTCGACAACCAGTACTTCGTCTCCGCGGGCCAGGACGAGAGTGCGACCTGGCAGGAGTTCGGCGAGATGCGCTTCACCGGCCCGGAGGCGGTGACGGAGGAGTTCGGGCCGCCGAACCCGCTGATGAAGAACTGGGCGTCGACGCGCTACGTGCCGTGGACCTCGTGGGCCGCGGCGGCGAACATCTGGCCGAGCGCCGACGGCAGCGCGTCGACCGAGGCCGAGAGCTCCGGCATGTCGACCTACGCCCACGAGCTCTCGCACAACCTCGGCATCCCCGACAACTACGGCAACCCGTTCGGCACCCCACCGCAGCGCTCGGCCAGCGGGATGTGGGACATGATGAGCCGCGGCACCTTCAACGGCCCCGGTGGCCAGCACACCCGCTGGCAGATCCCGCCGACCCAGGGCGCCGCGCTCGGCGCACAGCACGCGCTGCGCAACAAGCGCTACCTGAACTTCCTCACGGACTCGGACGTCCTGCGGCTCAACCGCGACGGGCTCGCGCAGACCGGCATGGCGGTGGCCGAGATCAAGGCCCGCGAGGTGGCGCCGGGAGGCGATCTGGCCGGCGTCAACATCGCGCTCGACGGCGCCGGTGACCTGAACCCGCCGTGCCGCGTACCAGACGGACGCGATCTGCGAAGGGCCCTGGATCACCGCGAACGGCGGCGTGACGCCGCGGTTCGACAACTACACGCTCGAGGTCGTGCAGCAGATCGGCTCGGACTCGTTCGCTCCCGGTCACGGCGTCCTGATCGGCAAGACCAAGAACATCACCACCAACAGCTCGACCTGCGGCTCGTTCTTCTGCTTCCTCTGGTACATCGACGCCAACCCGCAGGACATCAACCAGGTCGACTTCGTGCGCGCGGACGGCACGCCGGTGAAGGCGACGCTCGGCGACGAGCGCCAGCTCAACGACGGCTCGTTCAACGCGGGGCTGAACTCCGGCTCGACCTACGAGTTCAAGGCCGCCAACAACAAGCTGCACTTCTACGTGATCGACAAGCGCGAGGACGCCCAGGGCGTGCTGCGCTACACGGTCGGTGTGCGCCACGCCGACGGGGCAGGGCCGCAGACGCGCGGCGTCAGGCTCGGGCAGGCGGTCAGCGGGTCCTCCGAAGGTTTCACGACCTGCACCTTCCCGCTGACGAACACCGGTGCGGCGGCGGCGACGCCGAACGTGCACCCGCAGGACGCGTCGGCGTATCTCGGCAGCGACGTCTACCGGCTGTCGGCGTCGACCTCCGCTTCCGGCTGGGAGGCGCACCTCAGGAGCGCGCTCACGACCGCGAAGTTCGGCGAGACCGTGCAGGTTCCGGTCTACATCTTCAAGACCGCGGGCGCGGCCGCGTCGGGCTCGGTCACGCTCACCGCCCGGTCGGAGAGCGATCCCTCGAAGGCGATGTCGGTGACGTGCGGTACCGAAGGCACGGTCGGCGGCACCGTCCCGCCGACGCTCTCGCTGACGCTCGGCGCCCCGGCCGACTTCGGCCCGTTCACGCCGGGCGCGCAGAAGGACTACTTCGCGACAACGACCGCGAACGTGACCTCGACGGCGGGCGACGCGACGCTGAGCGTCGCCGATCCGAGCCCGAACGCCACCGGCCATCTGGTCAACGGCGCGTTCGCGCTGCCCGAGTCGCTGCAGGTCAACGCCGTGCTCGGCACCACGTCGAACGGCGTCTACGCGCCGGTCGGCGGGTCCGCCAACCCGACGTCGTTGCTGCGCTGGGCGGCTCCGGCGACCAGCGACCTCGTCACGATCGGCTTCAAACAGCCGATCAAGGCCGCCGACCCGCTGCGGACGGGCCGCTACGGCAAGGCGCTGACGTTCACGCTCTCGACCACCAACTCCGTAGGGGTACGACCGGCGGGGCGCCTGCTCGGCGCCCCGCCGGGGTAGCTCACGCGGCCTGGGCGAGCGCGACGGGCGCGCTCGGGACCCAGAGGGCGTCATGGCCGAACGGCAGGCGCTGCGCTCGGCCGGCGCCGGTTGCGGCGATCAGCGCGTCCTCGGCCTTGTCGAGGTCGGGCGCGTACTTGTCCGCGGTCATGATCTGCGCGACCTCGGCGGTGGTCAGGCCGTCGGGGAAGGCCTCGAGGACCTCCGCCGCGTCTTCAGCGGGCGCGCGGCGGGCGAGGCTCGTGTCCAGGTTGGCGATCAGGACGTCATAGGCCTCGAAGGACTGGAAGCCGCCGGCCTCGAGGGTGAAGCCGTCCGCGTTGGTGAACTTCACGCTCGGCGCCGTGTAGCGCACGCGGCCGTCGGTGTTGGCGTGCTTGTCCTGGAACTCCGTCGGGCTGTCCGCGGCGCTGCGGGCCTCGTCGCGATCCTGCTCGAACACCCGCTCGGTCTCCGGGTCGCTCGCGGCCTCGACGATCTTCTCGGCGTCGATGCCGGGCACCCACTCGATCGCCTTGCGCAGCGCGTCGCGGATCCTCGAGGAACGCGGTGCTCGTGAACTGGGCGAACTGCAGCGCGCGAAAGACGGCGTATTCCCGCTCGGGGGCGAGTCGGCGGGTGGCGACGACGACGCGGCACATCGGCCAGGTGCCGTGGACCTGCTCGCGCGGCTCGGTCGCGAACGGCATCCCGCGGTGGCGGAAGTTGCGGTACCCGCGCGCCTGGCCGGCGGGCGTGTAGCCCCGCTTCTCGTAGACGGCGCCGTTCTCGGTCAGGCCGATCATCACGTTGCGCCAGACGAGCTGGTCGCCGTAGCGCCAACTGAGCGCGGCAAAGGCTGGGGAAGCCGACCAGGCCCAAGGGCAGCCGGGGTCGGAGAAGTGGGTCACATCGACAGACACGATCATTGAGCGTACAACAAGCCGCTGCCGCCGCGGCTCGCCCCGCCCCCGCGCGCCTCGGCCGCGCCCGCGCGCCTCGCCGCGCCCAAGCGCGAATCGCCGAGACCAGGCCTCGGTGACCCGCGCGCGGCGAGACCCGACGTGGCGTCCGAGCGAGCGCATAGCTTCTCGCGTCCCGTGATGTACGAGATCGACGCTCCTCCCCGCCCCGCGGCGGGTCGCTCCCTGCCGTCCTGGCCCTCAGGCCGGCCGCTGCGTGCGTGGCAGCAGGCCGCCGCGGCCGCCGTCTTCGACCACTCCGGCGACGCCTTCCTGGCGAGCGCCACGCCCGCCGCCGGCAAGACCACGTTCGGGCTGCACGTCGCGCACCGGATGCTCTCCGAGGGGCGCGTGTCGCGCGTCGCCGTCGTGGCGCCGACGACGCACATCTGTCGCCAGTGGGCGCTCGACGCGGCGCGCTACGGGATCGCGCTCGAGCCTAACCGGGCGAACGCCGCCGGGCCCGAGCCGCGTGACCGTCACGGCGTCGCGGTCACGTACGCCACCGTGGCCGCCGATCCGGCCGTGCACCGGCGGCGCTGTGCGGAGCGCCCGACGCTGCTGATCGCCGACGAGCCGCACCACATGGGCGAGGACGCGACCTGGGGGCGTGCGACGGTCGGCGCCTTCGCGCGCGCCCGTTTCCGGCTGTTGCTGTCGGGCACGCCGTTCCGCTCGGACAACTCGCCGATCCCGTGGGTGGCCTACGACGACGAGGGCGTCTCGCGCGCCGACTACGCCTACGGCTACACGCAGGCGCTCGTCGACGGCGTCTGCCGGCCGGTCACGTTCCACACCTACGGCGGCGACATGGAGTGGGTCAGCGACGGCCGGGTACGGCGGGCGGACTTCGACGTCGTGCTGCCGGGGCCCGAGGCGGCGCGGCGGCTGCGGACCGCGCTCGACCCGGACGGCGACTGGATCACGCACGTCCTGCGCGACGCGGACGCCGAGCTGGCGCGGATCCGCGCCGGCGAGCACCCGGAAGCCGGCGGCCTCGTGGTCGCGATCGACAAGGAGCACGCGGAGAAGCTCGCGGAGCGGCTGGCGCGGATCACCGGCGCGCGGCCGGACATCGTGCACTCCGACGCCGCCGATGCCTCGGCGCGGATCGCGCGCTTCGCGGCCGGGTCGGCGCCGTGGCTCGTGTCGGTGCTGATGGTCTCCGAGGGCGTCGACGTGCCGCGCCTGCGCGTCGGCGTCTACGCGACCACCGCGCGCACCGAGCTCTTCTTCCGTCAGGTGATCGGGCGCTTCATCCGCCGCACGCCGGCGCCGAAGGAGCAGATGAGCCACGTCTTCCTGCCGTCTGACCCGAAGTTGAAGAAGCTGGCGGTCGAGATCGAGGAGGAGCGCAACCACGCGTTGGTGCTCGAGCCGACGGGCGAGCCGGTGGCCGAGCGCGGCGAGCGTTCCGAGGCCGGCGAGGCGTTCCGCGCGCTGTGGTCGAGCGCGCGGCGCGACGACGACGTGCTGCAGACGACCCAGCCCGGCGACGCGCTGCAACTCTTCGCGGAGCCTGCCTCGCCGGCGCTGGCGGCGTTCACGACGACGCCCGCGGCCGCCTCACCAGAACCGGAGACCGCGTTCGAGCGGCGCGAGCGCCTGCGCGCCGAGCGCAGCGCGCTCGTCGGGACGGTCGCCCGCCGGACGGGAGAGGCGCACCGGACGATCAACGCGCGCGTGAACCGCGAAGTCGGCGCCGCGTCGGTCGACAAGGCCACCGACGAGCAGCTCGAGCGCGCGAACCGCCTGCTCGAGCGCGAGATCGCGCGCCGGTAGCCTCCCGACGCGATGGAGGAACTCCCGGACTGGCCCGAGGGCACGGTGGCGGTGCTCTCCACGGGCGCGGGCGATCCGCATGCGATCCCGGTCTCGACCGCCGTTCGTCGCGGCCCGCGCACCGTCGTCCTGGCCCTCGCGCTCGGACGCGAGTCGCTCGCCCGGCTGCGCGAGGATCCGCGCTGCGCGCTGACGATCCTCGCCGCCGGGAACGTGGCGCTGACGGCGCTCGGGCGGGCGAGCGTCGTCGAGGAAGGAGAGCGCGTCGCCGCGGTGCGAATCGACGTCGAGCGCATCCAGGACCACCGGCGCGACACGTTCGTGATCGACGACGGCGTGCAGTGGCGCTGGACCGACGCCGAAGCCGAGCGCGCCGACGCCGCCGTGCGCGAGTCGCTGCCGTAAGCGCGCCGTCGCGGTGTGAGCGTTCGGGGCCATCTGGGAGCTTGACGTCGTGCAGATCGACCACGAGCGAGCGGTCGAGTTGGCGCGTCGGTGGGGGTGCGGTCACTGAGTTTCCCGTGGGTGAACTTAGTGACCGCACCCCCTTGCCGTCGGCGGTGTGAGCGCTAGGACGCCGGTTCGGCCGCCGCGCCTGCGGGTTCCGGCGCCTCGGCGGCGGGTGCCGACTCCGAGGCCGCGGGCTCCGCGGCGCTCTCAGCGGGCGCGGGCGCTTCGGCTCCGGGGCGGGCCTCGGCGGCGGGCGCGGGCGCCTCGGCGGCCGGGGCGCGGGCGCTTCGGGTTCCGGCGCGGGCTCGGCCGGCGCTGGGGCGGGCGCTTCGGCGGCCGGGGCGGGGGCCTCGGCGGCGGCGCGGGCGCGGCGGGTTCGGGCCGGCGCGGGGGCGGGGGCCTCGGCGGCCGGGGCGGGCTCGGGCGCTCGGCGGTCCGGGCGCCGGGCTCGGCCGGCGCGGGGGCGGGGCCTCGGCGGCCGGGGCGGGCTCGGCGGCGGGCTCGGGCGCGGCGGGCTCCGGGGCCGGGTTCGGCCGGCGCGGGCGCGGGCGCCTCGGCGGCCGGGGCAGTCTCCGCGGGGGCCTCGGCGGCGGGCGCTGGCGCTTCGGGCTCGCCGGCGCGGCGGCGGGGGCTTCGGCAGCCGGGGCGGGCGCTGCGGGCTCCGGGGCGGTCTCGGCCGGCGCGGCGGCGGGGGTCTCGGCGGCCGGGGCGGTCTCCGCGGGCGCCGTCGGCGGCGGGGGTCGGCGCGCCGGGGTCGCGGCGCTCAGCGCCGGGGCGGCTCCGCGGGTGCCTCGGCGGCGGGGACCGGCGCGGCCGCCGGCGCGGCGGCGGCCGTCGGCTGCCGCCGCGGTTGCGGCCGCAGCCGTGGTCGGCCGCCGCCGCGGAGACGCGGGCCGCGGTCGCCGATGCGGCGGCGGCCTTGGCCGTGCTCTTCGTCGACGTCGAGGCGAGCTGCGCCGTCGCGGCCTTCGTGGTCGCAACCTTCGCGGTCGAGGCCGCGACCGACTTGCTGCCGCGCAGATACGGCTCGGGATCGACGGGCTTGTCGTGCTCGCGGACCTCGAAGTGCAGGTGCGGACCCGGTGCAGCTGCCGGTGCAGCCGACCCGGCCGATCACGTCGCCGACGTGGACGTAGGCGCCGACGCGGGTGCCGATCGCGGAGAGGTGGGCGTAGCAGGTGGAGACGCCGCCCTCGTGCTGGACGCAGACGAGGTTGCCGTAGCCGCCGTTGTCGGCGCCGGCCTTGGTGACCGTGCCGCACTGGGCCGCCCGGACGGCGGTGCCCGTCGGCGCCGCGATGTCCTTGCCGGCGTGGGTGTGGCCGGTGCGGGCCTCGCCGTAGACGCCCGTCGTGGTGCCGGACACCGGCGTGGCGAGCTGGCCCGAGCCGCAGCCGGCGGCCGTGGTCGGAGCCGGCGTGGCCGGGGCGGTCGACTGCGGTGCGGAGGTCTGCGAGCGGTTCTCTTCCGGGTCGACGGGCTGCGGCGTCGGCTGCGACGTCCTCGTCGTCCCCGTGCGCTTCGGCGTGGTCGTCCGCTTCGGCGTCGTCGTCTTGACCGACGTCGCCGGCGCAGAGCCGTCCGGCGTCGCGGGCGCGGCGCCGCTCGCGCCGGATGACGAGTCGCCGCTGGAACCTGTGGAGCCGGCCGACGTGCCACCGGCGCCCGACGACGCACCGTCGCCGGCGCGAGCGGCCCCGGACGAATCCTCGCCGGCGGCCGGCGCGGCGGTGCCGCCACTGCGATAGACGGTCGTGACGGTCTTGCCGCCACCGCCCACGAACGAGATGTTCGACTTGAACAGCGCCGTCCACGTGCGCGCGTCGACGGCCCCCGTCACCGGCAGGCCGTAGCGCTGCTGGAAGCGCTCGACGCCTCCACGCGTGATCGGCCCGAAGATCCCGTCGTCGTCCACGCCGACCTGGCGCTGCACCGCCGCCACGGCCTCGCCCGTGTCACCGAACGAGACGAGCGCGTCCGACGGCAGCTCGATCGCCGAGCCACCGCCAGCCGCCGGAGGAGCCGCCGCCGCGGCCCGAGCGCTGCCGACCGAGGCCGCGGCCGCGAACGGCGCCGCCGTCGGCCCCGCGGCCATCGTGGCGCTCACCGCGAGCGCCGCGCCCTTCCGCCGCGCCGCGTGTTTGCGCGCCAGCTCCGTGATCTCGCGGCGATGGATCGAGCGCCGCAGGGACCGTTCCCAGAGCTCGAAATCGCTCAAGTCGCGGTTATAGGGCGCATGCTTCGGGAACGACGACACGTGAGTAGACAACTCACAACTCCTTGGGGGCCTCGCGCCTACGGGGTTAGCTGTCGGGCTCGCGCTGGCCTGCGCTACGCCGCCATCAAGGCGGCGATTCGCCCCATCGACCTGACCATGGCCGTCTGGGTCCCCCGCTCCTCCCGCCCTGAGGCGGGAAGACTCGGCTGTGCTGTTTCCAGGCGCGGAAGGGTACACGACGCCGGAGCGATCTTCTGTAAACCTGCACGGAACCGTCGCCCGTGCAGGGGAATGTCACTCCGCTGGAATCGTGACGTCGCGACCGGACGACTTCGCCGCGGCGAGCGCGTCCTGCGCCCGCAGCATCAGCAGCTCGGACGGCTCCTCGCCGTTCCAGCGCGCCACGCCGGCCGACGCCGTCTGTCCGCGCGGCGTCGCAGCGCGCACGCGGTCGAGCACCTCGACGGCCTCGCTCAGCCCGCAGCCCGGCAGGATGACGCCGAACTCGACGCCGCCGAGACGCGCGAGCACGTCGACCTCGCGCAGCTCGCCGCGCCAGAACGCGGCGGTCTCCTTGATCAGCCGGTCGCCTTCGCCCTCGCCGCGCAGCATGTTGAACGCGCTCACGTGATCGAGCCCGAGCCACGCCACCGACAGCGGCGTCGTCCGAACGGCGGGCGCGCGCGATCTCGCGCGGCAGCTCCTCCTCGAACCCGCGCCGCGTGACCAGGCCGGTCCAGGCATCGCTCAGCGCCAGCGACTGCACCCGCGCGCGCAGGGCGGCATGCTCGATCGCGATCGCCGCCTGCGCGGCGACCAGTCGCAGCACGCCCGCGGCCACTTCCGGCAACACCTCGACCGGACGCTGCCAGATCACGATCAGCACGCCGGCGACCTCGCCGTCGCGCAGCACCGGCTCGAAGACCGCGGAACGGGCCGACGTCGCCTCGACCAGCGGCGCGGCCAGCGCCGGGTGATCGTGGGCGTCGGCGACGAAGTACGCCTCCTTGGCCGCGAACGCGCGACCCCTGCCGGAGCCTTCGCCGCGCGGCTGGATCGTCACCGGCGGCAACGCGACACCGGTCAAGGCCGTCGAGACGAAATCGCGCCCCTTCGGCTCGAGCAGGAACGCGACTGGGGCGTCCATGACCTCGCAGGCGGCCTCGCAGATCGCCTGGCGCGCGTCGTCGCCTGTCGCGAGCGCCTTGGCCACGCGGCCGATCGCTGCCATTCCCTTGGCCTGAGCCCGGAGCGTGTCGTTGAACCTGCGCTGGTCGCGTGCGTTGGACTCGCGCTCGAGCTCGAACGCGAGCACCCGTGCGAGCATCATCAGCAGCTGCTCATCGGCGCCGTCGAAGGCGTTGCGGCGGCGTGAGACGGCCGCGAGCGAGCCGACCCGCGTGCCGTCGGAGAGCTCGAGCGGTACACCGACGTACGAGCGCGCGCGACTGCGCTGCCGCATCGCCAGCTCGCCATAGATGCCGTGCGAGCCGAGGTCGCCGCACAGCCGCGGGGCACGGTCCTCGGACATGTGCGAGCAGAACGCATCCCCCAGCGGCAGCGCCTGGTTGGAGCGCAGGTCGAAGTCGCCGCCGCCGCGCACGTCGACGATGCGATGGATGGACTGGGCGCGGTCGAGATGCGCCATGTAGACCGCGCAGCCGGGCTTGTAACGCTCGAGCAGGTCGAGCACGGAATGCGTCGCGTCGGCGAAGCAGCGAAAGGTCGTCGTGGTGGCAGCCGCAGCGGGCTGGATCGCGCTGGTGTCCATCGTCGACAACTATCGGCAAGACCGGTGCGGTCCTGAAGCCGGTCATCCGTCGAGTCTCGATAGGGTCGCTCGCCCCATGAAGCTCGCAACCTTCAGCGCCGGCGGCACCGTCTCCGCCGGCGAGGTCCGCGGTGACGAGATCGTCGCGTTCACCTCCGGCACCATCCTCGACCGCCTGATCAGCGGCGACCGCACGCCCGCCGACGGCGCGACCCACGCGCTCACCGACGTCACGCTGCTGGCCCCCGTCCCGCGGCCGCCGGCGATCTTCTGCATCGGCCGCAACTACGCCGCCCACATTGCCGAGCTCGGCTCGGAGAAGCCCGAGAAGCCGCTCGTCTTCCTCAAGCTGCCGCTCTCGAGCGTCCCGCCGGGCGGCCCGGTCAGGACGCCGAAGGCCACGCAGGCGCTCGACTACGAGGTCGAGCTCGTGCTCGTCATGGGCGCCGACAACGAGATCGCGGGCTACGCGGTGGCCAACGACGTCTCCGCCCGCGACCTGCAGCGCAGCGAAGCGCAGTGGTCACGCGCCAAGGGCTTCGACACCTCGTGTCCGTGGGGGCCCTGGATCACGACCGACGCCGACCCGTCGAACCTCCGCCTGACGACCCACGTCAACGGCGAGAAGCGCCAGGACGGCAGCACGTCCGACCTGATCTTCAAGCCACAAGAGCTCGTCGAGTTCATCGGCGAGGCCTGCACGCTCGAGCCCGGCGCGCTCATCCTGACCGGCACGCCGAGCGGCGTCGGCGAGGCGTTCAAGCCGCCCAAGTACCTGCAGCCCGGCGACGTCGTGAAGATGGAGGTCGAGGGCCTGGGAACCCTCGAACACCCGATTCAGTGACTCTCGATCACGCGGTCGATCAGGCCGTATGACTTGGCCTCGTCGGCCTTGAAGAAGCGGTCGCGCTCCATGTCGCGGTGCACCTGCTCCTCGCTCTGGCCGGTGTGCCTGGCGTAGATCTCGTCGATCCGCTTGCGGGTCTTGATGATCTCCCGGGCGTGGATCTCGATGTCGGTCGACTGGCCCTCGAAGCCGGCCGACGGCTGGTGGATCAGGATCCGCGAGTTCGGCAGCGCCATCCGCTTGCCGGCGGCGCCGCCGGCCAGCAGCAGCGAGCCCATCGACATCGCGATCCCGACGCACATCGTCGACACGTCGGGCTTGATGAAGTTCATCGTGTCGTAGATCGCGAGCCCGGCGTAGATCGAGCCGCCCGGCGAGTTGATGTAGAGCGAGATGTCCTTGTCCGGGTCCTGGGACTCCAGATGCAGCATCTGGGCGACGATCAGGTTCGCGACCTGGTCGTCGACCGGCGAGCCGAGGAAGATGATCCGCTCGTTCAGGAGCCGCGAGAAGATGTCGAATTCGCGCTCGCCACGGGCGGTGCGCTCGATGACCATGGGGACGAGAGGCATGTCCCGCCAGGACTTTAGACGTCAGGCAGGGAGCGAGCGGGCCGGGCGCGCGCGCAGCTTGCCGAGCAGGCGCTCGATCCGCCGCGCGAGCTTGCGCGGGTGCAGCCGCAACGTCGCGGCGACGTCGGCGGGCTCGGTGCGGTCGACGAGCATCGCCAGCAGCGCCAGATCCTCGGGCTCGACGCGATGGGCGGCGGCGTCGAGCAGCTCGCGGTCGAGCGGCGGCAGCGCGGAGCCCCCGCGCGCCACGACCGGATCGCGTCGAAGAGCTCCTCGGCCGGGGCGGCCTTGTCGATCAGCCCGTCGGCGCCGGCGACGCGGGCGATCACCGCCAGCGACGGCTCGCCTCCGCCGTAGAGCACGACGCGCGGGGCGGGATCGAGCGCGCGCAGGCGGCGGCAGGTGTCGATCTGGGCGGCGTCGAGCACGACGACGTCGGGGCGCTGGCGCGTGACGAGCTCGAGCCCGTCGGCGACCGAGCCGACCGGGACGAGCCCGGGCTCGGCCCGCAGCAGGACCGCGAGGCCGGCACGCACCGCCGGCTGCGGGTCGATGACCACGATGCGCGTCACGTCGTCCACCCTCGACCACGCCCCTGAACTCGCAGTAAAGACTCCTCGCCGCCGATCGGGACGCCCTCGACCTCCAGCGGGCCGACGTCGACGAGCGGGTCGAGCACGACGTGGCGGAAGAACGTGTCCAGCCACGCCGAGTGGAAGTAGTCGGGGATCAGGCGGTACGGCCGGCCGGTCTCGGGGTGGAAGTGCTCGGCGACCATCGGGTAGCCGAGCGAGAGGTGCGAGGCGGTCCATTGCGTCCACGCGCGCGCGAAGCGCTCCCGCAGCGGCGCCTCCCCGGTGCGCGAGGCCACGGCGCCGAGCGCGTGCAGGACCCAGGAGGTGGCATAGCTCCAGACCGGCCCGTTCCAGCAGCACGGGTACGCGTAGCCCATGAACGCGTTGTCGAGCGAGAAGGCGGGGCACGACGGCGCGGTCGAGTAGAGCCCGTGCGGCGCCGTCCACTCGTCAAGCGCTCGCGCCAGCGCCGCGCGCTCGCGCGGGCCGAAGTCGTCATAGAGGAACGGCAGCGCGGCCTCGAACCCGAGCACCTCGGTGATCGGCCGCCGTCCCACCGAGCGGAAGACGCCGTCGTGGAGATGGAGCCGCACCAGCTCGTCGCGCAGGTCCGGCCCGCCGGCCGAGCGCACCAGCGCCCAGTGCCAGACGTCGGTGTCGACGCGGTACAGGCGCGGAAGCGGCGCCTGGTCGCGCTCGCCGGCGCGCGGCAGCGTGGGTGGCGGGACGAACATCTCCGAGCGCCGGTGGTCCCAGCCGACCTCGGCGAAGAAGTCCGGCGCGTACTCGGTCCCGGTGACCCAGCTGCCGACGGTGAGCGGGAACGAGTGCAGATCGCCGCCCGCCAGCCGCGGGCTGCGCGCCACACCGTTCGCGTACGCCAGCGCGGCCTCGCGCGGCACCCGCAGCGGGTGGTGGGCGGCGAACTCGAGCGCGGGCGTGATCGGATCGGCGGCGTAGGAGCGCAGCGCCCCGCGGTTCGCCGCCCAGGCGTCGAGCGTGTCCTGGACGCCGCGCGGCTCGCGCATCCAGCGCGCCTCGCGCACGTGCAGCGGGAACGAGAGCCCGATCGGCGCCGTGAACCAGTTCGAGACCGGGCCCTCGAAGAACAGCTCGCCGGGCATCGGGTGGCCCTCGAACCAGCGCGCCGGGCGGCGCAGGTTGCGGTAGACGACGAACCAGCGGTAGGCGTAGACCTCGGCCAGCTCGCGCGAATCGGTGTGCAGCCGCGGCGCGTGCCGGGCCATCCAGTCCGCGAACGGCCGCTGGTCGAGGTCACCGACCGGCTCGCGCGCCCAGCCCGCAGCGCAGACGCCCGTCGGTCAGCGACACCGCGACCGGGATCTCGGCCGACAGCTCCGCGTAGAGCGAGACCGTCGTCACGCGCGCGCGTAACGACGGCGGCGCCGCGAAGTACAGCTCGACGTCGCCCTCGTAGTCCGCGCACAGCACCCGGCCGCGGACGCCCTTGCGCTCTCGCACACGGCGATCGCCGGCGGCGTAGACGGTCTCGGTGAAATCCGGGTCCCAGTGATGCTCGAGCACGCGCGGGGCGACCGGCTCGCCGTCGACGAGGAACGCGACCGGCAGCGGGTCCACGACGTCGGTCTCGTGGCCGAGATGCAACCGCCCGACGAACCCCGGCCGTGGCGGTGCCCACGGCCGCTCCACATCCCACGTCGCCGTCTCCAGCGACAGGTCGGTGCCTACGAGCTCAGTCCGTCCAGCCACTCGCGCACCGAGAGGTGGTGCGCGGAGTGCTCGCCGGTCGCGATCTCCCGGCGCAGCTCGCCGACCAGCCCGAAGCGCTCGGCCTGGACGTTGTGCTGGTGGATCGTCTCGAGGTTCTCCTGGCGGGCCGAGACGAAATGCTGGTCGGACAAGAAGTCGAGCCGCTCCACGACGCCGCGGATCATCTCGCGCACGCAGTCCTCGACGAAGCGCGGCCGGCGGTGCGCCTTCTCCACCACGGCGCCCTCGTCGGAGCGCTTCATCAGCTCGTAGATCTCCGACGACATCGAGTCCTCGACGATCTGGACGAGCCACTGGGCGTCGATGTCGGTGTCGCAGGTCTCCGGGCAGCCGATGTGCAGCGTCCCGAGGCCGCGCTGGTTGTGCGTGGCCACGGGGACGGCACTGAAGATGCGCTCGGTCTCGTCCTCGGTGAAGCCGTCGGCCAGCAGGCGCTCGCGTGAGCGCGCCTCGACCAGGATCTGCGCGCACGGGCACGCGGTCATCCCCTGCGCGCGCACGCCGATCAGCCGCCGCGTGCCGGCCTCGCTCGCCACCGCGGCGCCGAGCAGCGAGTAGATCTCCTGCGTCTGGATGCCCGACACCGGCGCCGGCTTGTACTCCGGGTAGCGGGCCTCGATGTGGACCTCGGCACGGCGCGCGCCCTGGCGGTCGCGCACCTTCTCGGCGATGTGCTGGGCCAGGGTCTCGGCGCGAAACGCGCTCTCGCCGAGCACGACCTCGCCGATGGCGTCGTTGACGACCTCCTCGAAGCGGCTCATGTGCGCGCCCTTCTGGTGGGGCCCGAGATCGACGAAGCAGTCCAGGCGGGCGGAAAACAGATCATTCCCGATCCGGATCACCTTCTCGACGTTGGTGACGCCGGCGCGCGAGAGCGAGAGGGAGAGGGTCGGAACCCGGCTCTGGACGTCTTCCAAAGGCAGAGTCATGTCTCTCAGCGTAGGGAAGTGGTCACAACTGGACGAATAGACCAAGGTTTCGCCAAGGACAGACCACGTATCCCGTGCTACAAAGCCGGGACGACGCAGAGGCAATTCCCCGGAACATCTGGGGGCAAACCACATAGCTGTGTCGGCGGCGGACGCCGCGACAATACGGATAGGCACGGAAGGGGCGGCCCCGGGGGCGGGGCATCGCCTGAGTTACGTCCCGAAGGATTGAGCGGTTTGGCGACCAAGACGGATGCTTTGCTGGCGGACGATGCGGCGATCACCGAGATCGACGAGCTTCGGCCGCTCATCGCCGAGGGCCAGGAACGGGGAACCCTGACCGTCGAGCAGATCGCTGCCTCGCTGGAAGAGGTGGAGGTCACCAAGGAGCAGATCACGGAGCTGCACACGTATCTGCTCGACCAGGGCATCGAGATCGTCACGGCCGATGGCAAGCCCGTGACGGCTTCCGAGCCCGAGGCCCGCTCGGCGAAGGACTCGCCGGACGCGCGCAAGCCCGAGATCGATCTGACGGTCGAGCCGAGCCTCGACTCGTTGCGGCTCTACCTGCGCTCGATCGGCAAGGTGCAGTTGCTCACGGCCGACCGCGAGGTCGAGCTGGCCAAGCGCATCGAGCGTGGCGACCTCGTCGCCAAGCAGGAGATGGTCGAGGCCAACCTCCGCCTCGTCGTCTCGATCGCCAAGGGCTACCTCGGCCGTGGCCTGTCGTTCCTGGACCTGATCCAGGAAGGCTCGCTCGGCCTGATCCGCGCGGTGGAGAAGTTCGACTACCGCCGCGGCTACAAGTTCTCGACCTACGCCACGTGGTGGATTCGCCAGGCCGTGACGCGCGCGATCGCGGACAAGGGCCGGACGATCCGCATCCCCGTCCACATGGTCGAGAAGCTCAACAAGGTCGTTCACGTCGAGCGCCAGCTCGTGCAGCAGCTCGGTCGCGAGCCGCTGCCCGAGGAGATCGCGCGCGAGCTCGAGTGCTCGGTGCGCGAGGTGCGCGACATCATGCGCATGGCGCAGCAGCCGGTCTCGCTCGAGAAGCCGATCGGCGAGGAGGAGGAGTCCGAGCTGGGCGACTTCGTCGAGGACGAGGCCGCCGAGTCGCCCTTCGAGGTGGCCTCGGAGAACCTCCGCAAGGAGAACGTGCGCCGGGCGCTGGACGCCCTGCCGCAGCGCGAGCGCGAGGTCATCGAGATGCGCTTCGGCCTGACCGGGGCTCGCCCCTACACGCTGGAGGAGGTCGGGCGGGCGTTCAACGTCACGCGCGAGCGCATCCGGCAGATCGAGAACCACACGCTCAAGAAGCTCGAGTCGCTGCCCGAAGCGCAGCGGCTTCGGGACGCCACCTAAGCCGTTAGTTGCGCAGGCGCCCGCGGACCTCTTCCCAGAGGTCCGCGTAGGCGCGTGCGGCCCGGCTGCGCGGCGCGAAGTCAACCAGCGCCGCGCGGTGCAAGCCCATCCGCTCGACCTCGGCCGAGGACGGGATCACGGTCTCGAGGATGTCGTGCTCGGCCGCCAGGCTGTCCATCAGCTCGCGGTGCAGCTTCTTGCGGCGGTCGGCCATCGAGAAGAAGCCGAGGACCTGCGGCCCTTCGCCCGCGAGCACGCTCTGGAGCTGCTCGAGCGTGCGCGAGGAGAGCGTCGCGGGGATGATCGGGACGAGCAGCGCGTCGGCGGCCTCGAACACGCTCTCGGACACGAGCGAGATGCTCGGCGGGCAGTCCAGGAACGTGTACTCGTAGTCGTCGCGCAGCGGGGCGAGCACGTTCGCGAGCCGGCGGCTCGGCTTCTTGGCGTCGCCCAGCGCGAGGTCCATGTGGCGATAGGAGAAGTCCGCCGGCAGCAGGTCGAGGCCGTCGGTGTCGGTGCCCTTGAGCAGCGCCTCGACGTCGGACTTGCCGCGCACGAGCTTGTTCCCGCCGCCCTTGACCTTGGGGCGGATCGCGGAACAGGTACGTGCTCGCGCCCTGCGGGTCGAGGTCCCACAGCAGCGTCGGCGCGCCCTCGCGGGCGGCCAGCGTGGCGAGGTTGACCGCCGCCGAGGTCTTGCCGACGCCGCCCTTGATGTTGTAGGTCGCCAGGACCCGGCTCACGCGAAGTGATCCTTGACGAGCGCACGCTGCTCGGAGGCGGCGAACTCGGCGAAGCGGCCGGCGAACTCCTCGCGCGCGGCGGCCTCCTCGCGGATGAAGCGGTCGACGAGCGCGCCCATCGCCATCACCGTGGCCGGATTGCCGATCTCGGGCGCGAGCGTGCGCAGCGTCGTGGCCTGGACCTCGCGGTCCTGGAAGCGGCCGAGCATGTCCTGCAGGCCCTTGAGCGTCTTGATCAGCGGCTTGACGATCTCGGCGGGGTAGAGGCTGGCGAAGAACTCGAGCAGGTAGCGCAGCTCCTTGCCGACCTTGCGCAGCTCGTGCAGGTCCTCGGCGGGGCTGTCGTCGTCGATCGCCCGTCCCATCTTGACCATCCGGCGGTAGACGGAGCCGATGCGGTGCGAGGCGAGCGCCTCGACGCTGCGCTCGGCCGTCGGCGCGTCGGCGACGAACTTCGCCCACTGGGTCAGCGCGTCCTCGGTGCGGCGGGCGTTGAGCGCGCGCCGGGTGGCGCGCAGGGCCTGGGCGCGGTGGGTCTCGAGCACCTCGTGCAGCGGGTCGAGGTCGGGCTGCATCTGCCCCGGGAGCGAGGCTCTGAGGGCCGGGAAGTCGAGCAGGTAGACGTCGAGGTCGCGGAGGTCGCCGGTGGCCTGCTGGAGGCGCTTGAACTCGTCGCGGAAGTGCTGCAGGCGGTCGGGGTAGATCCGCTTGAACTGGCGTTGCAGCGATCGCGTGCGGCGGACGGCGACGCGCAGGTCGTGCAGGAACTCGGAGTCGACGTCGTCGAGCGTGCCTCCGAGGTTGTCGCGGATGACTTCGAGCAGGCGGTCGAAGACGACCTGCGCGGCCTCATTGGCGGGCGCGTCGTGGTCGAGCGTGAGCGCGAGCTTGGCGCTCATGCCGGCGGGCGGGCGCCCGCTCGCGGCGATCGCCTCGTCGACGAGCGGCAGCGTCGCCGGCGCCCAGCTCAGCACGTCCGTGAGGACGGCCTCGACGCGTTCGAGGTCGCCGTCGTAGCCGCGCACCGGGGTGGCCGAGATGCGCCCGTGCAGGCCGGCGTGGGTCTCGATGTGCAGACGGACGACGATCTTGTCGTCGGCGTTGAGCACGGCGAGCGGCAGCTCGCGGGTGCGCAGCTTGGCCACCGGGGTCAGCGCGCGCATCTCGATCACGTCCGCGAGCCGCGCGCGCAGGGGTGCGGGGAGGTCTGAGTCGAACAGCCGCTTGGCGGCGCCGCGGTCGCCGGCGGCGAGCGTCTCGCCGCGGCGCGGTCCTGCAGTTCGAGCGTCCCGTCGGCGTGGCGCAGCACGAGCCCTTCGGCGTACAGCCGGCCGTCGAACGTGTCGTAGAACGTCGTCACGGCGGTCCGCGCGCGACCGGCACGCAGCTCGAGGTGCTCCTCGAGCGCGGCGCGCGCGCGGTCGTGATCGGCGCCTTCGGGAAGGAGGTGAGACATCGTGCGCGCGCCAGTCTGGCAGCCTTGGTACGCTCGCGGAGCTACGGCGGGTTCTCCGCGCCGGACCTCCTGAGTGGCCGTCCACGCCGGCCGCCTTCGCGGGGGCAAAGGGGATAGCGTGTCCTCGGGAACGATGTCGGCGAGTCATTCCGTCCCTGCTCCGGCAGGCGCACGGTGGCGTGGAGACCGGGCGCAGGCCGCGTGGAGGACGTCGGAAATGACCGCTCGCAAGCATTTCAAGCAGCTCGTCCGGGAGCGCATGCGTCGCACCGGGGAGCGCTATTCGGTCGCGCGCCGGCACGTCGCGGCGGAGTCCGCCGACGGTGGGTGGGAGCTGCGCGGCGGCGATCCACGGCGACACCGCCGCGTTCGCCAACGTGCTCGCCAACGTCGGCGTCGTTCACTCGGGTGAGCCGCTCTCGGAGGCGATGATCCTGGGCGTCGGCGGCGGGCTCGGCGCGGGCTACATCCTGTGGGAGTTCGAGGCCTACGGCTACCGCGCGCTGACGCTCGGGTTCCGCCGGCTGTGGCAGTACCCGGCGCGCTGGGCGTCCGAGACCGCCGAGCGGCTCGGGCTGCACGCCGAGCTGCACGAGACCGGCGGCGCCCGCGGCGCCGCGGAGACGCTCGACGCGCAGCTCGACCGCGGCCTGCCGGCGATCGCCTGGATCGACACCTACCAGCTCGGGCTGCGCGGCGAGCCGGAGTCGCTCGACGGTCGCGGCGGGGCGCCGCTGATCGTCTACGGGCGCTCCGGCGACACCTACGAGATCGACGACCGCTCGCTCGTGCGCGAGACCGTGACGCGCGAGCGTCTGGCCGCGGCACGTGCGCGCGTCGTCTCCTACAAGCACCGCCTGATCACGATCGACCCCGAGCTCGTCGACCTCGACGGCGACCGGCTGCACGCGGCCGTCTCGGACGGCCTCCGGCTGCAGGTCGAGCACCTGAGCGCGACGTCGTCGTCCTTCTCGCTGCCGGCCTGGCGCAAGTGGGCGCGCATGACCACCGACACCCGCAACGCCAAGGGCTGGCCGCGCGTATTCGCCGACGGCCGCGGGATCGCGAGCATGCGCGCCTCGATCTACACCGGCGCGTCCGGCGGCGCGAACCTGCGCGCGCTCTACGCCGACTTCCTCGACGAGGCCGCGGACCTGCTCTCGCGCCCTGGGCTGCGACGAGCCCGCACACGCCTGGCGCGAGGCCGCGGCGGCGTGGGACGTGATCGTCGACACCGCGCTCCCGCCGGGCGACGAGCTCCGCGAGCTGATCGACCGCGACGACCACGAGGCCCGCTGGGCGCTCCAGGCCGAGCGCGACGTGGCCGACGAGCTCCCGCTGCTCACCGAGGCGGTGACGGCGATGTACGAGGCGGAAACCGCCGCGCTCGCAGCGCTCAAACGGGCCTGATCGCGTGCAGCGGCGCGCGGCCGCGCATGCCGGCGGGCTCGAGGACCTCGAGAGCCCGCAGGCAGGCCGCGGCCTTCTGCGCCAGCGGCAGCGGGACGGACATCGCCGTCGCCAGCTCGCGGGTCGTGAAGGGCGCGTCGAGGGGTGGGATCAGGGCGGCGGCGTCGGCCGGATCGCGCAACTCGATCCGCTCGAGGATCTCGACCAGGCGGCGCTGGCCGGGATCACGCAGAAAGCGGCGCCCGCGCGTCGGCGCGGGCGCGCGCACGTGGTCCTCGTGGCAGAGCAGGACCTCGACCGTCAGGTTCGGGTGCGAGAGCAGGGTGGGGAAGGAGACGAGGCCCTCGAAGATCGTCGTGGCGCCCGCGCGCTTGGGCGACGGGCGCGAGGAGAGCACGACGCCGTCCTCGTCGACGCGCACGATCCGGCGCCGCGCGGGAATCGGGTGCACGATCCGCACGCGGTGGCGGTCGAGCAGCGCGTCGAGCTTGGAGCGCAGCGGGGAGAACCCGCCGGTCTGGACCTCCACCAGCTCGCCGTCGGCGCGCACGAGGTCGATCACGTACCCGTCGACGCGCACCTCGAAGGCATCGCCCGGCGCCGCGAGCAGCTGCTTGAGCTCGCGATGCAGCGGGCCCTCGCGCAGAACGCCGATCACGCCACGGGATTCTCCACGACGCGGGCGTCGTCCTTCCTGCGAGAGTTGCGAGGTGGTCGGGCGGGAGCGAGAGCTGGAGCGACCTCAGGCCTTCGTCGCAGGTGGCTTCACGGACCCCGCCCCTTGACGTTCTGCCACACTCTGTGCATACTCCCGCCCACGGTTTCCAAAACCGTTTTCGGGAAATGGAGAGAGTCACCATCAAAGAGCTGGCCCGGGTCAGCGGCGTGTCGGTCGGCACCGTCTCACGCGCGCTCAACGGCTACACCGACGTGCGTCCCGAGACGCGCGAGCGCATCATGCGCCTCGCCCGCGAGCTCGACTACACGCCGGCGGCCGCGGCCCGCTCGCTCGTCACCCAGCGCTCGCACATCATCGGCGTGTTCATGGAGACCGGCGAGGGCCACCCCGATCTGCAGCATCCGTTCTTCCACGAAGTGCTCGGAGGGCTCAAGCAGCGGGTCGGAGCCGAAGGCTTCGACCTGCTGCTGTTCGCCTCCGAGCGCCCCGGCAACGGCTACGGCCCGCATTCGTACCTCAAGCGCGCCCGCCACCACAACGTCGACGCCTGCGCCCTGATCGGGCTCGATCCCGACGACCCCGAAGTGCGCCGCCTGACCCGCGCCGAGATCCCTTGCGTCGGCATCGACATGCACCTCGAGGGCCCTTCCGTCGAGGTCGTCATGTCCGACAACGTCGAGGGCGCAGCCGCGGCCGTGCGCCATTTGTATGGCCTCGGTCACCGACGGATCGCCACCATCACCGGGATGGTCGACTCGCGCCCGGGCGCCGATCGCCTGCGCGGTTACCGTGCTGCCGTACAGGAGTCCGGGCTCGCCTATCGCGACGACTACGTGGCCTACGGCGACTTCTACGCCGAGAGCGGGAGGGAGGCCACCGAGCGCCTGCTGGCGCTGGCCGAGCCGCCGACCGCGATCTTCGCCGCCGCCGACATGATGGCCATCGGCGCGATCCGGGCCGCCGCCCAAGCCGGGCTGCGCGTGCCCGAGGACCTCTCGATCATCGGGTTCGACGACATCCAACTCGCCACGCACGTCAACCCGCCCCTCACCACCATGCGCCAGGACAAGCTCGGCCTGGGCGCCGCCGCCGGCGACGCCCTGGTCGCGCGCGTCGCCGGCGATCCTGACCGCCCTGCGCTGCGGACGCTCGGAGTCGAGCTCGTGGTCCGCGGCTCCACCGCCGGGAGGTGACACGCACCGCTCAGACCGCAAGCCGTTTTCCTTTCGCCTTTACCAAAAACGTTTTTGTTCAACTTCCTGAGGAGGAGTGACTCGTGCCCAAGAGGCTCGCGGTCGTCGCGACGGCGATCGCACTCGCACTGGCCCCCATGGCGTTCGTCGCCTGTGGCGGCGACGACGGCGGCGACAACCAAGCCGCCGGCACCAGCAAGACCAGCGGTGAGCAGCAACTGCAGAAGGGCGTCACGTTGACGCTGTGGACGATGCCCAACTCGCCCAAGCCCAAGGAGGACCTGCAGAAGATGGTCGAGCCTTTCACGGCCAAGACCGGCGTGAAGGTCGAAGTACAGGAGGTCGGCTGGGACGTCCAGTTCGACCGTATCCGCAACGCCGCAGTCTCCGGCGAAGGGCCCGACATCACCCAGGCCGGCACGACGCAGGTGCCGTTCTTCGCCGCGCTCGGCGGTTTCACCGATCTGACCGACCGCGTCAGCGACATCGGCGGCAAGGACGCCTACGCCCAGGGCATCTGGAACACGACCCAGGTCGAAGGTCAGGAGGGCACGTGGGCCGTGCCGTGGTTCACCGAGGCGCGTTCGATCTACTACCGCAAGGACGTGCTCGAGAAGGCCGGCGTCGATCCGGCGACGGCGTTCAAGGACCTCGCCTCGTTCAAGGCCACGCTGCAGGCGATCAAGGACAAGGTGCCGGACATCGAGCCGTTCGGCGCGCCCGGCAAGAAGGCCTACGACCTCGTGCACCAGGTCATGCCGTTCGTGTGGGACAACGGCGGCGCGGAGCTCTCCGACGACGCGAAGAAGTCGACGATCAACAGCGCCGAGTCCCAGGAGGGCGTCGAGTTCATGGCCGAGCTGATCACGGCCGGGCTGTTCGACAAGAGCCAGCTCGAGCGCGACGGCACGCAGGTCGAGAACCAGTTCAAGGGCGGCCGCCTGGCCGTCTGGATCGGCGGCCCGTGGGTGCTCGGCTCGATCGGCCGCGCCGAGGACGACACCTGGAGCAAGGCCGCGCGCGAGAACGTCGGCGTCGCCCCGATGCCGGTCGGCCCGGGTGGCAAGGCGTTCACGTTCGTGGGCGGCTCGGACCTGATGGTCTTCAAGTCCAGCAAGTACCAGAACGAGGCCTGGGCGCTGGTCAAGTTCCTCTCTGAGGACCAGACCCAGAAGGACTACGCCTCCCTGCTCGGCATGTTCCCGGCGCGCCTGGAGCCTCAGCAGCAGGTCGGCGATTCCAGCGACAACCACAAGGCGTTCTTCGAGGCCATCCAGAGCGGGCGCACGTATGCGCCGATCCCGCAGTGGGGGCAGATCGAGAACGCGTACAAGACGCGCTTCGGGAACATTCTCGACAGCGCGGCCGGCGTCGGATCGGGCTATAGCGCGGCGACCGTCAAGTCCCAGCTCGACGCCGCGGCGAAGGAGGCCGACGGGCTCCTGGCTCAGTCGGCGGGGTAGTGGCTCAGACAACCCTCCAGCCGCCCCCCGAGACCGACCCCGCCCGGGTAATCCCCTCCCGGGCGGGGCGGCCTCGCCGCCGTAGCGCGGAGCGCTCCCGCACCCGCTTCGCCTACTGGCTGATCGCCCCCGCGGTCGCGTTCATGGTGCTCGTGCACCTGCTCCCGACCGCGGGTGGCTTCCTCCTCTCCTTCAAGCGGCTCAACACCTTCACCTTCGCCCGGCTCTTCGAGGCGCCGTGGACCGGGCTCGACAACTACCGCGGGATCCTCTTCGACGATGCCAACCCGCTGCGCAGCGGCTTCTTCGGCGCGGTGCAGAACACGGCCGTCTACACGTTCTGGACCGTCGGCCTGACGCTCGCCGGCGGCCTCGCCATCGCGCTGCTGCTCAACCGGCCGATGCGCGGCCAGCGGCTCGTGCGCACGCTGATGCTGACGCCGTGGATCGTGCCCAGCTTCGTCGTCGCCGTGCTGTGGCAGTTCATGTGGCAGAGCGACGTCGGGATCGTCAACAAGGTCCTCGTCGACTACACGCACCTGCTGGGCGAGCGCCCGATCTGGCTGCTGGGCGAGAACACGATGTGGGCGATCGTCATCCCGAGCGTCTGGCGCGGGATCCCGTTCGCGATGATCTTCTTCCTCGCCGGGCTGCAGGCGATCTCGTCCGAGCTGCACGAGGCCGCGGCGCTCGACGGCGCCGGCCCGCTGCGCCGCTTCCGCTACATCACGCTGCCGCTGCTGCGGCCGCTGATCGCGATCCAGCTGCTGTTCGGCGTGATCTACGCCGCCTACCAGTTCGCGATCCCCTACATCATGCTCGGGTCCAACCCGGGCCCGGACGCCGACCTGATGATGACCCTCATCTACCGGCAGTCCTTCTCCAACAACCTGTTCGGCTTCGGCGCCGCTGCGTCCACACTGCTCATGCTCGCCATGTTCGTGTGGGTGCTGGTCTGGTACCGGATCTTCAAGCGCGATCTGGAGGGGTCATGAGCGCCCGCTGGGTGAACCGAGGGCTCGACGCCCTCACGTGGTTGGTGCTGGCGGTCATGCTCGCGCCGATCCTCTGGCTCGTCGCGTCATCGCTGCAGACCGACGGCCAGCTCTCGACGGGCGCCTACAACCTGCTCGAGCCGACGTTCACGGCGTTCAGCCGGATGTGGGAGAGCGTGGACTTCGAGCGCTACCTGATCAACTCGCTGATCATCTGCACGGTCGCCGCGTTGTGCGCGACGGTGTTCGCGAGCTGCGCCGGCTACGCGCTCGCACGCTTCAAGTTCCGCGGCTCGACCGGCCTCTCGCTCGGCGTGGTCGGCACGCAGCTGATCCCCGGCTCGCTGTTCCTGCTACCGGTGTTCATGGGCTTCATCTGGCTCAAGCAGAACACGCCGGTGGCGCTGTTCGACACCCACCTCGGGATGATCCTCGTCTACACGGCGTTCTTCACGCCGGTGGCGATCTACTTCATGCGCTACTTCTTCACCGCGATCCCGCGTGATCTGGAGGAGGCCGCGATGGTCGACGGCTGCACGCGCTTGGGCGCGTTCGTGAAGATCGTGCTCCCCGCCGCCGCTCCCGGATTGGTCGCGACCTTCGTCTACGCCTTCCTGTTCGCGTGGGACGAGCTGCTGTTCGTCGCGGCGCTGACGCAGGAGAACGCCGAGACGATCCCGATCGGCATCCGCAACTTCATCGGCAACTACCAGGAAAGGACGGCTCAGTTGATGGCGGCCGGCGTGATCTCGACCCTCCCCGTGCTCATCGCCTTCTTCGCGACCCAGCGCTGGCTCGTGAAGGGCATCACCGCCGGGGCGGTGAAGGGATGACGGCCACCGCTCCGCTGCCGTCGCTGCCCAGCGGATTGCCCACGGGCTTCCGCTTCGGCGCCGCGACGGCGGCGTACCAGATCGAAGGCGCGGTCCGTGAGGACGGCCGCGGCGAGTCGATCTGGGATCGCTTCAGCCACCGGCCGGGCGCAGTGGTCAACGGCCACACCGGCGACGTCGCCTGCGATCACTACCACCGCTGGGCATCAGACCTTGCGCTCATGAGCGATCTGGGACTCGAGAGCTACCGCTTCTCGATCGCCTGGCCGCGCGTCCAGCCCGACGGGCGGGGCGCGTTGAACCCCCGCGGCGTGGCGTTCTACCGGCGGCTCGTCGAAGGGCTGTTGGAGCGCGGCATCGAGCCCGTGGCCACGCTCTACCACTGGGATCTTCCCCAGGCGCGTCAGGAGGCCGGCGGCTGGGCCGTGCGCGACACCGCGCTGCGCTTCGCCGACTACGCGGCGGCGATGGCGGACGCGCTCGGCGACGTCGTACAGGGCTGGATCACGCACAACGAGCCCTGGGTCGTGGCGATCCTCGGGCACGCCGCCGGGCGCAAGGCACCGGGCGTCCGCGACTGGCCGACGGCGCTGACGGTCGCGCACCACCTGCTGCTCTCCCACGGCCTGGCCGTCGACGCGCTGCGCGCCACCGACGCGCCGGTCGGCATCACGCTCAACCTCAACCCGATGCGGCCCGCGGCGGCGGGCGACGAGGCCGCCGCGGCGCGGATGGACGCCCACCAGAACCGCTGGTTCCTCGACCCGGTGCTGCGCGGGACCTATCCCGCTGAACTACTCGAGCACTACGAGCGGGTCTTCGGGCCGCTGCCGTCGCTGAACCCCGAGGACCTCGACGTGATCTCGCGCCCGATCGACTTCCTCGGCATCAACTACTACAACCCGACGTACGTCCGCGAGTCGGCCGAGGCGCCGCTGCAGGCGTCGACGACCGTGCCACGCGGGCAGACGACCGCCATGGGCTGGCCCGTCGACGCGACCGGATTGCATGACCTGCTGCTGCGGCTGCGGGCCGACTACGGCGACCTGCAGATCTGGATCACCGAGAACGGGGCCGCGTTCGACGACGAGACGCTCGTCGACGGCGTCGTCGAGGATCCGTCGCGGGTCGCGTACCTCTCGGACCACCTCTCGGCCCTGCGACGCGCGGTGGCCGACGGCGTCGACGTGCGGCGCTACCACGCCTGGTCGCTGCTCGACAACTTCGAGTGGGAGCACGGCTACGACAAGCGCTTCGGGATCGTGCGCGTCGACTACGAGACCCAGGAGCGCATCCCGAAGCGGTCGGCGCTCTTCGTACCGGGACCACATCGCGAGCCTGCGGAGGATGGGCTGATGGCATCGATCGCGTTCGAGAGCGTCTCCAAAGTCTTCCCCGACGGCACCAAGGCCGTCGACGGACTCGACCTCGAGATCGCCGACGGCGAGTTCACGATCCTCGTCGGGCCGTCCGGCTCCGGCAAGTCGACCGCGCTGCGGATGGTGGCCGGGCTCGAGGATGCCTCCGGCGGCGAGATCACGATCGGCGCGCGGGTCGTCAACGACGTCGCCCCGCGCGACCGCGACATCGCGATGGTCTTCCAGTCCTACGCGCTGTACCCGCACATGAACGTGAGCGGGAACATGGGCTTCGCGCTGAAGCTGCAGAAGCAGGAGAAGGGCGCGATCGGCGCGCGCGTCGGCCGCGCCGCCACGCGGCTGGGGATCGGCGAGCTGCTCGAGCGCCGGCCGCGCGCGTTGAGCGGCGGGCAGCGCCAGCGCGTGGCCCTGGGCCGCGCGATCGTGCGCTCGCCGCAGGCGTTCCTGATGGACGAGCCGCTGTCCAACCTCGACGCCAAGCTGCGCGTCGAGATGCGCGCCTACATCGCCCGCCTGCACCAGGAGCTGGGGACCACAACGCTGTACGTGACGCACGACCAGACCGAGGCGATGACGATGGGCGATCGCGTGGCCGTCATGCGCGACGGGCGCCTGGAGCAGGTCGACTCGCCCCAGCGCCTCTACGAGCAGCCCGAGAACATGTTCGTCGCGGGCTTCATCGGCTCACCGGCGATGAACCTGCTGCGCGCCCGCGCGGACGACGAAGGCGTGTGGCTCGGCGACCAGCGCCTCGGGCTGCGGACGACGTTCCGCGGCGATGTCGTCGTCGGCATCCGGCCCGAGGCGGTGACCCCGGCCAACGGCGATCACGGCGACGACATCCTCGAGATGCCGGTCGTCCTGAGCGAGATGCTCGGCTCCGACGTGCTCCTGCACCTCGACGCCCCGAGCTCGTCGGCGCTGACCGCCGACATGCTCGACGCCGGCGAGGACATGGTCGAGGACGGCTGCCGCTTCATCGCCCGCGTGCCGCCGAACGTCCGCCCGGCGCCCGGCGAGCGCGTGCGGTTGCGCGTCGACCCCGACCGCGTACACCTCTTCGACCCCGAAACAGAGGGCGTGATCCGGCGCTAAAATGGCGCGGCCCGGTGGGATTCCCGAGCGGTCAAAGGGGACGGGCTGTAAACCCGTTGGCTCAGCCTTCGCAGGTTCGAATCCTGCTCCCACCATCACCCCCTGCCGCCGGACACCGACGGACTTTCCCGGCCACAGCAGGGAAATCTCCCCGCTAACGCCGGACATCGGCGGACACCTCGGGACACCGGAAAACCGCAAAGAGCGAACGGCTCGAATGCGGTTAAGGGGACAATAGGGGGACAGCCTCCGGCGTTTAAGGGGACAGAGGGTCCCCAGCAGAAGCTTCGCCGACTTCTCGAGACACCAGCTCGAGCGGCCTGCCTGAGTGCTCAACCCTCGGCCCGTCGGAAGCCAGCGTGTAGCCACGACGGCCACTCCGCACTCGCGCGTAGTGACGGCCGGACTCAGCTCGCCCCGGACGTAACGGTCGCGTGTCGCGGCCCGCCAGCGAACCGGCCGCAGAACGAAGAAGACCGGGTAGCCAGCCCGGTCTCCGTCTGCGGCCTTCCGGCCACTCAGCGCCACCCGATTCGGGTGAGCGCCCACATATGCACCCGTCCCGAACTGTAGCCGCGCGCCGGACGGATCGCCAACCCCTGCTTGAGGGGCGGCGTCGCCGTGCGCCTGGAGCGCCCGCGGCCGCCGGCGGCTCGGGACCTCTCCAGCTGTGCCGCGAGCGTCCGCTCGCTGGCGCAGTGCTGCCTGCTGCCGCGGCGCCCTCGGGCGTTGGCGGTGCCGCTGGATCGCACCTCCGCACGCTCGTGCTCGACGGTCGTCGCGTCGCTGGTATCGCCCGGCGAGCGAGCCGCTGCCGGCCGAGCCGGGCCGCGTGGTGGTGTGCGCGCTGCTCGGCCGCGCGCGCCGCGAGCGCGGATGCACGACGCCCGGTGACGACCGGCTGGAGACGCGCGCGTACGCGGTCAAGCGCTACCTGTTCCGGCTCGGTCACGCGCAGCGCTCGGCGCGCTTCGCGACCTCGATCGCTCAGTTGGTCGCGGGGTTGGCAGCGGTGATGGGCTGGGGCCCGGTCCCGCGCGATCGCGCTCGAGCGGGCGCGGTTCGTCCGCGCCCATCGGCGCAGCGTGCAGCGCTGGCTCGATGACCTGCAGGCGGCCGGCCTGGTCGCGCACGAGCCCGAGCGCGACGCGGATGGGTTGTGGTGGCGGACGCAGATCGTGCTGCTGGCGGCGCCGACGCCCGCGCCGCCCGAGCTCCACGCGGCGCGGAGGCGGGCGCGTGGCTGGCGCGGACGCGAGCGTGCGCGCCGGCGCCGCGGCCGTGTGGCGCCGAGCCTGGGCGGGATCCGCGGCCGCAGCGGCGTGCCGACGGCGCGCCGGCGGTCGCAGGTCGCGATCGATCGGCGTGTGGGCTTGCACGAGGCGCGCCGGCGCGAACGAGTCGAGGTCGAGATCGCCGAGGCGGAGGCCGTGCGTGCGGCTTGTAGAGATTTGACGCATCCCTTCGGGGCGCCTCCTCCGTCGGCGCTCCCGTCGGTGTCCCCGAACGGTACTCGGAGCTCTGTGACGTCTCGGGGTGGTGCGTCAGCGCCGCCGTGTTCAGCGCCAACGGTCATGGAGCTCGAGAGCGGTTGTTGCTGAGACGGGCGCGCGCGGGCGCGCGGCGACCGTCCGGGCGGCGTCGGCGACGCCACCGCCGCCCACGGCGAGCACCGAGGAGACGGGGCCGATGTCGCGCGAGGACTTCGACGCCCTGGTCACGCGTCGTCTGGCCGCCCGCGAGCAGGCTGCTGGCGGCCCGTGCGGCGCTGCTGGAGCCGCAGGTCGCGGCGCGCGTCGACGCGGTGGTCGGCGTGGCCCGCGGGTCGGCGGTGCCCGCTGGGTCGCTTGCGCGAGGCGTGGGTGGCACAGCGCTACGGGCTGGCCAAGGTGGTGGACAGCGGGAGCGCGCTGGCGGGCCCGGTGCCTCCCGGGTTCGCGGTGTTGGTGGGCCGCGCGATCGAGCTCTACGAGCGCCACGCGGAGCGGCGGCCGCCGGGCTGGCCGGCGAGCGGCCCGGGCGCGTTGTGCGCACTGGCCAGCCTGGGAGGCGCGGAGCGGTTCGGCGGCGACGTCGCGCGGTTGCTGGGGCTGGCCAAGGCGATGCGCGCGGTCGCGCTCGAGCACGACCGGGCGCGACTGGCGCGAGCACGGGCTCGCGCCGAGGCGCGCCGCACGCCGCCGGATTCGCGCTTCGTGTTCCGGTTGCAGGTGTCCGCCGCGCGTCGAGACCGCGGAGGCGCGCCGCTGCCGGGTGCGCGACGCCGTGTTGCTCGGCGGGCGCGATCCGGCCGCGTGGCCGAACGCGGCGCTCGCGCTCGCGCATCTGGCGATCGCTCCGGGCGCCGACGAGGTGCGGCTCGCTCGGGCCGGATCCGTGCGAGGAGCTCGACGGGATCGGCGCGCGCGCCACCCGCTACCGCGCCGAGCTCGCCCACGGCCGCTGGCTACTCCCGCACCCCGCAGCGGTCAGCTGCGTCCGTCGTCGTCCAACTCCCGAGGAGGGATCACCATGACCAGACCAAGCCCCGCCGGTCGCTCGCGCGAACGCGGCGCGACCAACGTCGACGTCGACGGTGTCCGAGTCGCTGCGAGCGCGGACGCGCGCCGGGTCGCTGGCGCGCTGCGCGCGCTGGTCGAGGCCTGGCGGCGATCTGCACAGCCGCGCCGACGGGCAGCGACGCACGGGTGCGGCTGCGTGTCTGGGATCGCCCGTGCGTTCCGCGGGCTGCGCAGTCGCGCTACGTGCGCGAGGGCGCTGACGCGTACCGACGCAATCGCGCAGTCGGGCAGCCGCGCGGGTGCGCAGCTGCGCGGCGCGGGGGCGGGATCGTGAGCGCGGTGGTGGTGGCGGTGATCAACCGCAAGGGCGGCGTGGGCAAGACGTCGTTGGTCAAGGATCTGGGGTTCGCGCTGGCCGAGACCGGGCGTGCGCGTGTTGCAGGTCGGGCTCGACCCGCAGTCCTCGCTGGAGGTGCTGGCCGGGCTCGGGTTCGACACGCCGCCGGAGCGGACCGTGAGCCGGCTGTTGGTGCCGGAGGCGTTCGGTGACGGTCGACGCGCCCGACCCGATCGTGGCGACGCGGTGGGGGACGTGGCTGGTGCCGGCGAGCAAGGCGCTGGCCAGCGCGGAGCGCGCGCTCGGCGGAGCCCGGCCGCGGCGGCGCGCACCAGCGGCTCGAGCGCGGCCTGGAGCGCCTCGACGTCGCCGAGCCGCTTCGACGTCGTGCTGGTCGATTGCCCGCCGGGGATGACGCCGCTGACGATGAACGCGCTCGTCGCCGCGACGAGCGTGCTGGTGCCGACGCTGCTGGACTTCCTCTCGGTCGCGGGCCTGGCGGTGCTGACGGCGACGATCGACGAGGTCCGCGACTACGACAACCCGGCGCTGCAGTACCTGGGGATCGTCGGCACGCAGGTCGACGAGCGCACTCGCCACGCCCGCGAGATCCGCGTCCAGCTCGAGCAGCTGTTCGGCGACAGCGCGGGCGGCGTGCTGTGCCGGACCACGATCCGCCACAGCACGAAGGTGCGCGACGCGCACGCCGCCGGCCTGGCCGTCGGCCAGCTCGACCCCGCGCACCCGGTCAGCGCCGACTACCGGGCGCTGGCCGACGAACTCGCCCACCGCGCTTCGCTGCGGACGTCGCGCCGCCGAGGTGGCGACGGTGAGCGCGCCGCGGCGCACCGACGCGGGCGCGGCCGCAGCCGGACTGTTCACGCGCGACACGGCGACCGGCGGGCTCGCCACCCGGCCGCCGCGCGACGAGCCGCCGGCGCACGTGACGGTGTCGCGCGAACCGGTCGCGCGGCTGCGCCAGGGCGTCGAATTGGCCGAGGACGACGTCGTGTTCCTGCGCAGCCTGTCGCGGCCGGCCCGGACCGGGCAGCCGCGCACGCTGGGCAGCAAGTTCGTCGCCACCGGCGTGCTGGCCGCGGCGATCGAGCTGCTGCGCGCGGGCGGGATCGACATGCACGGCGTCGAGGCCGGCGACCTCGACGAGATGACCGCCCGGGCCCGCGAAGCGCTCACGCGAGCCGCGCACCAGCAGGCACCCGACGGCACACCTCCACAACGACATCCCCGGAGGCACCATGAGCAGCCACTCCCAGCAGCGCGTCGACGGCCGGATCCGGCTCGAGCTCGATCAGCGCCGAGCGCAGGCGCTGCATGCCGCGCTCAGCGAGACGCTGCACGCCGATCTGCTCGTCGGCGACCGCCGGCGACGCGGCGCGCGAGGTGCTCGCCCAGCTCGACCGGCGCGTGCCGGGCTGGCTGGAGAGCGCCGCCGTCGGGCGGCGAGGCCGGCTACCTGATCGCCGCCGACGCGGTGCTGCGCGCGCTCGTCGACGCCGAGGACGACCGCTACGCGCGCAGCGCGCTCAGCCGAGAGCGAGCTGTTGCGCGCGCTCGGCGACGCCAAGCCGCTCGGCGCGACCGCGACCGACGTGCTCGAGCGGATGCGCCGCGAGCGGCTGATCGCGCGCCGGCCCGCCCCCTACGGCGACGAGCCGTGGTACGCCGCCGCGGCGGCGGCCGCCAGTTCCTGCACCGCGACACCAGCGCGCGCGACGACGCGTGGACGGTCCACGACCCGCTCGCGCCTGCTCGACCTGCTCCTCGCCGATGGGCGCGGCGGCGGCGACGCGTTCCTGCCCTGGGTGCAGGCCGTCGGTCGCCTCGACGACGACGACCTCGCGCCGCTGGTCGACGCGCTGCGCGGCGACGAGCTCGTCGACGTCCGCGGACGACGTCGAGCGCCGAGCGCGACTGGCTCGTCGCTCAGCACAGCGGCCGCGAGCTGGCGCAGAACGCGCTGGCGCGAAGGCCTCGCCAGGGCCGCCGGTTCGCGTTCGATCGTCCGCCGCGGCCGCCGCTGCCGTATCGCCGCGCGCTGCCGATCCGCGCGCTCACGCTTCGAGAGCCGCTCGCACCCGACCCGGGACGGCGGCGATTCTGCCCGCCGGCCGCATGGCTGCAGCGGTCGAGCAAGACCAAGCTGTGGTCGACGCTGCGGCGCGACGGCGTCATCGAGTGGCACTGCCAGCGCTGCAACCGCGCCTGGCTCGTGTACCTGCAGGGCATCACCGCGGACGGCCGGCCCGCGCTACCGCGACCCGGCGAGCGCCACCTGCAACCAGATCGCGTGGCGGCCCGACGGCTACCGGTGGACTCGATGACCAGCCGGCCACGTCCGGGCGACAGCGCGACCGCGCAGGGGGTGACGGAGAGCCGGGACGTCGAGTCGGGCGGCGCTATGCATTTCGCTATGCAATGGGTTGCATAGCGCCCGTCCGCTGATCCCTTTGTTGGCGGGGTTGGCGGGGGGCCTGGATCCGACCCCGCCCGCCCCACGTTCCTTCGTCTCGGGTGCAGGCGGGGTCGGATCCAGTCCCCCCAAGAAGTGGTGGTGGGGGATCAGCGGACGGGCTAGGTGGTGCAGGGACAAGACAGCAGAAGGACAGTCCAGGGAGAAGAGACGGAGCAACGGCAAGGTCAACGGCCGAGGTACACGAGGACGGAGGAGGAGAAGGCGGAAGCGCGCAACGGGGGCGTGGGCGTGAAGGGCAGCGCGGGCTCGAGTCGGCGTGGCGGTGGTGTGCGGTGAGTGGCCGTGGCGGCAGGGTGCGCGGGCCCGGGTGGCGCAGCGTGGAGGCGTTGCGGTGGCTTGAGCGGCTTGACGTGGCGGGGGTTGAGCCGTTGGGTCATGCGCTCGGGTTCGGCTGGCGCGCGACCTATTCGCACGTCGCGCGGTCCCGCGCGCGCAGCTCCCGGCCGGCCGCGTACAGCCGGTCTTCCATCAGCAGCTGGCCGAGATCGGGGTCGAGCGTGAGGAGCGGTTGCGCCGCGGGCGTGTACATCGAGCGCCTCTTCTCGCGAGCACGGAGGACGTCCGCGGCACGCAGCGCACGGGCACGCCGACCAAGGTGCGCGGCTGCGAACCGTTCGAGTTCACGGACGG
>CAVWJU010000004.1:0-240547 GCA_963755275.1 uncultured Solirubrobacteraceae bacterium | reverse complement strand
CGAGGCCGTAGCCGGTGAACTTGATGAGGTCGGCCATCGTGAAGGTGCCGCCGTGCCGGCCGAGGAACGGCTTCCAGGTCGGCCGGCTGTGCAGCCAGGAGGACGGGTCGTGGGCGAGCAGGCCGACGAAGACCTCGGCCACGATGTGTCCGCCGACCGGTCCGAGCCGCTTGCCGCCCCCGAGCTCGGCCTCCTTGAGGACGTAGTACCACAGCGGGGCCGGCCGGCCTTCGAGCTCGAGCTCGGCGTCCGCGAGCGGCTGGATGCCCATCGCGGCCGCGACGTCCTGGCCGGACGGCAGGCCCATCGCCGAGCCGCGCAGGAGGTTGCGCGCCGCCAGCGACTTGATCCCGGTGGCGACGTTGTCGGGGAGCCGGCTCAGCTCCGCCGCGAGCTGGGTGTCGATGCGGCGCGAGCGCTGGACGCCGACGGTCAGCGGGCCGGCGTGACCCAGGTCGAAGAAGAACTTCCACTCGATCGGCCAGAACGGCGGCAGCTGCCGGAACCCGCCGAGGTGGCCGAGGCGACCGAGGCCCGTCGTGGGTGCGTCGTGGTCGAAGATCGAGAGCGTCGCCCCCGCGGGTGGGATCGCGGTGTTGAGCCGGTAGGTGTTGCGGACCATGCTGTGCCCGAAGCGGTACGCGGCGGCCGAGAACTCGACCGGGATGAACGCGTCGTACTTGGGCCGGTAGAAGAGCGTCCGGGGCGTCCAGGCCTCCAGGCCGCCGTACGGGGTCGGCTGCTTGCTCAGCACGTGCGCGAGCGTGTTGGGCCCGGCGACGCGGCGCAGGAAGTCGAAGATCACCAGCCACTGGTAGTGCCAGCGCACGACCTCCTGGGCGACCAGGAAGCGCGCGTGCCAGTCGTCGCCGCGCAGCTTGTCCGCCAGCCGCTCCAGCTCGCGCACGCCGGAGGCCGCGCCGTCGAGGTGGTCCATGACGCGGTTGTGGAACAGCAGCATCGTCAGGTGCAACTGGGCCACGAGCACGTTCTCGTCGTTGCGCGGATCGCCGATCAGCGCGCGCCGCACGCGGTCTGAGTCCGGGTCGTCGAGGACGTCCGCCGGAGCGTTGCGCGGCAGGTCGAGCTCGCTCGCGCGCTGCCCGCGGCCGATCAGGAACCGCCCCTCGCGGCCCGGCGTCCAGTCGTAGAGATAGGGCTGGTCGTCGGGACCGCGGCCATAGAGCGGAGTCCAGGTCCAGCGCCGGCGTGCGGAAGTTGTGCAGCGCGTCGGGGTCGTTGCGGCGCTGCAGGCTGGAGACCGGATCGAAGGTGATGTCGTGGTCGATGAACTGGCCGAGGTACGTGTAGCCGGCCGGGATGTCGGATTGTCCGCGCGCGCCGCGCCCGGCTCGACCATCCGCTCGGCGATCGCCTTCGCCTCGTCCTCGCCCAATTCGAGCGCGGGAAGCGCGCGGAACATCCGCCCGAACCGTCCCGCGTCGGATCGCGACTGCGGCCAGTACGCGTGCCCGCGCACCGCCTGCCCGTGCACGCCGGCGCTCGCGTGGGGCCGGCCGAGACCGGGCGGCTCGGGCGCTCCGCGATCGACCACGACGCCATGGTCCTCGTGTGCGGTCGCCGTCATGTCGCCTCCTTGCGTCGTTTTGCTCACACCAACACGATGCGGTGGTGCGACCGTACCCCGGCGCGACGGCCGAACGCAAGCCAGTCGTCCGGAAATTGTGCTGTGACGCGACGGCCGCGAAGGCCTGGTCCTGCCGAGCAGACGGCGGTCCAGCGCACAGCGCCGGTCCTGTACTGAACTCGCTTATCGTTTCTGCCATGCCCTGTCGCCACCGTGGGTGAGGACGCCGTGACCCGACCGGTCCGGATCGCGAACTTCTCGGGCTTCTACGGCGACCGGATCTCCGCGCCGAAGGAGATGCTCGACGGCGGCCCGATCGACTTCCTCACCGGGGACTACCTGGCCGAGCTGACGCTGATGATCCTGTGGAAGGGGCGGCGCAAGGACCCGACGGCCGGCTATGCCAAGACGTTCCTGGTCCAGATGGAGCAGGTGCTGGGCGAAGCGATGGACCGTGGAGTGAAGATCGTCACCGACGCCGGCGGCCTCAACCCGGCGGGCCTGGCCGACAGGATGCGCGAGCTCGCCGAGCGACTCGGGATCGACGCGAAGATCGCGCACATCGAGGGCGACGACCTCAAGGACCGGCTCGAGGACCTGCAGCGCGAGGGGCTCCCCCTCCCCCACCTCGACACCGGCCGGCCGCTGTCCGAGCTCGACGTCGAGCCGATGACCGCCAACGCGTATCTCGGGTCGTGGGGCGTCGTCGAGGCGCTCGACCGCGGCGCCGACGTCGTCATCTGCCCGCGCATCACCGATGCCGTGCTCGCGGTCGCCCCGGCCGCCTGGTGGCACAAGTGGCAGCGCGACGACTGGGACAAGCTGGCCGCGGCCGTCGTCGCCGGGCACGTGATCGAGTGCGGCCCGCAGGCGACGGGCGGCAACTACCCGTTCTACGACGAGCTCGGCGACATGCGCTCGCCGGGCTTCCCGATCGCCGAGATCGCCGAGGACGGCGCGACCGTGATCACCAAGCATGCGTCGCACGGCGGCGCGGTGACGGTCGGCACCGTGACGGCGCAGCTGCTGTACGAGATCGCGGGGCCGCGCTATCCGAACCCGGACGTCGTGGCGCGCTTCGACACCATCTGCCTCGAGCAGGAAGGCAAGGACCGCGTGCGGATCGACGGCGTCCGCGGAGAGCCGTCGCCGCCCGAGACGAAGGTCTGCATCAACTACTCGGGCGGCTTCCGGAACTCGATGACGTTCGTGATGGCGGGGCTGGACATCGACCGCAAAGTCAAGCTGACCGTCGACGCGTTGCTGGCCAAGCTGGGCGGCGCCGATCGCTTCGAGACCTTCGACGCGAAGCTGATCGAGAGCGGCGCCGAGGACCCGGCGTCGAACGAGCAGGCGTTCAACTACTTGCGTGTAACGGTCAAGGACCGCGACCGCAACAAGGTCGGCCGCGCGTTCTCGAACGCCTGCATCGAGCTCGGGCTCGGCGGCTACCCCGGCTACTTCACGACCACGCCGCCGCAGGCCGAGACCGAGTACACGGTGTACTGGCCGACGCTCGTGCCGGCGGAGGTGATCGACGAGGTCGTCGTCGCCCCCGACGGCTCGCGCATCCCGATCCCCCAGCTGCGCGGCGGCAGCGCGCCGCCGATCGAGGGAGCGCCGAGTCCCGACGGCAGCCTGCCGGGCGGCCCGACTCGACGGATCGCGCTGGGCCGCGTCGCCGGCGCGCGCTCGGGCGACAAGGGCGGCAACGCCAACTGCGGTGTGTGGGCGCTGTCCGATCCCGGTTACATATGGCTGCGGCAGTTCCTCACCGTCGATCGTCTGCGCGAGCTGCTGCCGGAGGCGCGCGAGCTCGAGATCGACCGCTACGAGCTCCCGAACCTGCGCGCACTCAACTTCGTCCTCAAGGGCTTTCTCGGCGAGGGCGTCATGTCCAGTACGCGCATGGACCCGCAGGCCAAGTCGCTGGCGGAGTACCTGCGCGCCAAGGTCGTCGACGTCCCGACCGTCCTGCTCTGAGGGTGTCAGCAGGCGCCGCGGGTCAAGAACGCCTGGCCCATGAGCTTCGAGCGCGAATAGCACCACGGGCCCTTGTACAATGACGCCGTTGTAGCCCTTCGCGTACTTGCACTGGTACTGGAAGTCGAAGTAGGTCGTGTCGGTGACGTCGTAACACCCCTTCAGGATCAGTCCGCGCGACGCGATGTCGGCATTGGCCGGCGCGGCTTGTAGCGCGACGGCGATCGTGGCGAGGGAAACGGCGAGCGTGATGCGCAGTGACTTCACGGGGAATGGCCTCCGATCCGTGATCGTGGACGTGGGCGGGAAACCTTCGAAACCGCTTACTGCTTTGGATTCCCTTTTCGCATCGTGATCATTTCGCGCACCACGACCTAACGCCAGGGCCGTAAGGCCCATCTCGCAACTGGGCCGGGCCCAGGACCGTCGGACTTCGGCATGGGCGATCAGCGGCGCTTGAACTCGTCGGCCATGACCGGGACTTACCCCGGACGCCGAGCCCAGCGGAGCGCGAACACGCCGGGGCCGCGCCGCGCGCACCGCGTCACGGATCTCGACGGCCTCACGGGCGCAGCCCGGGGTCGTCTCGGACGCAGGGCGGAGTCTGGCGCGCGCGAGAGAAGTACACCCGCTCCGAGACGGCCCGGACCCGGACCACATGGTACGGCTTCATGTGCACGTCGGAGAGGTTGCAGCCCTTCGCGGACGTGATCTCCTCGACCCTGACCTGGAAGGAGAGACCCGTGTCGCCAACATCGACGATCCGGATCTGATCGACGTTGTTCGCGGGCCGCGGTCCCTGCGTCACGAGCAGCAGCATCTCGCGCTCGAAGTCGATCCGCGGCAGCTTGCGGGGCGGCTCGGCGCCCGCGGTCAACTCGCGCCAGAGCTCACGCCAGCGCCGCTCGCTCCGGATCACGCGGCCGGTGCGCTCGGCGAGCGCGTTGCCGATCCCGCCCTTCACGACGGTGCGGAAGCGGACGGGCTTCAGCGGCGGGATCGGGTGGATCGGGCCGGCCAACGTGACCGTACCGTGCGCCTCCGCCTGGGAGCGCACGGTGCCGTCGTCGACGCCGCGCACCCGGAAGCCCTGGGCGCGCAGCGCGAAGCGGGCGTCCTCGGCGCGCATGCCGACGACGTGCGGCACCGCGGGCGGGCCATCGAGCCCGACCACGGCGTCGCGCAGGGTCTGGCCGATCAGGGCGCGGCCGTCGAGCGGCGCCGACAGACGCACCTGCAACTCGTCGATGCGAGCCATGGCGGGACAGCCCGCGTCGCCCGAGAGGCGCTGCTGGACGCGGATCGTGACCGTCGTGGCGGTCTCGGTCACCGTCGCGCGCGGGTCGTCGCCGCAGCCGCCGCGCCCTTGGACGTGCACGACGCGTTCGTCCGCGGACGTGGAGAGCGCCACCCAGGGCTCCTCCTGCCAACGGTCGGGCGTGTCCACTGACGCCAGGGCCAGCGCGGCGAGGGGGACGATGGGGAGCAGGAGGAGCGGCTTCATGACCAGCACTACGTCGCATGCTCCACACCCATCACAGAAGTTTGCGGGCGAGGAGCAGCGCGCCGCCCTCGGTGCTCGCCGGTCGTCGGGGGCTCCCCGCGTGTTCGGCGTCGAACGGCGGGGCGGGTTGGGTGCGATGCTGTGCGCTGGTGTCTGGGTGCGTCGAAACCGCTTGCCGAGCGCTGTGGGAACTGCCGTGACGGATGCGGCCGACGAGCTCGAACGCGGGCGGGCCGCGTATGCGCGACGGGCATGGCTGGATGCGTACGAATCGCTGGCGGCCGCCGATCGGGTGGTGCGGCTGGGAGCGCAGGACCTTGAGTTGCTGGCGACGTCGGCGTACATGCTCGGGCGCGCCGAGGACTATCTGAGGGGCTTGGAGCGTGCGTATCAGTTGCATCGGGACGCCGGCGACCCGCTGCGCGCGGTGCGCTGTGCGTTCTGGATGGGGCTGAGCCTCGCGCTGCAAGGCGAGATCGGGCCGCGCCGGGGGGTGGCTTGGTCGTGCGCAGCGGCTGCTTGAGCGCGCGGGACGTGATTGCGTCGAGCGCGGCTACCTGCTGACGCCGGTCATGTTCGAGCGCGAGGCGGCCGGTGACCTCGAGGATGCGGCCGCGATCGCGGCCGATGTGGCTGCCATCGGCGAGCGCTTTGGCGATGCGGACCTGTTCGCGCTCGCCGTGCATTCCCAGGGCAGCTTCCTGGTCAAGCTGGGGCGGGTGCGGGAGGGTCTTGGGCTGCTGGATGAGGCGATGGTGGCGGTGACTGCCGAGGAGCTGTCCCCGATCGCCAGTGGCCTGGTCTATTGCGGGGTGATCCTGGGCTGCCAGGAGGCCTACGAGCCGCGCCGCGCGCGGGAGTGGACGGCCGCCCTCACGCGGTGGTGCGAGCAGCAGCCCGACATGGTCGCGTTCACCGGCCGTTGCTTGACGCATCGGGCCGAGATCATGTGCCTTCGCGGCGCTTGGCAGGAAGCGCTCGAGGAGGCACGCCGGGCCGCCCGGCGCTCGGCGCAGGGGAACAACCGGATGGCCGGCGGCGAGGCCGCGTATGTCCAGGGGGAGTTGCATCGCCTGCGCGGTGCGCGTGGAGCGGCCGAGCGCGCCTACCGCGAAGCGAGCCGGCTCGGTCGCGAGCCGCAACCCGGCCTGGCTCTGCTGCGGCTCGCGCAGGGAAACCACACCGCCGCGGCGGCTGGGATCCGCCGTGCGCTGGACGAGGCGCGCGAGCGGCCGCAGCGCACGCGACTGTTGCCCGCCTATGTCGAGATCACGCTCGCGGTCGGTGACGGCGAGGCGGCGCGCGGCGCGTGCGCGGAGCTCGAGCAGATCTCCGGCGGCCAGGAGAGCGACATGTTGAACGCGATGGCCGCACATGCCCGGGGCACGCTTGACCTGGCCGCCGGCGACGCCCGCGGCGCGCTGGTCGCGCTGCGGCTCGCCGCACGGACGTGGCAGGCGCTCGAGGCGCCCTACGAGGCCGCGCGGTCGCGGGCGCTGGTCGGGCTGGCATGCCGCGCGTTGGGCGACGACGACGCGGCCGCGTTCGAGCTCGAGGCGGCCCGCGGGGTCTTCGCCGCGCTCGGGGCAGCGCTGGATCTCGCACGCGTGGAGTCGCTCGCCAGGCCCGGAACCTCCGCGGGACCGCGGGCTGACGCCCCGCGAGCTGGAGGTGCTGTGCCTGGTGGCGGACGGGAAGAGCAACCGGGAGATCGCCTGCGAGCTGGTCGTCAGCGAGCACACGGTCGCTCGGCACCTGCAGAACATCTTCGCCAAGCTCGGCGTCTCCTCGCGCACCGCCGCGAGCGCGTTCGCGTTCGCCCACCACCTCGTCTGACGCGGAACGCGTGGTCAGAAATGACCATGCCGCTGACCTGCAGAAGTTGGTCAAGCCAGTCGATGCGCGGCCGGCCGGCCGGACGTAGCCTCGATCCGAGGCCCGCTTGCGGGCGACGAGCGAGCACGAAGGGCGAAGCCAATGCCGAAGGTATCCAGGGAGACGGCGTCAGAGACGGTCGCGACGGATGGGCTCGACGTGCGCGTCGAGCACCTCGAGGGCGGTTACTCGGTCTGCTTTGAGTCGCACACCGCCGACGCGGATCTCGCGAGCCTGTTCCGCGGGCTTCCCGACGACCGCTGTCAGCTTCCCCGCTGGGGCTACGTCCTGCGCGGGAAGGTGACCTTCCGCTTCGCAGAGCGCGAGGAGACCTACGAGGACGGCGACGCGTACTACGTGCCGCCGGGCCACACGGCCGTCCACCACGCCGGAGCCGAGCTCGTCGAGTTCAGCCCCACCGACGTTCTGCGCGAGACGATCGCCGTGGTCATGCGCAACCTCTCGGCGACCGCCGCCCGGCCGTGAGCCGGCCGCCCGCCCCGAGCGAGCGCCGCCCCATCGGCGCCGGGACGACCGAGGAGCGTGAGCGCGAGATGATCTCCGCGGAGGAGTATCGCCGCACCGTGTACGACGTCGCCGAGGCGATCGCTCCGGGCTGGGCGCGGCAGCGCGCCCGTCTCGAGACGGCGGCCGCCCCGGTGCGCGAGTGGCTGATCCGCGAGCTCGCACCGCGTCCCGGCGACGTGGTGCTCGAGCTTGCGGCCGGGGCGGGGGACACGGGCCTCGAGGCGGCCGCGATCGTCGGGGAGCGCGGCCGGCTGCTCTCGACCGACATCTCTCCGGCGATGGTCGAGATCGCCCGTCGTCGCGGCGCCGAGCTGCAGTGCTCGAACGTCGAGTACCGGGTGATCGACGCCGAGCACATTGCGCTCGACGATGACGCCGTCGACGGCGTCCTCTGTCGAATGGGATACATGCTCATGGCGGACCCCGCCGCTGCGCTCGCCGAAACACGGCGCGTGCTGCGCCCGGGCGGTCGCCTGGCCCTCTCGGTGTGGGGTCCGGCGAGGCGCAACCCGTGGATGACGATCCTCGCCGGAGTGCTGATCGAATCCGGGCAGATGGCGCCGCCGCGGCCCGGTAGCCCAGACCCGTTCAGCATGGCGAGCGATCAGCGCGTGCGCTCGCTCCTCGAGGCCGCGGGCTTTCCCGTGGTGCGCACCGCGGAGGTGCCGGTGCGGCTCGCGTTCTCCGGCGTCGAGGACTATCTCGGCTACGCGGCCGACACCGCCGGCCTGTTCGCGCTCGTGCTCCGCGGGCTATCCCGCGCGAACCGAGCCGCGGTCGGCGCCCAACTCGAAGCCGCGTTTGCGCCGTTCACGGCCGCCGGCGGCTATGCGCTCCCCGGGCTCGCCCTCACCGCGGCGGCGAGCTGACCCGGCAACCACGAAAGAGCAAGCCGATGACGACTCAGCACCAGACGCAGACGACGCGGGCGGCGTGGGACGCGATCGCGATCGGATACGACCGGACGAACACGCCGTCGCAGATGTGGGTGGCGAACGAAGGGCTGCGCCGTGCCGGATTGCGCCCCGCGATGCGGTTCCTCGACGTTGCGGCCGGGAGCGGCGCCCTGAGCATCCCCGCGGCGCGCCTCGGTGCCCGCGTGCTCGCCACGGACATCTCCCCGGCGATGCTCGAGCGGCTCGGGATGCGCGCGCGGGATGAAGGACTCGCCGTCCAAACCGCTGTCATGGACGGTCACGCTCTCGAAGCTCGACGACGACAGCTTCGACCTCGCCGGATCGCAGTTCGGCGTGATGCTGTTTCCCGACATGCCGCGCGGCATCGCTGAGCTGGCGCGCGTCACGAAGCCCCGCGGACGGGTGCTGATGAACGCGTACGGCGACCCGCACCAAGTCGAGTTCCTCGGCTTCCTGGTGGCGGCGATCCAAGCGGTCGTCCCGTCGTTCACGGGCCCGCCGATGGACCCGATCCCGCTGCCATTTCAGCTGCACGATCCCGAGCGGCTGCGCCAAGAGCTCACCGCGGTCGGGCTCAAGCACGTCAACGTCGAAACCGTCGTCGAGCAGACGACGTTCACATCCGGGGAGCACATGTGGGACTGGCTGGTGCACAGCAACCCGATCGTCGGCACGATCCTCACCGAGCTCGACCTCACCGCTGACCAAACGGCGGTGGTGCGCCACGCGCTGGACGGCATGGTCCGCGAACGCGCCGGCGGCAGCGACAGGGCCACCCTGACCGCACCGGTCCACATCGGGATCGGGACCAAGTGACGCGCGCCGCGCCACGCCGACCCTCGCTGCGATCGCCGATCCGCCGCGAGCCGCTGATCGCCGCGGTCCTCGTCGCGGCACTGCTCGGAGTGACAGCGCCGGCGAGCGCCTTCATCTCCGCCAACACGATCGACCGACACGCGACCTACCGGAAGAACGGCACGCACGTGCGAACGACCGGGCCGATCGGCTGCTCGCGAGGAGAGCGCATCTCGATCAGGATCACCATCACCCAGCGCGCGACCGGCGGCTGGGCCCGACAGCGCTGGACGGCACGCTGCACGGGCGAGCTCCAGCACTGGCAAGTCCGCGCCCGCGCCCGCCACCGAACCCGGTTCGCGTCGGGCGCGGGCAAGGTCTGCGCCGCGGCAAGAACGCGCGTCGGAGGCCGCGTCACCGATACCAGGACATGGTGCGAGCCCGTGGCGGTGTCGGCGGGCTTCTGATGCACAGTTCGGGCTTCAGCGACGACGTGTGGAACGCGAAAGGCCTGCATTTGCAGGCCTTTCGTCAGTCGGGGAGACAGGATTTGAACCTGCGACCGCCCGGCCCCCAGCCGGGTGCGCTACCAGACTGCGCCACTCCCCGATGTATGTCGTCCAAAGCGGGCGACGGGAATCGAACCCGCCCTAAGAGCTTGGAAGGCTCCTGTGCAACCACAACACTTCGCCCGCGGACGGATTCGCCCGGATGATATCGGCCCGGCGGTGTCTGGCGAGGCGGGTTTTGGGGAATCACTGCGCCATGCAGATTCCTGGCGTCCACATCGAGACCCTGCATAACCCCGTTCGCTACACGTATGCGCAGATCGAGAAGGCCTGCGCGATCGCGCAGTTGCTGAATCGGGGGAAGCTGGTGCTCGTCGAGCCGCCCCAGCGCTAGAGCGGAGTCGTGGCCGCCGCCGCTCGGGGGGAGGGGCGGACAGCCAGGAATCCGGGGTCAGGCGGGGGTCGCAAACACTAGTCGGGTCACCTCAGCCGCGCCGCCGCGGCGGCCGCCTCCTGCTCGTCGTGAACGGGCATCAAGCGGACGGACATGGCGGTGCGGTTGAAGCGCTGCGCGCGGGCGATCTGGATCGCCAGCGTCGGGCCCGGCTTCGGGTCCGAGGACTGCGGGCTCGTGCGCAGGATGTGCACGCCCGCCCCCTTGGGCCGCGAGACGGGCACGACGACGTAGCCGCTGTGCTCGCTGCGGACCCAGAGATACGCGATCTTCTCGAGCGCGATCAGCCGCGTCCCGACCGACGCGCGCGAGCCGTCGCGCAGCACGGCCACCACGCCGGCGGTCCCGTCGCCGCGCCAACTCGGGAACAGCACGTCGGCGGTGTAGCGAGCGTTGCCCGCGCGCCGCGTCGCGGTCCAGTTCGTCTGGATCCAGTCGCGCGTGAACCGATGCGTCACCCGCAGCGAGAGCTCACGCGTCGCGGCGGTGCCGGTGGCGCGCAGGTCGCTGAACGGGCCCGCGTAGGCGCGGCCGACGGCCGCGCTCGAGATGGCGCCGGCGCCGCGCGGGGCCTTCGTCAGCCGCAGCGGGCTGACGCCGCGCACGATCCGCGCGCGGCCGAGTTGCGTGGCGGTCACGCGACGGCCGGCGACGTCACGCACCAGCAGCCCGAACGAGGCCGGCGGGCGGCCGCCGATGTTCGCCGCCACTTCCTGCCGGCCGTCGTAGAGCCGGGCGAGGTCGAGGCCGCCGTAGGGGAACGCGTTCTGGTTGACCGCGACGACCGCGGTGTTGTACGTCGGGGTGGTGACGGCCAGGCGCCCGATGTCGGGGTCGTAGGCATACAGCGGCGGCGGGGTCGCGGAGGTCTTTGCGCCGAGGCCGGCGTCGACGGCGCGGGCGGCGTTGGCCTGGATGCGCGCGGCGGCCAGCCGGGCGCTGCCGTCGCCCTGCGGCACCTTCGTCACCTCGAACAGCACCGGATCCACGAGCCCGTCCTTCGAACGCTGGCTCAGGCGGTCGTAGAAGTCGAAGCCGTTGTCGAGCATCGACTTCGCCCACTGGCCCCACTTCGCGTTCGGGAGCAGCGAGTCCGAGGACGCCAGCCCGACGAGCGCCTCCTGTGTCAGGCCCAGCTTCTTGCCCTGGTGCCAGCGATTGAAGCCGAGGCCGGAGTCCCAGTTCATGTAGCCGGCGTGCGTCCAATAGCCGGAGACCACGCGCGTGATCCACTCGCGCATCACGTGCCGGGCGGAGGCATTGAGCGCCGGCATGCCCGCGCGCCGCGCCTGGTCATAGAAGCGCGTGAACGTGAGGACGATGTTCGAGTACTCGGCGGAGTCGACGTTGGAGCGGGCGTTGAGGCTCACGTGCGGCAGGTAGTGGAAGCGCATCCCGGGACCGAAGTTGCCGATCCGCCCGCCGCTCGCCCGCGCCTCGCCGAAGAAGCGCTTCAGCTGCAGGTGCAGGTCGCGCTTGAGCAGCGTTCGGTCGCCGGTGACGGTCGCGTCCGCGGCGTACATCAGCGCGTACCAGTTGACCTGGTTGAGCCGGATCGTCGGGTAGCGCCAGAACTTCCCGCGCGCGGTGCGATGGATCGCGTCGCGGATCTTCGTCACCGTCGCCGGCGGGAGATTCAGTGCGTCGCGCGCGCGGTACGCGTACACGAGACCGTCGACGACCTCGGCGTCGAACACGAGGTGCTGACCGCCCTGGCCGCCCATCGTGTTCACCCAGCCGGGCGCGTGCGCCTGCCCGAGTGCCGGGCTTGGTCACGTACGGCGTGCCGGTGACGAGGCGCGCGGCGAGGATGCGGGCGCGATGGTCGTTGCGGGCCGGGCCCTCGTGGCCCTTCATCGCGGCCACCGCGTGCGTGAGCAGGAGCATCGAGTTCGCCATCGGCTCGACGCCGCCACCGCCCATGCGGTAGTAGCCGGCCTGCTCGTCCCAGCGGTCGTCGAACTGGCTTTGCTGCGAGCGGTCGGCGAAGGCCCAGTAGGCGGCGTCGTCATAGGGAGCGGCCGCCGCGGGGGCGGCCAGGATCAGCGCCGCGGCCAGCGCGGCGAGGAGGAGGCGGAGCATCGGGTCGTCCTTGTGTGGGGAGTCCTGGGGAGTGACCAGGACGTTCCCGGACGGCCGGTCCGCTTCCTAGCGCATCGGGGGTGGAGCGAGGCACCCGAAGGTGGACCCGGATCTCACCCTTTGGGAGCCGCCCCTGGTGGTGCGGGCCTTACGCTTATGTACGTGCCTGATTCGCCGCTCGACGCCCACGTCGCCACCCCGCGGGACCTCAAGGAGCGCATCGCGGCCGAGCGCCGAGGCACGCCGTTTCTCGTCTACCGCGACGCGGACGACCTGCAGGTGATCGTCGAGCTCCGTCCCGACGGTGAGCGGGTCACGATCGGCCGCCGGCCGTCGAACGACGTCGTGCTCGACTGGGACTCCGAGATCTCGCGCGTGCACGCGGCGCTCGAGCGGATCGGCGACGACTGGACGGTCGTCGACGACGGGCTCTCCCACAACGGCACGTACATCAACGGCAAGCGGGTGACGTCGCGCGAGCGGCTGCACGACGGCGACGTGCTCAACGTGGGCGGCGTCGCGATCGCGTATCGCGCGCCCGCCGGCGAGTCCACTTCCCGGCCCACGGTGACCGCGCTCGGGCCGCACGTCGGCGAGCTGCTGACGCCCGCGCAGCGGCGCGTGCTGATCGCGCTCTGCCGGCCGTTCAAGGACTCGACCTACGCCACGCCGGCGACCAACCAGCAGATCGCCGACGAGCTGGTCGTGTCCGTCGACGCGGTCAAGAGCACCCTGCGGGCGCTGTTCGAGGTCTTCGGCGTCGACGCGCTGCCGCAGAACCAGAAGCGCGCGTCGCTGGCGCTTCAGGCGCTGCGGACCGGCGTGATCACCCGCCGCGACCTGTAGCGACCTTGGTCAGCCGGTGCTCGGGCTGGCTCGCCGACCCAGACGGTGTTCTTGCCGTCGACGGCGAGCGAGAACGGGTTGACCGACAGCGAGAGCGGCGCGCCCTTCACGCGCGAGCGCTTCTCGTCGATCGCGTACAGGTCGCTCGAGTTGTAGTTGGTGACGTAGACGACGCCGTCGCCGAGCGCGAGCTGGCGCGGGCGCTGGCCGACGCTGATCGGGATCGCGTCGCCGGTCGACGTGCTGATCTTGTAGACGGTGTCCTCGTTGGGGTTCGCGGCCCAGAGTGCTCCGCCGCGGTAGACGATGTCCTCGCTACGGCTCTGGCTGAAGTGGATCGTCTTGCGGACCTCGCCGGTCTTCGGCTCGACGCGCTGGACCCGGGACCGCCGGCGGGCCGCGACCCAGAGCGCGGTCGGGCTCGTCGTCATCGACGCGATCCCGTACGGGTAGTCGACCGTCAACAGCGTGCGCCCCGTCTTCGGGTCGATCTTGACCAGCTTGTCCGGCGCGCCGCTGCCGGGGACGAGCGCGGCCCAGACCGCGGTGCGGGTCGCCGCGACCGAGCTGGGCGCGAACGGGAGCTTGATCGGGTCTGCCGATCGGACGACCGGTCTCGGCGTTCGAGCCGGACGAGCTGGTGGTCACGGGAGACCGCGAGCCAGATCGAGTTGCCGCGAGACCGCGGCGTCGTTGACGCCGACGCCGACGCGCGGCGCGTACGAGCGCACCTTGCCGGTCTTGGTCGAGACGAGGTTCAGGCGGTCGTTGCGGAACGAGCCGACGAAGACGTTGTCGCCGGCGACGCGCACGACGTTCGGCCGCCGGCCGACGCGGATCTCGTTCACCGTGCGCATGCCGCTCGGACCGGGACTCGGCGTGGGCGCCGGGGTCTCGGCCGCCGTCTGCGGTGGCGGGGGCGAGTCGTCGCCGAGGCCGAGCGCGGCGGCCGCGATCACGCCGGCCGCCGCCGCGGCGACCAACGCACCGCCGATCAGCGCGTTGCGGCGCTTGTGCGATGGCGGCAGGACCTGAGTCTCAGGCTCAGGTTGAAACTGAGTCTGTTCCGGTTTGGCGGCCGCGGTGACCGTGGGCGACTCGACCGGCGCGGCCGCGCCCTTGGCCACGAGCCGCTCGCGCTCCTGCGGGCGGCGATTGGCCGCCGCGGCCAGCGCCGCTCGGCCGAGATCGCCGGCGGACGGGTAGCGCTCGTCCGGAGTCCTTCGCGAGCGCGCGCTCGATCACGGCGTCGAAGGCGTCCGGGACGCCGTGCTCGCTCGGCTTGGGCGGCGGCTCGGAGAGATGCGCCCACAGGCGGGCCTCGTCGCCGTCGCGCTTGAACGGCACCTCGCCGGTGAGGATGAAGTACAGGAGGCATCCGAGCGCGTAGACGTCCGCGCGCGCGTCCACGCGCTCGCCGCGGATCTGCTCGGGCGCGACGTAGTCGAGCGTGCCGACCCAGTGGCCCGGCTTCGTGCTGCCGGCGACGGAGAGCGCGTGCTTGGTGAGCCCGAAGTCGGTCAGGTAGACGTGGTCCGCGGAGGTCAGCAGCACGTTCGCGGGCTTGATGTCGCGGTGGACGAGGCCGGCGGCGTGGGCCTCGTCGAGCGCGAAGCCGATCTGCGCCGCGATCCGCGCGGCCCGCTCCGGCTCGAGCCGGCCCTCGCGGCGGACGAGGCTGCGGATGTCGTCGCCGGCGACGTAGCGCATCGCGATGTACGCGATCCCGTCCTCCTCGCCCGCGTAATAGATCGGGATCACGTTGGGGTGGTCGATCGAGGCGGCGACCTTCGACTCCCGGACGAAGCGGTTGCGGACGGTCTGGTCCTCGAGCAGGCCGGGCGCGATCACCTTCAGCGCGACCGTGCGGTCGAGCGCGAGCTGGGTGGCGCGGTAGACGACGCCCATCCCGCCGCGGCCGGCGACGGCCTCGATCCTGTGGCCGGCGAAGACGGTGCCCGGTTCGAGCTCGCCCATCGGTGAGAGGTATATCGACCGGCCGTCGGGATGAAGCATGCACCAGGTCGTAACGGCCGGGTGGCGCGAATGTGACGGATCAGGTCGGGCGAGCTGCCCCAAAGGGCACTCGATCAGCGGGGGACCGGGGAATCGAACCTCAATCTACGGTTTTGGAGACCGCCATGTTGCCGTTAGACCAGTCCCCCTGGCGGCGCCATTGTAGGCCATTCCGTCCGGGCCTCATGCGAACATGTGTTCGTGTATGGCAACCGGCGGACGATGCTTCATACGCGTACCTCCTGGGGTGGTACCTGGGAGACGGATGCGTCTCGAACACGGGCCGGCGTATCAGCTCGTGATCACGTCCGACTCGCGTACCCGCGGATCATCGAGGATGCCGCGCGGCGATCGCGGCCGCCGTCCCGGGACGGATCCGCACTTCACGCGCCATCCGCGCCACAACTGCGGTCGGATCGAATGCAGCTGGAAGCGCTGGTCCGAGGCCTTCCCGCAGCACGGCCGCGGCCGCAAGCACGAGCGGCCGATCGTGCTCGAGCCGTGGCAGGAGCGGATCGTCGACGCGCATCCGTGGCGGTTCCTGCGCGGGTTGCTGCACTCCGACGGCTGCCGGACCGTCAACCGCTTCAAGACCAAGCTGCCGAGAGGGCGTGTGGCGGAGTACGAGTATCCGCGCTGGTTCTTCTCGAACATGTCGGCGGACATCCGCGGGCTGTTCTGCGCGACCTGCGAGCAGGTGGGGCTGCGGTGGACGCAGTCCAACCAGCGCAACATCTCGATCTCGCACCGGCACAGCGTCGCGCTGCTGGACGAACACGTGGGGCCGAAGTCGTGACGTACGATGGGCTCGCGCGCGGGCGTGGTGGAATTGGCAGACACGCCGGCTTTAGGTGCCGGTGCCGCAAGGCGTGGGGGTTCGAGTCCCTCCGCCCGCATCTCGAGGCGCTCCGGCTTCGCATCCACCGCCGGCGTGCGAGGTTCCTCGCCGCGGCCCGGCCGCCGAGCCGGATCTCGCTCGGGGCTAGAGTGGCGCGTCGAGATCCGCGACGAGGAGTCGACGTGACGAACATCCTGCACAGCCTTCCGAAGGGCGAGCGCATCGGGCTCGCCTTCTCCGGCGGCCTGGACACCTCCGTGGCCGTCGCGTGGATCCGGGAGCGCGGCGGGATTCCGTGCACGTACACGGCCGACCTCGGCCAGTACGACGAGCCGAACCTCGAGACGGTGCCGGACCGCGCGAAGGAGTACGGCGCCGAGATCGCGCGGCTGGTGGACTGCCGCGAGCTGCTGGCCCACGAGGGCCTGGTCGCGCTGCAGTGCGGCGCGTTCCACATCTCGACCGCCGGCAAGACGTACTTCAACACCACGCCGCTCGGGCCGCGCGGTCACCGGGCACGCTGCTCGTGCAGGCGATGGCGCACGACGACGTGAACATCTGGGGCGACGGCTCGACCTACAAGGGCAACGACATCGAGCGCTTCTACCGCTACGGGCTGCTCGCCAACCAGAACCTGCGGATCTACAAGCCGTGGCTGGACTCGGACTTCGTCAACGAGCTCGGCGGGCGCTCGGAGATGAGCGCGTTCCTGCTCGAGCGCGGGCTCCCCTATCGCGACAGCGCCGAGAAGGCCTACAGCACGGACGCCAACCTCTGGGGCGCGACGCACGAGGCCAAGACGCTCGAGTCGCTCGCAGACGGCGATGGACATCGTCGAGCCGATCATGGGCGTCGCGCACTGGAAGCCGGAGGTGCGAGATCGACGAGGAGGAGATCGCGCTGCGCTTCGAGGAGGGCTGGCCGGTCGCGATCAACGGGCAGGAGTTCGACTCGCTCGTCGACCTGGTCGATGGAGGCCAACGCGATCGGTGGGCGCCACGGGCTCGGCATGAGCGACCAGATCGAGAACCGCATCATCGAGGCCAAGAGCCGCGGCATCTACGAGGCGCCCGGGCTGGCGCTGCTGCTACATCGGCTACGAGCGGCTGCTGACCGCGATCCACAACGAGGCCAGCATCGACAACTACCGCACGATGGGCCGCCGGCTCGGCCGGCTGCTCTACGAGGGCCGCTGGTTCGACCCGCAGGCGCTGACGCTGCGCGATCCGCTGCAGCGCTTCGTGGCCTCCGCGATCACCGGCGAGGTCGTCGTGCGGCTGCGCCGCGGCGACGACTACACGCTCGTCAGCACCGACCGGCCCGGCGCTGACCTACCAGCCCGAGCGGCTGTCGATGGAGCGCACCGAGGACGCCGCGTTCGGCCCGCGAGGACCGGATCGGCCAGCTGACGATGCGCAACCTGGACATCGAGGACTCGCGCGAGCGGCTGGCCTCCTACAGCACCAGCGGCCTGCTGCCCGACGTCGAGCAGATCATCGGACGCGCCGTCGAAGGCGCGGCCGCGCCGCGGCGACTCACCGACTGACCGCTCGGCGCGTCGGTGACCGCCACGGCATGCCGGCGCGGCGCCACCCGCCGCTGGGCCGCAAGCTCGGCCGTAGTCGCGACGCTCCTCGAGGCGGGCGGCGCAAGCCGTTCGCCCCGAGCGCTATCGTCGCGCGCTCATGGCCGACGACGACGTCGTCATCGAGCACCCGAACCGCCGCAAGCCGGCCTCGCAGCTCGCCAGGTTGGTCGTGATCGTGCTGCTGCTCGTGTCCGCGGCGGTCGTCCTCATCGTCTCCGTCGGCGGCTGGGACACGATCGAGGGCGCGAAGGCGATCCAGGTCGCGTTCATCGTCGTGTACTTCGTGTTCGCGCTGTTCGTCGCCCGCTGGAGCCGCGGCGTCCTTCCGATGATCGCGGCGCTCGCGATCATCCTCGCCATCTTCGGCGCGATCGCCGCGCCCGCCTGGTTCGACCGCGACCAGGACGGCTTCACCGACCCGGCCCTGGCCTCGAGCGTGCTCGGGCTGCTGTGCGTGGTGCTCGTGCTGCTCCAGATCGCGCTGATCCTGGCGGCGACGATCGGCTTCCGCCAGCGCTGGAACGTCGAGACCGAACGTCCGCGCCACCCGGAGCCCGCGCCCGCCTAAGATGTAGCGCCGCTGCCCGGGTGGAGGAACGGCAGACTCGGAGCTCTCAAAAAGCTCTGCCCTTACGGGCGTGCGGGTTCGAATCCCGCCCCGGGCACTGCAAGGCCTCGCCGGCAGACGCGGCGAGGCCGGTGAGGAATTAGAGCGGCATCTTGCCGCGGCCCTTGCGGCCCGCGCTGCCGCTCTTGCCGACGGCCTTGCTGGACTTCTGGAAGGGCTTGCTGAACCACTGGCCGAGCTTTCCGGGGGCCTTGCCTGCGCCGCGGCCGCCGAGCCCGAACGCCTTCTGGGACCCGCGCTGCGGATGGTGCGACAGCTTCGGGAACAGGAACGCGAGGATCAGGATGACGATGCAGAGGGCGATGACGCCGGCGATGAGCATGCCGTTGCCATACCCAACGCCGGCGCCGGATCACGCCAACCAGGGGCTCGAGCGCGTCAGCCAGGACTGACGGCGCGACGAGCACGCCGGGCGCAGACGGGCCGACCGGCTCGAGCGGCCGCACGTCGAGGCCCGCGCGCTCGCAGATCAGGCCGCCGGCGGCGAGGTCCCAGACGTTGAGCCCGTGCTCGTAGTAGGCGTCCAGCCGCCCGCAGGCGGTCCACGCGAGATCGATCGCGGCGGCGCCGAAGCGGCGGACGTCGCGCACCTGCGGGAGCAACCGTGCGGCGACGACGGCCTGGGCGCGCCGGACCTCGGCGTCGTAGCCGAAGCCCGTCCCGACCATCGCCGTCGCCATGTCCTGCTTGGTCGACGCGGTGATCGGGCGGCCGTCGAGCGTCGGCGCGCTGTCGCGCTCGGCCGAGAAGAGCTCGTCGCGCATCGGGTCATAGACGACGCCGACGAGCGTGCCGTCGGCGTCCTCGGCGGCGATGCTGACCGCCCACTGGGGGATGCCGAAGAGGAAGTTGACCGTGCCGTCGAGCGGGTCGACGACCCAGCGGACGCCGCTCGTGCCGGCGTGGTCGCCGCCCTCCTCCCCGAGGACGCCGTCGTCGGGCCGGGCGGAGTCGATCGCGCTCGCGGATCAGCCGCTCGGCGTTGTGGTCGGCCTCGGAGACGAGGTCGGTCGGCGTGCTCTTGGCCGACACCCGCAGCTCCGGGCCGTGGAAGGCCTCGCGCAGCAGCGCGCCCGCCTCGCGGGCGACCGCCTCGGCGAGCGCGCGCAGTTCGCCCGTCGTCACGCCGCCACCGCCGGGCGATGAGCCGGCCAGTCGCGGGCCCGCTGCAGCTGGGCCGAGAGCGAGAGCAGCCGCGGCTCGGAGTCGGGCGGGCCGACGAGCTGGACGCCGATCGGGAAGCCGTCGCCGGCGAACCCGGCCGGGCACCGCGACGGCGGGCTGGCCGGTGTGGTTGAAGGCGCCGGCGTAGGGCGCGAAGCGCACGTTGCCGGCGAGCGTCCGCAGGCCGGACGCGCCGTCGTACTCGCGTACGCGCAGCGGCCGGCGGGTGAACATCGGGGTCAGCACGACGTCGCTTTCGTCGAAGATCCGGTTCAGCCGCTCGGCGTCGGCGGCGGCCTGCGCGCTCCGCGGCGTCGGCCACGCGGCCGGGCATCATCATGCCGATCCGCGCCATCCCGCGCGCGCGGCGCGAGAGCCGGTCGCGGTGGCCGAGCTCGACCGCCATGTCGCCGACCCCGCGCACGAAGCGCGCCAGCACGCGATTGCCGAGCGTGAATGTCCCAGTCGAACTCGCGCTCGACGACCTCGTGGCCGAGCTCGCGCAGCAGCGCCGCGGTCGAGTGCACGCCGCCGAGCTGCTCGGCGTCCGGCCTGCACGCCGAGCGGCGGCAGGCCGGTCGAGACCGCGATCCGCAGCCGCCCGGGCTGACGTCGCGCGCGGCCTCGGCGAACGACGGCCCGCCGTCCTTGAGACGTCGGCCAGCCGCGCGGCGTCCTCGACCGTGCGCGCGATCGGGCCGAACACGGTCATCCCGCGGTGCGGCGTGCGACCTCCGGAGCGGTCGAGATCCGGCCGCGCTGCGGCTTGAGCCCGAAGAGCCCGCAGCACGCCGCGGGAATGCGGATCGAGCCCGCTCCGTCGGTGCCGAGCGCGGCCGAGGCCAGGCCGGCGGCGACCGCGGTCGCCGAGCCGCCGCTCGAGCCGCCCGAGCGTGCGATGCACGTCCCAGGGATTGCGGGTGACGCCGAACGTCGGCGACTCGGTGAACGCCGTCGCCATCAGCTCCGGCACGTGCGTCTTGCCGATGATCACCGCGCCCGCGACCCGCAGCCTGCGCACCACCTCGGAGTCGGCGGGCTCCGGCTGCGGGTCGGCGTCGCAGCCGTAGGCCGTGACCTCGCCCGGCGACGTGGATGTCGTCCTTGATCGCGATCGGCACCCCGAGCAGCGGCCGCCGATCGCCGGCCCGCCGGCGGGCGTCGGCCTGATCGGCCTGCGCGAGCGCCTGCTCGCGCAGCACCACGCGGAACGCGTTGAGCAGCGGATCCAGGCGGTCGATCCGCCCCAGGAACAGCTCGACCAGCGCGCGCGAGGAGAGCTCGCCCGCCGCGATCAGGTCGGCGTGGCGGGCGAGTCCGGCGAAGGCGAGGTCCATGGGCGCCGCGGACTCTAGCTGTCGTCCCGGACCCGGATCACGGTCTCCTCGTCGTCCGCGCGCGCGGCCAGCGGAGCCTCGCCCGCCCGGTAGGGCGCAGGCTCGGGCGGGAGCGGGCGGCGTGGTCGCAGCCCGGCGGCGAGCATCGCCACGCCGCCGGCGATCAGCACCAGCGGCCACCAATACAGCGTGTCGCCACCGTCGCGCCCGACCGTGAGGATGAACAGCAGGAGGTTGACGACGCCGAGGTACGCCGGGCCGGGCGAGCGGTCGACCGCGCCGAAGGCGACGAGGCCGAAGCCGGCGCCGAGCAGCACGACCTCCCAGATCCCCGGCAGCGGGGCGGAGTCGAAGAGCACCTCACCCATGTCGGGCACGACCGCGATCGCGGCGATCGCCAGGCCCCCGGCGTCGATCAGGACCTCGGCATGGCGGCGGGCGGACTCGCGCAGCGCGAGGCCCGAGAGCACGAGCGCGGCCGAGTAGAGCGCGAGCAGCCAGCGGTAGGGCGCGGCCGAGGTCGCGTCGAAGATCCACGACCACGCGGACAGCAGCGCGACGCCGCCCAGGATCGCGGCCATCAGGAGCGAGATCGCGCTGTTGCGCTCGAACGCCGGCCACAGCGCGAGCGCGCCGGTGACCAGCGAAGTCCACACGAACGCGCCCGCCGGGAACTCCTCGAAGTCGGCACCGAAGACATCGGCGGCGGTCAGCAGGCCGGCGAAGATCAGCGGCAGGCCGGTGACGAGCAGCACGGACTGATAGGCGGGCGGCACGCCGTCCTCGTTCGGCGCCTGCGCGCCGAGCCAGAAGATCAGCCCACCCGCGAGCAGCAGGATCACCATGTGGACGGCGTTCGGCAGCCGGTCCTCGAGCCGGACCTCTGCCAGCGCGACGCCGACCGCGAGCGCGACGGACCCGGCGGCGATCAACGGCCCGCGATGGGGTGGCGGGCGCAGGTGCTCTCGGAGGCCACCCGCCAGGCTCATCCCGCTGAGCCTATAGGCTCATTCGCCGTGTCCGACCTCGTCATCACCGAGGATCGCGAGGCGGTCCGCCACGTCATCCTCAACCGCCCCGAGAAGCGCAACGCGTTCAACGAGGAGCTCGTGCTCGCCACCGGCGCCGCCCTGCGCGCGGCCGCCGACGACCCCGCCGTCCGCTGCGTCGTGCTGCGCGGCGCCGGCCCGGTGTTCAGCGCCGGCATGGACGTCGCCGCCCTGGCCGAGGCGGCCGCCGCGCCCGAGCGTCTGCGCTCGTTCCGGCGCGCGTGCCTTCAGGCCTGGAACCTCGCCGAGGAGATGACCAAGCCGACCGTCGCCGCGATCCACGGCGTGTGCCTCGGCGGTGCGCTCGAGCTGGCGCTCGCGTGCGACCTCCGCGTCCTGGCGTCGGACGCCTTCGTCGGACTGCCGGAAACGCGGCTGGGCCTGGTCCCGGACGTCGGTGGCTCGTCGCGGCTGCCGCAGATCGTCGGCGTCGGGCGGGCGAAGGAGCTGATCATGACCGGGCGCGTGATCGGGGCCGCCGACGCCGAGCGCTTCGGGCTCGCCAACCGGGTCTCCGACGATCTCGACGCCGCGGTCCACGAGCTCGTCACCGAGCTGCTCGGGTGCGCGCCGCTCGCGGTCGGCCTGGCCAAGCGGCTGATCGACGCCTCGGCCCGGCCCGCGCTGTCGACCACGCTCGAGCTGGAGATCGCGGCGCAGGAGCAGTGCGCGCGGTCCGAGGACGTGCGCGAGGGCGTCCAGGCTGCCGCCGAGCGGCGCGCGCCCGTGTTCAAGGGCCGCTGATCAGGGGTGTGTTTCGTGGCTCCCGCTTTCCGGGAGCCACGCAACACACGTCCTTGATTCACGGTCCGGCGGGCCGGCCCTTGCGTGCCGCGAACAGCCGCGCCTTGGCGAAGTACGCCGCGCCGGCGCGCACGACCACCGGCTTCTTGCGGCCCTTGAGCTTCAGCGACACGCGCCCTCGCCCGACTTCGGTCAGCGTCCCGTCGCAACGGTCGGTGGTCGCGAACGTGGCGCTGCGGACCGTCGCCGTCGTCGCGCCGGCGAGCGCGCGGTAGTAGCCCTTGACGACCATCGACACCGAGCGCACGATGCCCTTCGACGGCCCGCGCTGGCAGGTGGCCTCGGCGCCCGGCGGGCTGAGCAGCCCGACGTCCGTCGGGATCGAGGCCTTCTTCGCCACGCTGCGCTTCGCGCGCTGTTGGCGGATCGCGAACATCCCGGCCTTGATCCGCGCCCGCTGGCGCTTGAGCCGGCGGTCGTTCGCCGCGTAGCCGTTGGCGGCGGACTCGACCTCGAGCTCGCCCTTGCGCGCGTCGACGGTCGAGCCGATCGGGATCGCGGCGACGCCCTTGAGCGGGATGAAGCCGCTGCCGGACTGCGCGAGACCGCGTCCCGGCAGCTTGACGAAGACCTCGCCCGAGATCTGCCGCACGATCGTGGTCACGCCCGCCACCGGCGCGACGTTGCCGGCCGGAAGCAGCTCGCAGGCGTTGCCGATGCCGTCGGCGTCCGCGTCGGCCTGGTCGGCGTTGGCCGCCGCGGGGCAGTTGTCGCTCGTGTCGGCGACGCCGTCGCGGTCGGTGTCGACGGGCGGAGCGGCGGCGGAGGCGGCGCCGCGATCGTGAACGCGGACGTCGCGGGCGTCGAGTCGGCGCGGCCGTAGACGTCGACCGCCGCGGCCGCGAACGTGTGCGCGCCCGGGGCGAGCCCGTTCAGCGGTGAACGGGCTCGAGCACGGCGTCAGGCCGGCGCCGTCGAGCGCGCACGTGAAGCTCCCGCCGAGCGGATGGTTGGTGCCGAGCCCGAACCTGGCGCTCGAGCCCGCGGTCGCGCTGGACGAGATCGTCGTGTCGGGCTGGTCGGACGGCGAGAACGACGACGTCGTCGATGTCGATCGGCGGCGCGCCGTCCGAGACCGCGGGTATCGAGACCACGACGTTGTCGATTCGCGCGCCGCCGGTCGGGTCCTCGATCACGACCGGCGTCCATCCGGTCGGCGCCGGCGTGAGGGTCTGCTGCGCGATCACCGGCCCGTCGCAGAACTGGAAGTCACAAGCCTGAACGAGCAGGTCGCTCCCGCCTTGCGGACGCGCGCACGAAGAACTCGACGACGCGCTGCGCGGCGAACGAACCGGATGCGCAGCTGTGGGCTCCCGCACGGGACGCGCAGGAACGGGCCGCCGTCGCGTCCGCCCGTCGCGACGCGCGACGATGGGCAACCGGTCGGCGAGTCGAACATCATCGGATCGGCGGTGCTGTCGAACCGGACGACGGTCGGGGCCACCTGCGCGTGCGCCGGGGCGGCGAGCAGCGCCGCCAGCACGACCGCGAGCGCCACCGCTCTCACGACGACCGCCGTTTCGCCGAGAACAGCTCCGCCTCGACCAGCAGCGACCGCCCGGCGGTCACCGCCGTCGTCTTCCCGGACGCGCGCGCGAGGACGGTCACGCGACCCTTGCCGACGTCGGTGCGCGCGCCGTCGCAGCGGTCCTTGGGTCGCGCAGGTCGCACCGGTCGCGGTGCTGATCCCCGCGGCGCCACCGGGTTCGTCGCCCCCGACGGCGCGGTCTCGCAGGCGCCGCCGACGCCGTCCACGTCCACGCGCGAGACCGCGGGCGGCCCGGCGATGATCTCGGTGAGCGAGACGCCGGCCTGTTTGGCCGCGGACACGAGCGCCGCGCCCGGCGCGCCGACCGCCGCAAGCCTCACGAGCAGCGCTCGACCTTGGCCGTGCGGACCGCCAGGCACTTCGTGACGCGCCTGCCGAGCTTGCCGTTCGCCACCGGCCACTCGAACAGGCTGCCGGTCGCCCCGAAGCGGTACGTGCCGGTTCCCGTCTCCCCCATCGTCACGCGGATCGTGAACTTGCGCCCTGCAGGCACCGTGCGGCCGACGAGCCGGGACAGCGTCACGCGGCCCAGCCGCTTGGCCGTGACCGTCTGCGAGCCGCAGCCCGGGCAGCGCGCCGTGACCTTCGCGCCCTTGGGCACCGAGTCGAGCGCAAGCCGCACGATCTTGATCCCGGTCCCGCTCGGCACGTAGCTGAAGCTCGGGACGACCTTGCCGCGCAGCGAGGGCGGGCAGCCGCCGCCGCGTTCGATCCCGGGCACCTCGGCGCACTTGTCGAGCGCATCGAGCACGCCGTCACCGTCACCGTCCGGGAACGCGTCCATGCGCAGCGTCAGCGCGCCGCCGACGCCGCCCACCCCGCCGACCTGGATCGTGTAGTTCTTGCGGCCCTCGAGATCGAGCAGCAGGTCCTCGCCGGCGGCGTTGGAGCTGCAGCCGACCGGGCGCACGATGCGTGAGGTCGCCTGCTCCCACTCGTAGACCGCGATCGCCGTGGCGAAGCCCGTCGCCCGCAGCTGCACGCCGTAGTTGACCGGCGGCGCGAAGTCGTACCAGACCGTCTTGCCGAAGGCGACGCCGTTGCAGGTCGTCGACTCCGGCGCGCCGCCGCCGAGCGGCTGGCCGGCGGCGTTCGGATTGAACAGGTCGGGCTGCGTGCCGGCCTCGGTCGTGTCCACCTGAATCACCGTCTCCGCCTGCGGCGTGATCGGCAGCGACGCCAGGTAGTTGTCGTTCACGGGCGGCGCGGCGGCGGCCGAGCCGGGAACGAGGGCGAGTGCGGTCAGGCTCACGGCGGCGGCGGAGAGAAGGCGCATGTTGTTGCGTACCCGAACACAGCGAGCGCGCGGGCGCAAGTCCGAACCGGTTCAGGGCCAGCTGTGGCCGACCAATACCGGTTCCGGCGTGAGTTCGATCGCGAACCTTTCGCGCACCCCGGCGGCGATCTCGCGCGCGAGCGTCATCAGCTCGGCGGTCGTCGCGTGGCCGCGGTTGACGAGCGCGAGCGTGTGCTTGGTCGAGATCCCGGCCTGGCCCACGCGATACCCGCGCGCGAAGCCCGTGCGCTCGATCAGCCATGCCGCCGACGTCTTGATGCGCCCGTCGGGCTCCGGGAACGCCGGCGCGCCTCCCAGCGCCGACCACGCTTCGAAGCTCAGGATCGGGTTCGTAAAGAACGAGCCGGCGCTGACCGAGTCGGGATCGCCGGGATCGATGACCATGCCCTTGCCGCGCCGCAAGGCCAGGACGGCGGCGCGCACGTCGGCCAGCGGGGCCCGTCCGCCGACCGGGACGTCCAGCGCCCGCGCGAGCTCGGCGTAGCGCAGCGGCCCCGACAGCCCCGACTGCTGGAGACGGAACGCGACCGACAGCACCGTCCAGCGGTCGCGGTACTTGAACACGCTGCGGCGGTACTCGAAGCCGCAGGCCGCGGCATCGAAGGTCTTTACGCAGTCGGTCTCGGCGTCGTATACGCGCACCCACTGCACGGTCTCGGCCACGTCCTGCCCGTAGGCGCCGACGTTCTGGATCGGCGTCGCGCCCGTCGAGCCGGGGATCCCGGACAGGCACTCGAAGCCCTGCAGGCCGTCGTCCACGCAGCGGGCGACGACGTCGTCCCACGGTTCCCCGGCCGCGACCACGAGCAAGTCACCCTCACGCTTAATCCCGCGCGTGCGCACGAGGACGACGGTCCCGGGCACGCCCTCGTCGGCGATCACCACGTTCGAGCCGCCGGCCAACACGAGCGCCGGGCGCGAGCGCACCGCCTCCACCAGCTCGTCTTCCGTGTGGGCCTCGACGAGCCCGCGCGCGGGGCCGCCGAGGCGCAGCGTCGTGAGGGGCGCCAGCCGCATCCGCGCAGCCACCTTATAGGGTGCCGGGGTGGCATCCGTCGTCTTGCTCGCAGGGGGCACCGGTGGCGCCAAGCTGGCCCGCGGCCTGCTGGACGAGCTCGGTTGCGACCTGACCGTCATCGCCAACACCGGCGACGACCTCGAGATCTACGGCGCGTACGTGAGCCCGGACCCGGACCTCGTCACGTTCTGGCTCGCGGACGCGATCGACGAGCGCGGCTGGGGGCTCGACGGCGACACGTTCGCGGCGATGGACCAGCTGCGCCGGCTCGGCGAGGACGTCTGGTTCAACCTCGGCGACCGCGACCTCGCGATCGGCCTGCACCGCGCCGGACGGCTCGCGGCCGGCGGGCGGCTGACCGGCGCGATCGACGACCTGCGGCGCGCGTTCGGCGTGCCCGCGCGCGTGCTCGTGCCGAGCGACGACCCGATCCGCACCTGGATCCGCACGGGCGGCCGCTGGCGTGCGTTCCAGGACTTCATGATCCGCGCGACGGGAGCGATCGAGGACGTCGAGTACCGCGGCGAGGCGCGACCCGCCCCGGAGGCAGTCGCGGCGCTGCGCGAGGCACGCACGATCGTGATCGGCCCGTCGAACCCCGTGCTCTCGATCGACCCGATCCTGCGCGTGCTGGGAGCCGAGCTCCAGCGCGCGGCCGCACCGGTCGTCGCGGTCTCGCCGCTGGTCCGCGGCCGGGTGCTCAAGGGCCCGACGGCAGAGTGCCTGCGCTGGGCCGGCCATGACGGTCGACTCCGACGGGATCGTCGACCACTACGAAGGCCTGATCGACGCGCTCGTCGCCGACGAGCGCTCCGAGCACGTGCCGACGCTCGAGACCGACGTCGACCTCTCCACGCCGGACGCCCGCCGGCGCCTCGCACACGACGTGCTGGCCTTCGCCGGCGCGCTAGCGTGACCGTCCGCATGCGGACCGTCGCGATCCTGCCCGTCAAGCGCTACGGCCGTGCCAAGCAGCGGCTGACGGGCGGGTTCCCGGACCGTCCCGGGCTGGCCGCGGCGATGGTCGCCGACGTGCTCGACGCGCTCGCGCAGGTCCCCGCGCTCGACGAGGTGATCGTGGTCACGGCGCAGCCGGGCGCCGCCTACGGCGTGACCGTCGTCCACGACCCGGTCGAGGCGGGCCAGTCCGCGGCCGCGCTGCGGGGGATCGGGGCGGCCCGCGCGGCCGGGCGCGTGCTGCTGGTCCCGGGCGACTGTCCCGCGCTCGACCCGACGGAGGTCGGCGTGCTGCTCGAGCGCACCGAGGACGTCGTGATCGTCCCCGACCGCCACGGCACCGGCACCAACGCGCTGCTGCTGACGCCGCCGACGATCATGGAGCCGGCGTTCGGCGACGGCTCGTTCGCCCGCCATGCCGCGCTCGCCCGTGCCGCCGGCGCGAGCTTCGCGGTCGCCGACGTCCGCTCGCTCGGGCTCGACGTCGACACGCCCGACGACCTCGCAGCGCTGCGCCAGGCGCTCTCCGCCCGGCCGGGCGGGGCCGTCCGCACGCGCGCGCTGCTCGAGGAACGCGCGGTTGCTTGAAGTCCACGCGCTCCCCGGGCTGCCGGAGATCCGGCCCGGGGACGATCTCGCCGCGCTGATCACCGACGTCCGGGCGGGCGACGTCGTGGCGATCTCGCACAAGGTGGTCTCGAAGGCCGAGGGCCGGCTCGTGCGGCTCGCCGACGTGACACCGGGCGACCGCGCGCTCGCGCTCGCCGCCGAGCACGGCAAGGACCCGCGCCACGTCGAGGTCGTGCTGTCCGAGTCGGCGGAGCTGGTGCGCGCCGACGGCGGACGGCTGATCTGCCGCACCCGCCACGGCTTCGTGTGTGCCAACGCGGGCGTCGACGCGTCGAACGCGCCCGAGGACACCGTCGTCCTGCTCCCGCTCGACCCGGACGGCTCGGCGCGGGCCCTGCGCGCCCGGCTGCCGGGACGGCCGGCGGTCGTCATCACCGACTCGTTCGGCCGCGCCTGGCGGCAGGGGCAGTGCGAGGTGGCGATCGGGATCGCGGGGCTCACGCCGCTCGACGATTGGCGCGGGCGGCCGGACAGCGACGGGCGAGAATTGCGCGCGACGATCATCGCGATCGCCGACGAGGCGGCGGCAGCAGCGGACCTCGCGCGCGCGAAGGACTCTCGTGAACCGGTGGTGCGGTTGCGTGGCCTCGCTCGGCACGTCACCGCGGATGACGGCCCGGGTGTCACGGCCCTGCTTCGGACTGCGTCAGATGATCTCTTCCGCTGAGTCAGCGATCTGACTCTGGACTGATGATTGAGTGGCGCATGGACCGTCCGGTCCGCACGGCGCACTGCCCGCCAGATCTGATACACCGGTTCTCGGTGTATAACTTGTACGCTTTAGAAGGCGAAAGTGCAGCGTTGATCTGACAATACGGCGATGGTACGGCTATGCCGTCTCGGGACCGGGCTCGCCGGTCGGTTGGTTAAGGATTGGATGGGAGCGGTGTACATGGATGGCACTGATCGGACCGGCTTCAGCCGGAGAGCGCGTCTGCAAGCAGCGGCGCTCGCGATCGTGCTCCCGGCGGATGGCGTCGTGGCCTACGTGCTCGGCGCGCCGGGGTGGCTTGCCCTGCTCTACATCGTGCTCGGTCTGGGGCTCGCCGCACTGCGACTCTGGTTCGGACGGGCGAAGCCCGCTCCCGTGCCGGCTCGGCAGGAGGCCGCGCCCGCGGCCCAGCCGGCGGCGCAGGCGCCCGCGCCGCAGCCGGTCGTCGAGCCGGAGTTGACGCTCGAGCCGGTGGACCGCGCGATCGGCTACGTCTGCGTGCCGACCTCGTCGAACGGCGACCTGCACGATCAGATCGCGGCGGTCACGGCGTTCTGCGAGGAGCAAGGGCTGAGCCTCTGCTCGGTCGTCCACGACGTCGAAAGCGCCGGCCGCGACCAGCGGCCGTCGCTGGCCTGGGCGCTCGAGCAGCTCGCCAACCACAAGGCCGAGACGCTCGTCGTCGCCCGCCTGCGCGACCTCTCGTCGAACGTGGCCAACCTCGCGCCGTTGCTGAGCTGGTTCAACGGCGAGGGCCGCAGGCTGATCGCGATCGACGTCAACGTCGACACCTCGACCGAGGCCGGGCGGCTCGCCGCGGACGCCATCGTCGGCGTCGGCGGCTGGGAGCACGAGCGGATCTCCGAGCGCACCCGGCGCGGCCTCGAGGCCGCCCGCTCGCGCGGCAACAGCCAGGGTCGCACCGCGGTCGCGGACATCCCCGAGCTGCAGGAGCGCATCGCCGGCATGCGCGAGCAGGGCATGACGCTGCAGGCGATCGCCGACGTCCTCAACGAGGAGGGCGTGCCGACGCTGCGCGGCGGCGCGATGTGGCGTCCCTCGAGCGTCCAGCGCGCCACCGGGTACCGCCGCCCCTCCTCCGGCGCGCGCGGGATCGAGCTGCCCAAGCCGGTCCCGCCCCAGCGCTGAACGCCGCGTACGCAGTCGATTACGCAGCCTCGCGGACCCGCCTCGAACGGCGATCTGCGCGCCGATCCTGACGGTCCGGGACGCGCGCCGGCGTCGGACGCCCCGAGCTGCGCAGCACGCGGCGCAACGCCACTTCAAGCGGCCCGGCCTGTCTGCACGCGCGCGTAAGGAACATGTCGCGCGCGAACCCCGATGCGGAATTTCGCCGCGTACGAGGCCCCGATTACGCAAGGGGTCGGTAGTGGATTGGGCCCAGGGGTTGCACCGGTGGTGCCAACCCTCAAAGAATCGGTCCCATGCTGTTCAAGGGTTTCATCGCCGCGCTCGCCGCGCTCGCTCTTTCTCTGCCCGTCGCGCTCGCGGCCGACCCTGTCCGGGTCGCCCCGAGCCAGCGCGTCGATCTCAAAGTGCTGCTGCTCTCGGCCGATGGGACCCAACCCGGCCTCGGCGCGTGGAAGGCCGCGCTCGAACGCGAGGGCGTCCCCTACGACGTCATCCAGATCTACACGGGTCAGACGCGCACGGCGCCGACCCTGACCGACGCCACGTTCGCCGACTACGGCGCGAACCACGCCAAGTACCAGGCCGTGATCGTCGAGACGGGTGACCTTGGGCACTTCGTCAACAACCCGGGCGGCACGACCAGCTTCCTGTCGGCGCTGTCCGACGCCGAGTGGGCGACGCTGGCGAAGTTCGAGCGCAGCTTCGGCATCCGCCGGCTGAGCGACTTCACCGCGGCCACGGCGGCGCACGGCCTGACGCCGGCCGGCGGCGCGGCCCAGGACGGCCAGGTGGGCCTGTTGACCCCGGCGGGGCGCGCCGCGTTCCCGTACCTGAAGGGGCCGGTCCAGATCGCCGACGACGACCCGGCGGTCGCCGAGACCTTCGGCTACCCATCCACGCCGGCCAACCCGGCGACTTCCAGACCCTGCTCTCAGGGCCCGGCAACACGGCGTACCTGGGCATCTACACGCACCCGGAGGACGGGCGCGAGGAGATGGTCATGACCGTCGCCTCGAACCAGTTCCAGAGCCACAACCAGCTGCTGCGCCACGGCATGCTCACGTGGGTCACGCGCGGCGTCTTCCTGGGCTACCAGCGCAACTACCTCGAGATGCAGGTCGACGACCTGTTCCTCGGCGACGACGCCTGGGACCCGGTGACGCACACGACCAACTACAACGCTCGCGAGCCGGATGGACGCGGCAGGACGTCGACCGCGCGATCGCCTGGTCGCGGGCCCGCGGCCTGCAGATCGACATGGCCTACAACGGCGGCGGCGAGCGCGCTGGCCGGCGGCCGAACGACCCGCTGACGGCGAAGTTCCGGCGACCCGGCGTGGCCGCAGGAGTTCCGCTACGTCAACCACACGCTGGACCACCCGAACCTGGACTGCTCGACGTCGCACGTTCATCACGCAACCAGATCCAGAGCAACGTGGCCTGGGCGACCAACCTCGGGCTGCCGGTCGACGCGACCGAGGTCGTCACCGGCGAGCACTCTGGCCTGGCCAACGCGCGGCCCGGCAACCCCGGGACGATCGACCCGCCGCGGATCGACGCCGACCCACGACCACGGGCGCGACCGCCGGCGGCACGTTCGCAGCCGCGGGTACGTACGACTACGCGCTGACGACGCGCTCGGCCGCGGGTGAGACGACGCCGGACATCGGTGACGGGCGTCGCCGTTCCCCTCGGCGGCTCGGTCGCCGTCAGCTTCTCGGCGGTCTGCCACGCGATCAGCTACGAGCTCTACCGCAGCCCGGCCGGCGCGGGGACGTGGGCGAAGGTCGCGAGCCTTCCCCGCGACCCCAACGCGGCGACCGACACACGGCACGCCCGTCGAGCTCACGATCACCGACACGGGCGCCGCCACGGCACGGCGGCCACGCCGCCGACCGCCAACGGCGCGACGATCGCCCCCTACGGCCAGAACCCGAGCGCTGCTGACCGCGCTCGCCCGGCCGGGATCCGCTACATCGCGACCGACTCGTCGAAGGGCTACCCGAGCAACCCGACCGTCATCACGAGCCCGCTCCTGCCCGCCGGCGCGTCGTTTACGCAGGGCAACGTGCGTGCGTTCCCGCGCTACCCGAGCAACGTCTACTACAACGTCTCGACGCAGGGCCAGCAGCTCGACGAGTACAACTGGATCTACGTCTCGCCGCCGACCGGCAACTGCGTCCCGATCGCCGGGCGTGACGACCTGCCGCACCACGCCGGCGACGTGGACCGAGTACGTGACCTCCGAGACGCGGGTGATGTTCCGTCACCTGATGGACAACGACCCGCGGCCGCACTTCTTCCACCAGAGCAACCTCGCGGACTACAACCCCGCGCTGCCCGAGACCGACCCGGCCCAGGGCGGGATCATGTACCCGGTGATCGGCGCGCTCGTCGATCGCTACGAGGCGGCCATCGACCGCTCCAACTCGCCGCTGATCCAGCTCACGTCGGCACAGGTCGCGGAGACGCTGGCACGGGCGGACGCCTGGGCCGCGGCTCGCGCCTCGGTGTCCGCGTGGGTGCAGGACGGCCGCGTATACGTGAAGAACAACGGCGCGTCCGCGGTCACGGTCCCGCTCACCGGGACCACGCAGGGCGACCTCTACGGCGGCCAGCGCTCCGGCTGGATCACGCTCAACGCCGGCCAGCAGGTGGACTACGCGCCGGCCGATCCGGCGAACACCGCCGCGCCCACGATCTCGGGCAAGGCCCAGGTGGGCGAGAAGCTCACGGCCACGACCGGCACGTGGGCCGGCACGCCCGAGATCACCTACGGCCGCCAGTGGCAGCGCTGCGACACGCGCTGCGTGAACATCCCCGGCGCGACCGGCGCGACCTACGAGCTGACCGACGCCGACCTGGGCAAGACGCTGAAGGTCGCGGCGCTGGCGGGCAACTGGATCTCGTCCGTCAGCCAGGCGCGTCTCGGCCGCGACGGCGAAGGTGGCGGCGAAGCCGGCCGAGACCAAGAAGGACGACGCAAGAAGGGCGACGACAAGAAGTCCGGCGGCTCGGGCGGCTCCACGCGCGGCGCGGGCTCGAACGGCAAGCTGAAGCTGACGAAGCTCAAGATGGCGCCGCGGAAGTTCGCGGTCGCGCACAAGAGCAAGTCGCAAGGGCTCCAAGCTCGACGGCACGCGGCTCTCGTGGCGGCTCAACCGCGCCGCGACCGTGCGGCTGACCTTCCAGGTCAAGACCCGCAAGGGCTACAAGCGCGTCGGCGTGATCACCCGCAAGGCCAAGACCGGCACGAGCGAGGTGCGCTTCCGCGGACGCTTCGGCAAGAGCCTGCTCAAGCCGCAGCGCTACCGGGTCGTGATCACCGCGAGCACGAAGGGCGACAAGACGGCCGCCCGCCGCCTCACCTTCCGGGTCGTCAAGGGATGAACGAGGACGAGCGGCCGCGGCGCTTCGGGCGCCGACGCGCGGACATCGAGGCCTTGGAAGTCGCCGGCGAATCACTCGGGGCCCTGCGTGCGGAGCTCGTGCTGCTGCGCGAGGAGAACGCGCGGCTGAAGGCCGCGCAGCATCAGGGCCCCGGAATCGCCCAGCTGCTGGACCGGGTCCGGACGCTGCCGACCGCGCGGCTCGATCAGGACAGCGTCGGCGACGAGACGACCCGCGTGCTCGTGGAGGGCCTCGTGATCCGCGAGTCCCTGCTGGAGATCTGCCAGGAGATCGAGCGCGCGATGGTCTCGTTCGAGGCGCGGCTGAAGGCACTCGAGTCGACCGGAAGCCTGAATGGCCGCGCCCGTACTTGACCTCGCACCGGCCCCAGCCGGCCGGCCGCACCTCGCACTGGCAGGGACCCGACCCCGGATCCTGCTGACGACCGAGGGCACCTACCCCTACGCGATGGGCGGCGTCAGCTCGTGGTGCGACCTGCTCGTGCGCGGGCTGACGGAGTTCGACTGGAACGTGCTGCCGATCATCGCGCCGCACGGCCGGGCGCCGCTGTACGAGCTGCCCCCGCACGTGCGCGAGAGCGGGCCGATCGAGGTCTGGTCGGAGGGGATCCCGCGCGGCTGGAGCCTCCGCTCGCCGAAGCGGCCGGGGCTGCCGGGCACGCTCGTCCGCGGGCTGCTCGGCTGGCACGGCGACACCGACGCGGTCGTGGCCGAGTGGCACTGGTGCCGGCGCAACCCGGCCGGCGTGCGGCGCGTGTTCCGCTCCGCCGCGGGCTGGCAGGGGTTCCTGGATGGGCTGCGCGAGGTGCTGGGCGAGCGGATCCCCGAGGCCGGGACGCCGCCGCAACTCGACCTCGTCGAGGCCGCGACGCTCTACCAGACGCTGTACTGGGTCGCGCGCACCGCCGCCGTGCCGACACCGGAGACCGACGTCCTGCACGTGACCGCGGCCGGCTGGTCGGCGATCCCGGCGCTGGTGCACAAGGCCGAGCACGGCACCCCGTTGGTGCTGACCGAGCACGGCGTCTACCTGCGCGAGGCGTACCTCGCCGCGGCCCGGTCGGGCGACGCACCGGGCGCGCGCTTCATCAACACGCGCCTGGCCCGCGGCCTGGCGCGGACGGCGTACGCGGGCGCCGACGTGATCTGCCCGGTGACCGACGCGAACGCGTACTGGGAGATGAGCCTGGGGATCGACCCGGCGAAGATCCTCGTGCTCTACAACGGCCTGGCGCAGCCCGAGGCGCCGGCGCCGCCGCCCGGCCAGCGCCTGGTGGTCTCGGTCGGTCGCATCGACCCCCTGAAGGACATCCACACCCTCCTGCGCGTGGCGGCCGAGACGCTGCGGCTCGTGCCCGATGCGCGCTTCCGTCACTACGGCGCGGTCACCGAGGGCGAGGAGGCCTACGAGCAGTCGTGCCTGGCGCTGCATGAGCGGCTCGGGCTCGGCTCGCGCTTCGAGTTCATGGGCCGCACGACGGACCCCAACGGGGCGGTGCGGGCGGCCGACGTGGTGCTGATGACGAGCATCTCCGAGGGCCTGCCGATGTCGGTGCTCGAGGCCATGAGCCAGGGCCGGCCGGTCGTCTCGACGTGCGTCGGCGGCGTCCCGGACGTCGTCAAGGGCTGCGGCGCGCTCACCGCGCCCGGCGACGACCACGCGCTGTCGATGGCCGTGGTGATGCTCCTGCGCAACCCGGACCTGGCCTGGCAGCTCGGCCAGCGCGGCCACGGCCGGCTCGGGCGGATCTTCAACGAGGGCGCGTGCGTCGAGGGCTACCGCGAGCTCCTGCACACGCTGGCGAGGGCGGCATGAGCCTCGACGCGATGCGTGCGCGGCGGCTGGTCGAAGCGCGTCTGGGGCGCGGGCCGCAGGACGCGCTCGAAGCCGCCGTCGTGCTCGAGGCGTGGGCCGGGGTGCCGGCGCAACGGGCGCTCGAGCTGGCGCGCGGCCTGATGCCCAGGCGGCCCGCCGAGCCGCTGCCCAGCAGCTCCGTGCCGGCGATCGCGCAACGGCCGAAAGGCGTGCTGGTCGAGGGCACGGCGTTCCTGGTCACCGTCGTGGCGATCGCGCTCTGGGCGGCGCCGCTGACCACGGCGTTGGGCGTCGACGCCGTCGAGCGCGCGCTGCGGCTCGCGCTGCCGCTCACGCTCGGCCTGCAGTGGGCGCTCCTGTGCCGCCATCTGGGACGGCCGTCGGGCCTCGCCGGGCTCGCGAACCGCGGCGCTGCGCTCGGCATCGCCGCGGTCGTCATCGTCGCCGTCCCGGCGGCGTTCCTCGGCGCCTCCGGGGCGCTGGCGGGGCTGCTGACGGTGACCTGGACGGGCGGCAGCATCCTGATCCGCCGCGGGTGGGCGCCCGCGTACTGCGGCGTGGTCGCCGCGGCCATCCCGCCGTTGATCGCCGGGGCCGACGCGCTCCAGGTGGTCGCCGTGGTCGCAGCGGTGACGGTGACGGTCGGCGCCTGGGCGTTGCGGACGGCAGGCGGCGAAGCCGGGATGCCGGGCCGCTGGACGCGCACGCTCGGCGCCGGGCTGACCGGCGCCGGCCTCGGCGTTCTGCTCGTCGGTGACGCGACCATCAACTGGGCCGGTGGCGTGGCCCCGGCGCTCGCGCTGCTGCCCTCGGCGGCGGGCGCGCTGTGGGCCGGGCAGCACCTGTGGAGACTGGCCGGAGCGTTCCCGCGCGCGCTGGCCGGAGTGCCCGCCTGCGCGGCGTCATTGGACCCGGCGCCGCGCGGCGGGCAAAGCGTGGCCGCGCCCTCCTCGACGCTGCTCGGCGCGCTCGCGCGCTTCGCCGCGCTGACGTTCGCGGGCTCGGCCGCGCTGCTGGCGTTCGGCGCCGCGACCGGCAAGGCCGGCGTGCTGGCCGGCTTCGGCGCCGTCGCACTCGCGTCGCTGCTGGTCGGTCTCCTGGAGTCGCTCGGCCGCGCGGGCACGGCCGCATTCGGCGTCGCGTGCGGGATCGCCGCCGAGTCGCTCGTCCGGCTGACCGAAGCCCCGTTCGCCGGCGCCGGCCTGGTGGCCGGCGGCGCCGTCGCGACCGCGGTGTTGCTCCCCGCGGCGCTCGTGATGCTCATCCGGCCGGCGCGGACGCTGGCCACGGCCCTGTGGATCACATGATGAGCCGCCGCATCGGCCTGATCGCATCGGCCGCGGCGAGCCTGCTGCTGATCGCCGGCGCGCTGACGAGCCGTGGGGCGGAGCGGCGGCTCTGCCCGCGCAGCCTCGTGCCGGCGTATGTGGTCCCGGAAGAACTTGTGCGCTTGGCCGAACTGCCCCAGCTGCTCGTGATCAATCCCGCGAGCGGTCCGGGGACGACACCCGATCCGGAGTACAAGCGCGCGATCGCCGCCGCCGAGACAGGCGGCTCGCGCGTGCTCGGGTACGTCCCTACGGGCTGGGGCACGCGGCCAAAGGACGCCGTCGAGGCCGATATCAACCACTACCGAGACTGGTACGGCGTCGAGGGCGTCTTCCTTGACGAGGCGGCGACCGCCGAGTCGGCGCTGCCCTACTACCGCGCGCTCCGGGACCGCGCGAACTTCGTGGTCCTCAATCCCGGGGTCGTGCCCGCGCGCGGCTACTTCGACATCGCCGATGTCGTCGTCACGTTCGAAGGTCCGTTCTCGGCCTACGAGAACCGCAAGCCCGATCCCGTGCCGGAGCGCTCGGCGCACCTCGTCTACGACACGCCGCGCGACCAGGCCGTCCGGCCGAGCGAGCAGAGCGTCGGCTACGTCTACTTCACGTCCGGGACGCTCCCCCATCCGTGGGGCACGTTCCCCGACTACCTGGCGCCCGAGCTCGACGCGCTTGGAGGCTGCCGATGACCGAGGAGAACCTCTGGGCCCGCGGCCGGCACCGGCGCCATGCGGAGCTCTACGACGCGGAATACGCAAAGCAGCTGGAGCGAATCGCGCGTATACGCAGCGAGGTCAGCGCGAATCTCCCCGCCGAAGACCTGTGGGCCGGCTTCGAAGAAGACGAGAGCCCCGCGGCGCCGAGCGCACCGCCGTCACCGCCACCGCTGCGCCCCGCCGAGCGCTGGGACGCCGCGCCGACGGACCTGCGGCCGGCCCGGGCGACGCGGCGGATCGCGACGCCCGCGCCGCCCGCGACGCCCGAGCGTCGCCCGGTCCCGCAACCCGCCCCGGTCGCCGCAGCGACGGAGCCGGACGAACGGCCCGCGCCCGACCACCCGGTGGTCGTGTCGCTCAAGCGCCGCGAGTCACACCCGGTGCTCGTCGCCGTCGACCACCCCGAGAGCCGAAGCACGAAGCCTGTTGAACACCCCGAGTTCCGGTCCCACGCAGCGACCGGGCGCGCCGAAGAGCGACGGTCGGCGGAACGCCCCTGGCTGCGACCCCCCGTGCCTCCGGCGCGGCGAAGCCTTGCGGCAGCCCCCCGCCGCGGCGACGCCGCGCCGGGGCGCGATACCGCCAAGCCGCGGCGCCGGCCCCCGGGCATCCGGACGCGCTGGATCGTCGTCGCCGGCGCCCTCGCCGCGATCGTGGGCTTCGGTGCGGCCATGTTCGCCGCCCGCCCGGCGACCGCTCCCGCGGCGACGGTCTTCCAGGTTCCCAGCCAGCCGACGGGGCTCGTCGCCCTCGACGGGCGGGTCTGGGTCGCCGGCCCGATGAGCGGCGCCGTCTGGGTGCTGGACGGTGAGTCCGGCCAGGCGGTCGCGCCGCCGCTGTTGACGGGTGGGACGCCTGCACGACTCGCGCTGGACTCGCGCGACGCCTGGATCGCCGACACCGAGCGGGGCGCGCTCGTCCGCGTCCCGCGTGTCGGCAAGGGCGTGCCGCAGCCGGTCCGGACCGGACCGGACATCGCCGATGTCGCGGTCGCCGGCGGCGCCGTCTGGGCCGCCAGCTCGGCCGACGGGACGATCCGCGTGCTCGACCCGAACGGGCGGCGGCGCGTGCTGCGCGTCGGCGCGCGGCCGGTCGCGCTGGACGCCGACGGCGACCACGTGGTGGCGGCCGACGCGGCCGGTTCGCTGATCCGGATGTCAGCCCGGACCCGCCGTGCCGACGGCCCGGCGGTCCCGCTCGGCGGCGCCCCCGTCGACGTCGCCCTGACGGGAGACCGCGCGTGGGTGGCCGATGCGGGCGCCGGCACCGTCCGCCCCGTGACGCTTTCCTCCGGGCGCGCCGGCGCGCCGATCCGGGTCGGGCGCTCGCCCGTCGCGGTCGCCGCCGACGCGCGCGGCGTCTACGTCGTCTGCCGCGGCGATCGCACGCTGGTCCGGCTCGACCCGAACTCCGGCGCCGTGCGCTCGAAGCTGCCCCTCGACCACGTTCCCACCGCTCTAGCACTCGACCCCCGGCACGTCTGGATCGCCGCGGGAGACCATGAGGTGATCCGCGTTGATCGTTAGCCTGCTCGCTGCTCTCGTCCTCGCCGCGGCCGCGTCGGCCGCGCCGCCCGGGCCGCCCGGTCCGCCGCCCGGCAGCGGCGCCGACCTCCCGGGCTCGCCCGGCACGGCGCCCGCCTTCGTCCCGCCCGGGGCGCCGGCGGCGATCCCGGACGCGACGGGGCCGGGCCTGCTGGACGCCGCGCCGGTCGCGCTCAACCGCGCGAAGCGCACGTTCACCGTCCGGCTCGCCTGCCAGGGCAACGGCACGGTCCGCGTGCGCTCGGCGCGGCTCGCGAACGCCGAGCTCGACCGCGCAAGCTACCGCTGCGCGGGCGGCCGCGCCACCGCCCAGCTCAAGCTCTCGAGCAAGGTCGCCAAGCGGCTCGCGCGCCGCCGCAGCGTGGCGGCGACCGGCGTCGTGCGCCAGGGCGGCCGCGAGGCGCGCGTCTACTTCACGCTCAGCGCCGGCCGTGCGAGCAGCAACCCGAAGGGGTTCTGGACCGACGGCCATCTGCAGTGCTCGCCCGGCTTCCTGGTCGAGCCCGACTTCACGGCGGCCTCGACGATCCCGGTCTCCACCCGTGCCTGGGTCGCCTGGTGGACGGACGCGACCGGCTGGCACTGGCTCGGCAGCGGCGGCGAGAACACCGGCCGCTGGAACACGTGGACCGCGACGGCCACCGGGATCCAGCAGTTCCATCCCGAACGGCGCCCCCGTCCCCGTGCCCTGGACGATGGGGCCGATCGCCGTGCCGGCCGGTCGCAACATCCACGCGGTCGGCGTCTACGAGATCGTCTACTGGGTCGGCGGCCGTCCCGACTACCAGTGGCAGTACGTCAACGCCGGCACCACCGGCGCGGTCGCCGCCGGCTCCCCGACCCAGTACTGCGTGTACCCATGAACAGCCTCGTCACCGGCGGCGCAGGGTTCATCGGCTCGCACCTGGTCGACGCGCTGCTCGAGCGCGGCGATCAGGTCACGATCATCGACGACCTCTCGACCGGCCACTGGGAGAACCTGGCCGGCGCGCTCAACCGCGGCGTCCGCCTGCACCCGGCCAGCGTCACCGACGCGGCGGCCGTCGAGCGGATCGTGGGCGAAGCGAGGCCGGACACGATCTACCACCTCGCGGCCCAGATCGACGTGCGCCACGCCGTCGCCGATCCGGCCCGCGACGCGACCGTGAACCTCGTCGGCACGGTGACGATGCTCGAAGCCGCGCGGCGCCACGGCGCCTCGCGCGTCGTGCTCGCCGCGACCGGTGGCGCGATCTACGGCGAGGCCGACGAGGTGCCGACGCCGGAGACCGCCGCGGCGCGGCCGGGCTCCCCGTACGCGGCCTCGAAGGCCGCGGCCGAGAGCTACCTCGAGCTCTACCGGGAGCTGCACGGCCTGTCGACGCTGAGCCTGCGGCTCGCGAACGTCTACGGTCCGCGCCAGGGCGGCGGGGAATCGGGCGTGATCGCGATCTTCTGCGCCGCCGCGGCCACGGGCCGCGACGTGACGATCTACGGCGACGGCGGCCAGACGCGCGACTTCGTGTACGTCGGCGACGTCGTCGAGGCCTTCATGGCCGCCGGCGCGAGCGACGTCACGGGCTGCTGCAACATCGCCACCGGCCGCGAGACGAGCGTGCTCGCGCTGGCCCGCATGCTGGGCCTGCGCACGCGCTTCGCCCCCGGCCGGCCGGGCGAGGTCCAGCGCTCCTGCCTCGATCCGCGCGCCGCGGCCGCGCGGTTGGGATGGACGCCCCGCACCGCGCTGGCCGAGGGCCTCACCAGCACGGCTCTCGCGGCGGTCCCAGCTCCAGTGGCTTTCGCATCGCCATGAACCCGGCGGCTCGCGCCGCGGGGCAGAACGCCTCCGGCGCGAGCTCGTATTCGGCCACGAAGACGGCCTTTCCCGCCGCCGTGAACGGCCGCAGCCGGTCGCACTCGTCGTACTGGAAGCACTGCTCGTTGAGCGCCCAGTCGAAGTGGGGCTCCAGCGCGGCGACCTGATCGAGGTCGTTCTTGAGCCCGATCGAGAGCCCGCGCGCGTGCGCCTCGCGCGCGAGCATGCGGTTGAAGCGCAGCTGGTCGGCGGCGCGCAGCGCGAAGCCGCGTGTCGTTGGCGTAGCCGTCGACGTTGTCGGGCTCGACGCCGTCGAAGCCCTTGCGCGCGCAGAGGTCGAGCCGGCGCTCGATGATCCGGCGCAGCTCGCGCAGCTTGCGGATGTCGAGCCAGCGCTCGTCCGGCCAGCCGTCGAGCGTCTCGCCCGCCAGCCGCTGCGGGAACGGGTCCGGGCGGCCGCGCTCGCGCGAGCCGGCGCTGAAGTAACAGACCACCCGCGCGCCCTGGGCGTGCAGGCGCTGGACGGTTTCGACCGGGGTCTCGAAGAGGTCGAGGTCGTAGAGCTGGGCCGGTACGGAGAGATCGGCGGGCCCGCTCAGCTGCCATTGCCAGGTCGTCGTCGGCGCGGGCGTCCAGTCGACGTCGAGGCGGTCGACGCGCACGTCGCAGCGACGGCGGCTGCTGCGCAGCGTGAGCGTCTGCTCGCCGGCGGCCAACGGGAGCGTCACCGTGCGCCATCCGCCGCGGGCGACCCGCACGCGCCGGTTGCCGACGAGCAGTGTGCCCGGAGCAGCGGGGCGCGCGGATACGCATGCGTATCCGCGTCGGCGCCGGCGCGTTCACGCGCGCCTGCGCGCCGTCCGGGACCAGCGCGCCGCCGACCACCGTCCCGGGCCGCAGCGTCTCGGCCTCGATGTGCAGCGCCGGCGCCGGCAGCAGGGCCGCTGCCAGCGCCAGTGCGATCACCGGTCGCGCAAGCGCGTCACGGTCCCGCCGCGCGCGTCCACGATCCAGGCGCTCCCGGCGCCGACCGCGAGCGAGGTCGGGAAGCCGCCGACGCGCGAGACGTGGGTGAGACGGCCGGTCGTCGGGTCGATCGACGTGACGTTGCCTTCGCGGGTGTCGAGCACGAGCACGCCGTCGCGCGTGACCGCGAGCGCGCCGGGCGCGCCGCCGACCGCGATCGCCTGGCCCTCCTGCTTGCCGGTGCGGGCCGACAGCCGCGTCACGGTGCCATCGCCGCGGTTGGCGACCCAGACCGACCCGTGGCCGACCGCGATGTCCTGCGGGTCGCGGCCGACGGGGATCCGGCGCCCGATCACGACGTCCTCGCGCGGGTCGATCCGCGCGACCGTCCCGTCGCCGGCGTTGACGACCCAGACGAAGCCGGCGCCGACGGTCAGCGCGGCCGGGAAGCTGCCGGTCCGCATCGGCTCGCCGAGCACGCGGTTGGCGACCGGGTCGACGCGCGTCACGGTACCCGCCAGGCCGTTCGTCACCCAGGTGCCTTCGGAGCTGACGGCGACGTCGATCGCCTCGCTGCCGATCCGGATCCGCCGGCCGCTGCCGGGGACGAGCGGGTCGAAGCGCGTGACGGTGTCGTCGCCGGCGTTGGCGGTCCAGACCGAGCCCTCGCCGACCGCGAGCCGCAGCGGCGAGGAACCGGCGGCGCGGACCTCCGGCGCGGCACCCGCATCGCGGGCGTCGAGCGCGACGACGCGGTTGTCACGACCGCTGACGATCCACACCGTCGAGTCCTGGACGGCGACGTCCGTCGGCTGCCGGCCGGCGGGCAGGCGCTGGCCGTCCGCGATCACCTCGGGCTCACGCGTGAGCAGCACGACGCCCGCAGGCGCGAGCAGCAGCACGACCATGACCGCCCCGAAGGCGATGATCGCCCAGCGAGGGAGATGCCGCATGGGCTTCTGGGACTCGGTCATCACCGACATCAGCCGTCCATCCCTTCGGTACCGGGGAGCCGCGTGGGCGCGATCGGCGCATTGAGGCGGGCGTCGCTCGCGCGGTAGCCCGGATGCATCGCGCGAGCATAGGCGTGCTGGCGGCCGACGCAGCGGTACTGGTCCGCCCAGCCGACGTACACCCGGCGCGGGCCGGGCCTGAGCTCGTTCAGACGCTGCTTGATGCTCGTCCAGGGCACGGTCACCGCCGGCGACGCGGCGCCCGGGGCGCCCATCGCCTCGGCCATGCCGATCAGCCGCCCGGCCTGATCGAGCACCGGGCCGCCCGAGATCTCCGGCACGAGCGGCGAGTCGAGCGGGATCCCCGTGCTCGGCAGCGGCAGCTTGGTATTGGCCGTCATCGGCTCCGACGTCGTGCGCACCGGGATGGTGGCCATGCCCTCGTTGCGGCGGCCGACCGAGCGCAGCAGCTGGTCGCCGGTGGGAGCGGCCGGAGCGGTCGGCAGCGCGGCCAGGCCGGGGATGCGCGGATGCATCTCCAGCAGCGCGAGGTCGTCGCACGGCGCGCGGGCCACGATCCGGCCGTGCAGAGTGCCGAGGCCCGTCGTGAGCTTGAGCGACCGTGCGCCCCAGACCGTGTGGGCCGCGGTGAGCACGAGGCCGCGATCGCCGTCGATCACGATCCCCGATCCCAGCACGTCCTGATCGCCGATTGTCGCCTTGACCCCGACCACGCCCATGTCGAGCCGATCGCCCGCGGGCGACGCCGCGGGCTTCGCCGTGTCACCACATCCGTTTATCGCGACCGCTGCGCAACCAAGGGCTGCGGCGGTCCAAGCCATCGCTCCCAACCGATCCATCGAGGCGATCCTATGCCGGGTCCGGAGCGCCGAACAAGGTGAAGTTGGGGTGGGCCATGCCCGTTTGCTGACTTCTCCTTGCGTATACGTCGTCCGGCGCGTGTGCACGCAGCACATGTATGTTCGTTTTCTTACACGGCTCGCGCGGCGCCCCGCGCGAGGCCGATAGACCGTCCCCGTCTCATGGCTCTGCTGGATCGAACAGAGGAATCGCCCCCCGAATCCGCACCCCGATCGCCGGTCCGCCGGCTCGTGCTGGTGGGGCTGATGTGCCTGGTCCTGGGCGCGCTCGGCGGCGTCCTTGCGGCGACGGCGACCCGCAGCGAACCCAAGCGGGCGCGCTTCGTTCCGCCGCGTGAGCAGGCGTTCGACTTCTCGCTGCTCAACCAGGACGGCAAGCGCACCAGCCTGGCCGACGCCCGGGGCAAGGTCATAGCGCTGACATTTATCTACGCGACGTGCCGCGATCTCTGCCCGGCCGAGGGCAACGACATCGCCGCCGCCATGGACAACGTCGGCAGCGATGACGTGGTCTCCTACATCATCAGCGTCGACCCGGTGGGCGACACGCAGGAGCGCGTCAAGTCGTGGCTCGAGCGTCGCAAGCTCTCGGGGCGCGGCGAATATCTGATCGGCACCCGCGACGAGCTGCGGCCGGTCTGGATCCACTACGGCATCGCGCCGATGAACGCGTCGCCCCAGGAGGCGGCCGCGTCCGCCGCCGCTGTCGACGCCTTCCTCAAGGCCAACCCGAACATCGGCAAGGGGAAGTTCGTCTACGAGGAGCCGCCGCAGCCGACCGAGCCGCCGCCCGGAGCCGACGACGCGTATCCGGACCCGGCGGACCTGGCCTACCGCGGCAAGGCCCGCCACGTCAACGGCTGGGACTTCGAGCACTCGGCCTATGTGATGTTGATCGACAAGCGTGGTCAGCAACGGCTCGGCATCCCCTTCGAGTCGCTCGACTCCAAGTCGCTCACGCGTGACATTCGCGCGCTTCTCTCCGAGCCGGCCTAGTCCCCCTCCCTCAGTCGCGGGATCTCGACGCCGCGGGTCTTCGCCGGCGGGCGCTTGTAGCCCGTCGCGGCCTGGACGCTCGAGGGCCGCCAGCGGGCGCCGCCGCGCAGCGTCGGGACGCCGGCGTCGTTGAGCGCGTCGGCGATCGCCTGCAGCGACATGCCGCCGGTGCGCATCGCCGCGATCCGGGAGGCGAGCTCCGGGTCGTCGGCGACGGCCGCGCCGCGCGCCGCGCCGCGGCGGGGCGGGCCGGCCTGCGCCCAGTCTGAGGCCTCGGCCAGCGCGCGGGCGGCGACCTCGCCCGAGTGGCTCGACGTGTCGATCTCGTAGTCGAGCGCGATCACGAACGCGTCGGCCGTGACGAACCACTGCAGCAGCGGGCCGAGCTCGGTCACCGAGTCGGTCAGGTCGCGCAGCCGGTTGACGACGATGCCGGCGGCACGGCCCATGCGGACCTCTTCCAGGGCGTAGTCGAGACCGGGGCGGCCGCGGCCGGGCAGCCCGTCGTGGACGACCTTGGCGAGCGGCCAGCCGTGTGCCTCACACCAGGCGCCGATCGCACGCGCCGAGATCTCGAGGTCACCGTCGCGCGCCACGACGACGTAGCCGAACACCGGCGCCTGCTCCTTCGGGCGCGGGACGAGCGCCAGCCGCGGCGACTTGGGCGCCGGCGGGCCGGGGACGGTCGAGGCGGTCGTGGCCTCGACTGCGTCGGGGGTGGTGGGAACCGTCGGGGCGTTCGGTGCGTCTGGGGCACGTAGGGCGTGCCAGAGCCAGGCGGCGATCACCGCCAGCCCCGCCGAGGATCACGAGCGCGAGCAGGAGCAGCGCGAGCGAGTTGGTCCCGGCGGCGGCCAGCGGCGCCGGCGTGACGGCCGCGACCGTGGGAACCGGCGCCGTGACCGGGCGCGACGGGCGGCTCGGATCGCGCAGGCGCGCGATCGTGGGCGCGTCGCCGCGTCCGGTGCGCGGGCAGGCCGTGCTTGACCTGAAACCACAGCACGGCGGCACGCGTGCGCGGGCCGAAGCGGCCGTCGGCGCGGCCGGGGCGGTAGCCGCGGCGGCGCAGGCGGGTCTGGAGCTCGCGGACGCGTTCCGAGCCGCGCCGGCGGTCGTAGCCGGTGCCGCGTTCGACCGCTCCGGCGCTCCAGCCGCGCGGGAATCGCGGTGTGGCTTGGTCGGCGAAGCGGGCGTACGGCGCGCGGATCTCGCGGCCGTGCCAGCCGGCTGACCTGTCGATCGCTGCGCCCGCGGGTGCGGGGACAGCGAGCGCGGCGAGTGCCAGCCCTGCCGGCAGCGCGCACGCGTATCGATGGTGGTGCATTTCATCTCCGAAGTTCGAGCGAAGTTCACGACCGGCGCGAGGACGCGCGGTCGCAGGGGCCTGGCGACTTCGGAGTCGCTTAGCCGGGGCGCTCGAGCAGGGAGATGAAGGGGACCGGCCGCTTATAGGCCGGAGGCATCACGAGGACGCAGAAGATCGCGGCCGCGGCGGCGAGCGCCGCGGCGAACAGCATCGACGCCGCCGCGGGCGGCGGGACCGACGAGGCGGCCGCCGCCGAGCCACCGGCCGTGGCGGCCGGTGCATGCGGGGCTTCGGGGACGGGCTGGACGGGCAGCGTGGTCGGGCGCGCGTCAGGATGGGCGCTCCCGCTCCGGACGGCGCCGGGAATCGGCAGGGGAACCGCCCGGCGCAAATTGTCGTCACGGAGCCCTGCGGCCGGGAGGGGATCGGCCGCGGAGTCAGCGGCGCCGCGCGCGTGGGCCGGCGTCGACGTGGATCGATTGGCGGCGGAGACGACGGGCGGTGCGGTCGCAGGCGAGCGCTTGGCGGCCGCGGGCCCGGTCGTGACGGCTCCCGCCGTCACGCCGGCCTGCCGGCCGTCCTCCACTCCGCCGTTACGCCCGACCGCCGCAGGGCTCCCCAGCCCGTGGTCGGTCGCGGCGGTCGTTCCATCCGCATCCTTGGACGGCGCCGCACCGCCCCTCGTCGCCGCCGTCAAACTGGGTCGGGCGGAAGTCTGTGTCGTGCTCGGCGTCACGGTCGCGTCACGAGCCGGGCGAGCGCTCGTCACGACGTCCACGACGGGCTTGACCGTCGTGACGACCGGAGCCAACGCGTTCACGATCGGCTTGACGCGTCGTGACGACCGGCGTCAGCGAGTCCGTGATCGGCCGGACCGTCGTCACGCACGGGTGCCAGCGAGTCGACGACCGGCTTGACGGTGGTCACGACGACCGGCGCGACGCTGTCCACGACCGGCCGAATGATCGGCGTCACGACCGGCGCTACGGCGTCCGCGACCGGCCTGACGACCGGAGTGACGATCGGCGTCAGCGCGTCCGTGACGGGCTTGACCGTCGTGGTCACGACCGGAACGAGCGCGTCGGTGACCGGCTTGACCGTCGTGGTCACGACCGGGACCAGCGCGTCGGTGACCGGCTTGACCGTCGTGGTCACGACCGGGACGAGCGCGTCGGTGACCGGCTTGACCGTCGTGGTCACGACCGGGACGAGCGCGTCGGTGACCGGCTTGACCGTCGTGGTCACGACCGGGACCAGCGTGTCGGTGACCGGCTTGACCGTCGTGGTCACGACCGGGACCAGCGCGTCCGTGACCGGCTTGACCGTCGTGGTCACGACCGGCACGAGCGCGTCGGTGACCGGCTTGACCGACCGGTGCGACGACCGGAGTCAGCGTGTCGGTGACCGGCTTGACCGTCTGCGTCACGACCGGAGCGACCGTGTCCGTGACCGGCTTGACCGTCTGCGTCACGACCGGGGTGACCGTGTCCGTGACCGGCTTGACCGTCTCGGTCACGACCGGGGCGACGCGTGTCCGTGACCGGCTTGACCGTCTGCGTCACGACCGGGGCGACCGTGTCCGTGACCGGCTTGACCGTCTGCGGTCACGACCGGGGCGACCGTGTCCGTGACCGGCTTGACCGTCTGCGTCACGACCGGAGCGACCGTGTCCGTGACCGGCTTCACCGTCTGCGTCACGACCGGAGCGACCGTGTCCGTGACCGGCTTCACCGTCTGCGTCACGACCGGAGCGACCGTGTCCGTGACCGGCTTCACCGTCTGCGTCACGACCGGAGCGACCGTGTCCGTGACCGGCTTCACCGTCTGCGGTCACGACCGGAGCGACCGTGTCCGTGACCGGCTTCACCGTCTGCGGTCACGACCGGAGCGACCGTGTCCGTGACCGGCTTCACCGTCTGCGGTCACGACCGGAGCGACCGTGTCCGTGACCGGCTTCACCGTCTGCGGTCACGACCGGAGCGACCGTGTCCGTGACCGGCTTCACCGTCTGGGTCACGACCGGAGCGACCGTGTCGTGACCGGCTTCACCGTCTGGGTCACGACCGGAGCGACCGTGTCGGTGACCGGCTTCACCGTCTGGGTCACGACCGGAGCGACCGTGTCCGTGACCGGCTTCACCGTCTGGCGTCACGACCGGAGCGACCGTGTCGTGACCGGCTTCACCGTCTGCGTCACGACCGGAGCGACCGTGGTCGCGACCGGCTTCACCGTCTGGCTCACGACCGGAGCGACCGTCGTCGTGACCGGCTTCACCGTCTGGTCACGACCGGAGCGACCGTGTCCGCGACCGGCTTCACCGTCTGGGTCACGACCGGAGCGACCGTCGTCGCGACCGGCTTCACCGTCTTGGTCGCGACGGGAGTGACCGTGTCGGTGACCGGCTTGACCGTCTTCGGTGCGACCGGAGCGACCGTGTCGGTGGTCGGCTTGACTGACGTCGTCGACTCGGTGGCCGTCTTGACCGGGGTCGCGGCCGGCTTGACTGCCGACGTGATCGGCTTGGCCGCCGCGGCGACCTGCTCGGTCGCCTTCTCGACCGGGGCGGTCGCGGTCGGCTTGGTCGGCGTCGATGCCGGCGTGGCCGCCGCGGCGACCTTCTCGACGGCCTTCTCGACCGGCGCGGTGGTCGCGGCCGGCTTGGGCGCCGCGGTCGTGGCCGGCTTGACCGCCGACGCGACCTTCTCGACGACCTTCTCGACCGGCGCGGTCGTCGCGGCGGGCGTGGAGGCCGGCGGCGTCGCGGGCTTCGCAGCGGGGGCCGCCGCGGCCGGCTCGGAGTGCCGTCGGCGCGGCGGGCTTCGGAGCGGCCGCCGTGGCGGCGGGCTTCGGAGCGGCTGCAGTCGCGCGGCGGGCGCCGTCGCGGCCGGCTTCGGCGCCGCAGGCGCGGCGGGCTTCGGAGCGGGCGCCGTCGCGGCCGGCTTCGGAGCGGCCGCAGGCGCGGCGGGCTTCGGAGCGGCCGCCGTCGCGGCCGGCTTCGGCGCCGAAGGCGTGGCGGGCTTCGGGGCGGGCGCCGTCGTTGCCGGCTTCGCCGCCGCCGCGACCTGCTCGACGGCCTTCTCGACCGGTGCCGGTGCAGCCGGCTGGGGTGCCGGCGTCGCCGGCTTGGCCGCCGGCTCAGGCGGTTTGGCCGGGGCGGCGGGTTTCGCCGCCGCGGCGGCTTGCTCGGCCGCCTTCTGAACCGGTGCTGCCGCTGCCGCCGCCGACTTGGTCGCCGACGATGCGGCGTTGGCCGCCGCCTCGGTCACCGACGGAAGCTGAGCGCTCGCCGTCGGAGCATGCAGCCAGGATGCAGCGAGTGCTGCTGCAGCAAGACCTGAGGTCAAAAGGTGGCGTGGCCGCATCCTCAATGATGGAGCGGTGCCCGACACCCCATGCTCAAAAACAGGAACGGCCTCGCGCGCGGCCGATTTTCTGACCGAGCCGCTGCGTATACGCGCTCAAACCCGCCTGGAGAGCCGAATCGCTAGGCCGCGCGAGCGCGCGCAGCGGCGCGGGCGTCGAAGCGCCCTCGCGCCTCTTCGACCCGCTTGCCATGCATCAGCGACCAGGATCCGAGTGCCTTCAGCGGCGGCGCCATGGTGGCCCCGAGCGACGAGAGGGCGTACTCCACGCGCGGCGGAACCTCCGCGTGCACCCGGCGGACGAGGAGCCCGTCGCGCTCCATCGCGCGCAGGGTCTGGGTCAGCACCTTCTCCGAGATCGGGGCGAGATCCTCGAGCAGCTCGTGGTAGCGACGCGTGCCGTCGCCGAGCGCGAGCAGGACGTCCACCGACCACTTCGAGCTGAGCAGCGAGATCGAATCGCGGATCAGCCGGGCCGAGCGCGTGCGTTCCGTGATTCGGCGGGCGTGGGCGTGCTCGGCTACTGGCGATGCGGCGGTCATGCCTCTGCTCCTCTTAGCTTGAGTCCCAGCGCGCGAAGCGCGCGCGAGACGCGCAGCCGCGCGGCGTTCTGGCTGCAACCCAGCGCGCCGGCGACCTCGTCGTAGTCCAACTGCTGCACGATCCGCAGCTCCAAGGCCCGCTGCTGCTCCGTCGGGAGCGCGCGCACCGCGTGCCGCAGCACCGAGGCGCCAGCGACCGCGCGAACATGCGCTCGTCGACGGCCTCGTAGTCCTCGCACTCCGCCCATGCCGTGGGCATGCCGAGCCGCTCGCGCGCGGCGCTCTCGATGCGGTTGTGCTTGTGGTACTGGCGCAGCAGATTGCGGGCGATGCCGAACAGCCACGGCGCGCCCGAGCCGTCGGCCAGGTCCTTGAACCGGCGCGACGAGTGCCAGGCCTGCGCGAACGTCTCGGCCGTCAGGTCGAGCGCGGCGGTGTCCGAGCCCGTCTGGCGCTGGAACCACGACCGGATCCATGCGGCGTACCGGTCGTAGAACTCCCGGAAAGCGAGGGGATCCTTGCTCGCAGCGGCGAGGAGGTCGGCGTCGGTTCTGATCTGCTGGTGCGTAGCGGCTCCAAGCGGTTCGCTACCAGATCATGACCCCGGGACCGATCGTGTGTCTTAAGCCCGTGCGAAGACCGCGTTGGGTTCGATCGGCCGCTCGAACACGCACTCCAGAATCGGGTCGCCGTCGCCCATTTCGCGCGGGAGCGCCTTCTCGAGCAGGAACGTGGCGCGCGGGCCGTCGAGCTCGAGCGTCGCGACCTGGTTGTTGAACCACGGCTTCTCGTGCGCCAGCCGCCACCTCACCGGCGGATCGGCGACGCCGGCGCGGCGCGCCAGCGCGCGCGTGACGAGCTCGGCGAAGCGCGTCCAGGCGCCGAGGATGACGCGCCGCTCGTTCGTGTCGAGCGGGTTGCGGAACGGCGAGCAGACCGCCTGCCAGACCGCCGACTGCACCCCGCTCCCCGGCCGGAAGCCGATCTGCGCCAGGTAGGCGTGGTGGACATCGCCGGAGAGCACGCAGATCGTCGACGGCGCCGCGCCCGCGCGGCCTGCGCCGACCTCGCATCAGCAGGTCGCACATGCGCCGGAACGAGCTCTGGAACGCCGGCCAGTGCTCGAGATCGAGCGCCTGGCGCAGCCTCTCCGCGACCTTCTTCGCGCCGGCACCCCACGCGCCGTCGGCGACGATCTCGTCCCAGGCCTCGAGCCAGTGCAGGGCCGGGCCCATGATCAGCGGCAGCGATGTGCCGATCAGCAGGTGCTCCACGTCACCGCGCACGTGCTCCTCGATCCAGCGCCACTCGCTCGGGGTCGACCATCGAGCGCCGCCCGGGATCGAGCACGCGGCCCGCGCGCGAATCGATCATCACCAGGCGGCGCGGGGCCGATCGTCGCGGCAGAAGCTCCAGCGCGTGCCCTCGACCTCCCGGTCGGCCCGGCGCGCGAAGTCGCGCAGCATCTCGGTCGGGTCCTCGAGCGTTCGCAGCTCGCCGTAGACATCGGAGTCGTCGCGCTCGGCCGGGCGAGAGATTGCCGAGGTGCTGGTAGATGAAGTAGCTCTCGAAGGCGGCCACGATCCGGCGGCGCCACCACTCCTTCTGGCGCATCTCGGTGACCCACTCGATCGACGTGTTCCAGTCGTCGTGGACGTCGTGGTCGTCGAAGATCATCGCGCTCGGGATCGTCGACAGCAGCCAGCGGATCACCGGCTCGCCCCAGGACGCGGTGTACAGCCGCACGTAGTCGTCGAAGCTCACGACCTCGCCGTCGCCGTCGAGCTGCGTCGTCGATGTGCGGGTGGACCTCGTCGGCGTAGACCTGGTCGCCGAGCAGCAGCAGCGCGTGCGGCCACTCCTCCGGCGACTGGTCGCGCATCCGCAGCGCGAGCCCGCGCAGCGCGTCGACCTCGCGCCCCTCCGGGTGACGTCTCCTTGGGCAGCGTGTGCGGCGGCTCGTGCGGCGCGGCGACGCGGCAGGAGCCGAAGACGATCGTCACCGGGTCGGTCGAGCGTGTGCGTGCGCAGGACGCTGGGCGGGAAGTCGCTGTCCGGCTCCGGCCACACGACCTGCCCGTCGAGCGCGACCTCGTACGGCGTGGCGCTGCTCGGCCGGCAGCCCGGTGCACGTGCACGAGCGCGTAGTGATGGCCCTCGACGCGTGAACGTCGGCTCGCTCGCCGCGGTCTGGCCGGCCGGCCGGACCTCGACCGTGCACGGCTCGTCGGTCTGGACCCAGATCGTCGCGTCGTCCGTCGACGCCTGCCGCAGCAGCGGCCCGAGCTGCAGCTTCACGCGGCGGCGGCGAGGTCGTAGTGGCGCCGGAGGCCGTACAAGGTCGTCCGCTCCGCCGCGGGCCGGCCGGCGCGATGGGCGGCGGCGACGAGATCGTCCGGGTCGAGCTTGACGCCGTGATCGGCTCCCGCCATCCGGCTGATCGACTCCTCCATCAGCGTCCCGCCGAGGTCGTTGACGCCCCAGCGCAGCGCCTCGGTGGCGGCGTCGAGGCCCATCTTGACCCAGCTGGCCTGCAGCGACGGGATCGTCTTGCCCAAGCGCGAGCCGGAAGACCGCGGTGTGCTTGAGGTTCTCCTCGCGCGAGATCTCCGCGATCCCGTGCGTGCGGCCGAGCAGCGTCTGGAACGGGATGAACGAGAGCGGCACGAACTCGGTGAAGCCGCCGGTCCGCGTCCTGCAGTTCGCGCACCACCCGCATGTGCTCGGCCAGCTCGTCGGGCGTCTCGATGTGGCCGAACATCACGGTCACGGTCGAGCGCAGGCCGATCTCGTGCGCGGCGGTGATGATCTCCACCCAGCGCGCGCCGGCAGCTTGTTCGGGCTGATGCGCTGGCGCACGCCGTCGTGCAGGACCTCGGCGGCGGTGCCGGGGACCGAGCCCAGGCCGGCCTCGCGCAGCTGCTCGAAGACCGCGTGCGGCGTCTGAGCCCGCAGACGTCGCACCATGTGCGCGACCTCCATCGGGCTGTACGCGTGCAGGTGGATCTCCGGCGCGGTCTCCTTGGCCAGCCGCAGCCAGCCGAGGTAGTCCTCGAGCCCCCAGTCGGGATGGATGCCCGACTGCATGCAGATCTCGGTCGCGCCGAAGCCCACGGCGTCGTCGATGCGGCGCACGAAGTCCGCGCGCGAGTGCTCGTAGGCGTCCGGCGAGCGCTTGCGACCGCCGAAGCCGCAGAAGGCGCAGCCGACGGTGCAGATGTTGGAGACGTTGATGTTGCGGTTGACGACGAAGGTCACGAGGTCGCCGGCGAGCTCGGAGCGCAGCTCGTCGGCGGCCTGGCGCATGTCCTCGATGACCTCCGGCCGGCTCTCGGCGAACATCGCCGTCAGCTCCTCCGGGGTCGAGCGGCTCGCCGTCGCGGGCGCGCTGGATCGAGTCCGCGCGCGTGCCCGCGTAGGTCCGCCGCGGCATGAACGACCGGTAGCGGTCCTCGATCACGTCCAGCACCCGCGGCGCGATCCACTCGGTCGTCATGTACTGCGGGTAGACGCACAGGCGCTCCGAGACGGCGGCGATGTCCCGCAGGCGCTCGCGCACCTGCTTCGGGCTCGGGAACGGGTGCTCGGGCGAGATGTGGTCGCCGTTGGACGACAGCCCGCCGAGGTCGGTCGCCCCCGCGCCGCACGAGCTCCGGCCACCAGTCGGCCAGGTTGGGCGGGATCTGGATGCCGACGTCGGGCATCAGCCGCCGCGTCTCGGCCACGAGCCGCCGCATGTCCTCGATCGAGACCGGGCACGCCCACGACGGCAGGTCGCGGTGCGGCGCGTCGCGAGATCCCGGTGGCCCAGAAGCGCTCGGCGGCCTCGGTGGCGATATCCGCCGGCTCCTCGCCGTAGTAGCGGCGGTGCGGGACGAAGTTCTGGAGGATGATCTCCTGGATGTGCTCGTGACCCGCCAGCGCCTCCAGCGACGCCATCCGGTCGGCCTCGGACTCGCCGATCCCGACCAGGATCCCGCTCGTGAACGGGATCTTCAGCTCGCCGGCGGCGCGGATCGTCTCCAGCCGCACCGCCGGGTGCTTGGTCGGCGATCCCTGGTGGGCGATCAGGTCGGGTTGGTCGACTCGAGCATCAACCCCTGCGAGGCCGTGACCTCGCGCAGGCGGGCCAGATCGCGCCGGCGTCGAGCGTGCCCGAGGTTGGTGTGCGGCAGCATGCCGCGCTCCAGCGCGCGCTCACAGGCCCACACGACGTAGGCGACGAAGTCCTCGAAGCCGAGTGCGTCCAGGCGGTCTTGCGACCGTCGGCTTCTCGCCCGTCAGCACCAGCAGCTCCTTGACCCCGCGGCGCGTCGCGCGGTCGATCAGCCGCTCGACCTCCTCGGGCTCGTGGAGGTGCGGCTTGTGCGTCGCGAACGAGCAGTACTTGCAATGGGCGCTGCACGTCCGCGACAGCGAGAGCGTGACGTTGCGCGAGAAAGTGACCCTCCGCATCCGTTCGCCACGATACCGGTGTGAGGATCTCGACCGTACTCGTGCTCGCGCTCGTGCTCGCGGGCTGTGGCGGGACGCAGGCGCAGAGCTCGTTCGGCGAGGTCCCGCTGGTGCTCGAGGACACGCCGAGCGCCGACGAGGCCGGCGTCTTCCTGGCCACCGCGCGCGGCTACGACACCGCCGAGGGCGTGACGCTGCAGCCCGAGCGCTCGGGGCGCGCCGACTTCCGGCTCGTGGAGCGCCCGCCCGAGGGCTGCGTGGCCGTGCAGGTGATCGTGCGCCCGGACAAGCTCGTCCTGTGCGCGGACGAGTTCACGCTGCAGGACGACCGCGACAAGGTGGTGGCGGTCGCTCGGGCGCTGCGCCGTGGCTACACCCAGGCGCAGCTCGAGCCCGACGAGGCCGTGAGCGCCGATGACCGAGCAAGTCCCGGAACTCGACCGCGAGCAGCTGTCAGCGGAGCTCGACGACGCCGTCGCCACCTGGACGGCGGGCGCGAAGTACTTCGGCGAGCTGGCGCCCGGGCCGGACCGCGACCCGTCGATCGCGCGCGACGCGTACTGATTCCTGATGCGCCGGAACTCCTGGCGCACGGACTCCGGGCGGCCCCACATCTGGACCGTCTCGACGCGGCCCTCGCGGACCTCGCGCAGGATCAGCTCGCCGGCGATCCCCGCGTCGTCGAGCAGCTTGAGCGTGCCCAGCACGACCTCGGCCGCCGCCGCGTGGCCGAACTGGTGCGCGACGTTGAGGTGGAAGTGCCAGTCGTGATGCGAGTACGGCTGCGCGTTGCACGTCACCAGCAGCGACGCCGCGTCGATGTAGCGGTCCTCCTGGACGCGCAGGTCGAGCTCCAGGTCGGTCCAGTCCGACGGGAGCGCGTCGAGAATCTCCTGGAACTCTTCGGCAAGCGGCATGATTTGGCGCTGAGGGTACATGGCCGACTCGATCCCCTATGACCTCGAAGGCCTGCTCGCCCTGCTCGAACGCCTCGACGGCGCCGAGGAGGCCGCCGTCGTGCGCTCCGCGCTGGAGGCCGGGTTCCCGCGCGAGCGCGTGCTCGACGAGCTCGACGCGCGAGGTCACGCGCCGGCTGGCGCGCCTCGAAGAGCGCTAATCGTTTCGTCAGTGAGCACGTTCGTCGTCGATCGCTCCGAGCGCGGGAAGCTCGCGCTCACCGGGGCCGAGGCCAAGGACTTCCTGCAGGGCCAGGTGACCAACGACATCGTCGTCGCTGACGCCCGGCCACGGCTGCTACGCCGCCTTCTTGACGCACAAGGGCAAGATGCTCGGCGACATGCGGGTCTTCGACCTCGGCGACGAGCTGCTGCTCGACTGCGAGCGCGTCGCGCTGCAGGAGCTCTTCAACATGATCCGCCGCTACAAGCTCGGCCGCGACGTCGAGCTGCACAAGCGGACGCTCGCAGCTGGGCCTGCTGTCCGTGATCGGACCGGACGCGCCCGTGCTCGCCGGCGACCGGACGAGCACGACAACGCGCGCGTGAACCTCGGCGGCGACGGATGTGATCGCCGTGACCACCGACGTCGGCACCGACCTCTTCTTCGCCGCGGCGGACCGCGAGGCGGTGCGCGGCGCGCTGGACTTCCCCGACGGCGACGAGGCCGCGGCCGAGATCGTGCGCGTCGAGCACGGCCGCCCGCGCTACGGCGTCGACCTCGACGACAGCGTGATCCCGCAGGAGGCCGGCCTCAACGAGCGCGCGGTCTCGTTCACCAAGGGGTGCTACGTGGGCCAGGAGACGGTCGCGCGGCTGTTCTACCGCGGCAAGCCGAACCGCCGCCTGCTCGGGCTGCGGCTGAGCCGAGCCGGTCGCGCCCGGGACCGAGCTCAAGCTCGGCGAGAAGGTGGTCGGCAAGCTCGGCTCGGTCGTCGTCTCGCCCGAGCACGGACCGATCGGCCTCGCGCTCGTCCGGCGCGAGGCGAACCCCGGCGACACGGTCGCGCTGAACGGGACGACGGCTCTCATCGTCGACGTCCCGTTCTCGCGGTAGAGTCGATTCTCACAAGCATCCGCGTGACCCAGGAAGGGAGCTGCCGATGGCCGCTCATGTGATCGTGCTCGCCAACCGCACCGCCGCGGCGCCTGAGCTCATCGAGGCGCTCGTCCACAGGAGCGAGCGCGGGCCGATTCACGCGACCCTGGTCATGCCGGCCGCCGGGCCGGGCAGCGCGGATCGCGCGGCGGCGCGCGAGCGGATGGACGCGGCGCTGGACGGCTGGCGCGAGGCGGGCATCGAGCGCTGCGACGGCGTCGTCTGCGACCCCGTACCGCTCGAGGCGCTGGCCGAGGTCTGGGACCCGATGCGCCACGACGAGGTGATCGTCTGCACGCTGCCGGGCCAGTCCTCGAAGTGGCTGCGGGGCGACCTCCCCCACGCCGTTGCGCGGCACACGGGCGTGTCGGTGCTGCACGTCGTCGCGCACGATCCCGAGGACGCGCCGCACACGAGCCCGGTGCCCGAGCACGAGCGCGCGCCGCTCGGGCCGCTGAGCGTGCTGGCCTGGGGCGGCAAGCGCTCGTAGCGGACTACGGCGTCCTCTCGCCGCGGGGTGCGGCTGGCCTGCCCGGTGACGGGAGCTACCGCGCTTTTGAGCTTGAGTGATCGCGGGCAACCTGTGACGTGATGCCGCACACCGTTCTCATCGTCGACGACCACGCCGGGTTCCGCCACGCGGCGCGGGCCCTGCTCGAGGCCGATGGCTTCGACGTCGTCGGCGAGAGCGCGACCGGCGTCGAAGGGCTGGAGGCCGTGATCCGGCTCCGCCCGGATGTCGTCCTGCTCGACGTCGGACTGCCGGACGTCGACGGGATCGAGGTCGCCGGGCGGCTGTGCGCATGTGCCGGCGGTGGCCCCGCCGTGGTGCTGACCTCGAGCCGCGACGCGACGGACTACCCGCCGCACTTCGAGCACTGCGGCGCGCGCGGCTTCATCGCCAAGGCGGAGCTCTCCGGCCCCGCTCTGGCCGCGCTCGCGGCTTGACGTTTCTGTTCGCGGCTTGTCCTAGCCGTCTCATCGCCTGCTCTTGGTGGGCCCTGGTAACGCAGAAGTCCGTGGTCTGACAGCCGGAAGCCTGCGACTTCGGCGTAATGTTCGCTCCTCGGTCCAGGCATGGGAGGGGGAGCTGGAATGCAACGCAAGTTCGCGGGCTGCGTGGTGGCCGTCGCCGTCCGCCGCCGTCGCGCTGGCGCCGGCGTCGGCGCGCGCCCAGTACCAGCGCCGCCGCCTGACCCGGGGTTCACGTACATCTTCGACGGCACGGCCACGGTCGACGCGTCGTTCGACAAGTGGCGCTTCGCCGCCGGCACCGCGCAGCCGTCGCAGCCCGGCGCCGAGGCGGCCACGGGCAGGCGACGCTGAACACCGTCGAGGGCGCGATCCAGGTCAACGCCTCGCCGTTCGGCGCCTACTGGTACCCGGTCAAGCCGTTCGGTGACGCCGTGCTGCGGCTGCAGTACACGGTCCAGAACACGCCCGAGTCGACCCGCAACGGCGGCGTCATGATCCGCTCGCCCGAGATCCGCTACACGGGCGCGGACGCACCGACGACGCCGTGCTGGCGCAGAAGCCGGCCGGCTTCAACTACGACGTCTGCGGCGGCGCGCTGCCGATCTGCGGCCGCGACACGCCCGCGGCCTCGACGAGCTATCAGCTGGGCGGGCGCGCCTGGCCCGTTCCCGCCGGCCTCGGGCAGCGTCGACCCGCCGCACACCTACACGGGCGCCGTACTGCGCGCGCGCCGCGGTCTCGACGAACCAGGTCAACTGGAACAGCACCGGCCTTCGTCAACGCACAACGGCAACGCCAGCAACCACCAGCACTGGACGCAGGTCTACTGCGGCCATGAGATCCAGATCAACGAGTCGCTGACCGGCGGCGGCCCGAACCCGTCGACGGACCCGATCAAGACCGGCTCGATCTACGGCTTCCGCAACCTCAACGCCCAGCAGTCGCGCACGTACGAGCGCCTCGAGAAGGGCGTCTGGCACGAGATGGAGATCCGCATGGTCGGCCAGCAGTACACGGTGCTCGTCGACGGCCGGATCATCAACCAGTTCGACAACTCGGTGCCGAAGGTCGCCTCGCGCACCGGCGACCCGCGACCGTCGCGCGCCAGTTCGCCCGGGCTACCTCGGCCTGCAGACGCACGGCGGCAACGACCGCATCAACTACCGCGAGATCCAGGTCAAGGAGCTCGCGCCGGCCGACATCCCGGTCAACACGGTCGCGCCGACGGTGACGGGCACCGGCTTCGTCGGCCAGAACCTGACCTGCAACACCGGCACCTGGACCCCGGCCACGGGCGTCTCCTTCTCGCGCCGGTGGTACCGGTCGAACAAGATCGCGCCCGGACGCACCCGCGCTTCCGGGCCCCGAGCCAGATCGACCTCGGCAACTTCAGCACGCCGGCCGATCCGGCGGGCACTACGGCAACGCGGACCTGACGTGGCTGGACTCCTACCTGGTCGACGAGGACGGCAACAGCACCTACACGCCGACCCAGGCCGACGTCGGCAAGGTCATCCACTGCGCGCTGGTCGCCGACATCGGCGGCGCCACGGTGTGGAAGACCGCGGTGGCCCCGGAGATCCAGGTGGCGGCGACGCAGACACGTCGGCGGCGACGGTGCCGGCGACGCTGAGCCTCACGCTCGGCACGCCGGCGACGTTCGGCGCCTTCACGCCCGGCGTCGCGCGTGACTACACCGCCTCGACGACGGCGACGACGGTCTCCTCGGCCGGCAACGCGACGCTGAGCGTCTCCGACCGCGGCACGACCGCGCCCGGGCTACCTCGTCAACGGCGCGATCGCGCTGACGCAGCCGCTGCAGGTGCGGGCCGACGACGCGGCGCGTTCGCCGCCGGTCGGCGGGGCCAACGCCCCGACGACGCCTGCTGACCTACCCCGGCCCGGTGTTCACGCGACGCCGCGACGGTCGAGTTCAAGCAGACGATCCCGACCGGCGAGCCGCTGCGCACCGGCAGCGTACAGCAAGACGCTGACGTTCACGCTGTCGACGACGCAGCCGTACGCGCGTAGGCAAGTCCGGCCCGGGCGAGGAAGGCGGCGTGTGCCGCCTCCCCCGTCCGGGCCCCGAGTTCGAGGGCGGGAGGCTGGTTGGCGGCGATCCAGGCGCCGACCAGCCGGGCCTCCGCGACCGCGTCGGCCGGCAGCCAGCCGCCGAGCTTGCCCGGCGCCGGCGCGTGCCGGAAGGCGCGCGCCGAGCGCGGCGTCATCGCGGCCGGCGGTCTCCCACGGGCCCCAATCCACGACGCGGCCGCCCGGCGATCCAGATCGCGTCGAAGCGCCCCGCCGCCTCCGGGTGCGGCGCGAGCACGAGCCGCGCGCCGGTGTGCGTCGCCCGCAGCACGCCGCCGAGCCGCTCGAGCAGCGCCTCGAGCCGCTCGCGCCGGCGCTGCAGCCACGCCGCGCGCTCGTAGCGGCGGCTCGGCCGAGGCCTCCGCGATCTGCCGGTCCACGCGCTCGAGCAGCGCCCTGCCGCCGTCGCGGCCGACGAACAGCTTCAGCGCCGCGTCCAGCCGCTCGCGGTAGAGGTTCGGATCCAGGTCGTGCAGGCACGGCGACAGGCAGCGGCCCATCTGCCCGTAGGCCGACGGGTGCTCGCGGCGCGGCAGCGTGCGCCCGCAGTGGCGCAGGCCGAACAGCGAGTTGAGCTGCTCGACCAGCTCGGCCGCGGCCGCCCGCCCGCGCACCGGTCCGACGCAGACGGCGTGGCCGGCGGCGGGCTCGCGCGCGACCTCGAGGATCGGGAACGGGATGTCCAGCCGGCAGCGCAGGTAGACGTAGCCGTCGGGCTCCGCCTTGCCGCGCACGTTGCCGGGCGGGCGCAGCGCCTTGATCAGCCGGTCCTCGAGCAGCAGCGCGCCGAGCTCGGACTCCGTGACCTGGTGGTCGACGTGCTCGGCCTCGGCCGCCCAGGTCGCGCCGGTCGGTGAAGTGCGAGCGCGCGCGCGTGCGCAGGTCGACGGACTTGCCGACGTACAGCGGCCGCCCGTCGGCGTCGCGGAAGATGTAGACGCCCGGCTCGTGCGGCAGGCCGGCCAGGTGCGGCCGCTCGCCGCGCGCGCGCTTGACCTTCGGCGGGCGCGTGCGGACCTTGCGCGGGCGCGAGCAGCGCGAGCGCGTCGCCGACCGTCGGCGCGTTCGCGGCACAGGCGCCCGAAGAGCGCGCAGAACACGCGCGCGCACGTGCGCGCGTCGGGCAGCGCGCGGTGGACCTCGTCGACCTCGACGCCGAGCGCGGCGGCGAGCGTCGCCAGGCCGCGGCGGCGCTGCAGCGGCGCGAAGCGGCGCGCCAGCGAGACCGTGCAGATCACCGGCGGCGCGGGCCACTCGAGCGCCGCGCGCGCGAACGCCTGCCGCAGCACGCGCACGTCGAAGGCCGCGTTGTGCGCGACCAGCACGCGGCCGCGCAGCAGCGTCGGCGAGCCGTGCGGCAGCACGTCCTCGGGCGCGGGCGCGGCGTCGACCATCGCCTGCGAGATGCCCGTGAAGCGCTGGATCCCGCGCCCGAGCGGGTTGGCGACGCCGACCAGCGAGTCCCACTCGTCGTGCAGCTCGCCGCCGCCGACGAGCACCGTCCCGACCTCGGTCAGCTCGCAGCGCTCGCCCGCCGAGCCCGTTCGTCTCGGTGTCGAGCGCGATGAACTCGGTCGGTGGCGAACGCATGTTCGAGCATGGACCGCGGCAGCATCCCGCACGCGACCGGACGGTGCAACGTCGCTTGCAGTCGCACTACCGTTCGCCGCGTGCGCCGGCTCGTGCTGATCGGCCTGCTCGTCGTCGTGGCCGGTTGCGGCGGGTCCGACCAGCGCGAGAACGCGCTGCGCCCGCCCGTCGCCGGTCGTCATGACCGCCGCGATCCAGGACGACGTCGTGCGCGTCTCGCCGCGCGCGGTCGGCGCCGGGCAGATCACGCTCGTCGTCTCCAACCAGACGCGACGAGCCGCAGACCGTGACCTTCGAGACCGACGAGCTCGGCGGGCGCGCGGCGGCAGCCGCGCGCGCAGCCCGCGGATCGCGCCGCGCGGCACCGGCCGGCTGACGATCGACGCGCGCGAGGGCATCTACGCCGTCCACACCGCCGACGAGGCGATCCGCGCCGCGCGCGTGTCGATCGGCCCGCCGCGGCCCGCGTCCCAGGACCGGGTGCTGCTGCCCTGAGCACTCTCACGGAGCGGCTCACGAGCCCGCGCCACCGTGTGCGCGTTGTTCCTGCCCGCGGCCGACGCGCTCCGTCGAAAGGATCTCCCGTGAAGATCTCCGAGAACCAACCGCCGCTGGTGGACGCTGGCGGCGATGTGCTTCGCGCTGTTCATGGTGATGCTCGACAACACCGTGGTGAACGTCGCGCTGCCGTCGATCCAGCGCAGCTTCGACGCCTCGCTGTCCTCGCTGGAGTGGACGATCAACGCCTACACGCTGTCGTTCGCCGTCCTGCTGGTCACCGGCGGGCGGCTCGGCGACATCTTCGGCCGCCGCAAGGTCTTCCTGATCGGCGTCGTCGTGTTCGCGGCCGCCTCGGCGACGATCGGCTTCGCGCCGACCGAGGGCTGGCTCGTCGCCTCGCGCGCCGTCCAGGGCCTCGGCGCCGCGCTGATGATGCCCGGCACGCTCTCGATCATCACCAACACCTTCCCGCCCGCGGAGCGCGGCAAGGCGATCGGCACGTGGGCCGGCGTGTCGGCGATCGCGCTCGCGCTCGGGCCGCTGCGTCGGCGGCTGGCTGACCGAGGACGTCACGCTGGCGCGCGATCTTCTTCATCAACATCCCGGTCGCGGTGATCGCGGTCGCCGTGACGCTGTTCGCGACCCACGAGTCGCGCGACGAGACGGCGACGCGCGAGGTCGACTTCCCCGGCATCGCGGCGCTGACCGTCGGCCTGACCGCGCTCGTGCTGGCGCTGGTCGAGGGCAACGCGTGGGGCTGGGGCTCGGCGCGCGATCATCGGCCTGCTCGGCGCTGGCGGTCGTCGGCCTGACCGCGTTCGTCGCTGATCGAGCGCCGCTCGCACGCCCCGATCGTCGACTTCGACTTCTTCCGCTCGCGCTCGTTCGTGGGCGCGAACGTGGTCGCGTTCGCGATCTCCTTCGGGATGTTCGCGGTCTTCTTCTTCCTCGCGCTCTACATGCAGAACATCCTCGGCTACTCGCCGCTGGAGACCGGCGTGCGCTTCCTGCCCTCGACGCTCGTGATCATGGTCGCGGGGCCGCTGGCCGGGCCGCCTCGCCGACCGCGTCGGGCCGCGCACGCCGCTCGTGATCGGGCTGCTCGCTGGTCACGGTCTCGCTCGCCTGGCAGTCGCGGATCGAGGTCGACACGAGCTTCGCCTTCCTGGTCGTCCCGTTCATCCTGCTCGGGCTCGGGATGGGCTTCACGATGTCGCCGATGAGCACGGCGGCGATGAACGCCGTCGACCGCACGAAGGCCGGCGTGGCCTCGGGCACGCTGTCGATGACGCGGATGGTCGGCGGGACGTTCGGCGTCGCGGCGCTGGGCGCGCTCGTGGCCGCGGTCGGCCGCCACGACCTCGCGCAGTCGCTGCCGAACGTGCCCGGAGCCGGTGCGCGAGCGGCTCGTCGACGCGCTCGGCTCCGGCGCGGCGGTCGCGGGCGCGCCGGGCAACGTCCGCGCGGCCAGCGAGGCCGCGTTCGTCAACGCGCTCGGCACCGGGCTGACGATCGCGGCGATCGCGACCGCCGCTCGCCGCCGTCGTCGGCCTGGTTCATGATCGACGCCGGCGCGTCCGGCGCACGAGCAGGCGGCGCCCGCGCCCGAGCGCCGAGGCTGCCATGGTCTAGCGCCATGCACGTCCTGACGGAGGTCGACCGGACCGAGATCGCGCGCGCTGCGCGAGCGCGACGAGTTCTTCTGGATCGACCTCGTCGCCGCCGTCGGACGAGGAGGTCGAGCGCCTCGGCGAGGCGCTCGGCCTGCACCCGGTGGCGCTCGAGGACACGCTCGAGTTCGGCCAGCGGCCGAAGATCGACCCGTACGGCGACCACATGCTGCTCGTCTTCTTCACGGCGCGGGCGACCGGCGACCCGGAGTGGCCGGCCGAGCCGCTCGAGATCCACATCTACCTCTCCGGCGGCTACATCGTCACCGTCCGGCGCGACGCCGTGCGCGCCGCTCGACGACCTGCACGAGCGGCTCGGCCGACGAGCCGACCGCACGACGAGGAGATCCTCGTCTACCGCGTGCTCGACACGCTGACCGACGCCTACTACCCGGTGATCGACGCGGTCGAGACCGAGATCGACGCGCTCGAGGGCGAGGTGCTCGCGCCGCCCGCGGCGCGAGCAGCTGCGCCGCAGCTACCGGCTCAAGCAGTGCGTGCGCGAGCTGCACCGGCGCGTCGGCCGCCCAGCGCGACCAGTTCCGACCGGCGCACGAGGCGATCCTCGGGCTCGAAGGGCTGACGAAGGGCTCGCGCCCGTACCTGCGCGACATCGGCGACCACCTCGTCCAGATCGCGGGCGAGTTCCAGCGCCAGATCGACGACCTGCTCGGCGCTCACCCAGACCTACTTCAACGCCAACTCCGACCGGCTCAACCGCGGTCGCCACGCGGCTGACGATCGGCGGCACGCTGTTCATCCTCTACACCGTCGTGACCGGCTTCTTCGGTCAGAACTTCGGCTGGCTGGTGGACAACATCGACACGCAAGCGCGGACTTCCTGATGTTCGGCGTCGGCGCGCTCGTCGTGCCGACCGTGATCCTGCTCACGCTGTTCTGGGTCAAGCGCGACGACTGGTTCTGAGAGCGCCGTAGGGTCTGGCCATGTCCGTCGATACCAGCCAGATCGCCCAGCTCGACGTCGAGCCCGGCGAGCTCCCCTCCACGATGGCGGCGTGGGTCATCCGCGCCGAGCGCGAGGGCGAGCCGACCGAGGCCTTCCAGCTGGAGGAGATGGCGGTACCGCGGCCCGGCGCGTTCGAGGTGATCGTGCGCGTGATGGCCGCGGGCGTGAACTTCAACAACGTCTGGGCGGCGCTGGGCAAGCCGATCTCGGTCTTCCGCTACCACGAGGAGGACCACCACATCGGCGGCTCGGACGCCTCCGGCGATCGTGTGGGCGGTCGGCGAGGGCGTGACGCGCTGGAAGCCCGGCGACGAGGTCGTCGTGCACTGCAACCAGGCCTCCTACGAGGACCTCGAGGTGCACGGGCTCGATCCGCTGGCCGCGCCGTCGCAGCAGATCTGGGGCTACGAGACCACGTGGGGCTCGTTCGCGCAGTTCTGCAAGGTCCAGGCCCAGCAGCTGCTGCCCAAGCCGCAGGCGCTGACCTGGGAGGAGGCGGCGTCCTACGGGCTGACGTTCTTCACCGCCTACCGGATGCTCGTCGACCAGGCGCGGCTGCAGGAGGGCCACCGCGTGCTGATCTGGGGCGGCGCCGGCGGTCTGGGCGTCTTCGCCACGCAGCTCTGCCAGCTCTCGGGCGCGGACTCGCTCGGGCGTCGTGTCCTCGGCCGAGAAGGGCGAGCTGGTCAAGTCGCTCGGGGCCGTCGACTACATCGACCGCACCGAGTACCCGGGGATGATGCGCCGCGGCGACGAGGACTTCGACGAGGAGAAGGCGCGCTTCAAGGAGTCGCGGCGCTTCTGTCGCGACGTCGCCGAGCGGCTCGGGCGGCGAGCCGGACATCGTCTTCGAGCACGTCGGACGCGCCACGTTCCCGACCTCGGTGCTGGTCGTGAAGCCGTTCGGCACGGTCGTGATCTGCGGCGCGACCTCAGGCCACACGCTCGATTTCGACGTCCGCTACCTGTGGATGCGCCAGAAGCGGATCATCGGCTCGCACTTCGCCAACGCCTGGGAGTGCCACCGCGCGAACGAGCTGATCGAGGCCGGGAAGGTCCGTCCCGTACTCTGGAGGACGCTGGGCTTCGAGCAGGTCGCCGAAGCCCATCAGCTCATGTACGAGAACAAGCACCTCGGCAAGATCGCCATCCTGGTCGGCGCGGAGTCCGAAGGGCTTGGCAAGACAGCGGACGGCCCGGGCGCGATCCGGGCGGAGGTGGGAGCCTAGATGGCAGCCGGAGTCGTACAGATCCCCTGGTACGCGACCCTGTTCCGGGGCGATCGCTTCGCGGAGGCGCTCGGCGAGATCGCCCCGATCGCCACGCGCTACGGCGCCACGGACTACCGCGTCTACCGCAACCGCGACGACATGTACAAGTTCAACCAGATGGCGACGTTCGAGGGCAAGGCGGACTTCGAGGCCTACTGGTACGGCGCCGGAGTTCAACGCCTGGCGGACGGTCTACTCGGGCTGGTACCAGGTGCCGATCCTCTACACCTGGAACGACCTGATCTACGAGGGCGGCCTGCACGCCGGCGGTCGGCCGCGGGCAACGCGCGACCGCGCGCTAGCGTCAGCTCGCCGAACTTCTTGCGCCAGCGGGCCAGCCCCATGTGGAGCTGGTCCAGCGGCGTGGCCTGGAGCATCGTCGTCGCGTCCGGGCCGCAGCGCCTCGCTGACGCGCGCCTCCATCGCGGCCACGAAGCCCGCCTCGTCGTGGGCGGCCTCGAGCTCGACCTGCGCGTGAAGCGCGTCGCAGGCAGGCGTCGAGCTGCGCGTCGGCGTCCTCGGCGGGGCCGAAGTGCGTCAGGCCGAGCCGTTGCGGGCTTCCAGGCGCGGATCGTGGCGATCGAGCGCTCCCACGCCGCGACGTCGATGTCCGGCGGCGGCGTCGGCGCGACCGTGAACGCGTGCGGCGGGATGCGCGCGCCCGCCATGTCGCCGACGAACGCCCTGCCCGATGGCTCGTGGAAGTAGCAGACGTGGTGCGAGGCGTGGCCGGGCGTGTACTCGACGCGGAACGCGCCCTCGACGTCGGTCTCGCCGCCGGTGAGCACGCGCAGGTTGGCTTCCGGGCACCGGGACCATCTCGCCCCACAGCTCGCGCAGTCCCTCCTCGCCGCCGTACAGCCGCCCGGCGCTGGCGACGAGCTTGGCCGGATCGACCATGTGCGGCGCGCCGCGCTCGTGGACGTAGACCGGGATGTCGGGCCAGCGGCGCACGAGCGAGCCGGTCGCGCCGGCGTGGTCGAAGTGGATGTGGGTCAGCAGCAGCGCGCGCGGCGTGGTCCCGTCGAGCGCCTCGAGCAGCGTCGGCTCGCTGATGCCGGGGCCGGGGTCGATCAGGACCCCGTCGACCTCCCAGCAGCAGATGACCTTCTCCCGCCCCTTGTGCCGCACGTCGATCGCCCGCATTCCCGGCACCCTACCCAGCGCGGCCCGGTGAGACCGCAACGGCGGGGTGTGTTCGACAGCTCCCGTTCTCGCGAGAGCCCTCAAACACACCCCAGCTGTCGTCACACGAGTTGCTCGCTCACGGCGAGCCCGAGACGCTTGATGGCCATGCGCGTGTCTTGGCCGAGCGCGTCGAGCGCGTACGTCCCGCTGTCGAGCATCGCCGCGAACTGCTCGTCGTGCGGGATCGTCACCGCGCGGTGCAGGTGCTCGGCGCGGAAGCGGTCCTCGATCACCTCGATCGCGGTCGAGTCCAACTTCGACCGGTTGATCGCGACCGTGGTGTGGTCGTGCTGCAGATGCGAGAGCGCACCGAGCACGACCGACGACGTCACCCACTCCGGCGTCGTCACCAGCACCACCTGATCCGCGCGCTCGATCGCGAATTTTGCCAGCGGCCCCGCCACGCCGGTGCCGAGGTCGAGCAGCACGACCTCGTAGAACGTGGACAGGAACGCGGCCAGCTCGCCATAGCGTTCCGGCCCCAGGCTCGCCGTCAGCGCCGCGTCGCGCGGCGCGCCGAGGATGTGCAGCCCGGTCCGCAAGCGCGACACGTACGGCGCGAGCTCCGCCGCGGTGCGCAACTGGTCCGCGTCCTCGAGCAGATCGGCCAGCGAACGCTCCGAGCGGCGATCGTCGGGCGCGAGCCGCGCGAGCGTCCCGAAGTCCGGATTCGCGTCCACCGCGATCGCCCGCAGCTTCAGATGCGTGGCCAGCAGGTTGCCGACCACGAACGTGCTCGTGGTCTTCCCCACCCCACCCTTCGGGCTGATCAACGCGATCGTGTTCGGCCGCGTGACACCCGGATGCGCCCGAATCCGCCGCTCCAGATCCGCTTCCTCATGCTCCGCCGGCGAAGTCAACAGCTGCTGCATCCGCCGCCGGAACCGCCCGACCGCGTTGCTCGACACCGGCCGCCCATCCACGAGCGGAGCGGGATAGACATCCCGCCGGGTCAGCTCGTCCGTCGCCATTACAGCTCGAGCCGCGTGCCGGTCATCAACAGATCCCGATCGCCGGTCCCGATCCGGCTCTTGTTCGCCTCCCACAGCCGATTGACCTCCCTCGCTACGCGCGCCGGCGACGCATCGTCGCCAAGCACGTCAGCCGCAATCGACCAGAGCGACTCACCCCGCTGCACGACATGACTCTCATCACCCGGCCGTGCGGGCTTGGCGACCCGCGGCGCCGCGGCGACGGCGGCCACCCGCGGCCGAGGCGCTTGCGCCACGGCGACCGCGGGGGCGGGAGCGACGGGAGCTGGCGTCACCACTGGCGCTCTCGTCGCCACAGGCGCCGCGGCGGCAGTGACGCGCTTGATCCGCTTTGCGCGGTGAGTCTGTTGCTTTGGCTTCTTGCGCTGCGGAGGCTTCGCATCGGCCTTGCTTGGCTTGGCTGACTCCGGCGGAGGTGCGGCTTGCGGCGCGGCAGGCGCGGACGTCGGCTCCGGTTCCGCGGGCTCTGCCGTCGCCTCCGCGGGATCAGAAGCCTCAGGCGCCTCCGGTGCGGGCGCCGGTTCCGCCGTCGCCGCGTCGGTGGCCGCTTCGGGCGAAGCAGTGGACAGCCCCGGTTCCGGGGCCGCGCCGGCGGGAGCGGAGTTGGCCGCCGGCTCAGCGGCGTCCTCCGGAGCTGCGCCCGCGTCCTGCCACTGCTGATCGGTGTCATTCCCGGGATCGAACGCGGTCTCGCTCTCCGGGACTTGCTCAGGCGCATCGGTGCCTTCGTACTCCTGATCGCCCTGCGCCAACGCCGTTGCCGGAGCCACCGATCCGAGAGCCAGGACACCCGCGGTCACCGCGGCCTGTGCGCGCCTCGAGACGAACGGCTCGATCGGGCAGCCGACCCGCGAGACGCTCAGACCGGCACTGAGGGCACTCCGGGTGGAAGCCAAGCCGGCCGTGGTCGTCGGGCCGGCGAAGGTGTGCGCTCAGCGATGCCATCGGCTCCTCGGTTCTCGTCGTTCAGTTGATCGGGTCGGTCGCGCAGCGGAACGGCTTCGCGCCCTCGCCCCGGTTGACCGTGAGCGCGATCGCGCCCGTCTGGCTGGTCACGTAGAGAGCGTCGAGCTCGCCGGGGTACGTCGCCGACGGGTAGACGTTCGACGTCAGCTCGCCGCCGTCCGCAAGCGTCACTGCGTGCCAGCGCGGCCCTGAGTTCGCCGTGAGTCGGGAGGCGCCGCCCTGGGCCCTGTGGCGTCCCCACTGAGGAACACTCGAGCACAGCTGACCCGTATGACGCGGGTCGTCGCGCCGTACGTTCGACGCACGTGCCGGCTGCCGGGAACATGTCGGCCGGACAACGGACCTTCAGTTCGTCCGTCGCCTCGTCGCTCGAGCCGATCCGCGCGTGCTGCGCGCGGCACGCGACCGAGCCGCGACTCACGAATCTCGAGACCCGTGAGCGTGTTGCGCTTGAGCTTCGTCGCAGGAATCGAGCGATGCTTGATGTCCGAGCCGCTCAGCGTGACCGCGGCGTACGACGATCCTCCTAGCGCGATGAACACCGCCACCGTCGACATGACGTTGGCGTAGCTGAGCCGATGACGGATTCTGGGGCGCACGCGATCTCCTTCGCTACCTGGCTTAGCTGCGTTGACCCGCTCAGATCATCTCGAGTTGCGCCGTCGCCATTCACGCGCCCCTGACGCGGACGGTCACCACCCGCGAAACGCCAGCGATGAACGGATAGCTGCCTTCTGCCGGAAGCCGAGCGCGGAACCGGTAGTACTGGACTCCGCGCGTGCGCCGGAAGCGGTAGCGGACCGACCATTGACCTGCGTCGTCGCTTCGAATCGTCCGGAACGTCTCCCAGCGGCCCGGGAGCCGGACCTGCATCTCGACGAGCTTGCCGCCGGGCGGCGTGGGCAGCGTGCGCACCGGCCCGGTGAACGTGACCGCCTGCCCATTCCGCAGTCGCTTGCGGTCAACGCGGAGCTCCGTCGCCGCAGGCACGGTCATCGTCAGCTGGCTCTGCGCCGGCAAGATCACCGACGAGCCAGCGTAGACGAAGCGCAGCGTCCGATTCGACGTGCCGGCAGCCGTGTAGCGGTAACGGCCCTCGGCGTCGGTCTGAACGACGCCGACGAGCTGCTCGGGGCCCAACGGCGTCGTCGCGAGCACCTGCACCTCGGCCCCAGCGATCCCGTCGCCGTCTGGATTGACGAGTCGTCCGGCGACCTGAGCCGACTCGCCGAACAGGACTCGCGCCGTCTGCGTCTGCACGATCGTCCGACGCGGTCCTTCCGCGTCGGCTCCCGCGACGACGTGCGCTGGCGCTCGAATGCGGTCTGCAACTCGAGACGACCCGAAGCGGCAGGTTGAGCACCATCGGCTGACCGTCCGCCCGAAGTTCGGTCGAAGCCTCGTTGCGCGCCTGGTCGACGGCCCGCGCGCGGAGCTGGTACGGGCCGGGCGGCAGCCCGGCGTCGTCGATTCGGGCGAGCAGCCGATCGCCGTCGCGCTGAACCGGAAGCGCTCGCCAGACGCCCGACCCGACGGCGCTGATCTCGATCGCCCCCTCGGCGACGCCCGAGACCGGCGTCCGTGGCCTTGACCGCGACGAGCGTCGGATCGCTCGCCGACGAGCGGTTCGAACGCCGAGCTGCGGCGGTTCGGGGTCGTAATCGCAGCGTGACCGGAACCGACGCCATCGTCTCGGACTCGTTGCCGGCTGCGTCACGACGCCACAGCGACACGGTCCACTCCCCGGGCGCGGACGAGCGGAACGCCGAACGCGGCAGATCCCGGGCCGGCGTGCTCGCCGACGATGCACTCCGCCGCCGGACGGCGGGCAGAGCCTGTAGGTGGCGCCGACGATCGGCGCGCGGTCGCCTTCGGCCGGGTTGCGTCCACGCCACGCACAAAGTCATTGCGATTGCGCCAACCCTGGCCACCCTCGACGCTGACGTCGACGCGCGCCGGGTCGCGTTCGATCGATGCGGGCGGTCATCGACGGCCGCATCGCCTGGATTGCCCGCCGGGTCCTTGACCCGAGACCTCGAGCGGCTGTGTGCCCTTCGCCAGCGGTCGAGTCGTTGCTACTGAGCTGCCCGGCGCTGTTCGGGCAGGGCGACTGCAACCGACGTAACGACGGTCTCCAGGCGTTTGCGATCCGGCACGCGTCGCTCGGCTTCGCCGACGGTATGCCTCCGATGAATCACCTCGCCGAGCGCACACCGATGTTGTCGTTGGCGTCGTAGTTGAGCGACTGGTCGCCCTTCACCCACTCTCCTCCGTCAGAGGTGTTCCGGGCAGGATCGATGCCGTCGGCAGCACGTCGTCCTTGACGCTGACCTGGCTTGATAGGTCCTGATCGAGTTCTCGCCCGCTGTGGAGCAGGAGTTCCGTCCACCTCCGCCGAGGCAGATCACTCGCTGCACGATCTGCGTGGCGCCCGTCGACGTTGTGATCCCTTCGAGGCACCTGCGCGGCTTGCGCCCTGCCCTTCTTCGGGCAGTCCTCGTTCGCGGGCTTGTTCACGATCGGGATCGGCTGTCCAGCCCGGCACCTCGGCCCAGATCTGCATCGCGTAGCGACAATCGACTCGCACCGCCTCGCCGGCCCACCAGTACTGATGAAGTGGGTCCCTGCAGGAGCGTCGAGGGTGACGCCGCGCGGTCGACCACGCTCTGACCGTGCCGCGACGACGCAATGAGTTCCCGACGACCAGGCCGCGCGGTCCCGCGGCCGTCGGGACTGCAGCGCGCCTGATCGTCATGCCGCGTGATCGCGAACATCCCGAATGCGTCGGTGCTGTGAGCCCTTCGATCCGACGACGCAGTTCGCGACCTGGTACGTGCCCTGCGGCACCGCGCCGCGGAACGACGCAAGTACGCCAGCCACCCCTATCGCGGCCAACGCGGATCGAAGGCCGACGGTCCGTCTGCTCATACTCTGCCCCCTGGCGAGTCGTTCTGCGGTCCGGCGGCAGGCGACGACATGCGCTCGCTCGAAGCGTTTCGCACCGCGCTCATGCCCTCTTGTCACCGCCACCACCCCTGATAGGCCGCGGAGATCAATTTCTCGCCCCCCTGTTGCGACGCCCTCGTGTCGTGGTTGCTATCCGGCGAGGAGGAGGTCGGTCAAGCCCGGTGAACCCCGATCGGTCTGGAATCGCACCGCGGAAGCGATGCACCAAATTGCCGTATCTCGCGAGTAGCAGCCGATGTTGAACCCACTTACATTGTCGGCGGGAGAGGGGCCGCCGGAGCAGGAATGTCTGAGCGCTGACGATCGTCCTAAAGGGGGTGTGTCGGCAACCGTGACGCTTCTCCTCACACGTTGACTCGCGAGTCAATATCCTCTTGTCATGGCGCACCGCTTGCCCGAGCGCGACAGGCCGTGGATGATCCGCACGTACGCGGGCCACTCGACCGCGGCCAAGTCGAATGAGCTGTACCGCCGCAACCTCGCGAAGGGGCAGACTGGGCTTTCCGTAGCGTTCGACCTGCCGACGCAGACGGGCTACGACGCCGATCACGAGCTGGCTCGCGGGGAGGTCGGGAAGGTCGGGGTGCCGGTCGCTCATCGGGGCGACATGGCGGCGCTGATGGAGGGCATCCCGCTCGGGGAGATGAACACGTCGATGACGATCAACGCGACGGCCGCGTGGCTGCTCGCGCTCTACATCGTCGCCGCCGAGGAACAGGGCGTCGGACCCGAACGGCTCCAGGGCACGACCCAGAACGACATCATCAAGGAGTACCTGTCGCGCGGGACGTACGCCTTCCCGCCCGAGCCGTCGATGCGGTTGATCGCGGACATGGTGGCGTACACGGTCGAGCATGTCCCGCGCTGGAATCCGGTCAACATCTGCTCGTACCACCTGCAGGAGGCCGGAGCGACGCCGGTGCAGGAGATCGCGTTCTCGATGTGCACGGCGATGGCGGTGCTGGACGCTGTCGAGGCGCGCGTGCCGGCCGACCGGATGGGCGCGGTGTTCGGGCGGATCAGCTTCTTCGTCAACGCCGGCGTGCGGTTCATCGAGGAGCACGCGAAGCTGCGCGCGATGGCCACGCTGTGGGAGGAACTCGGGCGAACGCGCTACGGCGTGAGCGACGAGCGACAGCTGCGCTTCCGCTACGGCGTCCAGGTCAACTCGCTGGGCCTCACCGAGTCGCAGCCCGAGAACAACGTGCAGCGGATCGTGCTCGAGGCGCTGGCGGTCACGCTCGGCCGCAACGCCCGTGCGCGGGCGGTGCAGCTGCCGGCCTGGAACGAAGCGCTGGGACTCCCCCGCCCCTGGGACCAGCAGTGGTCGCTTCGCATCCAGCAGGTGCTGGCCTACGAGACCGACCTGCTCGAGTACCCGGACATCTTCGAAGGCTCGACCGTGATGGACGGGCTCGTGAAAGACCTCCTCGATGGCGCACGCGAAGAGATGCAGCGGGTCGAGGAGCGCGGCGGGGCGGTCGAGGCCGTCCCGTACATGAAGGCGTCGCTGGTCGAGTCGCACCGCGAGCGGATCGCTCGGATCGAGTCGGGCGAGCAGGTGCTCGTGGGCGTGAACCGCTTCACCGAGACCGAGCCCTCGCCACTGACCGCCGAGGACGGCGGGATCCTCGTCGTCGACCCGGGGGTCGAGGCCGAGGCGCGCGAGGCCGTGCAGCGCTGGCGGGCCGAGCGTGGCGACGTCAGCGAGGCGCTCGACGAGCTCCGGCGCGTCGCGGCGAGCGACGAGAACATCATGGAGGCGACCTTGGCCGCGGCTCGCGCGGGCGTGACGACCGGCGAATGGGCCGGCGCCTTGCGCGACGTCTTCGGCTCCTACCGCGCGCCGACGGGTGTCGGCGAGGCCGCGTCGCCCGCGGCCGACGAGGAACTGCGCGACGAGGTCGCGCGCGTGAGCGAAGGGCTCGGGCGGACGCTGAAGATCCTCGTGGGCAAGCCCGGGCTCGACGGCCACTCCAACGGCGCGGAGCAGATCGCCGTCCGCGCTCGCGACGCCGGCATGGACGTCGTGTACGAGGGCATCCGGTTGACGCCGGCGCAGATCGCGCGCTCGGCGATCGACGAGGGTGTGCACGTGATCGGGCTCTCGATCCTGTCGGGCTCGCACCGCGAGCTGATCCCCGACGTGATCGCCGCCCTCGACGGCGCCGACATCCCGGTCGTGGTCGGCGGGATCATCCCGGAGGCCGATGTGCCGGAGTTGAAGGCCGCCGGGGTCGCCGCGGTCTACACCCCGAAGGACTTCGAGCTCGACCGGATCATGCGCGACATCGTGGGCCTCGTGGCCGAGCGGAACGGCGTGTCGGCCGCGGCGTAGCGGGCCGGCGAGGCGCGCGTGAGGGACGGCGAGACGCGCGCGGGCGGCGGCGGCGAGACGAGCGCGGGCGCCGACGGCGAGGCGCGCGTGAAGGACGGCGAGACGCGCGCAGGCGGCGGCGAGACGCGCGCGGGCGGCGACGGCGAGGCGCGCGTGAAGGACGGCGAGACGCGCGCAGGCGGCGGCGAGACGAGCGCGGGCGGCGACGGCGAGGCGCGCGTGGGACGGCGAGAGCGCGCGCGAGGCGGCGACGTACGCGCGCGGAGGCGACGAGACGCGCGCGGCGGCGACCGAGACGCGCGCGGGCGGCGACGACGAGGTGCGCGTGCTGGGTGCGGTGGGCGGCGCGGACCTTGGTGCGCGGCTCCGCGCCGGTGATCGCGGTGCCGCGCCGGCGGCGCTCAACCTGCTGGAGACGCGGACCGCGCGGGACGAGTCCGCGGCGCTGGTATCGGCGGCGGGCGACGGGGAAGGGCACGTGGTCGGGATCACCGGGCCGCCCGGCGTCGGCAAGTCGACCCTCCTCTCAGCGCTCGTCAGCGAGTGGCGCGCGCGAGGGCGCAGCGTGGCGGTGCTCGCCGTCGACCCCAGCTCCAAGCGCTCCGGCGGCGCGCTGCTCGGCGACCGTGCACGGATCGAGCACGACCCCGCCGACCGCGACGTCTTCATCCGCTCGATGGCCGCCGGTGAGCGGCTGGGCGGTCTCGCGCCGGCGACCCGCGCCGCCGCCCAGGCGCTGGCGAACGCGTTCGACGTGGTCGTGATCGAGACCGTCGGCGTCGGACAGTCCGAGACCGATGTCGCCGAGGCCGCGGATACCGTCGCGGTCGTGGTCCAGCCGGGCTCGGGTGACGCGCTGCAGTTCCTGAAGGCGGGGATCATGGAAGTGCCCGACGTGCTCGTGGTGACGAAGCTCGACCTCGGCGCTCCGGCACGCCGCGCGGAGCAGGATCTGAAGGCCGCGCTCAGCGCGCTCGGTGCGCGACGAACCCCTGTGCTGGCGGTCTCGAGCCTGAGGCCCACGAGCGGGATCGACCGCCTCGCCGACGCGCTCGAGGCGCACCGCAAGACCCTCGACCTGAACGACACTCGGACCCGTGTCCGCCGCCTCGGCGCGCTCGCCGACTTCCTGCACGAGCACGGCGAGCGCGGACTGCGCGCGCTCGGCGGCCGGCGCGCCGCCCGCCGCTGGCTCGAGCAGCAGGACCCAGGACTCGACGAGCCCGAGCTCCTGCGGCGCCTCGAGGCAAAGGCCGCTCAGGGCTGACACAGCTTCTCGCGCGCGCCTATATAACGGAACAGGCGTCGTAGGACCAATTCCCGATGGAACCCAGCCGGTCCGACGCGTAGCTTGATGAGTTCGTGATGAGTTTTCGCCCACCCGGGAGTCAGATACCTCGATGACACGATCCAACCTCGCGATCGAGGCCTCGGGTCTCGTGAAGACCTTCGGCGCTGTGCGGGCGGTCGACGGCGTTGACCTCTCCGTCCGCCGCGGCTCCGTCTACGGCGTGCTCGGCCCCAACGGCGCCGGCAAGACGACGGCCATCCGCATGCTCGCCACGCTGATCGAGCCCGACGGCGGCTCCGCCGCTGTGCTCGGGCACGACGTGGTCAAAGAAGCCGACGCCGTCCGCGGCCTCGTCAGCCTGACCGGCCAGATGGCCTCGGTGGACGAGGACCTCACGGGCCGCGAGAACCTGGTGCTGCTCGGCTGGCTGCTCGGGCTCAAGCGCCCCGCGGCCAAGGCCCGCGCCGCCGAGTTGCTCGACGCCTTCGGCCTCGAGGAGGCCACCAACCGGCTCGTCAAGCACTACTCGGGCGGGATGCGGCGGCGGCTCGACATCGCCGCCAGCATCGTCGTCACCCCCGAGTTGCTGTTCCTCGACGAGCCGACGACCGGGCTCGACCCGCGCTCGCGCAACCAGGTCTGGGACATCATCAGAGCGCTGAAAGCCGAGGGAACGACCGTTCTGCTGTGCACGCAGTACCTCGACGAGGCCGACCAGCTCGCCGACGGGATCGCGGTCATCGACCACGGTCGCGTGATCGCCGAGGGCACGCCCGGGCAGCTGAAGGCGTCGGTCGGATCGGGAGCGCTCCACGTCCGCCTGCTCAACCCCGACCAGCGTGCCGAGGCGCAGAGCGATCCTCGCCCGCGAGCTCGGCAGCGTCCAGCTCGAGCCTGACCCGTCCGCGCTCAGCGCCCCGTGCGCCGACGCCGACAAGGGCGCGCTGGCGGTCGCCGAGCTCGCCCAGAACAACATCGCGCTGGCCGACTTCACGCTCGGCCAGCCCAGCCTCGACGAGGTCTTCCTCGCCCTGACCGGGCACCCCGCAGAGGACGTCCAGGAAGAGGAGCAGCCGGTATGAGCACCGACGACGCCCTGCGCAGCGCGCTCGCCTCCACCCCACGGCCGCCGCGCGTGAGTGCGCTGTCCGCCGCCGTCGCGTTCGGCTGGCGCGGGATGCTGAAGGTCCGCCACGTCCCCGAGCAGCTGCTCGACGTGACGATCACGCCGGTGATGTTCGTCCTGATGTTCACGTACCTGTTCGGCGGTGCGATCGAGGGCTCGACCGGCGAGTACCTGGACTACATCCTCCCCGGCATCCTCGTGATGTCGGTGCTGTTCACGACCGTCTATTCGGGCGTCGCGCTCAACACCGACCTCACCAAAGGCGTCGTCGACCGCTTCCGCTCGCTGCCGATCTCGCGGCCCGCGCCGCTGCTCGGCGCGCTGCTCGGCGACACCGTGCGCTACCTCGTCGCCGGAACCGTGATCGTCGTGCTCGGCGTGATCCTCGGCTTCCGCCCGTCGGCCGGCGTCCCCGGCGTGCTCGCGGCGATGGGAATCACGATCGTCTTCGCGTTCGGCCTGTCGTGGGTATTCACGACGCTCGGCCTGATCCTGCGCACGCCGAACGCGGTCATGAACGCGGGCTTCATGGGGATCTTCCCGCTCACGTTCCTGTCCAACGTGTTCGTCGATCCGGAAACGCTCCCGAGTGGGCTCCAGTGGTTCGTGGAGGTCAACCCGATCTCGATCCTGGCCACCGTCAGCCGCGGGCTGATGGAGGGCAACGCCGACGGCACGGACATCGTGATCGTGCTCGGCACCGCGGCGCTGCTGACCGCGATCTTCGCCCCGCTGACGACGCACCTCTACCGCACCCGCAGCTGAACGGCGCCGGCCGCCGCGCGAACGCGCGGCGGCCGCACCCACGATCAGCGCTTGAGCTTGAGCGTCTTCGAGGAGCTCGACTTGCCGTCCGCGGCCTCGACCGTGACCTTCAGCGTCGCGGTCGCCTTCTTGAGCCGCGCGAAGGACCGCTTGGCCTTCTTGGACACCTTCAGCGTCAGCTTCGCGTCGCCGGCCTTGAGCAGCGTCTTGCGGCCGCTCGCCACCGGCTTCTTGTTCACGACGAGGGTGGCGGAGACCTTGCAGGCGCTCGCGCACGGGACGCTCACGCCGAGGCCCTTCGTGCCGATCGCCTTGATCGAGAGCTTGCCGGTCACCTTGGCCTGCGGGCCGGCCGGGCCGTCCGGGCCGGCGGGCCCGGCCGGGCCGGCGTTGTTGACGTTCTCGCAGTTGGCGACGGTGTCGATCGCGTCGACGATCGCCGTGTCGGTGCCGACCCCGCAGTCGACCGTGTCGGCCTCGCCGTCGCGGGCGTTGACGACGTCGTTGCCGAACGGGATCTTGCACGTGTAGGAGAACCACCCGCACGACGCGCTCGTGGCGTCGGCGAAGATCGTGTCCGCGCCCGGGCCGCCGGTGACCGTGTCGTTCCCGAAGCCGGCGTTGAGCACGTCGTTGCCCGGGCCGCCGTCGAGCGCGTCCTGGTAGTCGCCGGCGACCAGCTTGTCGTTGCCGCCGTTGCCGGCGAGCGTCGAGTTGCCCTCGTCGATGTTGGCCCAGACCGTGAGCTCGTCGTCGCCGGGGCCGCCGGCGAGCGCGCCGGAGACGTGCGACTCGATCCTCTCGACGTTGATCACGTTGTCGGCCTCGCCCGGCCGGCCGTCGTTGGCGACGCCGTCCATGCTGACCGAGACGCGCGGGTGGAAGTCGGCGTCCGGGATCGACCAGTCGTCGACCTTGTCGACGCCGGCGCCGCCGTCGACGTAGTCGTTGGCGGGCCCGTGGTAGGTGTCGGGGCTGATCGAGTCGTTGCCGTCGCCGCCCTCGATGTGGTCGTCGCCGCCGCTGGCGTTGATCTCGTCGTCGCCGGCCCCGCCGAGCAGCGTGTCGTTGGAGTCCCAGCCCTTGAGGATGTCGTTGCCGCCGCCGCCGTCGAGCGTCACGACGTTGGCGTTGTAGGTCTGGAGCTGATCCTTGCCCTCACCGCCGTAGACGGCGACGGGAAGGCTCGCCTGATAGTCGGAGGAGAAGCTGTTCCAGTCGTCGCCGTCGCCCAGCTCGAGCCGGACGCGGCGCCGGCATCGGGCAGTGCGCCTGGTGGTCGTACGTGCACCCAGGAGCGAGCACGAGGCCGTCCTCGTAGATCGTCAGCATGCCGTTCTCGTCCTTGCCGAGCATCGGCGAGTCGCGCACGCCGGGGTCCGCGCGGTAGACGAGCGTGTCGCCTTCATAGGACAGGGTTCCAGCCTGCGCCGACGCGGGGACCAAGAGGGCCGCGCACGCCGCGAGGAAGGGGATCGTCAGTTTCATAGCGCCCATGGTCGGGAGCGCGAGCGAACGGGCGCATCGGGGGAACCCCTAGTGACGGCGTACGATGCGCGGCATGGCCCAAGACCCGATGAAGGCCCGCCTGGCCGCCGGCGAGACGCTGATCGGCACGTTCCTGACGCTCGGCTCGCCGCTGGCCGCCGAGTCGCTCGGGCTGGCCGGGTTCGACTGGCTGCTGGTCGACCTCGAGCACGGTGGCGGCGACGAGTCGCTGCTGCTCGGCCAGCTGATGGGGTGCTCGTCCGCGGGCGTGCACGCGCTGGCGCGGGTGGAGTCCGACGTGCGCGGGCGCACGGCGCGGGCGCTCGACCTCGGCGTCGAGGGCGTGATGTGCCCGCAGGTCAACTCGCTCGAGGCGGCGGAGGCGTGGGCGAGCGCGCTGCACTACGGCCCGACCGGCACGCGCGGGATCGCGCTGTTTCACCGCGGCGCGCGCTATCGGCACCGACCCGGACGCGATCGAGCACGCGCGGGCGCGGACGCTCGGGGTGGCCCAGATCGAGTCGCCCGAGGCGGTCGAGGCCGTGGAGGAGATCGCGTCGGTGGAAGGGATCGACGTGCTGTTCGTCGGCCCGAGCGACCTGTCGTACTCGATGGGGCGCTTCCGCGCAGTTCGACGACCCCGAGTTCCGCTCGGCGATCGAGCGCGTGGTGGCCGCCGCCCGCGACTGCGGGCAAGGTCGCGGGGATCTTCTGCGCCTCGCCGGACGAGGTTCCGGCCGCGGTCGCGGACGGCTTCACGATGATCGCCATCGGGTCCGACGGCGGCTACATGATGCGGGCCGCCCGTCAGACGCTCGAGGCGGCGCGCGAGGCGATAAAGCTCGCGTAGGTGATGTGGCCGTAGAACGTGCCGGCCTCGACGCGCCGGCGCGCTTCGGCGCGCAGCGCCGCCGCGGTCTCCTCACCGATCGATCCGGCCGCCGCGAGCAGCCCCGCGCCGCGGTCGACGAGCGTCAGCGTGTATCCGGGATCGGCCGTCTCCGTGTACCCGTGGCTCTTGGACAAACTGATCGCCCAGCCGGAGTCGGCGAGCAGGCGAGGCAGCCGGCGGACGAGCCAGCGGTCGTGCACGAGCCCTGAGACCGTCGCGTCGACGCACGCCTGCAGCGGGTCGTGGTCGGAGATCGCGACCGTGGTCGTGGCGTAGTCGCCCTCGAAGATCGCGAGCCTCCCCGCCACCCGGTGCGCCTCGGCCAGCACGCGCTCGCAGTCCGGGATGTGGCACAGCGCGGTGTGGCAGACGACGGTGTCGAAGCGGTCGTCGCCGAACGGCAGCGCGCGGCCGTCGGCGACCTCGAACTGCAGGTCACCCGCCAACTCGCGCGCCCGCGCGATGAACACCGGCGACGGGTCGATCCCCACCACCTCGCGCGGCGTCCTGCGCGAGCCGCCGGCAGATCGCGCCGGTGCCGCAGCCGATCTCGAGCACGCGCCCACCCGGCGGAATGTGCGCTAGGTAGTCCTCCAGCATCGCGCGCTGCTGCGACGTCGGCGGCCCGCAGTTCGAGCACGTCCGCGAGCTGATGCTGCACGGCCTCCGGGGCCGCTTCGATGGTGGCGTAGACGTCGGGCATGGGGTCAACCCTCCCGTGGCCTCGCCGCGAGCATACGCCGCGCGGGCGCGCGTGTCAGCAGGTGCGCGGGGCGGGCGGGCTGAGCGCGGCGCGCATCGCGTCCGCGCAGAGGTCGCCCAGCGGCCACAGCAGGCCGCGCACGAGCGTCAGCGGCTCGCGGTCCTCGTCGCGCATCCACTCGGCCTCGTCGCGTGACTCGACGAACTGCGTCAGCGCGTCGCGCCAGGCATTCAGCCGGCTCGGGCGCATCACGAGCGTGCTGACGCCGGGGCGCAGCAGGTGATCGCTCAGCTCGTCGGTCAGCGCGGTCAGCTCGCGCAGCTCGAGCACGTCGTCCGCGGACATGCTCGCGGTGCGATACCGCTCGCCGGCGATCGCCTTGACGGCGTGGGCGGAGGCGCCGATCTCCTCGTCGGAGAGGTCGAACACCGCCAGCACGACGGCTTCCCCGTCGATGCCCTGCGTGGTGTCGATCCGGGCGTTGTACATGCCTCTACCTACGTTATCGGCCCGTGCGACCGGCGGCGTGAGCGGTCCCTACCCATGTGACGAGTATCACTATCCCACTAGTCTGCCGTGCATGCCATCGCCCGAGACGCCATTGGCGGGCTCCTGCGCGTGCGGGACGGTCCGCTTCCAGGTCACGGCGGAGTTCAAGACCGCCGGCTACTGCCACTGCACCCGCTGCCAGCGCCGCGCGGGAACGCCCTGGACCATGAACGGGATGGTCGACGTCACCGCCTTCGAGCTGCTCGCCGGAGCTGATTCGCTGCGCACCTGGCAGCCCGTGGACGGGCTCTCGAAGTCGTTCTGCGAGATCTGCGGCGGGCACGTCTTCGCCGGCGACCCGAACGCCTCGGAGGGAATCGTCGGCGTGCGCTTCGGCGCGCTGCACGGCGACCCCGGCATCCAGCCGCGCTGGCGCCAGTGGCTGTCGTCGGCGCCGGACTGGGCGCCGATCCCTGACGACGGGCTGCCGCGGTTCGCCTCCAAGCGCGAGATCGACTGATCCAAGTGCTGCACCGCTCGCTCGGCCCGCTCGACGTGTCGGTGCTCGCGCTCGGCTCGTGGCGGACCTGGGAGCGGATCCCGCGCAGCGACGCGGTTGCCACGCTGGCCGCGGCCCGTTCCGCCGGGATCGACTTCCTCGAGGTCGCGCGCTACAACGACGAGACCGGGCGCGCGCCGCTGCAGACCGGCTACTCCGAGGTCGTCTTCGGCGAGGTCTTTCGCGCGGCGGGCTGGGCACGCGACGAGGTCGTGATCGCGAACAAGCTGTGGTGGGAGTTCTGGCCCTCGCAGTCTGTGCCGGAGGAGCTCGACGCATCGCTGCAGCGCACCGGCCTCGACCACTTCGACTTCATCTACTCCGATCCGCCGCCGCCGGAGCTGGCGATCGAGGAGGTCGTCGAGCACATAAGCGCGCTCGTGAAGGCCGGCAAGGTGCGCGCATGGGGCGTCGTGAACTGGCCCGCGGAGCGGATCGCGGAAGCCCGAGCGGCGGCGGCGATCCGACCCGTCGCGGCCCAGCTGCCGTACAGCCTCGTCCAGCGCTCGCCGGTCGAGGACGCCGACATGGTGCAGGCGCTGGGGCCGATGGGCGTGGTCGCCTCGTTCGTGCTCGCCGGCGGCGCTCTGACCGGCAAGTACCCGGGTCGCGGGCGGCTGGCGGGCGAGCTCGACAACCCGCGCTACGCCGCAGCGCTCGAGGAGGCGGCGCGGCTGCGCGAGCGGGCCGCCGAGCTCGGCACCAGCGCGGCCGCCCTGGCGATCGCCTTTGCGCTCAACGCCCCGCGCGTCACCTCCGTCCTGCTCGGCGCGACGTCCCCGGACCAGCTCCGTGACAACGTCGGCGCAATACACGTCTAATCCGGTCGGCTATCGTGGTTGCAGTGCACCAGCAACTGGCGTGGTATGTCGCCGGCCCGCTGCTCGGGCTGTGCGTCGTCGCTCTGCGGTGGCTCTTGAACGAGCGCCTCGGGGCCACCGGCGCCTGGTCGGACATCGTCGAGAAGACCACAAGCCGCGATCCGCGGCTCGACACGCGCGGCTGGCTGCTGCTCGGGCTGATCGCCGGCGGGCTCGTGTTCGGGCTCATCGGCCCCGGCCTCGACGGCTACGGCTGGTTGACGGACACGTTCAGCGCGCCGGTCGTGGTCGCGATCCTGCTCGTCGCCGGCGCGCTGATCGGCTACGGCGCCAAGACCGCCGGGGGCTGCACGTCGGGCAACGGGCTGAGCGGCAATGCGGTCCTCTCCCCCGCGAGCCTGGCCGCCACCGCGACGTTCTTCGGTACCGCGATCGTGGTCAGCTTCCTGATCGAGGCGCTGCTGTGAAGCGGCTCGCGGCGTTCGGCGTCGGCGCGGTCTTCGGGCTCACGCTGTCGTGGGCGGGCATGACCGACCCGGACGTCCTGCGCGACGGGCTGCTGTTCCGCGACCCGTACCTGATGCTGTTCTTCGCCTCGGCGCTGGCGACGGCGTTCGTCGGGCTGCGGCTGCTCAAGTTCTTCAACGCCCGCGCGCTGCTCACGGGCGAGCCCGTGAGCTGGACGACGGCTCGCCCGCGGCGGGAGCACATCGTCGGCAGCGTCCTGTTCGGCGTCGGCTGGGCGGTCGCCGACGCCTGCCCGGGCCCGATCGCGGCGCAGCTCGGCCAGGGCGTGCCGTGGGCGCTCGCGACCGCCGCCGGGCTGATGTTCGGCGTCTATCTGCGCGGCCCGGTCGTCATGCGCTTCAGGGCGCGTAGCGCCGCAGCGGCGCGTTGACGCCCTCGGGCACGGTGTAGAACGCGCGCCCGTCGCGGGTCAGCGCGAGCGCCTCGCCCTGGCCTTCAGCGATCAGGTCGGCACCGGCGACGCACGGCGCGCGTCGCAGCGCCGTGGCGATCGCCTCGTCGCGGCGCTTGGTCCAGACGAACGCCCGGTCGTAGCTGCGCAGCACGATCGTGCGCCCGTCGGCGGAGACGTCGCCGGCCGTGATCGCCTCGCCGAGCCCGAGCTCGAGCGCGACCGCCTTGCGCAGCGCGCCGGTGCGGGTCGTGTAGACGCCGGAGCGGCCTCCGACGTCCTTGGTGACGATCGCGATCGTGCCGCTACGCGGGTCGACCAGCAGAGCCTCGGCGTCGTGCGCCCCGTCGGGGTAGCGCAGCGTGAGCCGCTGGCGCGACCACGCTCGTCGCGCCCGCGGCCGGCTCGCCGAAGCGGTAGACGGCGATCTCCGGCCGCTGGGCCTGGTTGTCGCCGATGTCGCCGACGTAGAGCGTGCGGCCGCGGATCGCGATGTCCTCCCAGTCGACGTTCGTGGCCCCCGCGACCGTCACGGCGGAGCGCAGCCTCCCCGTCCGGCTGAGCGCGAGCACCTGCGGCGCGCCACCGGAGTCGTTGAGCGTCCAGAGCACACCGTCGCCCGAGAGGACGAGCCCGGACAGCTCGCCCCCGGCGGCGGAATCGACGCGACCCGCCACGCGCGCCTGCAGCGGTCGGCAGAGGACGGGCTCGGGGTCGCGCCGTCGCGGTCGGCGTGGATGGCGCGGGCGGCGGCGGGGAGTCGCCCCCACCGCAGGCGAGGCCCGCGACCGCGAGCGCCGCCAAGAACAGCGCGCGCGCCCTCAGGCGACCCGCTCGCCGCGCGGCGGCGGCGCCGGAAGACCGCGACGGGAGCCCTCCTCGACGAACTCCGCGAGGCGGGTCGCTCCACCCGCGCCGGTCGGGACGCGGACCGAGAGCGCGGCATAGAGAGCCGCCCAGCGCAGCGCGTCGTCGATGCTCAGCCCGACGGCGTCGCCCCACGCCCAGGCCGCGACGAACAGGTCGCTGGCGCCGGTGGTGTCGATCGACGGCCCGACGTCGTAGCCGTCGACGGCGACCACGCGGCCCTCGATGCACGCCGCAGCACCGTCCGCCCCGAGCGAAACGACGACGATCTTCACGCGCGTGCCGATCATCTCGGCCGCCTCCTGCGGGCTCGAGGCGCCGGTCAGCACGAGCGCCTCACGCTGCTCGATGAACAAGCCGGTCGCGCGCGAGGCGGCACCCGGCAGGCGGCCGGCGAACGCCCGGGCATCGTCGTCGCCGACGCTCACGTAGGCGCGCGTGTTGGGCGGGACGACGTCGAGCTGGCTGAGGCCCGTGATGACCGCGCGCGGCGACATCGCGGCGACATCGCTCGCGCGGGCGCGGACGCCCGGGTCGTAGGTCACCATCGCGCGCTCGTCAGCGACCGGCAGGACCGCGGTGACCGGTGTGCGGGAGCTGCGCGGGCCGACGAGCCGGATGCCCTCCTGCTCGAGCATCGGGCCGATCAGATCGCCAGGCCCGTCGTCGCCGAGCGGCGCCGCGAGCGCAGTCGAGAGCCCGAGCCGCGCGGTGCCGATCGCGGTGATCGCGCCGCCGCCCGGCGAGCGCACCAGATCGCCCGCGAAACGCTCCTCACCAAGCCGCGGCAGGCCCTCGAGACCGACAAACGTCATGTCCATGAAGGCGGGGACCGCCACGACCACATCCACACTCATGGCCCGCACTCTTTCAGGTTGAGCGGCGACGAGCCAACCTCACGCCGCGACATGCGCGAGCCGCTCTCCGAGCGTGGCCAGCCGCGGGACCGGCTCGGCGCTGAACACGAAGCGCACGTGGCGTGCCGCGACCTCGTCTCCCCACCCGGCCATGCCCGTGGCCGCGACACCGGCGGTCAGCATCTGCGCCGAGGCGTCGGCCGGCGTGAGGCCCATGGCCGCGACGTCGACGAGCAGCGACCAGCCACCCGCAGGCCGCACCAGCGGCCAATCCGGGAGCGCGGCGAAGATCGTGTCGCGGCGGCGTTCGAGCTCGGCGACGGCGAGCGCGACATGCTCCTGCGGTCCGCGCAGCACGGCCTCGGCCGCACGCCGCGCGACCGAGACGTTGCCGGTCGTGTTGTAGGTGTGGACCCAGCCCGCGTCGCTCACGACCGGCGCCGGTCCGGCCACCCAGCCCACGCGCCATCCGATCATCCGGTAGGCCTTGGACATCGAGCCGACGATCACGGTCCGCTCCGTCCATCCCGTCGTGGTCGAGCGGGCCGACCGGCGCCCGCCCGTCGAACAGCAGCGCCTCCATGGCGGCGTCGTAGAGCAGGAATACGTCATGCCGGTGGCAGATTGCCGCCACCGCGGCCCAGTCGTCGGCGTCGAGCACGCAGCCGGACGGCATCGACGGGCTCATCATCAGCAGCGCGGCGGTGCGCTCGCTCACCGCTGCCGCGAGCGCATCGCGGTCGAGCCGCCACTCGCCGTCGACGACCGCCAGCGGCGCGAACACCGGCACGCCGCCCGCCAGCCGCACGCGGTTCACGAGCCCGGCGTAGACCGGGTCGGTGAGCACGACCTCGTCGCCAGGATCGAGCGTGGCCAGCAGCACGTCGAGCACGCCCTCGGTCCCGCCGCAGGTGACGACGATCTCGCGCACCGGGTCGTAGACGCGGCCGTGGCGGGCCGCGATGTGCTCCGAGATCGCCGCCCGCAGCCCGAGATCGCCGGTGAACGGCAGCCACGAGTTCGAGACCGGGTCGTCGAGCGCGGCGCGCGTGACGGAGACCGCCTCGGGCGGCAGGCCGAGATCGGTGTCGAGGTTCTCCAGCCGCAGAACGTCGGCGTCGAACACCGCCGCGGCCACGCGGTCGATGCCGAAGCCGGCGATCCCCTCCATCCGCTGCGCGCGTTTCATCCGCCCAATGATGCAATGCGCCAGGAGTCGCCGGCGCGGACGAGCTTCAGCACGTCGCTCGACGGCGGCTCGCCGCGCGCCGAGGTGCGGACCGTCGGCGGTCGCGTCGTCGCCCCGCACGTTGATCTGGCCGATCGTCAGCTGGGGCGACTCGACGGTGCCGAGCCCTTGCTCGAGCGCGGCCTCGCACGGCAGCCCGACGCTCTCGACCTCTTCGACGAGCTTCGGCGCCAGCAGGTCGTCGCACATCCGCTGGTAGTCCTTGGCCTTGCTCGCCGTCGCGAAGGCCTCGACCGTCTCGCGCACGTGCTCGGGGTCCGAGCCGCCCCCGCAGGCCGCCAGCACGAGGCCCAGCAACGCGACTGACAAGCGGCGCACGGGGCGGAGCATAGAATGGCTCGCCATGTCGACCGAGGGACCGATCGGATCATGGCTGCGCTGCTACCGGTGCTGGTCGCAGGACCTCGAGGTGCAGGTCCATTACGAGGGCATCCATCGCATCGACCCCGTCACCGGCAAGCGCGCGGACGTGGTCGACGAGCTCCAGGAGGCCGTCGTCCAGTGCCTGGACTGCATGCACGACCAGCCGCATCTCGTCTTTCATAACGACCGCATCGAGCCCGTCGAGGATCGCTGGGAGCGGATGGTCGTCGGGACGCCCTGGGTCGCGTCCTGCACGGTCACCGTGGACGCCGACTCGGTCGAGACCTGCTCCGGCCCCGAGGCCGCCGACGCGCTGGCCTACGCCGCCTTCGGCGACCACGGGACGCGCGAGTTCTTCACCCACGTGCGCTTCCACAAGCACGAGGAGGACCAGATCGTCGTCCACCTGCTGGTCGAGCTCTACGCGCGCTCGGGCGAGGAGGCGACGACCGTGCTCGAGGAGGCTGCCCGCGGCGAGCTGACGATCACCTCGCTGGCCGAGGAGTCGCGCCCGCCGGCCTCGACCGGCGGGGAGCACCCGCACTAGTCCAGCAGCGTCCAGGGGTCGAAGCGCTCGATCGGGATCACCCGCGTCCGCGGCAGCGTCACCGTGAACGCGCCGACGTCGTCCTCGAGGTCGTAGAGCTCGAGGCCCTCGGAGACGAGGTCCGCGAGCGCGCTCGAGACGAGCTCGCGGAAGCACAGCACGCCGACCCGCCGGCCCCCGAGCCGCAGCAGCGCCGCGATCTGCGGCGCGAAGTCGCTGTCGTGGCTGGCCAGCAGCACATCTCCCCCGTCGCGCTCGGCCAGCGCCTCGAGTGTCCGCTGGATCGCGACGTCGACGACCTTGACCTCCGACGGCCCGCTCAGGAGCACCGGCCGGAAGCCGAGCGTCGTCAGCGCCTGGACGAAGCTGAGCGGGACCTGGGAGGTGGCGTTGAGGAAGAACAGCCCGCGCGCCGGCTGCTCCCAGATCGCCTGCGCGTAGTCACGCACACGATCCCAGCGCGGGCGCTCCTCGGGTGCGGGCCGGCGGCCGAGCAGGCCGCCGCCGAGCGTCGCGTCGACGTTCTCGCCGTCGATCAGCAGGAACGTCCGCGGCTCGGGTGTGCTCATGCCCCGCAGTGTGCCGATCAGCGGTGACGGGTCGCTCGCCGGTCACGAGCCGCGCTCCCGAGGGTTCCCGACACGCCGACGCGGTCGCCGAACTAAGTAGACGCGGCCGCCAGCTCGGTGGCGAGCTCCACCAGCGCGCCGTGGATGCCGGGCACCGACGCCATCGCGCCGCTCGAGGCGAGCGTCAGCGGCGCGCCCGCGTAGTCGGTCACCACGGCGCCGGCGGCGGCGGCGATCGCGTGCCCGGCGACGACGTCGTACGGGTTGTTGTGCGCGAGGAAGATGCCCTGGATCTGCCCGCCCGCCAGCCACGTCCAGAGCACGGAGGCCGCGCCGACGCAGCGGAAGCGCAGCGCGCGGCGATGCAGCTCGCTCCCGAGCTCCAGGAAGGCGTCCATGCGCGGCCCGCCGCGGTGGAAGGCGTCGCCGACCGCGACGATGCCCTCGTCGAGCGATGTCACATCGAGAACCTTTCCGGAGTCGATGCGCACCCCGAGGAAGGGCAGGTCGATGACACCGAGCACCGGCACGCCGTCCTCGAGCAGCCCGACCATCACGCCGCACAGCGGCGAGCCGGTCGCGTAGTTGATCGTGCCGTCGAGCGGGTCGACGACCCACACGCGGCCCGACTCCAGGTCCGCGCCCCCGCCCTCCTCGCCGTAGAAGGCGATCTCCGGCGTCGATCGCTCGAGCGCCGCCTTCAGCGCCGCCTCGGAGGCCAGGTCGACTTCGGTGAGGAAGTCCTTGGCCGCCTTGCCGATCCGGGCCAGCGGCCGCTCACGCCCGGAGCGCAGCACCGCCACCGCCTCGTCCACCGCCGCATGCGCGGCCGCCAGTTCGCGTTCCACAGCCCGTAGTCTGCACACGTATGCGGGTGCACGCGCTCGAGACCGGCGTCGCCGTCATCCGTGAGCGCCAGCTCCGCCGGGTCGAGCGGCTGGCCGCGCTCCGCACCGTGCTCTCGCGCACCCCCTGGACGGAGATCCCCGTGCGGGCGTGGCTGATCGAGCACCCGGCGGGCCTGATCCTGGTCGACACGGGCTGGACCGCGCGCGTGCAACGAGCCCGGCTACCTGCCGCGCGAGAACCTCTACCTGCGGCGCGCGCTGCGGCCGCGCATCACGCCCGAGGAGGAGCTCGGGCCGCGCCTGCGCGAGCTCGGGTTCGCGCCGGTCGACATCCGCTGGACGGTCCTCACCCACATGCATCTCGACCACGAAGGCGGGCTCGCGCATGTGAAGGACTCGGAGATCGTGGTCTCAGAGACCGAGTACGGGCTCGCGCGCGGCCTGGCCGGACGACTGCGCGGCTACCTCCCGCACCGCTGGCCCGACGGCTTCGCGCCGCGCGTGGTCAACCCGCCCGAGGAGGGCCTCGAGCTCGCCGACGGCGTCGTGCTGATCGCCACCCCCGGCCATACCGCGGGCCACATGTCGGTCCTGGTCGAGGGCGAGCCGCGGATCCTGATCGCCGGCGACGCCGCCTACAGCGAGGACCTGCTGTACCGCGGGATCCCCGACTCGCTCGCCACCGACCCTCCCGCCGCGCGGCAGACGATGGCCCGCATCCGCGGGCTGCAGGCCGAGCGCGAAACGATCGTTCTCCCGACGCACGATCCCGATGCGGCGGCGCGGCTAGCGCGACACCGCGACCAGAACCGCCGGTTCCGGCCCGGGGTTGCACAGGACGCGCAAGGGGACGCCGTCGAGCCAGATCAGGTCTCCGCGAGCGAAGCTGCGCGACGCCCCGGAGACGCCGCGTAGCTCGATCTCACCGCGGTGGACGAGCACGATCGCGTCGTGCCACTCGGCCGCGTCGTAGGTCCGCTCGCCGCCCGGCGGGACGGCGACGACCCGCACTTCGAACATCAGAGCTCGGCCGGCAGCCCGAAGGCGCCGAAGACGTCCTCGTCGAAGGTCGTGATGTCGACGATCACGCCGCCGGCGACGCTCAGGACATCGATCGCGAACGCGCGGAAGGCCTCCTCGCCCGGCTTGCGCAGGTAGTTGGCGACCGCGGGCTGATGGTTCGCGAAGGTCAGCACGCAGCGGAAGTCGCCGATCCGCCCGGAGTCGCCGAAGCCGCCGTCCACCCAGCCGCCGACGACGCTCTCGCGGCCGGTCCAGACGCCCTCCTGCGGCGGCATCGAGAAGCGCACGTCCTCGGCCAGCGTGTTCGCGATCAGCTGCGCGTCCCCGAGCTCGGTGGCGCGCATGTACGTCTCCAGCAGGGCCTGGTCCTCCGCGCTCGGCTCGTCCGCCGACCACTCGCTGCGCCGCTCGGGCAGATGCTCCTTGAGGCCGGCGCGGGCGCGCTGCAGCGCGGAGTTGACCGAGGCGACGCTCGTCTGCAGCAGCTCGGCGGTCTCGCTCGCCCGCCAGCCGAGCACGTCGCGCAGGATCAGCACGGCGCGCGAGCGCGGCGGCAGATGCTGGATCGCGACCATGAACGCCAGCTCGATCGTCTCGCGCGCGACGACCTCGGCGTCGGGCTCCTCGGCGTCGGACGGGATCGCCTCCAGCAGCTCGTCCGGGTACGGCTGCAGCCAGGCCACCTCGCCGTTCGCGCGACGGCCGGCGCGGTCGCTTCTCGAGCGCGTCGAGGCAGGCGTTGGTCGCGATCCGGTACAGCCAGGCCCGCAGCGGCGCGCGGCCGGCGTAGGTCTCGCGGCGCCGCCACGCGCGCAGGAACGTCTCCTGCGTGAGGTCCTCGGCCTCCTCGAACGAGCCGAGCATCCGGTAGCAGTGGACGTGCAGCTCGCGGCGGTGGCGCTCGACGAGCACGTCGAAGTCGGTCAGTTCCGGTGCGGTCATGCCCGTGTGACGGGCATCGTCACGAGAACTCATCGCCCGCGTCACTGACGGGCGGCGACGCGGCGGCGCGCGACCAGCGCCTCGGCGGCGTGCACCGGCGAGCGCCCGTTGTCCGCGTAGAGCTCGAGCAGCGTGTCGCCGAGCCCGCGCAGGCGCGTCGTCGAGCTGCTCGGCCGACCCAGCCGAGCAGCTCGAGCCCGGTGCCGTGCAGCACGCCGCCGGAGTTGATCACGTAGTCGGGCGCGTACAGGATTCCGCGCTCGTGCAGGCGGTCGGCCAGCGCCGGGTCGGCGAGCTGGTTGTTGGCCGCGCCGGCGATCACGCGGCAGCGCAGCCGCTCGACGGTCGTCCGCGGTGATCACGCCGCCGACGGCGCACGGGGCGTAGACGTCGCACTCGGTGCCGATCACGTCCTCGGGCGCGACCGCGCGATAGCCGGCCGCCCGCGCCGGGTCGACGTCGGAGACGAGCACTTCGGCGCCGGCGTCGGCGAGCAGCGAGGCGAGCTGCGCGCCGACCGCGCCGAGGCCCTGCACGAGCACGCGGACGCCGGTCAGGTCGTCGCGCCCGAGCTTGTAGCGCGACGGTCGCGCGGATCCCGTAGAAGACGCCGATCGCGGTCGCCGGCGCGGTGCTGCCGGAGCCGCCGTTGGCCTCGCTGCGGCAGAAGACGTGCTCGCAGCGCTCGGCGATCGTGTCCATGTCGCGCTCGGAGGTGTTCATGTCCGGGCGCGGTGGCGTAGAGGCCGCCGAGCGAGCTGATGAAGTCGCCGTAGCGGTGCAGCAGCTCCACGCGCGGCTCGCCCGCCGGCAGCGCCGGGACGGCCAGGACGGCCTTGCCGCCGCCCATCGCCGAGTCGCAGACCGCCATCTTGCGCGTCATCGCGGCCGACAGCCGCAGCGCGTCGGCGAGCGCGTCCTCGGGCTGCGCGTAGACCGCCATCCGCGTCCCGCCGCCGGAGCGGCCGTCGCGCGTCGAGTGCACCGCCGATGAACATCCAGGTCGCGAGCTCGGCGTCGTAGCGGACCGCCACCTGCTCACCGTCCCAGCCCGTCAGCAGCTGTTCGAAGGCGCTCATTGCTCGCGCCAGCGTATAGTGCTTCGCAGGCCGATCTCGCCGGCAGGATGGTCTGCGCCCTAACTTGGGCAGCCGACCGCCCAACATGGGTAACGGCTGCCGATGTGCGCCTACCCACCGGGGGTGGACCCTTGCGGGGATGCCTCCCCACATCTCGCTCCTCGATCCCGACGCCGCGGCCGACCACCGTGCCCGCCTGCTCGCGGTCGCCCGGTCGCTCTGCGGCTCGGCCCAGCTGGCCGAGGATCTCACGCAGGAAACGTACGCGCGTGTCCTGTCCAAGCCGCGGCGCCTCTCCGACGGCGCCGACTTCCCCTACCTCGTGCGCGCGCTGCGCAACGTCGCCAACGACCACTGGCGCGCCGAGCAGCGCCGCCCGGTCGTCGTCGGCGAGGTCGACGAGGACCAGCCGAGCCTGGCCACCGACCGCAACCCCGAAGCGGCGGCGATGGCCGGCGAGGTCTACACCGCTGGTCGGCGAGCTCCCGGAGGAGTTCCGCCGCGTCGTCGCCGCCGTCGACGTGCTCGGCATGAGCTACGGCCAGACGGCCCAGCACGCTCCGGATCCCGCCCGGGCACGGTCATGAGCCGCCTCTCCCGCGCGCGCTCCCGCCTCGCCTGCTCGCTCGCCGCCTAGAGGTCGCAGCCCGAGGTCTGCGGCGGCGGCCTCGCGGCGCGAGGAGACGCCGAGCTTGGTCAGGATCGCGGCGACGTGGTGGTCGACGGTCCGGACGGAGAGGACGAGACGCTCGGCGATCTCCGCGTTGGTCAGGCCTTCGCGCAGGAGCTCGAGCACGGCGAGCTGGCGGGTGGTCAGACCCGCCGGGTTGGCCCGCGTGGCGGCGCGCGGGCCGCGCGGCACCGGGGCGCCCTGGGCGCGCAGGCGCTCGCGGACCAAGGCGGCCGCGGGCGCCGCGCGCAGCCGCTCGAGCGTGCGCAGCGCCTCGGCGCAGGCCTCGGTGTCGCCCTCGCCGAGCTCGAGCGCGGTCTCGTAGGGGTCGCCGGCGCGCCGCCAGGCCGCGGCGGCGGCGCGCCAGTCGCCGCGCAGGCCCGCGTCGTAGGCCGGCGGGCAGCCGTCGAACGGCTCCGCCGGCAGCCCGGCGCGGGCGAGGTAGCGCAGCAGCTCGCCGCGGAACGGCGTCGCGCCCGGGTGCTCGGTCTGCGGCAGCAGCACGCGCCGCGACCTCGCGCGCGGCGTCGAGGTCGCCGGTCAGCCACGCCCACTCCGCGCGCGCGATCCCGGCGTAGGCCAGCCCGAGCAGCAGCCGCTAGCGCTGCGCCTGCTCCCACGCGTCGGCCAGCAGCGCGCCCGCGGCCGGGTCGCCGCGCCGGGCCAGCAGCCGCCCGAGCCACGGCGCGCTGTAGGCGAACAGCATCCCCGGGTCGCTGTGGCTCTCCAGCAGCGCGCGCAGACCCACCTGGGCGGCGATCCCAGTCTCCGCGGCGCAACAGCAGCAGGCAGCGGTGGACCTCGAGGTTGTAGGCGTGCGACCAGAACCCGCGCTCGCGCGTGAACGTCAGCCCTTCGCGGACGGCGCGCTCGAGCTCGTCCAGCCGGCCCGACGCGCAGCAGCAGCTCGGCGAGGTTCGTGTAGCCGCGCGCGGTCACCTCGTGATGCCCGCCGGCCTGCGCCAGCGCGATCGAGTTGCGCATCGTCTGCAGGCCCTCGAGCTGGCCGGCCTCGACGCGCGCGATCGCGAGGTAGTTCAGGCACAGCGCGGCGAGATCGGGCCGCCGTGAGCGCCGCGCCAAGCCGTCGGCGCGCTCGATGCATCTCGCTCGCCTCCTCGGGCCGGCTCAGCGCCAGGATCGCGCCCAGGTAGAGCGTCGCGTGGGCGAGCGCGGCCTCGTCGCGTGGCCACGCGCACGGCGCGCTGCGCGGCGTCCTCGGCGGCGTCGGTCGCGCCCGCCATGAACAGGTGGCGCGAGAGCCGGACCAGGCACAGCGCCAGCGCGTTGCGGGTCGTCGAGCGCCAGGTACAGCCGCTCGGCCTCGCGCGCGGCGTCGACCGCCTCGCGGAAGTGGTGCGCGTTGTAGAGCTCCCACCCGTAGTCGTCCAGGAACGAGGCGCGCTCGTCCACGGGCAGCCGCCACGCGTGCGGGACGATCGCCTCGAAGTGCGACAGCGCCTGCCGGTGCGAGCCGGCCCGCGACGCCTCGCGCGCCGCCGCCGGGCCCTCCTCCAGCAGCGTGGTGACATCGCCCGCCTCGGCCGCGTGATGCAGCAGCCGCCCGCGGTCGGGGTGCCCGCGCAGCCGCAGCGCGGTCGACCACGCGCTGGTTGAGCAGCCGGCGCCGGATCTCCGGCAGGCTCTGCTCGATCGCGCGCCGCGCGAGCTCGTGCCGGAACCCGAGGCCGTCGACGCGCAGCTCGATCAGGCCGGCCAGCTCGGCCTCGGCCAGCGGCTCGAGCGCGCCGAGCAGGTCGGCGAGGTCGGCCGGGATCGTCGACGGGATCACCGACAGCCGCTCGAGCGCGTCGCGGCACGGCGGGCTGAGCAGCCGCACGCGCGCGAGCACGGCGTCCTTGACGCTGGCCGGCACCTCGTCCGGCGGCGCCGCCAGCGCCTCGGCGACGAAGAACGGGTTGCCGCGGGTGAGCGCGTGCACGGCGTCGGCGTCGCGGCCGGTGCCGTCGGCCAGCCGGCGCACGGCGCCCGCGGAGAGCGGCTCGAGCTCGAGCCGGTGCACCGGCCCGGTGGCCAGCATGCCGAGCAGCCGGTGCAGCGGGTGCCCGCGATCGACCGCCTCGTCGCGCAGCGTCAGCACGAGCAGCGCGGGCAGCGACTCGACCCGCCGCGCGACGTAGCCGAGCACGTCGAGCGTGGCGTCGTCGGCCCAGTGCGCGTCCTCGACGATCAGCACGGTCGGGACTTCGCCGAGCTCCTCGAGCAGCGCCGAGAACACGGCGCCCTCCGAGGCCAGGGCGCGCGGCCAGCGGCCCGTGCGTCCCCGCCGCGGCGTCGTGCAGCGGCCCCAGCGTGCGCGGCGTGACGAGATCGTCGCAGGCGGCCTCGAGCAGCCGGGCGCGCTCGCCGGCGATCGCGGCGAACGCGCGCACGAGGCTCGTCTTGCCGATCCCGGCCTCACCCGAGACGAGCGCGACCGAGCCGCGACCGGCCACCGCCGCCTCGAGCGCGGCGACGAGCGCGCCGAGCGGCGCATCGCGCTCCAGCAGGCGGTGGGCCATGGCGCCAATGGTGACGCGCCATGGCCCCGCGCGCTATGTCCTCATGGGCCGATCCGGCGCCCGTCCTTCACCGGCGCGACCGGCGAATGGGCCGCGATGTACTCGATCAGCGCGTCGAGCATGAGCTCGTCGGGCAGCTGCTGCACATCCGTGCCGCCCGACAGCGCCGTGTACCCGTCGCCACCCGTGAACATGAAGTCGTTGGTGACGATCCGGATACTGCTGCCCGGCCCGAGCGGCGTGGCCGGCCCGCTCGGCCCCGTGGGGGTGAGCGCGATCGCGTCGACCACCGGCACGAGGCCGTTGCAGTGGAACGTGACCTTCAGCCCCGAGAACTGCGGCGTGCGCCCGGTCCCGCCCGACGAGTCGCCGCAGGGCGGCCTCAACCCGTTCTGGAACGCCGCCACGAGCTGCTCGTAGGTGAGCGTCTCGAGCACGGCGTAGTTGCCGAAGGGCAGCACGGCGAACGCCTCGCCCCAGGTGACCTCGCCCGGGTCCTCGCCGCCCGGCGCCCGCGCGAACAGCAGGTCCTCGCGCAGGCCGCCGGAGTTCGTGATCGCGGCGTCGACGCCCGGGTACTTCGCCCGCATCGCGTCGGCGACCAGGTTGCCCATCGCCGACTCCTGCAGCCGAGCCGGGTTGTCGCGCAGGATGTCGAAGGCCTGGGTGCCGATCACCGCGTTGCGCAGCGGCGCGGTGTCGGCGTTGGCCTTGTCGACGATCGCCTGCACGTCGGCCCGCGGCTTGACGCCGAGGTTCTTGGCCAGGCGCGTGGCCGTCCCGGCCCACGCCACGTCGTCGCCGCGCACCAGCAGCTGGGCCACGGAGTAGCTGCCGCCGGCGTTGACGCCCTCGACGACCGGGATCCGCCCGATCACCGTGTTCGCCGCCCGGTGCGTGTGGCCCGCGATCACGAGGTCGACGGTCGTGTCCTGCAGCTTCTCGACGATGCCGACGATCGGGCCGGCCCACGGCGACGCCGGCTGAGCCGGCGAGCGCGTTGGCGCCGCTGACGGCGCCCTCGTGGATGACGACCACCTGCACGCTGACGCCCTCGGCGCGCAGCCTCGCCGACTCGCGCTGGATCCGCTCGGCCTCGTCGAGGAACTGCGAGGCCCTCGGTGGCGCTGGCGCGCACGAGCTCGGGCGTGTTGCGGACGGTCGAGCCGATCACGCCGACGCGCACGCCGTTGACCCGGAAGACCGCCGACGGTCTGCATCCACGGCGGCTCGCGTCCCGTGTCCTCCTCGACGATGTTCGTCGACAGGAACGGGAAGTCGGCGCGCGCGATGTGCTGCAGGATCCGCTCGACCCCGAAGTCGAACTCGTGGTTGCCGTAGCTCGTCGCGTCGAGCCCCCACGCGTTCTCGACGTCGATCGCCGGCGCGTCGTCGAGCAGCGCCGAGATCGGCGGCGTGGCGCCGACGTTGTCGCCCGCCGCCAGCAGCAGCGTCCGGCCCGGCAGCGCGTCGGCCTCCTCGTCGAACAGCGTCGCGAGCTGGCCGGCGCCGCCGACGTCGACCGCGCGGCCGTCGATCGTGGCCGTGGTCGGCTCGAGCTGACCGTGGAAGTCGTTCAGCCCGACGATCGAGAGCGGCGTGTAGCGATCGCCGTCGTCGACGATGTCGCGCCGGACGACGCCCTGGCTGTGCTGCGGCGCCGGGATGCCGAGCAGGAACGCGGCCGTCGGCGCGAGGTCGATCGAGCGCACGTTGCGCGCCACGCCACGATCGATCCCGCCGCCGCCGGCGAGGAACGTCGCCCGCATGTTCGTGTTCGACCGGCGGTCCTGCACGTCCGGCACGTAGCCGTGCTGGCCGAAGAACGCCGAGCGGGCGATCAGCGTGCCCGGCGTCGCGGCGTCGAACTGGTACGGCGGGTAGGAGAACGCGACGACGTCACCCGTGCGAGTCGGATGCGTCATGTCCGCGGTGCTGTTCGCCCCGTTCGGGATGTAGCGCGCCTCGGCCTTCGTGTAGACGCGGTCCATCACCTTCCAGCCCTCCGGTTGGCCGTCGCCGGTCCAGTCGTTGGGGTCCGAGAGCGCCTGGAACGCAGCCTTGATCCGGGCGACAGTCGCCGCCGCTTGGTCGCCGGCCTCGATCTGCTTGAACGTGCTGCCCGGCTGCGGCGCCGGCGGCTTCGGATCGCGGCCGACGACGTTCAGGTAGATCTGCACGGCGCCGCCCGCGTAGCAGGCCTTCGCGCTGCCGATCGTCTCAGCGTCCGCCGGGCGGCAGTTGGACGTCTGCGGCGTCGAGAGCAGCCCGAGGTCGACCAGCACCTTGGACGCGTCGACGGCCAGGAACTGCGGCGCGAAGCCGTGGTCGGAGGACACGAACGTGGTCAGGTCGCGGTCGCGCATGAAGGTCTGCGCGAGCCGCATCGTCTCGTCCGAGCCCTCGTAGGACTCGCGGATGAAGCGCTCGCGCTGCTCGACGCGGCCGTCGCGGCTGCCGTCGACGGCGACGTCGTCGTAGGCCGGGTTGCGGTCGCCATTGGGCAGCCGCTTCGTCACCAGGCCGAGGAACTGGTGCTGGACCTCGTCGGTCACCGGATAGCCCACCAGCGCCAGGTCCGGCTGGTACGTGCTCAGCACGTACTTGATCAGCGGGTGGTAGGACTCCTCCCAGTACTCGCCCTGCTCGATGTAGGTCTCCTCGCTGACGATGCCGGCCTCGAGCACGGCGAAGTCACCGGCCTGCGAGGACGCGAAGCGCTCGGCCACGAAGTCCTCGAAGCTGCCGCTGAAGCCCGGCTCGCCGGGCCAGTTCGGCCAGGTCGCGATCGCGCGCGTCACCGAGGTGTGGAAGAGGCGGACGTGCGAGAGGTCCGCGTCCAGGCGCTCGACCTTGACCAGGAACGCGCCGGTCTTGCCGTCGATCGGGTCGGGCGGCAGCGGCGGCAGGGGCTTGGAGTCGATCGTGACCTTGACGTCGGCCCACTCGCCCTCGCGCAGGTCGCCGACGGCGTCGTCGCCGTCCTTGCTCGTGCTGAGCAGCACGCGGTCATAGCGCGTCCGGCCGTCGTTGCGGGAGTCGTAGATGTAGGCGTTGAGGCCGTACTTGTCGGCGCCGGCGTCGATCACGCGCAGCCGCATCTCCTTCGCCGGGCTGAACGAGCGCGGGACATCGGTCCAGCCGGTCGCGTCCGACGGCGCGGCCTGCGCGAACGGCGCGTTCTGCGCGAAGCCGGCCGGGTGGTCGAACTGCAGGCCGAACGAGCGCGTGAACGCCGCGGAGTCCTCGGGCGCGATGTAGTTCGTGGCCACGCCGCGGCCGGAGCGGAAGTTGCGGTAGTCGAGCGTCGGGCCGTTGATCGCGCCGCTGCGGCCACCGGCCCACTCGATCTGCGCGACCTTCTTGCCGCCGCGCTCGGCCGCCTGGGCGAGCGTCTCGGCCTGCAGCACGCCGGCGTCGGAGAAGATCCGTACGGTTGCCGAACGGCTGCCCGTTGACGTGGAAGGTGTTGTTGGTCGAGCCGTGGACGCCCGGCCACGCGCCGGTCGACAGCGTGAACCAGCCGGCGCCGGTGTTGGGCGGCGCCTGGGTCAGCAGCCCGCCGCCGGAGGCCTTCGTCCCGCTCCGCAGCAACTGCCGGAAGCCGGGCGTGCGCCCTTGCTGCGCGTACTTCTCGACCGCGTCCTGGCGCAACCCGTCGGAGGCGAAGAACAGCAGCTTGCCGCCGGCGTCACCCTGCTGGTGGGCGCCGCCCTTGGCCTGCGCCCCCACCCAGGGGACGATCAGCGCGCCGGCTGTTGCCGCCGCGGCCACCGCTCCCACGAGCCTCTTGCTCGACACCGCCCTCATCCATCCCCCGATCCGCGAAGTTCCGGTCCGACTGCGGGAACCATACGCCCGCCGGGGGGTCGTGTCAGCCGGTGGTCACACGAACGTCAAACGTCATCCCCGCCGCGCGCAGGCGCTCGATCAGCGGGCGGCCGAGCGCCGTGGCCGGGGTGAGGACGCCGGTCCGGGACGGCAGGCGCTCACCGTCGAGCGCGAGTGACAGCGCGCTCTCGCCCAGCATGACGGCGGTCGCGGCGTACCCCGGGTCGCCGCTGGCGGCGACGGTCGCGACCTTCCCGCCGCCGTGGATCTCGATCTTGAAGAAGCCGCTGCTGCGCGACTTCTCGCTCGGACCCTGGCCCGGGTCGGGCAGCAGCCGGTCGAGCACGATCCGCGTCGGCTTGAACGCGAGCCCGCCGGCGAGCGCGCCCAGCCCGGCGGTGAAGCCGAGTGCCGCGACCGGGTTGGAGTAGCGCGAGACCTCGCGATAGCGGAAGCCCGGGCCGTAGTCGAGCAGCGCATGGCTGCGGCGGACGATGCGCGTGTTGTAGGTCGCCATCACGAACGGGCCGATCCAGCCCAGTTGCTTGTGGCGGACGACGTGCTGCAGATCGCGCTCGCGGGGGCCCGTACCGCCCAGTGCGTACGGATCGAAGACGATCTTGCGCGCCGCCTTGTCGGCGGTCAGCTCGTCGATCTGGCCCTTCATCGACGCCAGCGTGCCGCCGCTGAAGCCGCCCTTCATCGCCGCGACGACGAGCGTGGTGTCGCCGAGCTCGCCCGCCGCCTCGTGCAGCGTCAGCACGCCGAGGTCGGACGGGATCGAGTCGAACCCGCAGCTGTGGACGATCCGCACCCCCGCCTCCGACGCCGCCTCGTGGCGCGAGAGCGTCTCGTGCGCGAACAGGATCTCGCCCGTCAGGTCGGCGTAGTGCGCGCCCTCGGCGATGCAGGCGTCGACGAGCTTGATGCCGTCGCGGCGGTAGGGGCCGACCGTGGTCACGACCACCCTCGCCTGCCGCGCCATCGCCGCCAGCGACGCGGCGTCGCCGGAGTCGGCCACGATCAGCGGCCAGTCCTTGCCCAGCGCGGCGCGCAGCTGCTCCAGCTTGGTCCGCGAGCGCCCCGCCAGCGCGATTCCCACTTCCGGCGGCGCGTTCGCGGCGAGATACTCCGCAAGCAGCCGGCCGACGAAGCCCGTGGCCCCGAAGACGACGATGTCATTCACCGAAACGGACCCTACCGCCGCCCGAAGTACCCTAAACTCGACCGTCTATTAGACGGTTCAGTCCACCCGCCCCCCGAGGAGACCACTGATGGCGCTACAGATTGGCGAGACCGCCCCTGATTTCGAGGCCGAGAGCACCGAGGGCACGATCAGCTTCCACGACTGGATCGGCGACTCCTGGACGGTGCTGTTCTCGCACCCGCGCAACTTCACGCCGGTGTGCACGACCGAGCTCGGCTACCTGGCCAAGATCAAGCCCGACTTCGACGCCCGCAACGTGAAGGTGATCGGGCTCTCCGTCGACCCCGTCGAGAACCACCCCAAGTGGGCCGACGACATCGAGGAGACCCAGGGCTTCCGCCCCAACTACCCGCTGATCGGCGACAAGGACTTCACCGTCTCCAAGCTCTACGGGATGCTGCCCGCGGAGGTCGAAGGTGAGGCCACCGAGCGCACGCCGGCCGACAACGCGACCGTCCGCAACGTGTTCGTGATCGGCCCCGACAAGAAGATCAAGCTCGTGCTCGTCTATCCGATGACCACCGGCCGCAACTTCGACGAGGTGCTGCGCGTCGTCGACTCGCTGCAGCTGACCGCCAGCCACAAGGTCGCGACCCCCGCGCAGTGGCAGCAGGGCGACGACGTGATCATCGCCGGCTCGGTCTCCAACGAGGACGCCGAGAAGACGTACCCGGAGGGCTGGGAGTCGCCCAAGCCCTACATCCGGATCGTGCCGCAGCCGACGACCTAGCGAACTCCCGACCACGCAGGTAGGGTCGGGCGGTGCCACAGCCCGACCCGCTGCGGGAGCTCGAACGCCAGGTCGAACGCGGCAGCCTCTTCGCCCACGCGGCGCTGAGCGAGCAGGCGAACCGATTCAACGACGGCTACGCGCTCGTCAACGGGCTCGTCGAGCTCCTGATCCAGAACAAGCTCGTCGACGCCGACGAACTGCTCGAGGCCGTTAAGTCCGTGCGCGGACAGATCGCGGACGCCGGCCAGGCCGCCGAGCTCGACGTCGTGGTCCGCGTCGACCCCGAGGATCCGGCGCCGGGCCCACCCGTCGACTGCGAGGCGCGCCTGCCGTACTGCAAGGCCGTCTGCTGCCGGCTGCGCTTCCCGCTCAACGTCGAGGAGATCGAGTCCGGGCGCATGAAGTGGGACCTGGGCCGCCCGTACTTCAACCGCCACGGGGGCGACGGCTACTGCCTGCACTGCGACGGCGAGACCCACGCGTGCGCCGTCTACGAGCAGCGCCCGACCCCGTGCCGCCAGTACAGCTGCGCCGGCGACACGCGGATCTGGAAGGACTTCGACGCGATGGTGATCAACCAGGAGTGGATCGACGCGACGCTCGGCCAGGGTCCCGGCCCGATCGAGATCTTCATGTCGACGGCGGATCCGGCCAAGGGGTGATCCAGTTCACCCCTAGAGGCGATATGTAGCAGTGCAGCTCGGAGGCAGTATTCCGAGCACAGACACAGCAGAGGTTGACCCCCTCTCAACAGCTACTAAGGCCCCCGGGCAGTCCGTTCTCTCTCCTCCCCGACGCTCGCCGGCCAAGCGACTGTAGGGCCGCCGCGTCTGACCAACGCGGCGGCCCACTCCTCTCCTTTACGGCAAGCGGTGCTGGGCGAAGAACTCCCAGAACTCCGGCGCCGCCGCGAACCCGTCGAGGTTGTTCGCGCCGTTCGGGTAGCGGTGCTCGAGCCCGGCGATCATCGCGAAGCGGAACACCGGGCCGTTGCCGCACGCCGGCCAGCGGAAGTTCGTCGAGGTCTCGACGGCGCTGAGGCTGAACAGGTCGTGGTCGAGCCCGAGCGTGTCGAGCGCGACGTTGATGCGGCCGCCGAGCAGCGGGTCGGTCAGGATCGAGACCGGGCTGAGCGGCAGCTCGGTCAGCGGCGGGTCGTATTGATTCAGCACGCGGTCGTCGAGCGTGCCGCGCGTCGCGTAGGTCGGCACCGCCCGCGTCGGCAACGGGTTCGGGACCGAGCTCAGCCCGCCGGCCGAGAACGCGACCGCGGCGAATGTCTGGGAGCTGTCGACGCCCAGCCGGGCGGCCATGCCCGCGCCGTTCGAGAACCCTGACGCGTACACGCGGTGCCGGTCGACATCCAGCCCGGCGTCGATGTCGGCCAGCATCTCGTCGACGAAGGCCACGTCGTCGGCGGGCGGCGTCTCGGCCTCCTCGATCTCGTCGAGGATGCCGAAGCTGGCCCACCGGGTCGACATCTGGCCATTCTCGGTGATCCGGTAGCGCAGCCCGGTCGGGAAGACGGCGATCAGCCCGGTGGCGTCGGCCTGCTCGCGCCAGCCGGAGATGTTGAGGAACTTCTCGCCGGTGCCGCTGCCGCCGTGGAACATGAACACGACGGGCGCGTTCGGGCGGGCGTTGGCCGGGACGTAGACCTCGTAGCGGCGCTGATGATTGTCGAGCTGCAGCGTGCGGCAGTTCACGCCGGCGGCGTAGGCGGTGCCCGCCGGGCCTTGGGTGTCACACGATGGAACCTGGGCACTGGCCGCCGCGGGGGCGGCGAGCAGCACGAGTGCGGACGCGAGAAGCGCCTTGGAGAGCATGGGATCCCCTTCCTGGGGTTGCGGCTTGGTCGGGGGTGAGACCCCGGCCCGCGTCCCGAGGTTGGGGACTTACCCGGCGAGCGCGCGCAACTGGCGGACGGCGAGCGTCAGCCCGGCCAGGTCCGGGTCGCCCTCGCGTGAGAGCGAGCGCAGGAACCCCGTGTAGCGGCGCAGGGCATCGCCGCGGTCGGCCAGGAACTCCTCGACCGAGCCCGAGGCGGTCTCGGCCAGCACGCCGCCGGCCAGCTCGCGCCGCACCTGGGAGGCGTCCTCGCGCACGGCCTGCAGCGCCCAGCGCTGCATCCGCGTGGTGGCCGGGATGCGCTCGAGCTCGGCCTCGATCCAGTCGAGCCGCAGCTCGGCGCCGACGGCGAAGAAGACCTCGGCGACCGTTTCGATCGGGCGGCCGGTGGCGCCCGCGACCCACACCATGTCGGGCGCGAAGCGCTGCTCGGGCCGCAGCGCGTGGGCACGCGCGAGCTCCTCGGGCACGCCGAGGCCGATCAGCCGCTCGGCGGTCTGCTCGCGGCGCCGCCGGCGCTCCTCGGAGCCGAGCTCGCCGAGCACGGCGGCGAGCCGCTCGAAGCCGTCGCGGCCGGCGGCGATCGCCTCCTCGATGTTGCCCTCCGGCTCCCAGGTCAGATACCAGCGGGTCGTCTCCTCGACGAGCAGGTCGACGCCGGACATGAGCTCGAGCTGCGGCGCGCGGTCGACGCCCTCGAGCCGCTCGATCGACCTCCCAGCGCGCGTCGGCGCCGGTGACCTCGCGGGCGATCCGGAAGGCGCGGACGACGTCGGCCGCCTCCGCCCCGCGCTCGGCCACGAGCTGCGAGACGAACGTGGGCCCGAGCGCGTTGACGACCACGTTGGCGTTGACCATGCAGATCAGCTGGCGCCGCAGCGGATGCTCGCCCAGCAGGTGGCCGAAGCGGCGGACGACCTCGGGCGGGAAGTACTCGCGCAGGTCGCGCTCCAGCCAGGGCTCCTCGACGAAGTCCGACGCCTCGAGCGCGCGCGCCAGCAGCCGCTTGGCGTACGCCAGCAGGACGGCCAGCTCGGGCCGCTCCATGCCGCGCCCGGCCCGCCGGCGCTCGCCGATCTCCTCGCTCGTGGGCAGGTCCTCGGACGCGCGGTCGAGCAGCTTGTGCTCCTCGAGCGACAGCATCAGGTCCTCGTAGGCGAACAGCCGCGAGGCCGAGCGGTCGACCTCCTGGGCGATGATCTGGGCCTGCAGGAACGAGTCGTAGAGGACGTGCGCGGTGACGTCCTCGGTGACGTCGAACAGCAGCTCGTCGCGCTGGGCGCGGGTCAGCTCGCCGCGCTGCTCGGCCAGCCCGAGCAGGATCTTCAGGTTGACCTCGTGGTCTGAGCAGTCGACGCCGGCCGAGTTGTCGATGAAATCGGCGTTGATGCGCCCGCCGCCGGCGGCGAACTCGACGCGCGCGCTGCGCGTGAAGCCGAGGTTCCCGCCCTCGCCCACGACCTTCGCCCGCAACTCGTCGGCGTCGACGCGGATCGCGTCGGACGCGCGGTCGTGCGCGTCGGCGTCGGTCTCGGTCGAGGCCTTGACGATCGTGCCGATGCCGCCGTTCCACAGCAGGTCGACCGGCGCGCGCAGGATCGCGCGGATCACGTCGGTGGGCGCGAGCGACTCCTCCTCGACGCCCAGCGCCGCGCGCGCCTGCGGCGTGAGCGCGATCGCCTTCGCCGTGCGCGGGTAGACCCCGCCGCCCTCGCTGATCAGCTCGCGGTCGTAGTCGTCCCAGCTCGAGCGAGGGAGCTCGAACAGCCGCTTGCGCTCGGCGAAGCCGGTCGCGGCATCGGGGTCAGGGTCGATGAAGACGTGCCGGTGGTCGTAGGCGGCGACCAGCCGGAGCTTGTCCGAGAGCAGCATCCCGTTGCCGAACACGTCACCGGACATGTCGCCGATCCCGACGACCGTGAACTCGTCCGCCGCCGGGTCGATCCCGAGCTCCTTGAAGTGGCGCTTGACCGACTCCCACGCGCCGCGGGCGGTGATCCCGAGCGCCTTGTGGTCATAGCCCGCCGAGCCGCCGGAGGCGAACGCGTCGTCGAGCCAGAAGCCGTACTCGCGCGCGACGGCGTTGGCGGTGTCCGAGAACGTCGCCGTGCCCTTGTCGGCGGCGACCACGAGGTAGGTGTCGTCCTCGTCGCGGGCGCGCACGCGCGGCGGGCGCACCACCTCGCCGTCGACCAGGTTGTCGGTGACGCTCAGCAGCGAGCGGATGAACGTGACGTAGTGGCGTTCGACCTCGCCCTCGCCCTTGATGTAGAAGCCGCCCTTGGCGCCCGCGGGCACGATCACGGCGTTCTTGGTCAGCTGCGCGCGCATCAGGCCGTAGACCTCGGTGCGGTAGTCCTGGCGGTCCGACCAGCGCAGGCCGCCGCGGGCGATCGGGGCGCCGCGCAGGTGGATGCCCTCGACCGCGGCCGAGTAGACGTAGATCTCGACGAACGGCGCCGGCTGCGGCATCGCCGGGACCCGGTCGGAGCGCAGCTTGAAGGCCAGCGCGGCGCGCTCGTCGTTGTAGGCGTTCGTGCGCAGTGTCGCGTCGACCGTGGCCAGCTGATTGCGCAGGATGCGGTCGTGGTCGAGCGAGGCGACGGCGTCGAGGTCGGCCAGGATCTCGTCGCGCAGGGCGGTCTCGGCCGACTCGTCGGTCTCGACGGCGGGGTCGAAGCGCAGCTCGAAGTAGCGCACGAGCTTCGCCGTCAGCTCCGAGTTCGCCACCAGCACGTCGTTCTGGTAGCTCTCGGTGAAGCGCGAGCCGACGCGCTGGCGGTACTTGCGGTACGCGCGCAGGATCGCCACCTGGCGGCGGTCGAGCCCGGCCGTGATCACCAGCCGGTTCAGCGGGTCGGTCTCGGCCTCGCCGCGATGGACGGCGGCGAGCAGCTCCGCCACGCGATCGCCGACCGCCTCGATGTCGAGCGGGCCGCCGTCGGGACCGAAGACGCGGAACTCCTGCACCCAGCCGTCGTCGCCGACGAGCCGCGTCGAGATCTCCTCGATCACGCGCAGCCCGAGGTCCTCGAGCATCGGCAGCGCGTCGCCCAGCTCGATCTTCGGCCCGCGCTTGTAGAACGCCACCCGCGTGTGGATCTGCAGTGGCTGCAGCGAGACCAGGAACGGGCCGTCCTCGGCGAGCTGCTCGAGCAGCGCGATGTCGGTCGCGCCGGTGTTCGGATTCGTGTAGCCCTTGTAGTGGTCGGGCAGGCGCGCGCCCCAGATCGACCACAGCAGCCGCGCCTGCTGCGCCCCGAAGCGCTCCACCAGCGCGTCGCGCACGGCGTCGTCCCAGGTGCGCGCGAGCTGGACGACCTCGCGCTCGAGCGGCGCGTTCTCGACGTCGGGCAGGCCGTCGGCCGAGTGCACTCCGAAGTGCACGCGCACGCGCGCCGTCCCCTCGCCGAGCACGTGCTGGGCCTCGACGTCGCGCGTCTTGAAGTTGCGCATGAAGAGCTTGCGCACGCGATCGACGAGCAGCGTGCGGTAGCGGTCGCGCGGCAGCGCGAGGATGAACGAGGCGCTGCGCCCGTCGGCGGCGCGGCGGCCGAGCAGCCGCACGCGGTCGGTGCCCTCGAGCGCGAGCAGCGCGACGACCGCGCGGCGCAGGTCGTCGACGGGTGCCGCGAACAGCTCGTCCTTCGGGAAGGTGTCGAACAGCGCGACCGCGCTCTTGTAGTCGTGCGAGCCCTCGATCAGGTCCTCGGCCTCGAGCACGCGCCGCAGCTTGCGGTGCAGCACCGGGGTCTCGGAGGCCGGCTCGCTGTAGGCCTTGGACGTGAACAGCCCGAGCAGCCGCGCCTCGCCGGCGATCTCGCCGTCGGGCGTGACGCGCCGCACGCCGACGTAGTCCATGCGCTCGTGGCGGTGCACCGGCGAGCGCGCGTTGGCCTTGTCGACGATCAGCAGCTCGCCGGAGGTGGCGAGCCGACGCAGCGCCTCCGGCAGCTCGTAGAGCGGGACCGGGGTGCAGTAGGCGCTGCGCTCCTCGTCGGCCAGGATGCCGAGGCCCGAGCCGGGGACGCAGCGGTAGCAGTCGTCGCGGATCTCGTACTCGCGCGCGCCGAGCAGGACGAAGTTGCCGCGCAGCAGCCAGGCCAGGAAGTCGACGGCCTCGCGGACCTCGTCGGAGTCGTAGCGCGCGCCGGCCTTGCGCGCGAGCGAGATCATCGCCTCCACGCGCTGGGTCATCGCGCCGAAGTCGGTGACCGTGCTGCGGACCGCGAGCAGCACCGCCTTGATCGCGGCCTCCAGCTCCTCGAGCTCGCGGTCGGTGAGCTTGCGCGCGAGGTCGTAGTGCATGACCGACTCGCGATGGACCGCGTTGCGGGCGTGCGTCACCCCGACGATCCGGCCCTCGTCGCGCGCGATGCCGACGATCGGGTGCACGAGCCGGGCGACGTGCTCGCCGCGGCGCTCGAGCGCGGCGCTGACCGAGTCGACCAGGAACGGCCAGTCGTCGCTGTTGGTCTCGAGCACCGAGCCCAGCGGTTCGTAGCCCTCGTCGTCGAGGGCCGGGTTGAAGGCGCGGACGGCCACCGGGGAGCGACCGCGCTGCTCGGCGAACCGGTAGGCGCCGAGCACCTCGGCGGCGAGCTGCTCGGGCGAGATCCCGTCCGGCGTCAGCCGCCGGACATAGGCAGCGGCGAACGCGCGGCCGATCTCACCCGCGCGCTCCTCGACGATGCCCAGCAGCCGATCCCGGTATTCGGATGAGCCGGCCTCGGTCTCCTCCGCAAGGCTCACACCTTGAACCTACCCCAGCCGCTGCTTGAGCGCCTCGAACTGCTCGCGGATCGGGTCGGGCAGCCGGTCGCCGAAGCGGGCCAGGTGCGTCTGGGTCTGGTCGAGCTCCGCGCGCGCCTCGTCGAGGTCGACGGTCAGGGCCTCGGCCACGGCCTCGCGGTCGAGCCCTTCGATCGGCAGGTGCTCGGGCCGCGGGACGTGGCCGATCGGCGTCTCCTCGGCCTCGGCCTCGCCGTCGCAGCGGCGGAAGACCCAGGCCAGCACGCGCGAGTTCTCGCCGAAGCCGGGCCACAGGAACTTGCCGTCGTCGTCCTTGCGGAACCAGTTGACGTGGAACATCCGCGGCAGCTGCGCGCCGTCCTTTTCGCCGAGCTTGAGCCAGTGCGCGAAGTAGTCGGCCATGTGGTAGCCGCAGAACGGCAGCATCGCGAACGGGTCGAAGCGCAGCTCGCCGACCGTGCCGGACGCGGCCGCGGTCTTCTCCGAGGCCATCGTCGCGCCCAGGAACACGCCGTGCTCCCAGTCGAAGGCCTCTCTGACCAGCGGCGCGCCGGAGCTGCGGCGCCCGCCGAACAGGAAGGCGTCGATCGGCACGCCCTTGGGGTCCTCCCACTCGGGGGCGATGCTCGGGCACTGCGCCGCGGGCGTGGTGAAGCGGGCGTTCGGGTGCGCGGCCGGGCCGTCGTTGTCCTCCGGCGTCCAGTCGTTGCCCTTCCAGTCGATCAGGTGCTCCGGGGTCTCCCCCGTCATCCCCTCCCACCAGATGTCACCGTCGTCGGTCTTGGCCGTGTTGGTGAAGATCGAGTTGCGCTCGATCGTGTCCATCGCGTTCGGGTTGGTCTTGCGCGCCGTGTTGGGCGCGACGCCGAAGAAGCCGTACTCGGGGTTGACGGCGTAGAGCTTGCCGTCGTCGCCGAACTTCATCCAGGCGATGTCGTCGCCGATCGTCTCGACCTTCCAGTCCTCGAGCGTCGGCACCAGCATCGCCAGGTTGGTCTTGCCGCAAGCGCTGGGGAACGCGCCGCCGACGTACTTGACCTCGCCCTCCGGGCTGGTCAGCTTGAGGATCAGCATGTGCTCGGCCAGCCAGCCCTCGTCGCGGGCGATCACGCTCGCGATCCGCAGCGCGAAGCACTTCTTGCCCAGCAGCGCGTTGCCGCCGTACCCCGAACCGTAGGACCAGATCTCGCGCGTCTCGGGGAAGTGGACGATGTACTTCTCCTCGTTGCACGGCCACGCGCCCGAGCTCGCGCCCTCGGCCAGCGGCGAGCCGGTGCTGTGCACGCACGGCACGAAGTCGCCGTCCTCGCCCAGGACGTCGAGCGCCGCCTTGCCCATCCGGGTCATGATCCGCATGCTGACCGCGACGTAGGCGCTGTCCGTGAGCTGGACGCCGATCTCGGCGATCGGCGAGCCCAGCGGACCCATGCTGAACGGGACCACGTACAGCGTGCGCCCGCGCATCGAGCCCTTGAACTTGTCCTTCAGGACCGAGCGCATCTCCTCCGGGTCGCGCCAGTTGTTGGTCGGGCCGGCGTCGTCCTCGCTCTCAGAACAGATGTACGTCCGGTCCTCGACGCGCGCGACGTCGCCCGGGTCGCTGCGCGCCAGGTAGGAGTTCGGGCGCTTGGCCTCTGAGAGCTTCTCGAACGTCCCTGCCTCTACGAGCTCGGCGCACAGCGCGTCGTACTCCTCCGCTGAGCCGTCGCACCAGTGGATGCCGGCCGGCTGCGTCAGCTCCGCGATCTCCTCGACCCAGGTGAGCAGCTTGCGGTGTTTGGTGGAGACAGGGGTTTCGAGTGTCACTTGCGCGTTCGACCTCTCTCGGGACCTAGGGGTTTGCCAGGGCGCTACAAACCTACTGAGAATGGGGTGATCGTTTCGGCTCGTCCGAGTGGCAACGTGCCAAAACAACCATTCCGCCGGGTCCAAGCCTACGTGATGCTTCCCCGGAACTCCACCAGACGAACGGATGGGTCGCTCTAGCTGGTTTTGCCCGTGACGTTCAAACTTCCCGCTTCGGGACCAGCACAAGGCGCTTGAACTCCGCCACCAGCGTGCCGTCCTGGTTGAGCACGCGGGTGTGGACCCTGACCGTGCCGCGGTCGGGCTTGCTGCGTGATTCCTTGACCTCGAGCACCTCGGTCTCGGCGAACAGCGTGTCGCCGTGGAAGACGGGGGCCGGGTGGGAAAGCGCCTCGGTGGCCAAATTCGCGATCGCCTTGCCCGAGATGTCGGACACGCTCATGCCGAGCGCGAGGCTGTACACGTACGGCCCCACGACGACGTTCTTGCCCTGCTGGGAGTTGGCGGCGTAGACGTCGTTGATGTGCAGCGGGTGGTGGTTCATGGTCAGCAGGCAGAACATGTGGTCGTCGGCCTCGGTGACCGTCTTGGCCGGCCAGTGCTTGTAGACGGCGCCGACCTCGAACTCCTCGAGATAGCGGCCGTAGGGGTGGGCGCCAGAGGCCTCGCGGACCGCGCCATCGGTGTCAACAGTGCTCATGGACCGGCATGATGGCGCTGATGCGCAATCCTCGCTCGCACTTCGCCCCGCTGGCCATCGGCGCGCCCGACCCCGTCCGCGAGATCCCCGTGACCCCGTCGCGGATGATCCATTTCTTCGATCCTTCCAGCGAGAAGATGCTCGCGCGGCTGCCGGATATGGCCGCCTCGGCCGACATTCTGCTGGGCAATTTGGAGGACGCGATCCCGGCCGATCGCAAGGAGGCCGCGCGTGCCGGCCTGGTGCGGGTCGGGCAGGAGATCGATCTTGGTTCGACGCCGCTGTGGACGCGGGTCAACGCGCTCGAATCGCCGTGGGTGCTCGACGATCTTGTGACATTGGTCACAGAAATCGGCTCGCGCCTGGATGTCGTGATGATCCCGAAGGTCGAAGGGCGCGTGGGACATCCACTACGTCGACCGGCTGTTGGCGCAGTTGGAGGCCCGCGCGGGCCTGTCCCGGCCGATCCTCGTGCACGCGATCCTCGAGACCGCGCAGGGCGTCGCGAACGTCGAGGAGATCGCTTGCGCCTCACCGCGCATGCAGGGCATGTCGCTTGGGGCCGGCCGACCTCGCCGCCTCGCGCCGGATGAAGACCACCCGCGTCGGCGGCGGCCATCCGGGCTATCGCGTGGTCGCCGACCCGGACGGCGATGCCGCGCGCCCGTCGTACCAGCAGGACCTCTGGCACTACACGATCGGCCGCATGGTCGACGCCTGCGCGGCGGCCGGCATCTTCCCGTTCTACGGGCCGTTCGGCGACATCCGCGACCTGGAGGGCTGCGAGGCCCAGTTCCGCGCCGCCTACCTGATGGGCTGCGTCGGCACGTGGTCGCTGCACCCGGCGCAGATCGCGATCGCCAAGAAGGTCTTCTCGCCCGAGCCGGAGGAGGTCGCGTTCGCGCGGCGCGTGCTCGAAGCGATCCCGGACGGCCGCGGCGTGGGGATGCTCGACGGCAAGATGCAGGACGACGCGACGTGGAAGCAGGCCAAGGTCATGGTCGACCTCGCGGAACTGCTGGCCCGCAAGGACCCGGAGTTGGCGAAGGCGTATGAAAGTCGGGAGCAGTTAAGTCACGAACGCGTCTTGTTTCGTGAAGCGAGCGGTCGCAGGATCGGGGGGTGCCGCAATCTACCCCCGTTTCGCGCAGGTCAATTGCGGCACCCCCCACCATCGACGCTCGGATCGCGGCGATGGCGGCGCGCCAGCACGGCGTCATCACGGTCGGTCAACTTCTCGCACTCGGCCTGACTGACGGTGCGATCGCGCGGCGGGCGGCGCGAGGTGTGCTGCACCGGCGGCACCGCGGCGTCTACGCCGTCGGGCAACCGAGGCTCTCACGCGAGGGCGAGTGGCTCGCGGCCGCGCTCGCGGCGGGTCCGCTCGCGGCGCTCGCCCACCTGTCCGCCTGTGAGTTCTACGCCGTCGGTCGTTTCCGCTCCCCCCTTATCGCTGTTGTTTCCACGCGAAGATGCCGCCTCGAAGGCGTGCGCGTCCACACCGTTCGGCGGCTCGACCCGCGCGACGTCACCACCCACCGCGGGATACCCGTCACGACCGTCCACCGCCTGCTCGTCGACCTCACCGACATCCTGACCGCGCACCAGCTCACGAACGTCATCCATGAAGCTGCCTTCCGCGGCCGCTACGTCGAGGCCGCCGTGCGCGACGTGATGGCGCCGCGCCAACGGCCGCCACAACCTCCACGTCCTCGCGCACGCCATGGCGCTGTACGCCGCCGGCAGCGCCGGGACGAGGAGCGGCGCCGAGGACGCGTTGCTCCGGCTGGTTGCCGACGAGCCGCTCGTCAACGTCGACCTGCTCGGCTTCGAGGTCGACTTCCACTGGCCGCAACGCAGACTCGCCGTCGAGATCGATGGTCCCGCGCACGGCCGTCCGCCGTCGGTCGCCGAAGACGCGCGGCGAGACCGGACGCTGCGCGCCGCGGGCTACACGATCCTGCGCTTCACCGACGACGACGTCCACCAGCGGCCGCGCTGGGTCGTTGAACGGGTCGCCGAGCTCGGCGTCAGGCGGGGAGGTGGTCGGGCAGCCCGAAGCGCTCCGCACAGCGCCGGCGACATGAACGCGGTCATCCGGGCGATCGCGCCGCCGCCGTCAAGCGTCAGCATCTCGAGTCTCGGGCGCGAAGCGCCCGCGCGGCCGACCACCGGTAGGCGGCGTTCGCCGGCTGGCCGTTCGCGCTCGTCGCGACGTAGCGGTGCCCGGGGCTCGGAGCCTCGTCAGCACCGACGAGACGGCGTTCGGCGACGAGCCCGTCCAGAAGGGCATCAACTACTGGGGCTACGACGCCGAGACCGCTCGCTTCGGGATCGTGTTCTTCTCCAACAACGGCCCGTTCATCGAGGAGGGCAACCGCTACACCGGCGTCGTCGAGGGCGACACGCTGACCTTCGAAGGCCCGGCGCGCTTCCAACACGCTCTCAACGGCGACGGCAAGGTCGCCCGCGCCGAGGACGGCGGAATCACCACGACCTGGTGGCTGCGCGACGAGCGCGGCGAGTGGCAGCCTGGATGACCAACCACCACCGGCGGGTCACGTGATCCGCGACGGCCCACGTGCAACCAGACCATCGTGCCGTCACCGCGATGAGTCCATGCGTGTGCTGTCGTCTGAACGGCATGAGCTACGCAGAGACCAACGGGGTCCGCCTCCACTACGCGCAGCACGGCGAGGGCGACCCGCTCGTGCTGCTGCACGGCGGGATCGGCTCGGGCGAGATCTTCGCCGGGCTGCTCCCGCAGCTGACCGGGCGGCGGCTGATCGTCGTCGACCTGCAGGGCCACGGGCGCACGCGCGGACGTCGACCGGCCGTTCCGCGTCGAGACGATGGCCGACGACGTCGCCGGGCTGATCGAGCAGCTCGGCGGCGCCGCCGACGTGCTCGGGTACTCGCTCGGCGGCGAGGTCGCCCTGCGACTGGCGATCCAGCACCCCGCGCTCGTCCGCAATCTGGTCGTGATCTCGGTCGCGTGCCGGCGTGACGGCAACCACCCGGAGGTGGTCGCGGCCTTCGACGCGATGTCGCCGGCGGCCGCCGAGATGATGAAGCAGGGGCCCGCCTACCCGGCCTACACGGCGATCGCGCCACGGCCGGAGGACTTCGACACGATGGTGGCCAAGACCGCCGAGCTGCTGCAAGGTCGACTACGACTGGTCGGACGAGGTCGCCGGCGATCGCCGCGCGCACGCTGCTCGTCTTCGCCGACGCCGACTCGGTCCGCCCCGACCACGTCGTCGAGTTCGCCGGCCTGCTCGGGATCGGGCTGCGCGACGCGGGCTGGGACGGCTCGGCGAAGCCCACGAACCAGCTCGCCGTCCTGCCCGGCATCGACGCACTACGACATCCTCGCCTCGCCGCTGCTGGCGCCGGTGGTGACCGCCTTCCTGGGCTGAGCGCGGAGCGCCATCCGGCTCGCCTCCTGCGCGCTGTTCGAACGCCACCTCGCTCAGCAGGCCGGGCGCGGCGGTCCAGTCGCCGGCGACGAAGACGCCGTCGCCGCGGGCGACCGCGGGCCGGTCGCGCCAGGTCGTGCCGGGCGGGTCGAGCGCGCCGGTCCGGCCGGCCATCACGAGCCGGCGGCGCCAGGTCGTGCGCTGCTCGCGGTCGGGGAGCGCGAGGTCGAGCAGCGCGTCGAGGCGCGCCTCGGCTGCGTCGGGGGTCTCGGCCGGCCGGACCGGCATCTGCGCCTGGACGAGCTCCTCGCCCGCGGGGGCGAGCGACGGGTCCGGCGCCGTGAAGCGCTCGACCCAGCCGCACTCGTCGAGGTCGGAGACGACGAACGGGTCGCCGCGGCGATGCTGCGAGCGCGAGGTCGACGCAGACGGTGTGGCCGCTCGTCCACGCGCAGCGTGTCGTCCTGCAGGAGGCGGCGCGCGTCCTGCGGCTCGGTGGCGACGATCGTGATCCCGCCGGGGAGCTCGCTCACGCGCTCGCCGTAGCGGCGCGTGCACGCCGAGCGCGGCGACGCGCGCGTCGAGCGTGTCGATCAGCGTGCCCCAGCCACCGCGCACGTAGCGCGCCGAGGGCGGCGGCGTGAGCAGCGTGCGGACCGTGCGCTCCCACACGAACGCGGCCGACAGCTCGCCCGGATCGTGGTGGAACGCGAACACGCCGGCGGCGCGGACAGCAGGCCGGCGGTGTGCGCGTCGGTGTGGCGCGTGGCCCAGGCGCGGAAGCTCTCGTCGACCGGCGCGCGACGCCCGCGCAGCTTGAGCGTCGCGGGGATCAGCGAGAGCGGCGGCGTGCGGTGCAGCTCGCCGCCCCAGCGCAGGCGCAGGCCGGTGAGCGGGACGCCCGCGAGCGGCGGCAGCAGCGCGCGGTCGTCGAGCCAGCCGAACATCGGGCCGTCCTTGTAGAGGACGTGCGGCCCGAGGTTCGCGCGGTACGGCCCGTCGAGGCTGCGCGCGCGGCCACCCGGCGCCTCGCGCGCGTCGAAGAGCACGACCGGCGCCCCGGCCTCCGCGAGCGTGATCGCCGCGGTCATGCCCGCGACGCCCGCTCCGACGATCGTGATCGTCTCCATGGCCTTCACCGCTACGCGCCAAGCTGGACGGGATTACAGTGCCAGTTGTGTCATCCGATCAGCGTGCCAGTTGGCCATCGACCGGTCGGCGGACCTGCCGCTGCACGAGCAGCTCGAGCGTCAGCTGCGCGAGGCGATCCAGGCCGGGCGGCTGGCGCCGGGCGAGCCGCTGCCGTCGAGCCGCGGGCTCGCCTCGGACGCTCGGGATCACGCGCGGCGTGGTCAGCGAGGCGTACGGGCAGCTCGCGTCCGAGGGCTACCTGAGCATGCGCCAGGGCGCGCCGGTGCGGGTCGCCGCCTCGGTCCAGCGCCAGCGCCCGCGCGAGCCCGCCCGCTCGCTGCTCCCGCGCTTCGCCTACGACCTGCGGCCCGGGCCGGACCTGCTCGCGCTTCCCGCGCGACGCGTGGCTGCGCTCGCTGCGCGCCGCCTGGCGCGCGGCGCCGTTCGACGCGCTCGGCGAGCCCGACCCGCGCGGCGTCCCCGAGCTGCGCGAGGCGCTGGCCGCGCAGCTCGCGCGCGCGCGCGGCGCCGCCACCGACCCGGAGCACGTGATCGTCTGCCGCGGCTTTCGCGCCGGCTTCTCCGTGCTCTGCCGCTGGCTGCGCGAGCGCGGCGCCGGAGGACGTCGCGGTCGAGGACCCGGGCTGGCATCCGCACCGGCTCGTGATCGAGCAGGCCGGGCTGCGCGTGCGTGCCGGTGCCGGTCGACGAGCAGGGCTGCGCGTCGACGCGCTGGGCGCGCGCAGGTCGTCGTCGTCACGCCCGCGCACCAGTTCCCGACCGGCGTCGCGCTCAGCCCGAGCGCCGCGCCGCGCTGGTGGAGTGGGCGGCCGACGGCGAGCGGCTGATCGTGGAGGACGACTACGACGGCAGCGCGGCGTGCTGCAAGGGCTCGCGCCCGAGCGCGTGGTGCTGATCGGCTCGCTGAGCAAGCGGCTCGGCGCCGGGCGTGCGGCTCGGCTGGATGCTGACGCCGTCATGGCTGACCTGGGCGCTGACGCCGGCGCTCGCGATCGAGGCCGGCGGCGCCGACGTCGTCACCCAGCTCGCGCTGCGCGACTTCCTCGAGCGCGGCGAGCTCGACCGTCACCTGCGCCGCATGCGCGTCCGCTACGACGCGCGCCGCGACCTCGTCCTGCGCGCGTTGCCGCCGGACTGGCGCGCGAGCGACCGGGCGGGCAGCTTCGTCATCGTGCACGTGCCGGACGAGGCGGCGGTCGATCGCCCGCGCCGCGGCGCGCGGCGTCGGGCGTCGAAGGGCTCGAGCTGCACCGCTACGAGCCCTCGGGTCCGGGCGGGCTCGTGCTCGGCCAGTCGCGCGGCGAAGGACCATCGTCGCGGAGGGGGTGCGGTAACTGACCGTCGTCTGGCGCGGGTAGATTGCCGCGCCCCCCTGAAGCGCCGATCGTTCGTGTCGGATCCGAGCGAAGATCAGGGCACGCATGCCCGTCGACCGCGATCGCACACGGAGCCCGGGACAATCCGTCCACCCCCTTATCGCCGCAGTTCGTCAGACCCGGCACGGCGATGAATCACACAGCCGACCCCAGTCTCACCGAACATGAACATCCGCCTCGGCGACGTGGACACCTGGTACGACGAGCACGGCGAGGAAAGCGATCCGCCGCTGCTGCTCCTGCACCCCGGCGACGCCGACTCGCGCGCCTGGGCGCCGAACCTGCCCGCCGCTGGCCGAGCGCTTCCGCGTCTTCACCCCCGACCGGCGCGGGCACGGCCGCACGCCGGATGCCGGAGCGCTCACGCTCGACGCGATGGCCCGCGACACGATCGCGTTCATCGAGACCGTGATCGGCGGACCGACGACCGTCGTCGGCTGCAGCGACGGCGCGATCGTCGGGCTGCTCACCGCCCACCTGCGCCCCGACCTCGTCGAGCGGCTCGTGTTCGTGTGCGGCGTCTTCCACCACGACGGGCTGGCTGCCGGGCTCGATCGAGCTCGACGAGGAGGCCGACGAGTTCCTGGGCGGCTGGTACGGCGAGGTCTCGCCGGACGGCGCCGAGCACTGGCCGGTCGTCAAGCGCAAGCTCTACGAGGCGCACCTGACCGAGCCGGCGCTCACGCCGCGCGGACCTCGGGCAGATCGACGTCACCGACGCTGGTGATGATCGGCGACCGCGACGAGGTGCCGATCGAGCACGCGGCCGAGCTCTATCGCGCCCTGCCGGACGCGCGAGCTGGCGATCGTCCCCGGCGCCTCGCACGGGCTCCTGGTCGAGAAGCCCGAGCTCTGCAACGCGATGATCCTCGACTTCGTCACCTAACCGGCCAACCTTCGCGCGCGGCGTGGGGTCTCCCGTTCCGACCCCCCCACTCCCACCACCGAAGGAGAGGCCATGCCTCGCTTCCGCACCACCCGCCGCAAGGCGATCTTCGGCGTCGGCGGCGCCGCCGCGACGCTCGCGGTGACCGCCACGTCGCCGCTCGGCCAGGTGATCGCGAATCCGCCCGACGGCTCGCCGGGCGGCGCGCAGCCGCCGTCGAACCTCGTCACGCACGTCTGTGGGCCGGAGCAGACGAGCATCGTCAAGACCGAGAGCTCGCCGTCGGGCACGAGCTCGGTCCCGTTGGCGCCGCTGCCGGGCGCCAACGCGCAGATCGTGGTGCCGGACGGCCAGAGCCGCTGCGTCAAGGTCCTGCTGACCGCCGAGACGGCCTGCGAGGAGACCAACGCGGCGGACTTCTGCTACGTCCGCGCGCTCGTCGACGGCGTCCCGATGGACCCGAACGGCGCCAACTTCCAGGCCATGGACTCCGAGGACGGCACCGCCGTCCGCGCACGCCTACGAATGGGTCAAGCGCGTCGGCGAGGGCCCGCACATCGTCCGCATCGAGCGCCGCGTCGGCAACGCCGCGACCTCGTTCTGGTGGGACGACTGGACGTTCGACGTCTCGCTGCACCTGTAGTAGCTTGGGTGGGCTCGAGGCGAGCGTCTCGGGCCCACTCCCGGGTTATGACTACCTCTGCGGCGAGACGGGAATACCACCCGGCGGACCTGTGTTCCGTGAGGAGAGCCCCATGGCAGTGACCGCAGCGACCCACCGCTCCGCCAGCGAACTGCGCGACCGTGTCGTGCGGCGCGCGGAGGTGGTCGGCGTCTGGGCGGTCGACTGCGTGCGCGCGTATCGCGCCGACACGGACTGGGCGGCCGAGCTGCTCGGCGACGCCGAGCACCGCCTCGAGCACGCGACGCTCGAGACCGAGGGCTACCACCTCGACTCGCTTCGGCGTCCAGCGCGTCGCGCACCAGCGCGGGACGGCCTACGTGCGGCTCGTATGCGCGGTCAGCGTGCGCCCGTCGCGGCTGAGCCCGGCGCTCGCGCCGCCGCACGCTGCACGCGATCCTCGAGGAGCTGATGCTCGCTCCCGCCCGCGCGCGGTCCACGATCGGCCGGCTAATCGACGTCGCCGTCGTCCCCGCGCCGTAGGAACTCGCGCACCGCGGTCCGCAGCCCGTTCACGTCCGAGCGGAGGCTGTGGTTGCCCTTGAGCCGGACGACCCTCCGGCCCTCGGCCTCGGGCGGCATCCCGAACGGATCGCTCTCGCCCTGGACGACCAGCACCGGCACCGTGACCGCCTCGAGCTCTCCGCAGCCGCGTCTTCTCCGGCCGGCCGGGCGGATGCAGCGGGAACGCGAGGCAGAGCACGCCCGCCGCGCCGGTCGCGGCCGCCGTCCGGCACGCCACGCGGGCGCCGGACGAGCGCCCGCCGACGTAGAGCGGCAGCCCTTCGACCGGCAGTTGCTCGATCACCGCCGTCCACGCCGTGTCGAGCTGCGCCGCGGGCGCAGCGGACTTGCGGCCGGCGACGCGGTACGGCTGCTCGACAAGGATCACGCTCACGTTGACGTCGAGGGCGGCTTCCGTGGCCGCCTTCAGGTCGGGCGCGCCGACGCCGCCGCCGGCGCCATGCCCGAGCACGAGCGCGGCGACCGGTGAGTCGGCGTCATTCAGATGGGCCCGCGCCGGGCCGTGCGGGGTCTCCAGCTCGATCATCGCGCTCCACATTACGGCGCTTGCGGCGCTCGAGCTCCCCGAAGGCCAGGAAGATGCCGACCACGATCGGCAGCCAGTACGGCTTCGTCCTGGCGATCGCCTTGATCCACTCCGGGACTTCGATGTCGATCGACGGGAGCGGGATGTCGATCGACGGCCACGGGATGTCGATGCTCGGCAGCGGGATCGCGGGCAGGTCGATGTCCGGCCACGGGATCGCCGGCAGCAGCCGCAGCAGGAACGTCAAGCCGATGATGGCGAGCGCGACCTGGCCGGCGCCCTTGACCACGTGCCGCGAGGCATAGAGCCGCGGGTGCTCGCGCTCGAAGCGCGCCCGCCGCGCCGCGCGCGTGCCCGGCTCGGGCTGCAGGGCGACGGTCGCGCCGCCGTCGGCCGGCACGAGCTCGGCACGGATCACGCTCCCGCCCCAGAACGGCGTCACCGCGCGGATCTCGAAGCCGTCGCCGGACAGCACCGTCTTCGGGCCGTTGGCCTTGGTCTCGGCGATCTCCTCGCCGTCGACCAGCAGCCGGATCCGGTCGCGCTCCCACAGCGAGTCCGGCACCACCTCCACCTGGCGTCCGCGATGCTGTGTCGTGAAGGTCGCTGGTGCCATCCTGCGACCAGCGTACCATACAACTGTATGACACCTGCCCCGGTCGACCACGACGAGCGCCGCGCACGCCTCACCGAGGTGCTGCTCGCGGTCGTCTCCGAGTCCGGCCTGGAGGGCGCGAGCATCCGCGCCGTCGCGGCGCGGGCGGGCGTCTCGATCGGCACCGTCCAGCACTACTTCCCGACCAAGGACGAGATGCTGCCAGCACGCCTACCGGCACGTCGGCGAGGACCTCGGCGCGCGCGCCGAGGAGCGGGCCGGCGCGGCCACGTCGGTCAAGGGCGCGATCCGCGAGGTGATGCTCGAGCTGCTCCCGCTCGACGCGCGCCGCACCGCCGCGCTGCGCGTCGAGCATCGCGTTCGCGACCCGCGCGCTGACCTCGCCGGAGCTGGCCGAGGAGCTGCGCCGCGACCTGCGCGAGCTGCAGGACGCGATCACCGCCGCGTTCGCGGAGGCCGGCGTGCCCGAGCCGGCGCGCGAGGCGATGCTCGCGCTGGCCGTCACCTCGCGGCCTGGCCGAGCCGCTGCTGTTCGGCGACGGCACCGTCGAGGAGGTCGTCGCCGCGCTCGACGCCTACCTCGACCGCGCGCTGTGACGAAAACCGATGAGTTTCCGAACGGCCCGCGGTCATTACGGGCATGACCTCCTCCTCAGACCGCAACCGCTGGGCCGCGCTGTACGTCCTGTGCGCGGGCGCGCTGATGATCGTGCTCGACGCGACGATCGTGAACGTCGCTCTTCCCTCGATCCAGGACGATCTCGGCTTCTCCAGTTCGAATCTGGCCTGGGTCGTCAACGCCTACCTGATCGCGTTCGGCGGCCTGCTGCTGCTCGCCGGGCGCATCGGCGACCTGATCGGGCAGCGGCGCGTGTTCCTCGTCGGCCTGTCCGTCTTCACCGTCGCCTCGCTGCTGTGCGCGGTGGCCCAGAACCAGGAGATGCTGATCGCCGCGCGCTTCGTCCAGGGCGTCGGCGGCGCGCTCACCAGCGCCGTCATCCTCGGCATGATCGTGACCATGTTCCCGCAGCCGCGCGAGCAGGCGAAGGCGCTCGGGGTCTACGGGTTCGTGGCCTCCGCGGGCGGCTCGATCGGCCTGCTCTCGGGCGGCGTGCTGACCGACCTGATCAGCTGGCATTGGATCTTCTTCATCAACTTGCCGATCGGCGTCGTGACCGGCCTGCTGGCGCTGCGGCTGATCGAACCGCGCCCGGGCCTCGGCCTCGCCGCCGGCGCCGACCTGCGCGGCGCCGTGCTGCTGACCACCGGCCTGATGCTCGGCGTCTACACGATCCTCGGCATCACCGAGCACGGCTGGACGTCGGACCGCACGCTCGGCCTCGGCGCGATCGCCGCGGTGCTGCTCGCGCTGTTCGTCGTGCGCCAGGCGCGGATCGCGAACCCGCTGATGCCGCTGCGCCTGTTCCGCTCACGTAACGTCACCGGCGCCAACGTCGTGATGGCGATGCTGGTCGTCGGCATGTTCGGGCTCTTCTTCCTGGGCGCGCTGTACCTGCAGCGGATCCTCGGCTACAGCCCGCTCCAGGTCGGCCTCGCGTTCCTGCCCTCGACGATCGTGATGGGCGTCGTCTCGCTGCGCATCGCGCACCCGCTGACGCTGCGCTTCGGCCCCCGCAACACGCTGATCCCGGCGCTGCTGGCGACGATCGCGGGCCTGCTGCTGTTCGCCCGCACGCCGGTCGACGGGAGCTTCGTCGTCGACATCCTGCCGGCGACGCTGCTGATCGGCCTCGGCGCCGGCCTCTCGACGCCCGCGCTGATGACGCTGGCGATGTCGGGCGCGACGCCGGAGGACTCGGGGCTGGCGAGCGGGCTCGTCAACACGACCGTGCAGGTCGGCGGCGCGATCGGCCTGGCCGTGCTGGCCACACTTGCGAGCGAGCGCACCGGTGACGCCACCAGCGCCGCCGCGCTCAACTCGGGCTACCACCTCGCGTACCTGCTCGGCGCCGGCGCGCTGGCCGCCGCGGTGCTCGTCGCGCTGGTCGTCCTCAAGGCGCCGCGCGAGCACGCCGGCCGCGACGCCGTGGCCCTCCCGGCCTAACGCTCCTCGGGCTCCAGCACGGAACAGCCGCGGTCGCGCGTCACGTAGCGGCCGCGGATCGGCCGGTCGAACTCGCCGAGCTCCTCGCCCCACCAGCGGGCGCTGTTCCACAGGTGCTCAGGGGCGCTGTTGCGGTCGTTGGCGCCGGGCGTGAGGTCGAGCTGGATCTCCTCGAAGCAGTACTCGACCAGCGCCGAGGAGTGGTTGGGCACGCCGGTCTCGAGCGGGTTCGGCGTGCCCCTCGTCCACAGGTAGGACTGCCAGATGCCGAGCGTCTCGAAGAGGTCGTAGCGCAGGCGCTCGAGGTTGGGGTGCAGCGTGGCGCGCTCGACGACGCGGCGCGCCTCGTCGGCCTCCATCCGCACCGCGAGCAGCGCGACGTTGGCGTCCACGCGCGGCGAGGCGTAGTGGTCGAGCGTGGCCGGCGTGATCGCGTTGTCCTCGGGCTCCGGGAAATGGCCGGCGCGCGAATGCAGCGTGACCTCGCGCAGCTCGCCGCCGCCGACGAGCAGGAACGCGTGCGACCACTGGCTCGGGCGGCGGTCCCAGCGCAGGATGCTCTGCGCGCGCCGCAGCGCGACGCCCGGCAGGTCACAGCTCCCCACGAGCCCGATCAGCCCCAGCCCGTCCTGGTCGCTCAGCTCGTCGATCGCGGCGCTGAAGAACGCGCTGTTGTCCTCGCCGCGGAAGCGGTCGGTCCAGTCCTCGATGTCGGGGTTGCGCGTGTCGCTCTGGGAGTGCCGGAGCACGGGTGCCTCCTAGGCCTAGCGGAGCTCGATGTCGATCGGGTCGTGGAGCGGCTGCGCGCCCTTGGCCGGCTTGCGGCCGAAGATCCGGCGGGCGATGCCGACGTGCGGGCGCACCCGCCACAGCTGCAGGGTGAAGCGGATGCGGCCGTTGCGCCCGGGCGCGATCCTGATCAGCCCGACGTTGTTGTCCACCGTCGACGTCAGCCGCCGGTGCGCGGTGATCGTCCACTTGCGGCGGTTGATCACCAGCCGGTCGGGCAGCGGCGACGGCTTGTGCCCCCAGGGCGGCAGCCAGGGCGTGACCATCGACGCCGGCGAGGCCACGAACTCGTGGATCTGGCCCGGGCGGCCGACGATCTCGGCGCTGCTGAGCCGGCCCGTGTGGATGTCGCCGGTCAGGATCAGGATGTCGTGGCCGGTGCTCTCGAAGACCGCGCCGAGGCGGTCGGAGTCCTTGAAGTCCACGAGCGTGCGGTCGGTCTTGCTCCCGCCCGCCTTCAGCAGCGGCTGCGGCAGCACGAGCACGCCGGGCCCCTGCAGGGCGCTCGCCCACGCCTCGAGGTCGTCCCACTGCTCGTCGAGCATCAGCGCCGGCTTGTCGGCCTTCTCGCGCGTGCGGTGCGAGCGCGTGTCGGCGACGAAGAACGAGATCGGGGCGACGTCGAGCCTGCTCCAGCGCCGGGCCTGCGGGTTGAGCGCGGTCTGATAGGCGTCGTAGAGCTCGGCCAGCGCCGTGCTCGTCTGCGGCTGGTGGCGCTCCCACGACAGCGGCACGTGGATCTGCGGCTCCGGGAAGTCGTTCCAGAACTCGTGGTCGTCGCAGCTGACGAGCGTCGGGCAGGCGGGGAGCAGCTCGCGGTAGCCGGCATCACCCCAGTAGCGCTCGTACTTGGCCGCGAGGCCCTGCGGCAGCGTGTGCGGCAGCGGCGCCCAGACGTCGACGTAGAGCTGGTCGCCCATCAGGACCTTGAAGATCGGCCGCTCGCGTTGGACGAGCTCCTTGACCGCGCTCGCGTAGAAGCCGTCCTTGTCGTCGTTGAGCCAGAAGCACGAGCCGATGATCAGGCTCACGCCCTCGGGCGGGAGCTGGGTGGGAAGCGTGCGCCAGAGCACGGGGCGGCCGAGCTCGGGGAGCGTGACCTCGTACAGCGCGCCGGGCACGGCGTTCGCGATCCGCAGCTCGCGGACCGCCATCCGGCGCTGCGAGCCCGGCGGCGGCGGGCCGGGCGCCCACGGCCCCAGCAGCACGGCCTGCTCGACCCCGCCCGGCGTGCGCACGCGCGGGGTGGCCGGGGTGAAGTCACCGCCCGGCCAGGAGTACCAGACGCGCCAGCCGTCGCCGCTCTGCAGCGGGGCTCCGGCTGTCACCCAGATCGCGCCTGCCATCGCGGGCAAGCATCTCAGAAGCGAACTACCCCTTGGGGTCGATGTCCTCGATGACGTTCCAGACGCCGCTGAGCAGCACGGACTCCTCGAGCGGCGCGATCCGCTGCAGGCGGCGCTCCTCGCCGGACATCCAGGCCGGGTCGTCGCGCATCGCGTCGAGCTCCTCGTCGGTGCCTTCGAAGAAGCCGAGCGTGATCACCTGCTGGGGATCGTCGTCGCTGCGCAGGTGGTACGCGTGGACGAGGCGGCCGTGCCAGCGATCCGGCGCCCACGCCTTGCGGAACGCCTCCTCGGCGTCAGGCTTGAGCCGGCGTACGGTCAGCATGCACAGCATCCCCTGCCTCCTTACTCCAAGAGCTTCTTGACGGTGCTCATGTTGCGGACGGTCGCGGTGGCGGACTTGCTGGGCTTGCCGAGCGCCTTCATCAGCCGGCTGTTCTGCATGCCGCCCGGGCACCAGGCGTAGATCTCGCGCGCGCCGACGGCGAACTTGTCGGGGGCGAAGTCCTGCTCGGCGAGCGCGCTGACGTCGGGCTTGCCATCGAGGAAGACGACGAAGTAGCGCGTGAGGTTGTCGGCCTCGTCGCCGAACGGCTCTTCGGCCACGACGGCGTGCAGCTCGCCCATCGTGCGCAGGATCACGTCGACCCGGAAGCCGTAGCGCGCTTCGAGCGCCTGTTCGAGCGTCGCGCGGGCCTTGGCCTTGGCCCCGGTGAAGACGACGTTGCCGCTCTGCAGCACCGTGCGCACGTCGCTGTAGCCGAGCTCGTCCATCAGCTCGCGCAGGTCGGCCATCGGCACGCGGCGCGTGGAGCCCAGATTGATCCCTCGCAGCAGCGCGACCATCCGTGCCATCGCCGCGCACGGTATCTGACGTGGCGGGTAGGACTCGCGTCATGGCACGCGAGTCCGTCTTCACGCTCGAGGCAACCCCGATCAAGTTCGGCCCGGGCGCCGTCGAGGACGCCGGCTGGGAGCTCGCCCGGCTCGGCGTCTCGCGCGCGCTCGTGGTCGTCGACCCACGCGTCGAGCACTCCGCGCCGGGTCGTGGACTCGATCGAGGCGCGCGGACATCGCCGTCGTGGTGTTCGACGGCGTGCGCGTCGAGCCGACGCTCGACTCGCTGCAGGCGGCCGCCGACTTCGCGCTCGACGCGGAGGTCGACGGCTTCGTGTCGGTCGGCGGCGGCTCGACGATCGACACGGCGAAGGTCGCCGACCTGATCGTCACGCATCCCGCGCCGGTGATGGACTACGTCAACGCGCCGATCGGCGAGGGCCGCAAGCCGCCGTCGGCGCTGTTGCCGCACCTCGCGATCCCGACGACCGCGGGCACCGGCAGCGAGGCGACCACGGTCGCCGTGCTCGACATCCCGGACCGGCGCCTGAAGACCGGCATCTCGCACCGCTACCTGCGCCCGTCGCAGGCGATCGTCGACCCGGAGCTGGCGTCGACGATGCCCGCCGAGGTGGCCGCCTCCGCCGGGCTGGACGTGGTCTGCCACGCCGCCGAGTCGTTCCTCTCGCTGCCCTACACGGCGCGCGAGCGCCCGGCCTCGCCCGACGACCGCCCGCCCTACCAGGGCGCGAACCCGGTCGCTGATGTGTGGTCGGCGAAGGCGCTCGAGTACGGCGGCCGGTTCCTGCGGCGCGCGGTCGCGGACGCGGACGACGTCGAGGCGCGCGGCGCGATGATGCTCGCCGCATCGATGGCGGGCGTCGGCTTCGGGTCCGCCGGCGTTCACATCCCGCACGCCTGCGCCTATCCGATCGCGGGGCTCAAGCACGAGTACGCGCCGCCGGGCTATCCCGCCGACCACCCGTTCGTGCCGCACGGCATCTCCGTCATCGTCACCGCCGCGGCCGCGTTCCGGTTCACGTACGAAGCCGACCCCGAGCGCCACGACCGCGCGGCGTCGCTGCTGGCGGGCACCGAGGTCTCCGGCCCCGACGCGCTGCCCGACGCGGTGCAGTCCCTGATGCGCGACCTGAGCATCCCGGCCCTCGCCGAGCTGGGCTACGACGAGCAGGACATCGGAGACCTGGTCGAAGGCGCGCTGGCGCAGCAGCGCCTGCTGGCGGGGTCCCCGCGCGAGGTCGATGCGAGCGACCTCGCGTCGATCCTGCGCGAGAGCTTGGGCTGACGGGTCAGGCCGGGACCGACAGCCGCGCGCGCAGCTGCCGCTGATCGTCCTCGGAGACCTCCGCGTAGCGGCGGGCGAACTTGAGCACCGCCTTCGTGAAGGCGTCGACGTCCTCGATGCTCCAGGCGATCTTCGTGATCCCGTGGCCCTCGACCGTGCGCGCGTGCGCCCGGGCCAGCGTCGCGCCGCACAGCCGCGCGTACGCCTCACGGTCGCGACGGCCGAACTTCGGGTCGGTCAGCGTCGGCGAGGACTTCATGTCGCGCCACTGGCGGACGTAGTACTGCTCGTCGCCGATCGACGTCCAGCCGAGCAGCGGGTCGCTGACCGCCTGCAGCGCCCGCTGGAGCCGGATCACGCGCTGTCCTTCGTGCGCCGCGCCGGTCACGGCGACGCCGCCGTAGCCGAGCGCCGACTGCCCGGCCTCCTTGACCTGCAGGATCAGCGCGTCGTTGTGACGGCGCCCGGTCACCAGCAGCAGGAAGTTGCGCACGCCGAGGCTGCCCTGGCCGGCGAACACGCGGGCCACCGCCATCGGCTCGTAGCCGTGCAGCAGCCGCCGCAGGCCAGGCTCGATCGTCGACTGGTAGTCCTCGTAGGTGGCACGGACGCGCTCGGCGCGGTCGTCGTCGATCGGCGCCACCTTGCCCTCGACCTCGACGAAGCGGCCCTCGCTGGTGAACTTGGCCACGGTCTCGGCCTGGGTCCGCTTCGGGTCGGCGCGCAGCATCCGCTTGACGCGCTTGAGGACCTCCTCCGAGCCTTTGATGTCGACCGCGATGTCGCGGCAGCCGGGCTCGTCGCAGCGGGTCATCGTGTACCAGCGGTCGATCAGCGGGCCCGCCGCCAGCGCCTTGGCCGTCTGGGCGTAGGCCAGCGCCGTGACGCGCGCGGTCTCGCGCTGCTGATCCTTGTCGCTGCCGCGGTCGCGCTCCATCACCACCGCGCTCGCCGCAAGGCGGGCGACGTCCCACTCCCACGGGCCGCGGGCCGCCTCGTCGAAGTCGTTGACGTCGAACACGCGGCTGCGCTCGGGCGAGCCGTACATCCCGAAGTTGCCGAGGTGCGCGTCGCCGACGAGGTCGACCTCGTAGCCGGTGGTGTGGACGCGGTCCGGCTCGAGGTCGGCGGCCATCACGCCGGCGGCGCCGCGGAAGAAGGTGAAGACGCCACCGCGGGCCATCACGCTGCTCGCGCTGTTCCACCAGGCGCGGGTCGCGGCCTTCGGCGACCGCGTCGATGATGTGCAGCGCGTCACGGTCCTCTGCGGGGTTCCAGTCGGCCAGCCATTCGAAGCTCATGGCGATGAACCCTAATCCGAGCAGCGCGAACCGGCCAACCTTCCGCGCAAGACGTCGACGGCTGGGTAAGGCGTCGGGCGAACCCCGACCGAGGAGACCGCAGATGATCAAGGGAGTCGCGGCCGTGTGGCTGCCGGTGACCGACATGCCGCGCGCCGTCGCGTTCTACGGCGACACGCTCGGCCTGAACGTGACCGAGCATGACGACGACTGGAGCGAGGTCGACGCCAACGGGCTGAAGATCGGCCTCAACGGCAGCGAGCCGGAGTCGCCGCAGGGCGACGGCGGCGCGCTGATCGCCTTCCAGCCCGAGGGCGAGATCGAGGACGAGGTCGAGCGCCTCAGGGGCGAGGGCGTCGAGTTCTCCGGCGAACTGTCCGAGCACCCCTGGGGCCGGATCGCGCCGTTCAAGGATCCGGACGGCAACGACCTGCAGTTGTACGCGCCGCCCGCGTAAAGACCGCTCGCGCCGGGAATGCTCGGGCCGATGCGGTTTCGCCCGGGCGCCCGGCTCGACACAGGACAGGTCCAGGATCGCCGCGGCGTCGGCGGCCGTGGCATGGCGGTCGGCGGCGGCGTCGGCGGCCTGCTGATCGTCGTCGTGCTCGCGCTGCTCGGCGTCAACCTGCCGACGGGCACCGACCCGTACGCGATCGGGACCTCCTCGTCGGAGGAGCCGACCACCGACCTGTCGGCGACCTGCCGCACGGGCAGCGACGCCAACCAGCGCGAGGACTGCCGGATCGTGGCCGTGGTCAACTCCGTCCAGGACTACTGGGGCGACACGCTCGACGGCTATCGCCAGGCGCCGACGCGCTTCTTCAGCGGCCAGACCTCGACCGGCTGCGGCGGCGCGACGTCCGCGGTCGGCCCGTTCTACTGCCCCGCCGACCAGACCGTCTACATCGACCTCTCGTTCTACGACGAGCTGCGCTCGCGCTTCGGCGCGAAGGGTGGGCCGTTCGCCGAGGCCTACGTGATCGGCCACGAGTACGGCCATCATGTGCAGCACCTGCTGGGCACCGACGAGCGCGTCGGGAACGACCGCCAGGGCGCGCAGTCGGGCGCCGTGCGCCTGGAGCTTCAGGCCGACTGCTACGCCGGCGTCGTGGGCCGCGAACGCGGTCGAGACCGGGTTCGTCGAGGAGCTCACCGATGCGGACATCGCGGACGGCCTCGATGCCGCCGCGGCGATCGGCGACGACCGCATCCAGCAGCGCTCGGGCGGTCGCGTCGACCCCGAGAGCTGGACGCACGGCTCCTCCGCGCTGCGCCAGAAGTGGTTCAACACCGGCTATAAGACCGGCGACCCGAACCGCTGCGACACGTTCGCCGCCGGCGCGCTCTAACCCGCTCGCGGCGGGAGGTGCGGCAGCGCGTCGAGCTCGGGCAGGACGACGACGCTCTCCTGCTCGTTCGGGTCGGTGCGCGCGATCACGGCCTCGACCGGCTCGTCGCCGAGGTTGGCCGGCAGGTGCGGCATGCCGGCCGGGATGTGGATGAAGTCGCCGGGCGCGATGCGCTCGTGGTGCTCGAGCCGCGGGCCCCACCAGAACTCGCCGCGACCGCTGATGATGAAGATCGACGACTCATGGTCCTCATGCAGATGCGCAACCGCCCGTGCACCCGGCGGCATCGTCAGGCGGTGCATGCAGATCGAGCGCGCTCGCGAGGACTCGGCCGAGATCCCGGCGGCGTACTCGAGTCCTTGGCGGCCGGCATAGGAGCCGCTGGATCGGATCACAGTGCAATCGCTCATGCCGTCTCAGACGTCTCGCGGGCCGGTATCTATTCCGAGGCAGGTTCAGGGGACCGTTAGGGGTCCTCCCCTATACGCGCGCGGGCGCCCCGGTGCGACCGTTCTCCTATGCCCGCTCCTACCCGCACCAGCCCGCTCCCCGCCCACGCGTACGTCGTCCCGGTCGTGCGTGAGCTGCCCTCCCTGCCGCCGCGCCAGAGCGCCGGCTGGTAGTCCCGGCACGCGCGGCGTCGGGTCGGGCAAGATGCCCGGATGCCCGAGTCCGGCAAGCGCGTGTCCTGGGTCGAGCTCTACCTCGACCTCGTGTTCGTCCTGGCGGTGGGCCAGCTCGCGCATCTGATCGTGGCCGAGCCCGAGATGCGCAGCGTGTGGGTCGCGCTCGGGCTGTTCTTCGTGTTGTGGTGGACCTGGGTCGGGTTCGCCGTCCTCTACAACCGCCAGGGCACCGACAAGCCGGCGCAGCGGCTGCTGTTCCTGGCCGGGAGCGTGCCCGTCGGGGTCGCCGCGGTCGCGATCGACCCGGCGTCGGTCGGCGACAGCACGGTCTTCGCGCTCAGCCTGGCCGTGATCCGGCTGCTGCTGGCCACCGCGCACAACACCGGCCGAGCGCCCGATCCGCTCACGCAGCGGATCACGCGGGCGTGCTTGGTCTCGGCCGCGCTGTTCGCGATCTCGGTGGTGACCCCGGAGCCGTTCCGGTACGTGCTGTGGGCGATCGCGATCGCCGTCGAGTCGCAGGCGATGCTGGCCGAGGACCGGGAAGCGGCGCGCCAGGCACGGCGCTCGCACGACCTCGAGTCGCTGGTCCCGGCCGATCCCGCCGAGGCGCTGGACGCCCATCACTTCGCCGAGCGGTTCGGGCTGTTCCTGATCATCCTGCTCGGCGAGGTGGTGGTCGAGGCCGGCCAGACCTCGGTGGACGGCCACGTCGCCACGGCCGGGGGCTGGGCCGCGCTGGTGGCGGCGATGCTGCTGGCGGGCGCGCTGTGGTGGATCTACTTCGACTCGGCGGCCGACTTCAACCTGCGGGTCCTCGAGCTTTCCGGCGGCTCGCCGACGATGGCGCGCGCCATCTTCGCCGTCGGCCACATGCTGCCGTGCTTCGCGCTGCTGATCACCGCGGCGGGCGTCGGCCTGCTGCTGGAGGAGGAACCGCCGCGGATCGCCTATTGGCTGGGGTGCGTCGGCATCGGGATCTACCTCCTCGGTACCCGGGTGTTCCTGAAGGCATCGAGCCGCGCGTCCGGGGTCGCGCGCGTGCTGCTGCTGATCGCGACGTTCCAGCTCGCCCGACTCGAGCCAGCGCCGCACGCCTACTTGTGGCTGCTGGCGGGATGGACGGTGCTGTGCGCCGTGCTGACGACCAGGGCTACGGGTTTTTCGACCACACCGAGACGTGCTCGCGGCTCTCACTCGTGAACGGCTCGCGCCGCCAGCCGCTCCAGCGGTCGCGCAGCGAGAGGCCCGCGAGCTGGGCCATCAGGTCGAGCTCGCCCGGCCAGACGTAGCGGAACGGCATCGACACCGGCTCGAGGCCGAACTCGATGTGATGCGAGATCAGCCGCTGGTTGGCGACGTCGTACTCGTCGAAGCCGACCTTGGTGTCGCTGAGCTCGAAGGGGCGCACGGTCTCGCCGGGCGGCAGCCGCTGAAGGTCGGGGACGCCGACCTCGATCACGAAGCAGCCGCCGGGCTCGAGGTGCGCCGCGGCGTTGCGGAAGCACGCGACCTGCTCGGCCTGCGTCGTCAGGTTCATGATCGTGTTGAAGACCAGGTAGGCGACGGTGAACGTTCCCTCGACGGTCGTCGTCGCGAAGTCGCCGATCGTCACGCCGATGCTCTCGGCGCCCGGCTTGGAGCTCAGCTTCGCGGCCATCGCCCGCGAGAGCTCGATCCCGTGCACCGGGACCCCGCGCGCGGCCAGCGGCAGCGCGATCCGCCCCGTCCCGATCCCGAGCTCGAGCGCCCGTCCGTCACCCGCGAGCTCGGCCAGGAGGTCGACGACGGGGTCGACCGCGGAGGATTCGAACCTGTCCGCCGAGGTCTCGTCGTAGCGCTCCGCCACGCGCTCGTCGAAGTAGCCGTCGTCGTGCACGAGTGCGACCCTAGCGGCATGGACCATCTCGCGATCCCGGTCTCGGACCAGGAGCGCTCGCGCCGCTTCTACGAGACCTACTTCGGCTTCGGGGCGCGACCGGCGCGGCGCTACGACGGCGGCGTCCTGATGCTCTACGACGCCGCCGGCTTCGCGCTCGCGCTCGGGCCCGCCGACGAGCCGATCACCCCGCCGAAGTGGCTGCACTTCGGCACCGGCCTGCCGGACCGCGACGCCGTGCTCGCGCTCCGCGACCGCTACCTCGCGGACGGCGTCGAGGTGATCGAGGAGTGGGACGAGCCGGACTACGTGAGCGTCAAGGTCCGCGACCCCGACGGCTACATCGTCGAGGCGTCGTGGGAGCCCGACACCGCCGCGCCGGTATCCGGCGAGAAGTAGCGCAGCCCGTCCGGCACGAGCCCGAACGACAGCTTCTTCGCCGACGTCACGGGTCGCGCGGCCCTCCTCGAAGACGACCAGCCGCGCCTCCCCCACGTCGACGCCGACGAACGTCTCGCGCCCCAGCGCCTCGACGAACGCGACGGTCCCGCGCAGCGGCCCGATCAGGCCCTCACGCCACGGCCGCGCGTGCTCGGGGCGGACGCCGACGACGACATCCCGCGGGAGCTCGACCTCCAGCGCAGCGACGTCGGACGGCTCGAGGAAGCTCATCGCCGGCGAGCCGATGAAGCCGGCGACGAAGCGGTTCGCCGGGCGCTCGTAGAGGTCCTCGGGCGTGCCGACCTGCTCGAGCACGCCGTCGTTCATGACCGCGATCCGGTCGCCCATCGTCATCGCCTCGACCTGGTCGTGGGTGACGTAGACGGTGGTCGTGCGGACCTCCTGCTGCAGCCGCCGGATCTCGCCGCGCGTCTGCGTGCGCAGCTTGGCGTCGAGGTTCGACAGCGGCTCGTCCATCAGGAACACCTGCGGGTCGCGCACCAGCGCGCGCCCCAGCGCCACCCGCTGCGCCTGGCCGCCGGACAGCTGCCCCGGACGGCGGCCCAGCAGGGGCTCGAGCCCGAGCACGCGCGCCGCGTCGTTCACGCGGCGCTCCACATCGGCGCGCGGCACCTTGCGCCGCCGCAGCCCGAACGCCAGGTTGTCGAAGACCGTCATCTGCGGATACAGCGCGTAGTCCTGGAAGACCATCGCGATGTCGCGCTCGCGCGGCGCGATCTTGTTGACCTCGCGGTCGCCGATCAGCACCGAGCCGGACGTGATCGACTCGAGCCCGGCGAGCATCCGCAGCGCGGTCGTCTTGCCCGACCCGGACGGGCCGACGAGCACCATGAACTCGCCGTCGTGCGATCTCGAGCGACAGCGCCTTGACCGCCTCGACGTGCCCGAAGCGCTTGCCGACGTCGGAGAAGCGGACGCCCGCCATCAGCCCTTCACCGCCCCCGCGAGCATCCCGCGGATGAAGTGGCGCTGCAGGAAGACGTAGAGCACGACCACGGGCAGCGCGACGATCACCGAGCCCGCGGCCATCAACGCCAGGTCCGACGTGTTGCGGCCCTGGAAGAACGAGAGCCCGAGCGGCGCCGTCCGCAGCCCTTCGTCGGAGACCATCACGAGCGCCAGCAGGAACTCGTTCCAGGTCCACATGAAGAGCAGCACGGTCATCGTCAGCACGGCCGGCCGCGCCAGCGGCAGCAGCACACGGACGAGCGTGTACCAGGACGAAGCGCCGTCGATCCGCGCCGCCTCGACCAGCGACCGCGGGACGCCGCGGAAGAACGCCCGCATCCAGAACGTCCCGAACGCCACCGAGGTCCCGATCTGCGGCAGGATCAGCCCCCAGTAGGTGTCGGTCAGCCCGAGGTCGCGGAAGTCGTAGTAGAGCGGCACGATGATCGCCTCCATCGGCACCATCAGCCCGAGCAGGAACACGTAGAAGAGCACGGTCGAGCCGCGGAAGCGCATCTGCCCGAACGCGTAGCCGGAGAGGATCGAGAAGAACACGGACACGCTCACGACGACGACCGCCACGATCACGCTCGACTTCAGATAGCTCGCGAAGTTCCCCTCCTCCCAGGCGCTCTTGAAGTTCTCGAAGTGGATGCCGTCGAAGGTGCCGAAGGTCGCGAAGCCGTCCGGGTCCTGGAGCGCGGTGAGGAGGATGCCCGCGATCGGGAACAGCGCGATCAACGAGAAGATGCCCAGCACGACGTAGCCCAGCGACTGCTCGGTGCGCGACGTCATGTCCCGCGCTCCGCGAGCCGGTTGATCCCGACCGAGATCAGGAAGATGATGAACGTCAGCGTGATCCCGACCGCCGCCGCCGAGCCGACCTGGCCGGACTCGAACGCGCGCGTGAAGACCTGGAACGCCGGCACCGTCGTCGCGTCCCCCGGCCCGCCGCTCGTGGTGATGTAGACGAGGTCGAAGTTGCGCAGCGCGTAGGTCACCGTCAGCGTCAGCGCGACCGCGATCTCGCCCCGCAGCGCCGGCAGCGTGACCACGAGGAACTCGCGGAACGGCCCCGCCCCGTCGACGCGCGCCGCGTCGTACAGCGAGCCCGGGATCTTCTGCACGCCGGCGCTCAGCAGCACCATCGCCAGCCCGTAGTAGACCCACGTGCCGATCAGCCCGACCGACGGCAGCGCCAGCGAGAAGTCGCCCAGCCACGACTTCCCCTCGATCCCGAACCACCCGAGGAAGCGGTTGAGCGAGCCGTTCTCGGGGTCGTAGACCATCTTCCACATGACCGCGACGACGACCATCGCGATCACCTGCGGCAGGAACAGGATCGTCCGGAACAGCGCCAGCCCGCGCACCCGCGCCCGCGCCATCACGCCGGCCAGCAGCAGCCCGATCGCCAGCGGCAGGACGGCGTAGAAGATCAGCAGGATCAGCGCGTGCACGAACGCGCTGCGCAGCTCCTCGTCCGTGAAGACCTCGCCGTAGTTGCCGAGGCCCGCCCACGTCGCGGTCGTCAGCCCGTCCCAGTCCCACAGCGAGATCCAGCCCGCGTGCCCGAGCGGCAGCAGGACGAAGCAGAAGAAGACCGCGAACGCGGGCAGCAGGTAGAGGTAGCCGACGAGCCGGGGCTCGCCGGGCGGGCGCTCGGAACCCGGCCCGGCGTCGCCCGCGATCTCTAGCGGGACTGCGCCCACTCGTCGAACTTCTCCTGGACGCCCTTCGTGAATTCCTCCGGCGACTGCTTGCCGGCCAGCAGCTCCTGGATCGCGCCGCTGATCTCGTCGGGGAACGTCGGCGTCGTGTAGTCCAGGTACGGGATGATCCCGTCGGCCTCGTTGAGCTTCTGCCACGACGTGGCCACGTCGGCGGACACGCCGGCCGGCGGCGTGGGCGCGTCCTTCATCGCCGGCAGGTTGTTCGTGTCCACGAGCACCTGAGCGGCGTTGGCGTCGGTCAGGAAGTCGATGTAGGCCGCGGCCACGTCGGGCTGCTTGGCCGCCGTGGAGATCGCGAACGGCAACGACTCGCCGCCCAGCGCGACCGGGGCGTTCGGATCGGTGCCGGGCATCAGCATGAAGCCGACATCCTCGCCCATCTGCTCCGCGAGGTCCGCGGTCACCCACGTGCCCGCGATCAGGTAGCGGCTGTCGCCCTTGGCGAACGCCTGCCAGGCCGGGTCATAGTCCGTGCCGTTGAAGTTCTTGTTGAAGTAGCCCTTGTCGACCCACTCCTTGATCTTCGTGGCCCCGGCGACGAACTCCGGGTTGTCGAACGTGGCCCCCTCCTTGGCGAACACGAAGTCGCGGACCGCCTGCTTGTCGGCGGTCTGCCCGAGCACGGTCTCGAAGTTGTGGATGCCCGGCCACTTCTCGAGGTTGCCGAACTGGATCGGCACCTCGCCCGCGTCCTTGGCCTCCTGCAGCGAAGCCTCGAACTCCGTGAGCGTGGTCGGCGGCGTCTCGACCTTGGTCTTGTTGTAGTAGACGCCGACGATCTCGCCCATCTGCGAGAGCCCGTAGAGGTCGCCGGAGCCGAACTGCTTCGCCATCGGCGGAGAACCGGTTGAGATCGATCAACAGCGTCGAGTAGCGGTCCTCCCAGCCGTAGACCTTCGCGTAGTCGTCGACCGGGCGGATCAGCTTCGCCTTGACCATCTCGCCCATGATCGAGCGGCCCTGGTTGACCTGCAGCACGTCGGGCGCGTCATCCCCGGAGGCGGCGAGCTTGACCGTCTTGATCAGGTCCTCGAAGGACTTCGCGACGCGCTTGATCGTGACGTTCGGGTACTTCTCCTGGAACTCCTTGTTGAGCTGGGTGATCTGCTTGCGCTGACCACCGCGGACCTCCTGGTCCCAGACCGTCAGCGTGACGTCGCCGACCTTCGAGATGTCGGGCTTGGCGGCCACGGTGGGCGCCGGCGTGGCCTGCGACGAGTCGTCGCCGCCGTCGTCCCCGGGGGCGCCACAGCCCGCGACGAGCACGGCCAGGGCGATCGCGATCCACAACCTCTTCACTTTCCGTCCTCCTTCATCGCCGCCGAGGGCTGGCGCACTGGCGACGCGAGCCCGTGTTCAGCGCCCTCCTCCAAGAGCGCACCCAGTGTGACCGCTCCCGCAACGGCGGTGGCGACCTGCACCGAGAGTGATGCATACAGCACCGACCAGCGCAGCCGCTCCTCCAGCGGCACGCCCCAATGGTCGGCCCAGACGTAGGCCGCCGCGAACAGGTCGCCGGCGCCCGTGGTGTCGACGGCCTCGACCGCCACGCCCGGCACCCGCACCGAGCCCTCCGCCCCGGCGGCGAGCGCACCCCCCGCGCCGAGCGTGACGATCGCGACCGGAGCGCGTTCCGCCAGCGCCGCCGCCGCGGCCTCCGGATCACGCAAGCCCGTGAGCAGCTCCGCCTCGCGCGCGTTGACCAGCAGCGCGCGCGCACGCGACAACTCCTCGGGAAGCTCGCCGCCGGCGAGCGCCCGCGCATCGATGTCGCCGACCGAGACGTACACGCGCGCGCCCTGCCGGGGCAAGTGGCAGGCGCGGGATCGACAACACGACCGCGCGCGGCTCGACGGCGGCGAGCTCATCGGCAGTGACGCTCTCGCCCGGGTCGAACGTCGCCATCGCGCGGTCGCCGTTGGCGGGCATGATCACCGTCACCGGCGAGCGCTTGACGAGCCGCCCGTCCCAGCGCACGCCGTCGTCGGCCAGCAGCGAGCGCAAGAGGATCCCGACCGCGTCGTCGCCCAGCGGCGAGACCAGCGAGGAGGAGAGCCCGAGCCGTGCGGCGCCGACCGCGGTGATCGCGCCGCCGCCCGGCGAGCGCAGGAAATCGGTCGCGAGCCGCTCCTCCCCCGGCCGCGGGACCGCTTCCAGCCCCGTCAGCGTCAGGTCGAGGAAGGCCGGCTCGGCGCAGGCGATGTCGACCGGAGTCACGAGGCCACCTCGCCCTTGCCTGCCAGATCGGCGCGGGTCCTCATGCGAACGCCTCCTGCAGCGCGGGCAGCCGCTCGCGGTAGCCGTCGAAGATCGAGCGCGCCGTCGTCACCGACGGCACCAGCGGATGCAGCGAGAGCGCCTTGACCGCCAGCTCGCGCGATCCGAGCAGCGCGGCGTCGATCGTCGTGCGCTCGACGTCCTTCATCGTCTCCACGAGCGCGCGCGCGTGCGCCGGGACCTGCCCGATCGCCACCGGGACGGGTCCCGCCCGCCCCACGACGCACGGGACCTCGACGACGGCTCGCTCATCGAGGAACGGCAGCGACGAGCGGTTCGCCGTGTTGAGGATCAGCACCTGCCGGCGGTTGAGGGCGATCGCCTCGAGCACCGCCATCGCCTCGCTCTCGTAGCCGGCGTTGCCGTCGTGCGCGTGGTCGGAGTCGTCGCCGGCCGCGCTGCGGGCCTCGGCCATGTAGGTGCGCTCGCGGTCGTGCCGGGTGGCGCGCCAGGCGGCGAGCGCGTCGCCGTGGTTGGAGGCGTAGAACGCGCGCTGCTGGGAGAGCAGGAACGCGCCGCGCGAGTTCGCGCTGCCGCGGATCGCGTCGACCGTGTCGGCGGCGTAATAGAAGTAGTAGAGGTACTCGTTCGGGATCATCGCGAGCGAGCGCAGCCACTCGCCGCCGAACAGGCGGCCCTCCTCGAAGCCGCCCAGGCGGGCCTCGTCCTCGAGCAGCCCGTCGAGCAGCGCGGCGCCGCCGGCGTCACGGACGCCGCGCAGCCACCCCAGGTGGTTGAGCCCGAAGTAGTCGAACCACAGCTCGCCCGCGTCGCGCTCGAGCGCTGCCGCGACCCGGCGGCAGAGCCCCGACGGCGAGTCGCAGATGCCGATCGCGCGGTCGCCCAGCACCTGCTGCACGGCCTCGGTGACCATCCCCGCGGGGTTCGTGAAGTTGATCAGCCAGGCGTTCGGCGCGTGCTCGGCGATCGTCTCGGCCAGCCGCACCATGACCGGGATCGTTCGCAGCGCGAAGCAGATGCCGCCCGGCCCGGTCGTCTCCTGGCCGAGCACGCCGAGCCCGAGCGGGACGTCCTCGTCGATCACGCGGCCCTCGAGCTGGCCGACGCGGATCGCGCAGAAGACGAAGTCGGTCCCCTCGACGGCGTCGACGAGGTCCGTGGTCGTGCGGAACGGCAGGCGCGAGCCGTGCTCGGCCGCGAGGCCGTCCAGGACGGCGCCGATCCGCTCCAGGCGCGCCGCGTCGATGTCGTGCAGGACGACCTCGTCGAGGCTCAGGCGCTCGGCCTTCTCGAGCAGCGCCCCGTAGACGAGCGGGACGCGGAAGCCTCCACCGCCGACGATCGTCAATTTCACGCGATCGTCACCTCGATCCCGGCGGCGTCGACCGCCGAGCGGCAGGCCGGCGCCAGCGGCGCGTCGGTCACGATCTCGTCGATCGACTCCGGCCCGCACACGCGCACCATGCCGGTCATCGCGAACTTGGCCGCGTCGGCGAGCAGGACGACGGCGTCCGCCCCGGCGATCATCAGCCGCTTGATCGGTACCTCGACCATCGTGGTGTCCCACACGCCCATCTCGACGTCCACCCCGCTCGTGCCCAGGAACAGGATGTCGGATTTGATCTGGCGCAGCGAGTCCTCGGCCAGCACGCCGATCAGCGAGCGGTAGTTGCGGCGCACGATCCCGCCGGGCAGCACGAGCTCGATGTCGGCGTCGGGCATCAGCTCCTCGACGACGGCGAGGTTCGTGGTCACGACCGTGATCTTCTTGCCGTGCAGGTGGCGGGCGAGCTGCAGCGTCGACGTGCCGATGTCGATCATCACCGTCTGCCCGTCCTGGACCAGCGCGGCGGCCGCGGCGCCGATCCGGTCCTTGATGTCGAAGCGCTCGACCTCGATCTGCGAGAACCCGGGCTCGGCGCCGGCGTCGACCGCCCCGCCGTGCACGCGCTCGAGCTTGCCGTCGCGCGCGAGCGCCCCGAGGTCGCGCCGCACCGTCATCTCCGACACGCCGAAGCTCTCCGCCAGGTCGGACACGTGCGCGCTGCCGCCCCGCACGGCACGGAGGATTTCTTGGCGACGCTGTGCGGGAAGCAGGGTCATCGGCACTAAGGGAACATTAGTGAACAGTTTCGCGCCGACTTCTATCAGCTTCGAACGGCCGCGCCTAGAACTCGAGCTTGACCTTCGGGCACCGCGCGCTCGGGGTCGCCCATCCCAGTCTGAGACGTCGCGCGGAAGCAGCTCGCGTAGCGGAACGCGCCGTTCCAGCGCTCGGGCAGCGTGACCGTGACCTGCGACGTGTAGTGCCCGGCGCTCGTGCGCTTGACCTCGCCGCTCTCGCGGATCGTCGCGCGCGTGGCCCGCCGCGGGCCGAGGTAGAAGAGCGTCGGCGATTGAAGGCGCACCGTCTTCGGCACCGTGTAGCGCTGGTAGAGCCGCACGACACCGGGGCGCAGCGCCCGGAACGAGAGCTCGAAGGCGGGCAGCGTGTAGGCGTTGAGCACGCTGGAACGCAGTTCCAGCGCGGGAGCGGTGATGCGCAAGCGGTGGTTGCGGTCGAGCTCGGCCTCGAAGCTGAAGGCGCCGTCGGCGTCGGTCGTGGTGCGTTCGATGACCCGGTAGGAACCCTCGTAGGGGTAGCGCCGGCCCTCCAGCACGACCTCCTGGCCGGCGAGCTTGGCCGACCCGTCGGCGAGCGTACCGGCGATGGTGTGGGCCGCGCCGTACTGGACCGACTCGCGCAGGAGCTCGGCCTTCAGCTTGGGCGCCGCCTGCGCGCTCGCGGGAAGGGCGAGGGCAAGCCCAACGGTTAGCGTCATGACCAGTTGGCGCACGGCGGACGAGGGTAGCCGCAGATACTTGACACGGAGCTAAATCCAGCAATACCGTGCCTGTTCGAAATCGTGCGCGAACGTGCGAGCATGGGAGAGGAGCCACGGTGAAGCGTTTCGGCGTGATCGTTGTGGTCGCGTTGGCGGTCTTGACCGCCGCGGCCGAGGGGGCGAAGGCGGCGCCGTACACCGCGGACGAAGCGGTGAAGATCAACGTGATGGGCGAGTGGGCCCATCCGGACGACGACACCAGCATCATCGGCCCGTGCGGCGTCTGGCACCAGCGCTACGACGTGCGCTGCGGGATCATCATGGTCACCCGCGGCGAGGGCGGCGGCAACGCCACCGGCACCGAGATCGGCCCCGAGCTCGGCCTGCGGCGCGAGAACGAGGACCGCGTCGCGCACTACCGCTCGGGCACGATCGACATCTTCAACATCGACAGCGTCGACTTCTTCTACAACACGAGCGCGCCGCTGACCCAGTACTTCTGGGGCACCGAGACGCTGCGGCGGATCACGCGGATCATCCGCATGACCCAGCCCGACATCTACGTCGGCTTCACGCCGTCGCTGAACGCCGGCCACGGCAACCACCAGCAGGCCGGCCGCTACATCTGGGAGGGCGTCAAGGCCGCCGCCGACCCGAACATGTTCCCGGAGCAGCTGACCGGGCCCGAACGCGCTCAGCACCTGGCAGGTCAAGAAGGTCTTCTCGGGCGGCTCGACCGCTCCCGCGCCTCCGCAAGGGACAGCGTTCCCGACGCCCGACTGCACCACGGGCTTCGTCCCCGCCGCGACCAACATGGACACGGTCGCGGGCGTCTGGACCGGCTATGCGTCGCCGTTCCTGTGGCCGGCCGGCAACGTCCAGGGCCAGGCCGCCGGCTCGCCGAAGATCTGGGCGCAGGTCGCCTCCGAGGGCGCCTCGGCCTACCCGACGCAGAGCCGCGTGATGTATCAGGGCACGGCGACCGCCGGCTGCTCGCGCTTCGGCATGACGGACTCGTTCGTCCCGTTCCAGCCCAACGTCAACGCCGACGGCACGGCCAACGCCGCCGCCGGCAGAGACGACGCGATCCTCTACGGCGCGATGGTCGCCGACCCCGGCGGGCTGCCGCTGGGCACGCTGCAATACCTCACGTTCTCGCGCTTCTTGAACACGCCGGGGACGCCGTTCGAGGCGACGGTCAACATGCGTTCGGGCGGCGCGGCGATCGCGGGCGGAACGGTCGCGCTGACCGTTCCGGCGGGCTGGAGCGTCGACGGCCCGAAGCCGATCGGCACGGTCACCGGGGGCAGCCTCGCGACCGCCACGTTCACGATCACGCCGCCGGCGAACGCGGCGGTCAACCAGATGTTCAAGATCGCCGCCCGCTTCACGGCCGGCGGGGTGACGGGCTACACGGACGACACGATCCGGCTCGTCTCGGCGGTCGAGGGTCGCTTCGAGCGCTGGGGCAAGTGGGCCGAATACGACGCCTGGCTGAGCGACACGGCGCCCGCCGCGTACCGGATCGGCCGCTCGGCGGCGATCCAGACCACGGCCGCGGGTGAGACGTTCACGCTGCCGGTCGTCGTGCACAACTGGTCGTCCGAGCCGCAGAGCGGCGCGGTCAGCCTCACGCTGCCGGCCGGCGTGACGGCCGACGCGACGTCGAAGCCCTACGCGAGCCTCGCGCCGGGCGCCGAGACCACGGTCAACTTCCAGGTCTCGAACTCGTTCACGAACGCGACGCTGCCGATCACGAACCCGCCGAACAACCAGGGCGTCACGGGCCAGCAGCAGAACACGAACGTCTCGGTGCGGATCACCACCAGCTACAACGGCGCCGGCACCGGCTTCGAGGACCTGACGCTCGCGATCGTGCCGAAGACGTCGATCCCCGCGGCGGCGAGCGCGCCGGCACTCGACGGCGCCGAGGGCGCCGGTGAGTACTCCGGCGAAGCGCTTGACGTCGGGCGCAAGTGGGAGCCGGGCGCGAACACGCGCGACTGCATCCCGCTCGGCGTCGACTGCGGCTCGTCCGGCGCCGTCGGCAGCGACACGTCGACCTACGCCAAGGTCACGCGCTCGGGCGACGACCTGTACTTCTTCATCCGCGTCCGCGACGACTTCCAGAGCTACGCGGTCACGCCCGCGGAGTGCGTCGGCCACTGGCTGGCGGATTCGGTCGAGATCCTGATCGACCCGCGCGGCCGCGCCGCCGAGAGCGCGATGGACACGGCGCACACGTTCAAGCTCGCGGTCTTCCCGTTCTCGAACGACCCTCAGAACACGAACGGCAACGGCGTCAACGGCCCGTGCTGGTCGCGTGACGCCGACAACTTCCAGGGCTTCTCCACCGGGCCGCTGTCACTCGGCAACGCGCCTGGCGTCCAGGTCGCCTCGAGCGCGACCTGGGTCGGCTCGAACGAGACGACGTCGCCACGTGGCTACGCCGGCGGCGGCTACAACCTCGAGGTCAAGGTGCCGATGGCGGTGCTGCCGATGGCGGTCGACCCGGAGCGGATGGGCCTGAACATCACGCCCTACGACAACGACAACACGGCCGCCGCGGGTTCGACGACCCTGCGCCACATCGACGAGAGCACGCGGCTGGCGTGGGCGACGTTCGGCTCCGTGCAGTCCGATCCCTACCGCTGGGGCCGCGCGACGCTGCCGGGCTACACGCCGCCGGCGGACCGCCCGACGACGCCGCGCACGCCGACGCTGGCGAGCCCGCTCGACAGCGCGAACTCGCCGCAGACGATCGCGCAGTCCGCGCGCAACGGCGTGCCGATCTCCGGCCGCGAGCCGGGCGATGCGCTGACCGTGCGCGGCGCGAACCTGGCCGCGGGCGAGCTCCGGCTCGACGTGACCGCGACCGAGGCCGGCCGCGCGCGGGTGTTCCTCTACGACGTCGAGCCGATCGACGGCAACAAGAGCTACACGCGCGTGTGGAACACGAGCTGCAGCCCGGCGAGCAGCCCGCCGCCGGACTACGGGCTCTCGGCCTGCAGCGCCGCGGACGGCACGACGCCACCGTGGGCGCCGGACATGATGGGCGCGGTCGTCCGCTCGGTCACGGTCGACGTGACCGCCCGGCTCGCGGACGATCACGATTCCGCTCGACGCGGCGGCCGCGCTGCGGCTCGCGAGCGGCGCGTCGGCGCTCGTCTCGTTCGTGACCGCCGACGACGAGGTGCAGGCCTTCGACGTCCCGATCAGCTCCCAGACGGGCGGCGTGGGCGGCACGCGTGCCGCCGACGCTCTCGCTGACGCTCGGCCCGGCGCCGGCCTTCGGCGCGTTCACGCCCGGCGTCGCGCGCGACTACTTCGCGTCGACGACCGCGACCGTGACCTCGACCGCGGGCAACGCCGCGCTGATCGTGCTCGACCCGAGCGCGTTCTATACGAACCGGCTGGTCAACGGGTCGTTCGCGCTCGCGCAGGAGCTGCGGGTCAGAAACACCACGGGCGCGTTCGGAACGATGCCGGCCGGCATCCGCTTCTGGGGCGCCCCGACGGTCAACGAGTCGGTGCCGATCGAGTTCCGCCAGTCGATCGGGGCCAGTGAGCCGCTGCGCACGGGGACGTACGGCAAGACGCTGACGTTCACGCTCTCGACGACCAATCCGTAAGGAGGGGGCCCGCCGGGTGGGGCGCCGGCCGCGATCTGCGGCCGGCGCCTCTCACGGTTTGCCCTGGCGGCGCCGATCGCGGATGATGGCGTCCGGTCGAGCAGGGGGAACGGGGTCGTGAGCACGGAGACGGTGGCAGCGTCGCAGTACGCGGTGGTCGACAAAGGGCTCAAGCGCGACTCCGTCGGGCTGCTCGGGAGCGTCGTGCTCGCGCTCTCCTCGGTCGCGCCCGCCTACGCGCTGACGGCGACGCTCGGCCCGACGGTCAGCGAGGTCGGGGCGCAGATGCCGGCGACGTTCCTCGTCGGCTTCATCCCGATGCTGCTCGTGGCCTACGCCTACCGGCGGCTCAACCAGGTCGCGCCCGACGCCGGGACCTCGTTCACCTGGACGACGAAGGCCTTCGGCCCGCACATCGGCTGGATGTGCGGCTGGGGGCTGCTGATCGCCACGATCATCGTGCTCTCGAACCTCGCCGGCGTGGCGGTCACGTTCTTCTACCTGTTCATCGCCGAGGTCGTCGGCGACGAGAGCATCGCCACCTGGGGCGACGGCAAGGTCGTCAACGTCGTCACCTGCCTGGCCTTCATCGCGCTCGCCACGTTGGTCGCCTACCGCGGGATGACCGCGACCAAGGGCGTCATGTACGTCCTGGTCGCCCTGCAGATGGCGGCGCTCGCGCTGTTCGTCGTGTTCGCCGTCGGCAAGGCCACCGGCGGCGACGTCGCCACCGCGACCGACTTCTCGTGGACATGGCTGAACCCGTTCTCGGTCGCCTCGTTCTCGGCGCTGGCCACCGCCCTGTCGCTGTCGATCTTCATGTACTGGGGCTGGGACTGCGCGCTGTCGGCGGCCGAGGAGACGACCGGCAGCGATCGCACGCCGGGGATCGCGGCGCTGCTGTCGCTGCTGATCCTCGCGATCACCTACGTGCTGGTGGGTGTCGCCGCCCTGATGTACGCCGGCACGGGCGCAGAGGGCGCCGGGCTCGGCAACGAGGAGACCGCGGACAACGTCTTCGCCGCGCTCGCCGGGCCGGTGCTGGGCGGGACCTTCGGGCTGCTGCTGTTCCTGGCCGTGCTCGCCAGCTCGGCCTCGAGCCTGCAGACGACGTTCATCCCGGCGGCCCGCACGATGCTGGCGATGAGCGTCTACAAGGCGCTGCCCAAGTCACTCTCGCGCATCCACCCGGTGCACGGGATCCCGAGCTACGCCACGCTCGTGTCCGGCGTCGGGACCGCGATCTTCTACACCGTGATGAGCCTCGTCAGCGAGGACGTGCTCGTCGACACGATCCTCTCGCTGGGCCTGATGATCTGCTTCTACTACGGCCTGACGGCGTTCGCGGCGACCTGGTACTTCCGCCACGAGATCATGCGCGACGCGAAGTCGTTCATCCTCAAGGGCGTCGCGCCGCTGATCGGTGGCCTGACGCTGGCCGCGATCTTCGTTCAGCTCGTCATCGATACGACAGACCCGGAGTACGGCAGCGGCGGCTCGATCTTCGGGCTCGGCACCGTGTTCGTGCTCGGCGTCGGCGTACTGGCGCTCGGCGCGGTCGTGATGGTCGCGTGGCAGGTCCGCGCGCCGGAGTTCTTCCGCGGCGAGGTGCTCAAGCGTGACACGCCCGCGCTGAGGGTCGAGGACTGATCGGGCTAGGATCGCGCCTACATGAGCGCCGCGCTGCAGCCGCGGCCGTCGCTGTACTCCACAGCGGTCGGCAAGAAGTACGCGATGGCCATCTCCGGCTTCGTCCTGATGGTGTTCGTGCTGCTGCACATGGTCGGCAACCTGAAGTTCTATTTCGGGACCTCGTCGCTGGACATCTACAGCGAATGGCTGCGGGAGATCGGGGAGCCGGCGCTGCCGCGCTCGACGATGCTGTGGGCGGCGCGGGTGGTGCTGCTGTTGGCGGTCGGGGTCCACATCCACGCCGCCTACGCGCTGACGCGGATCAACCGGCGGGCGCGGCCGGAGATCTACCGCTCCAAGCGTGACTTCGTCGCCGCCGACTTCGCGTCGCGCACGATGCGCTGGACCGGGATCATCGTGCTGCTGTTCATCATCTTCCACCTGCTCGACCTGACCTGGGGACCGGCCAACCCGGACTTCATCGCCGGCGATCCCCACCACAACCTGGTCGCGAGCTTCGAGCGCTGGCCGGTCGCGATCGCCTACATCGTGGCCAACCTGGCGCTCGGGGTGCACCTCTATCACGGGGCGTGGAGCATGTTCCAGAGCATCGGCTGGGTGATCCCGAAGCGGCGCGAGTTCGCGATCGCGTTCGCGGCGATCATCGTGATCGGCAACGTGTCCTTCCCGCTCTCGGTGATGCTGGGGCTGGTCGATTGAGCATCGCCCTCGATCCGCTGATCCCGCCGGGGTCGATCCAGAACGCGTGGGACAACCACCGCTTCACGGTGCGGCTCGTGAACGCGTCGAACAAGCGGCGCTTCCGCGTGATCGTGGTCGGGACCGGCCTGGCGGGCGCGAGCGCCGCGGCGACGCTGGCCGAGCTGGGCTACGAGGTCACGGTGTTCACGTTTCATGACTCGCCGCGGCGGGCGCATTCGATCGCCGCCCAGGGCGGGATCAACGCGGCCAAGGACTACCGCAACGACGGCGACAGCATCTTCCGGCTGTTCTACGACACGATCAAGGGCGGCGACTTCCGCTCGCGTGAGGCGAACGTCTACCGGTTGGCGCAGGTCTCGAACGAGATCATCGACCAGGCGACGGCGCAGGGCGTGCCGTTCGCGCGCGAGTACGGTGGCCTGCTGGACAACCGCTCGTTCGGCGGCGCGCAGGTCTCGCGCACGTTCTACGCGCGCGGGCAGACCGGCCAGCAGCTGCTGCTGGGCGCCTATCAGGCGATGATGCGCCAGGTCGCGGCGGGCAAGATCGACCTCTACACGCGCACGGAGATGCTCGACGTCGTCGTGGACGAGGGCAAGACGCGTGGCGTCGTCGTGCGTGACCTGCTGACCGGCGAGGTCCGCTCGCACGCCGCGCACGCCGTCGTGCTGGCGACCGGCGGCTACTCGAACGCGTTCTTCCTCTCGACCAACGCGAAGGCGTCGAACGCGACCGCGATCTGGCGCGCGCACAAGCGCGGCGCGGCGTTCGCGAACCCGTGCTTCACGCAGATCCATCCGACCTGCATCCCGCAGTCGGATGACACGCAGTCCAAGCTGACGCTGATGAGCGAGTCGCTGCGCAACGACGGCCGCATCTGGGTCCCTTTGGAGGTCGGCGACGACCGCAACCCGGGCGCGATCGGAGAGGCCGAGCGCGACTACTTCCTCGAGCGCCGCTACCCGGCGTTCGGCAACCTCGTCCCGCGCGACGTGGCCTCGCGGGCGGCGAAGGCGATGATCGACGAGGACCGAGGAGTGGGGCCGCGCCGCAACGGCGTCTATCTCGACTTCGCCGACGCCATCTCGCGGCTCGGCATGGACGTGATCCGCGCCCGTTACGGCAACCTGTTCCAGATGTACGAGCGCATCACCGGCGAGGACCCCTACCAGGTCCCGATGCGCATCTACCCCGCGCCGCACTACACGATGGGCGGGCTGTGGGTCGACTACGACCTGATGACCACGATCCCCGGGTGCTACGCGATCGGCGAGGCCAACTTCTCCGATCACGGAGCGAACCGGCTCGGCGCGTCGGCGCTGATGCAGGGGCTCGCGGACGGCTACTTCATCCTGCCGGTGACGATCGGCGACTACCTCGCGCCGCTGCTCGGCGTCGAGCCGCTCGACACCAAGCACGATGCCTTCCATCGCCGCCGAGGAGAACGTCCGCGAGCGCGTCGCGCACTACCTGCGCAGCGACGGCGAGCACTCCGTCGACTGGTTTCACCGCGAGCTCGGCAAGGTCCTCTGGGACGCGTGCGGGATGGAGCGCAACGGGTCCGGCCTCGAGCACGCGATGGCCGAGATCGCGCAGCTGCACGAGCGCTTCAAGGCCGGCGTACGCGTGCTCGGCGACGACGAGTCGCTCAATCAGTCGCTGGAGAAGGCGGGCCGGGTGGACGATTTCTTCGAGGTCGCGCAGCTGATGTGCCGCGACGCGCTGCATCGCGAGGAGTCTTGCGGCGGGCACTTCCGTTCCGAGCACCAGACCCCGGACGGCGAGGCGCTGCGCGACGACGACAACTTCTCCTACGTGGCCGCCTGGGAGTACACCGGCGCCGAACCGGTCCTGCACAAAGAGGCGCTGACCTTCCAGCACGTCCGTCCGACCCAGCGCAGCTACGCATGAGGCTGACGCTGCGGATCTGGCGCCAGGCCGGCCCCGAGGCGCCCGGCGACTTCGAGACCTACGAGGTCGCCGACGTCACCCACGAGATGTCGTTCCTCGAGCTGCTCGACTCGCTCAACGAGCAGCTGACCGGCGAGGGCCGCGAGCCGGTCGCGTTCGACGCCGACTGCCGCGAGGGGATCTGCGGCTCGTGCGGGCTGATGATCGACGGCCAGGCGCACGGCCCGCAGCGCGGGACCGCGACCTGCCAGCTGCACATGCGCCGCTTCGCCGACGGCGACATCGTGACCGTCGAGCCGTTCCGCTCGGCCGGCTTCCCGATCGTCAAGGACCTCGTGGTCGACCGCTCGGCGTTCGACCGCATCATCGAGGCCGGCGGCTTCATCACCGCCCCGACGGGCTCGGCGCCGGACGCGAACCTGATCGCGGTGCCGAAGGAGAGCGCGGATCGCGCGATGGACGCGGCGGCCTGCATCGGCTGCGGCGCCTGCGTGGCGGCCTGCCCCAACGGCGCCGGCCAGCTCTTCACGGCCGCCAAGCTCGCCCACCTCAACCTGCTGCCCCAGGGCCAGCCCGAGCGCAAACGCCGCACGGTCGACATGGTCACCGAGATGGAGCACTACTTCGGCTCGTGCACGAACCACCGCGAATGCGAGGCGGCCTGCCCGAAGGAGATCAGCATCGACTTCATCGCGATGCTCCACCGCGACTACGGAAAGGCCCGCCTGCGCCCGTGAATACCGCCCAGATCGACCGCCTGCTCTCCTCCATGCCGGCCACGACCGAAGAGCGTCATCGCAAGCGCGTGCAGGGTTACGCCACCACCGCCCGGCGCATCGACGATCGCATCTGTGACCTGCGCGAGTCGCTCGAGCGCGCGCTGCGCGCGGTCGACGACGCCGCCGCCGAGGGCCGCGGCGACGAGGCCGCCGACACCGCGCTCGAGCTCGCCCGCGAGCTCGACGCGCTCGAACGCGTCCAGCCACGCGTGGACTCCTGGCTGCGCGTCGCCGTCGGCGCCGTCGCCGACGACCCGGGCCTCGCGCCGTTCGGCGAAGGCCCAGCCTAGGACGGTTGTAGAGCCGCTTCGCCCACAGGTAGGCGGCGAAGCCGCCGCCGACCGACCAGGCGACGGCGAGCACGCCGCTGCTGCCGATCGGGGTGCCCATGCAGCAGGCCGCGGACGGTCTCCATGATCGGGGTGAACGGCTGGTTTTCGGCGAACCAGCGCATCGCCGCCGGCATCGAGTCGGTGGGGACGAAGCCGCTGCCGAGGAACGGCAGCAGGAACAACAGCAACGGCAGGTTGCTCGCGGTCTCGACGTTGTCGGTGACCAGTCCGAACGCGACCGCGAGCCAGGTCACAGCCAGCGTGACCAGCGTCAGCAGGCCGGCCAGCGCCAGCCAGTCGAGCGGGCCGGCGTTCGGGTCGAAGCCGAGCGCGAGCGCGACGGCGAGCACGATCACCAGCGCGATCGCGGTCTGGATCAGAGCTGCCGAGGACATGGCCGGTCAGCACCGACGCGCGGGCGATCGCCATCGTGCGAAAGCGCGCGACGATGCCCTCGGTCATGTCCATCGCGACCGAGATCGCCACGCCCTGGGCCGCGCCGGCGATCGTCGAGCACGAGGATGCCGGGCGTCACGTAGTCGAGGTAGTCGCCGCGATCGCCGGACACGCCGGCGAGCCCGGCGCCCAGCGTGTCGCCGAAGACGAACACGAACAGCAGCAGGAAGATCAGCGGGAGGCCGACCGTCACCGCGGCCGAGACCGGGTAGCGCAGTGCGTGCCGGAGGTTGCGGCGCAGCATCGTCGCCGAGTCCTGGAGCGCGTGGGTCATCGTTTCGTGTCCGTTCCGGTCAGGGCGAGGAAGACGTCGTCGAGGTCGGGGGTGTGCACGGACAGCGTCTCGACCTGGATCCCGTCGAGCTGGTCCAGCAGGGCCTTCAGCGACTGCAGGCTGCCGTCGCTCGGGACCTGCAGCGCGAGTGCCCGTCGTCGCGCGCGGCGTCGGCGAGCACGCCGGCCGCGGCCTCGATCTGGCTCGGGTCGGAGAACACGAGCCGGATGTGCCCGCCGCCGACCAGCCACTTGAGCTCGTCGGCGGTGCCCTCGGCGACGATCACGCCGTCGTCGAGCACCGCGATCCGGTCGGCGAGCTGGTCGGCCTCCTCGAGGTACTGCGTGGTCAGCAGGACGGTGACGCCACCGGCGACGAGGTCGCGGATGATCTGCCACATCGTGTGGCGGCTGCGCGGGTCGAGCCCGGTCGTCGGCTCGTCGAGGAAGATCACGCGCGGGTCGCCGACGAGCGTCATCGCGAGGTCGAGCCGGCGCCGCATCCCGCCGGAGTAGGTGGCCGCGGGCCGTGTCGCCGCGTCGACGAGGTCGAAGCGCTCGAGCAGCTCGTCCGCGCGCCGGCGGCCTCCGCTGCGGCCGAGATGGTGCAGGTCGGCCATCAGGATCAGGTTCTCGCGGCCCGGTCAGCAGGTTGTCGACGGCCGAGAACTGGCCGGTGACGCCGATCGCGGCGCGCACCGCGTCGGGCTCGCGCGGCAGGGTCGTGGCCGGCGACGCGCAGCTCGCCGCCGTCGGCGGCGAGCAGCGTCGAGAGGATCTGCACGATCGTGGTCTTCCCCGCCCCGTTCGGCCCGAGCAGCGCGAAGATCGTGCCCGCGGCGACGTGCAGGTCGACGCCGTCGAGCACGACGTGGTCGCCGAAGGACTTGCGCAGCCCGGTCGCGCTGATCATCGCCTGCTCCGGACCCGCCGCGCGCGCCTGCGCCGGGCTCGTCGCGCCGCTCTTCCCCTGGGCCGGGCTCGTCGCGCGCATCATCGTGCCCGCCGGATCTCGATGTTGCCGAGCGACGTGCGGGCGCGCACCTCGACCGTGTCGGCCGACTTCGCGGGCGCGTTCGCCGATTCGAGCGCGTTGTGCACGCGCCCGGCGGTCGCGCTCACGTCGAGCCACGCCGCGGTGCCCTCGGGGATGCCGATCTCGACATCGCCGACCTGGGTCTCGAGCACGGCCGTCCCGCCGCGGGCGTCGCCCAGCCGGACGTCGCCGTTGGCGGTCTTGGCCACCACGGTGCGGTGCGCGCGGTCGATCGCGATGCTGCCGTTGGCGGAGTTCAGCCGCAGGTCGCCGCCGGCCACGCCGACCCAGCGTGTCGCCGTTGGAGTTCTTGATCACCGCGCTCGCCCCGAGCTCGCGCACGCGCACCTCGCCCGAGCCGGTGGCGATCTCGGCGGCGCCGCGCACGCGCTCGATCTCGATGTCGCCGGCGCCGCTCTTGACGCTCAGGTTCGCGGTCTGCTCGAGGCGGAGCGTGCCGATCCCGTTCCTGATCCGGCATTCGCCGAGCGCCCCGGCGCACTCGAAGTCGGCCATCTGCCCCGTCGCCCGCAGCTCCGAGCCCGCGGGCAGCTCGATCGTCACGTCGATCGAGCCGCCGTGGCTGCGAATCGACCATGACCGCAGCTTCGGCGCCTTCACGAGCAGGTGCCCGTCCGCGCACTCGACGCGGGTCTGGTCGGCGGCGCGGACGTCCTCCGCGTTGGAAGGGTCGCTCGGGCGCACCTCGACGACCGTCGCGCCGCGCTCGCCGGCGGTGATGCGGACGTCGCCGACGACGATCCCGACGGTGGCCGAGATCGGCTGAGGGGTCTCGAAGGTGGGCATCAGCGCACCCAGCCCTTGTAGGACTGGCCCGGTCGCCCGCCGCGTGGCGTGGCGCTGAATCCTTGGTCGCGACCGCCGACGCGGCGGCGCGCACGAGCCAGGAGTTGACCGACATCCGTTCACGGCTCGCCGCCTCCTCCACCTCGGCCTTCAGCTGCTCGGGCAGTCGCAGGTTGATCCGCGCCGTCGCGCCGTCCTCGGGCTCGGGCAGCGGGCGTGGCTCGTCAGCGGGTTCGTCGGCCGGCGCCGGTGTGACGACGAACTCCGGCTCGCCGCCGCGCAGGCGCACCTCGACCGAGCCGGGTGCGAGCTCGCGTGTGATCTCGTCCGCGGCGGCCGAGAGCGCATCCAGCAGCATCAGGCGAGTGGCAGGTCTCGAGCGGCGCGATCAGGCGCTCGGCCAGCGCGCGAGCGTCCTCTCCGCCCGCTTCGGCGGCCACGACCAGGTCCCGGCGGAGGTTTTCGACGTATGGAGTCAACTGCATGATGCCACTATGACACCATCATGGTGTCATTTCAACTCTGACAGGTGCGCTGAGCGCTTCGCGCGATGCCAACGTGGCTCCGGTGATCGACCGATGAGTCCCGCGACGTGGAAGGGTCTGCAAGACCATGCCGTCCGCCCGCTCCGTCCAGCGCACCTACCTGGTGCTGATGCTCGGGAACACGCTGGCCGCGTCGTTCATCTGGGGCATCAACACGATCTTCCTGCTCGACGCCGGGCTCTCGAACCTCGAGGCGTTCGCGGCCAACGCGTTCTTCACCGCCGGGATGGTGCATCTTCGAGGTGCCGACCGGGATCGTCGCCGACACCGTCGGCCGGCGCGCGTCGTACCTGCTCGGGACGGTCACGCTGACGGTCTCGACGCTGCGTACGTGCTGGCTGTGGCAGATCGAGGCGGCGTTCTGGGCGTGGGCGCTCGCGTCGCTGGCGCTCGGGCTCGGCTTCACGTTCTTCTCCGGCGCGGTCGAGGCGTGGCTGGTCGACGCGCTCACCGCGACCGGCTTCAACGGCGAGCTCGAGACGGTCTTCGGCCGCGGCCAGATCGTCGGCGGCGCGGCGATGCTGACCGGCTCGCTCGGCGGAGGCCTGCTCGCGCAGCAGGTCAGCCTCGGCGTCCCGTTCGTGCTGCGCGCGGCGATCCTCGCGGTGATGTTCGTCGTCGCGTTCGCGGCTGATGCACGACATCGGCTTCACGCCCGGAGCGCGGCGGCCGGCCGCTGGCCGAGATGCGGCGGATCGCCGAGGAGTCGATCGAGTACGGCTGGCGCGTGCCGGCGGTGAAGTGGCTGATGGTCGCAGGCGCTGTTCACGGGCGGCGTCGGCATCTACGGCTTCTACGCGCTGCAGCCGTACCTGCTCGAGCTCTACGGCGACCCGGAGGCGTACCAGATCGCCGGGCTCGTCGGCGGCGATCGTCGCGGGCGCGCAGATCCTCGGCGGGCTCGCCGCGCCGCGGATCCGCGGGCTGTTCGAGCGCCGCACGTCGGCGCTGCTGCTGATCGCCGGCGCTGTCAAGTCGTCACGCTGGCGGCGATCGGGCTGCTCGAGCACTTCTGGGTCGTGATCGGCGCTGGTCGTCGTCTGGGCGCTGCTGTTCGCGGCGACGATGCCGATCCGCCAGGCCTACATCAACGGGATGATCCCGTCCAAGCAGCGCGCGACGATCCTCTCGTTCGACTCGCTGATGCGCGCTCGGCCGGCGGCGTCTGGGCGCAGCCCGCGCTCGGCCGCGCCGCCGACGTCTGGGGCTACGCGCCGACCTACCTGATCAGCGCGGCGATCTCCGCGCTCGCGCTGCCGTTCCTCGCGCTCTCGCGGCGCGAGAACGCGCCCGCGGACGTCAGCCGCAGCTAGTCACGCGCGCGCTTGCCGCCGACGTAGGACCCGAGATCGGCGACGAAGGCGAGCCCGACGATGAACCACTCGAAGCCCGACGACCTCGTTCGTCCCGACGTCCCACATCACCGCGTACGCGAGCGTCGTCCACGGGCAGGAGGAAGAACCCGATGAGCGGCAGGAACCAGCTGTCGAACGCGCGGCTGAGGATGTCGCTGAACAGCCACAGCGCGACGAGCGCGAGCCGCGGCGAGATGAAGGCCAGGAGGGCGGCGAGGCAGGGCACGCGCTCGCGCGACGCCTTCACGCCGCTACGGGTCGACGCGCAGCTCGGCGATCTGCGTGCCGGAGTGCTCGAACTCGATCTCGAAGATCCCGTCGATCGTCGCCTTGAAGCGAGATCCGCTCGGTCTCGCCGCCCTGCGACGTCGCGCGAGATGTCGTAGCCGTGGACGTGGACCTCCTCGTCCTCGGGCGCGCGGACGCGGAAGCGCACGGTGTCGCCCTTGTCGACGCGGATGTCCTCGACCTCCTCGCCGGTCAGGACCGGGCCGGGGTCGACGGTCGGCCGCGGCGTCGGCGGTCGGCGTGGGCGTCTCGGTCTCGTCGGGCGAGGGCGTCGTCGGTCAGCGGTCGGCGTGGCCGTGGGCGGGTCGGCGGTCAGCTCGGTGTCCTCGGAGACGGGCCGCAGCACGAAGAACGCGATCACGAGGATCACGATCGCGACGGCCAGGAGGCCGAGCCGCGCGCCGCTGCTCATGGCTCGTACCCCGCGGCGCGCCCCGCGACGCGATCCGCTCGGCCATCTTGCGGTTGGCCTCGTCGATCATCTCGCCCTCGAACACGGCGGCGCCGGCGCCGCTGCGATGCGCCTCGTCGTAGGCGGCGAGCATCGCCTCGGCGCGCTCCCACTGCTCGCGCGCCGGGCTGAAGACCTCGTTGACGATCGCGATCTGGCCCGGGTGGATCGTCCACTTGCCGTCGAGCCCGAGCGCGCGGGCGAGCTGCGAGCGCGCGCGCAGGCCGTCGTCGTCGCCGACGCGCGCGTACGGGCCGTCGATCGCCTGGATGCCCGGCCGCGCGGGCCGCGACGACCAGTCGTGAGTAGACGTAGTTGAGATGGTCACCGGGATACCCGTCCGGCGCCGCGCCGATCGTCGTGATCGGGATCCCGACCGCCGCGGAGTAGTCGCCCGGGCCGAAGATCAGCGTCTCCATGCGCGGCGAGGCGGCCGCGATCGCCTCGCAGGCGAGCAGCCCGGTCGCGTCCTCGATCTGCGCCTCGATCCCGATCCGGCCGAGCTCGAGGCCGTGCGCGAGCTCGATCTGGGTCAGCAGCTTGTCGGTCATCTCGACGTCGCCGGGCGTGCGGACCTTCGGCACCATGATCGCGTCGAGCTTGCGCGCCCGCCCGCTCGACGACCGCGATCAGGTCCTTGTAGTAGTGCGGCGTGTCGGTGCCGTTGACCCGCACGACGACGGTCTTGTCGCCGAAGTCCAACGTGTTCAGCGCCTCGATGACCCGTGTCGCGCGCGCTGTCCTTCTCGTTCGGCGCGACCGCGTCCTCGAGGTCGAGGAAGATCTCGTCCGCCTCCAGGCCTACGGCCTTGGCGATGAAGCGCTCGCTGGACCCGGGGACGGCGTGGCAGGTGCGGCGTGATCTCGGCATCCGCGGCGGATCGTAGCCTCAGGGAGATGCCGGAACTCCCTGAGGCCGAGCGCGCCCGCCAGCAGATCGAGCGCGCCCTGGGGCGCGAGATCGTCGCCGTCGACGACCGCGACACCTACGTCTGCCGCCCGCACGCGCCGGGCGAGATCGCCGCCGCGCTGGTCGGCCGCCGGCTCACCGAGGCGCACCGGCGCGGCAAGTTCCTGTGGGCCGAGACCGACGACGACGGCCCCGACCTCGGCCTGCACCTCGGCATGGCGGGCCGGATCGTGGTCGACGAGCCGAGCCGAACAGCTGGGACCGCTTCGTGCTCGAGTTCGCCGACGGCGGGCGGCTGGCGCTGCGCGACAAGCGCCGCCTCGGTCGCGCGGTGATCGAGCCCGACTTCGACCACGTCGGCCCGGACGCGGCCGAGGTCTCGCGCGTCGTTGTTCCGCGAGCGCGTCGGTCGCGGGTCGATGCCGCTGAAGGCGCGGCTGCTCGACCAGCGCTCGATCGCGGGCGTCGGCAACCTGCTCGGCCGACGAGACGCTGTGGCGGGCGCGGTTCTCGCCGCGGCGGTCCGCGGGCTCGCTGAGCGTCGACGAGCTCGACCACCTGCGCCGGGTGCTGCGCGCCGCGACGCGCGACGCGATCCGCAAGGGCGGCGTGCACACGGGCAAGTTCATCCCGTTCCGCAAGCGCGGCGCGGCCTGTCCGCGCTGCGGGACGACGGTCGAGCGGGCGACGATCGGCGGGCGGACGACGTTCTGGTGCCCGAGCTGCCAGCCGGGAGGCGGCGAGCACGCCCGCCGGCAGCCGCTCGTGACGGCTCGACCGTCCTCGCGCCGCACGCGCGCTCGCGGACGGCCTCGGTCGCCTCCTCATACGTGAGCCCGATCCCGGTCAGGAGATCGGTCGCCGTCGACCGGATCTGCCCGACGAGCACGGACACCGAGAGGTTCGAGTGTTCTCGAGCACGCGGGTCGCGCCCGCCGCTGCCCGCAGGGCGGGCTCGCGCACGGCGTCGTAGCCCTGGCCGCTCTCGAGAGCGCTCCCCAGGGCGCGCACGGCGGTGCCCAGGTCCTCCAGCGCGTCTGCCACGCCCAGCGGGACGTTCTCGTCCAGCGCCAGCGCGCGCATCGCGCCGCGGGCGAGCACGCGGACGTTGCGGACCGCGAGGTCGATCCGCGCGGCGGCCTCGGCGTAGAACTCGACCGTGTCCCGCGCGCGCCTGCGCGCGGGCGAGATCTGGGTCGCCGAGCGGCTCTCGAGCGTGGCGTCGAAGAAGCGCTCGCCGAGCTCGTCGATGCCGCGCGCCCGCAGCAGCGCGGCCTCGGCCGTCGCCTCGGAGCGCTGGCGCAAGGCGCCGGCGATGTCCGACAAGGTCGCGGCGAGCTCGTCGAGCACCGGCCGCGCCGCGTCGCGCAGGATGTGCAGCGGGTTCGCCGGCAGGATCACCGCCGCGACGGCGAGCGCGATCGCGCCGCCGGTCAGCGCGTCGAGCGCCCGCGCGAACGAGAAGCCCTGGCCCGCGGTCGAGACCGTGAAGACGAGCACGGCCGAGACCGCGACCTGGTTGACGAACAGCTGGCTCGTCCCGAAGAACATGCCGAGCCCGACGGCGATCGAACACCGCCAGCGCGAGCTGCGCGACGCCCGGCCCGAGCTGGTAGGCCAGCAGGTCGGCGGCGGCGATCCCGATCGTGACCGCGACGACGAGCTCGACCGCCCGCCGCCCGCGCTCGTAGTAGCTCGTCCCCAGCGCGATGACCGCCGCGACCGGGGCGAAGAACGGCGTCTCGTGGCCCCAGATCCACTTCGCGGCCGCCCACGCGAGCGCGACCGCGATCCCGGCCTGCACCATCGTCCGCCAGCCCGGTCCGCACGCGCTCCCAGCGCGTGCGCATGGAAACGCGGGACCGCTCCGCGGCGTCCTCGAACAGACGCTCCGGGATCACAGCTCGCGACGGTACTCGACGAGGTCGAGGCCGAGCAGCGGCTCGGGGAACGCCGGCGACGCGAGCGTCCAGCCCTCGCGCTCGTAGAACGCCCGCGCCCGGGCCGCGCCGTACGGCGTGTAGAGCCGGATCGTGGCGTAGCCCTGGCGCGCCGTCTCCTCGAGCGCGAGCCGGTGCAGGCGCGCCGCGAGGCCGCTGCCCCACCACGGCGGGCGCACGAACAGCATCCACAGATGGGCCCGCCCGGGGATTCGCACGTGCGGGCGCTCGCGCTCGGCGGCGTGGGTCACGCCGACGTGCCCGGCCGGCTCGCCGTCCGGGTCGAGCGCCATCGCGCACCAGGTCGTCGATTGCCGCAGCCGCTCGCGGATCGAGCGGACCTCGAGGCTGTGCGGCGGCGGGCGCCAGCCGTCGGGCGCCCAGGCGCGGTAGGACTCGAAGCCGAGCCGCGTGGTGCCCGCCAGTGCCGCCGCGTCATCCGGCACCGCGATCCGGATGTCCAGCGCCGCGGCGTCCATCGAGCGGGCAGGTAGCGATCACGCAAGCTAGTCTAAAGCTCAAGTTGATGGTTAGATACGGCGAGGATTCCGCGAGACTGGACGCCGGCGATTCAAGCGGGGCGCCCCGGGTGCCGACATCCAGGGCAAGTGACCCGCCGTATCGTCTCCACCGCGCTCGTCAGCGCTGCCATTGCCGCGGCCGTCCTCGGCATTCCCGCCCTGGCGGACGATCCCACGCCCACGGCGACGGCGACGTCGTCGCCCGCGGCCACGCAGACCGCGCCGCCCGTCGTCGAGACGCCGACGGAGGTGCCGACCCAGGCCGCCCACCTCCACGCCCACGCAGGCGCCGGCGGAGACGCCGTACCCGTCGCCGGTCGAGACGACGATCGCCACGCCCGAGCCCACGCCCACGGAGACCGCCACGAGCACGCCCCCGGCCGATCCGACCGCGACGGCCACGGCCCCGGCCAACCCGACGGCGACCGCTCCCGCGGCGCAGACGCCGAAGAAGAAGCAGCAGCCGAAGAAGACCAAGAAGCGCAAGCGCGCCGCCAACACGTCGGACTCGAAGAACGGCCAGGCCCGCACCTGCACCGAAGCCGAAGCAGAAGAAGTCGACCTCGACCTCAGCTTCAGGGTGTGTCAAGCCGAAGAGCAGAGCCAGTCGAAGACCACGACCGCTCCGGCCGCTCCCGCCGCTCCCGCCGCCCCGACCCCCCAGCTCGAGAACACCGACGGCAGCCCCGCCCCCTCGAACCCGAGCTACTCGCTCTCGACCCCGGGCCCGGCGAAGATCGGCGTCCCGAACTTCTTCATCGACAAGTTCCGGATCCCGCCCTTCCTGCTCCCGATCTACCAGGCCGCCGGAATGCAGTACGGCGTCCGCTGGGAGATCCTCGCCGGCATCAACGAGATCGAGACCGACTACGGCCGCAACCTCAACGTGTCCTCCGCCGGCGCGCTGGGCTGGATGCAGTTCATGCCCGCGACCTGGAAGGCCTACGGCGTCGACGCCAACCGCGACGGCGTCAAGGACCCGTTCAACCCGGTCGACGCGATCTTCGCCGCCGCGCGCTACCTCAAGGCCGCCGGCGCCGACAAGGACATCCGCAAGGCCGTCTTCGCCTACAACCACGCCGACTGGTACGTCGACAGCGTGCTGATGCGCGCCCAGGTCATCGGCGGCATCCCGGGCGACCTCGTCGGCTCGCTCACGGGCCTCACGCAGGGCCGCTTCCCGGTCCGCGCCAAGGCGACCTACGCCGGCGCGCTGCGCAAGGCCGACCGCCGCGCCAAGGGCGCCAACGCCGCCGTCACGATCGAGTCCGACGAGCAGCGCCGCAACATCGAGATCTTCGCCAAGGCCGGCTCAGCCGTGATCGCCGTCAACGACGGCCGGGTGGTCAAGCTCGGCGCCAGCAAGCGCCTCGGCCGCTACGTCGTGCTCCAGGACGTCTACGGCAACACGTACACGTACGCCAAGCTCGCGAAGGTCGCCAAGACCTACCCGGCGCCCAAGAAGCGCACGGCCAAGAAGTCCAAGCGCCGCCGCAAGACCACCACCGAGCACGAGGCGCCCGCGGACGCCAAGGCGGCCGAGACCGTGGCGCCGGCGATCGCGGCCCCCGTGGCCAAGGTCCGCCTGTTCGCCCATCCGGAGCGCAAGGCCGCGAAGATCGTCGGCGGTGACGCCCAGCTGCTCGGCGGCGACGACCTCGAGCTGCCGTCCGCCGGCGCCCCGCTCGGCCTGAACCCGAAGGACTTCGTGACCAAGCGGCTCGTCAAGGGCGCCCGCGTCCTCGGCGGCACGACGCTCGGCCGGATCGGTCACGACCAGCCGCACGAAGGCGCCGCATCTGCTGTTCGAGATCCGGCCCGCCGGCCGCGGCGCGCCCCGCATCGACCCGAAGCCGATCCTCGACGGCTGGAAGCTGCTCGAATCGACCTCGGTCTACCGCGCCAAGGGCAAGAACGCGCTGTTCGGCTCAGACGCCGAGGAGCTCAGCATCGGCCAGATCATGCTGATGAGCAAGGAGACGCTGGCGCGTCGCGTGCTCGCCGACAACCGGATCCAGATCTACGGCTGCGGCCGCGGCGACATCCGCGCGGGAGCGATCGACCGCCGCGTGCTGGCCATGCTCGCCTACCTCGCCTCGGCCGGCCTGAAGCCGACCGTCTCCTCGCTCAAGTGCGGCCACGGCTACATGACCGCGTCGGGCAACGTGTCCGAGCACAGCACCGGCACCGCCGTCGACATCGCCGCGATCAACGGCATCAACATCTACGGCCACCAGGGCCCGGATTCGATCACCGATCACACGATCCAGCGCCTGCTGACGCTCCAGGGCACGATGAAGCCGCACCAGATCATCTCGCTGATGACGTTCGAGGGCGCCGACAACACGGTCGCGATGGCCGACCACGACGACCACATCCACGTCGGCTGGCGCCCGCTCTACGGCGAGAACAAGCAGGCCGCGAAGCAGATCGACGCGATCCTCAAGCCCAAGCAGTGGATCAAGCTGATCGACCGCCTCGGCGAGATCGACAACCCGACCGTCGCCGAGCAGCCGTCGAAGTACGCCGTCAAGGTCAAACGGGCGGCGGACTAAACTGACGGGCCATGTCCACGGCGGACACCAAGGCCCAGATCGAGAACGTGATCGCGAACTTCCAGCGCCAGGTCCCGGCGCTGGCGCGCTTGAAGCTCGTGTTCGAGCTCGAGCTGCGCGGTCGCGGTGACATCCAGCTCTTCCGCGTCGAGGTCCCCGGGCCGAAGATCACGCGCGACATCGCGTCCGACGCGAAAGTCCGCCTGAGCATCCCCCGCACCGAGTTCAACGAGCTCGCCAAGGACGGCACGATCCGCCACTGGCGCGAGTGCTTCCAGTCCGGCCACGTCAAGGCGAGCGGGCCGCCGGAGATCCTCAAGCTGATCCAGAGCGTCGTGGTCAAGCAGGAGGAGCGCACCCGCACGCGCAAGCTGCGGACGCGCTCAACCGGTACGGCGTAGCGCCAGCCCCGTGATGACCTCGCGGACGACGCGGTCCGCGACCAAAGCGGTCGTGTCGGCGCCGCCGATGTTCGTGGGGGCGACCTCGACGACGTCCATGCCGGCCAGCTCCACCCGCGAGCCGATCTCGCGGCACGCCCACAGCAGGTCGGCGCTCGTCATTCCGCCGGGCTCCGGCGTGCCGGTGCCGGGCGCGTAGGCCGGGTCGAGCACGTCGACGTCGACGCTCAGGAAGACCGGGCCGGCGCCGACGGCGACCAGCGCCTCCTCCACGACCGATCGGATGCCGCGGTCGCGGACGTCGTGCATGAACAGGCTGGTGATCCCGCGATCCCGCTGCCAGCCGAACTCCTTCTCCCCGGGCCAGTAGCCGCGCAGCCCGATCTGGACGTAGCGCGCCGGATCCACGTGCCCCTGCTCGACGAGCCGGTACATGATCGTGCCGTGCGAGAGCTCGGCGCCGAACACGGTCTCGCCGGTGTCGGTGTGGGTGTCGAAGTGGATCAGGCCGACCGGCCCGCGGCGGCGAGCGATCGCGCGGATGTCGGGCTCGGCGATCGAGTGGTCGCCGCCGAGGATGATCGGCAGCGCGCCGGCGTCGACGACCTCGCCGACGAGCGCCTCGATCGCGGCGTGCGAGGCGACCGGGTTCGCGGGCAGCACGGCGGCGTCGCCGAAGTCGACCACGCGCAGCACCTCGAAGCCGTCGATCCCGGCCTCCAGGTGCGGGCCGGGCGGGCAGCCGGCGGCGCGGATCGCGCGCGGGCCGAAGCGCGTGCCGGGGCGGTCGGAGGTGAGATCGTCCATCGGCGCGCCCACGATCGCCACGTCGACGCCTGCGAGCTCCGCGGCGTCCTGCGTGTAGGGCATGCCGGAGAAGGTGAGAAGCCCGGCGAAGTCGGGCTTCTCACCGTGTTCGCGCCAGCGCTCGAGCGGATCGATCATCCGCCCGGACGATACGCGCCAGCGCCGCGCGGGTCATCCGCGACCTCTTCATGCACCTGAAATCGGCAGTCCGGCGGCCCGCCCGAGATCGGATGCCCCTTGACGTGTAGCGTTTCCGCCGCATGGAACTCCCTCCCGCGCTCACGCTCGAGCAGCTGCGCAACTCGGTGCAGGCGGAGAAGCTCGACACCGTCCTGCTCGCGCTCACCGACATGCAGGGCCGCCTCCAGGGCAAGCGGCTGACCGCCCGCCACTTCCTCGACAGCGTGCTCGAACACGGCGCAGAGGCGTGCAACTACCTGCTCGCCGTCGATGTCGAGATGAACACCGTCGACGGCTACGCGATGTCCTCGTGGTCGCGCGGCTACGGCGACTTCGAGATGAAGCCGGACCTCGACACGCTGCGGCTGATCCCCTGGCACGAGGGCACGGCGCTCTGCCTCGCCGACCTGGCGTGGAGCGACGGCACGCCCGTCGTCGCCTCGCCGCGGCAGATCCTGCGCGCCCAGCTCGCCCGGCTCGAGGAGCGCGGCCTGCAGGCGTTCGCCGGCACCGAGCTCGAGTTCATCATCTTCAAGGACACCTACGAGCAGGCCTTCGAGAAGGCCTACCGGGAGCTCGACCCGGCCAACCAGTACAACGTCGACTACTCGCTGCTGGGGACGGCGCGGGTGGAGAAGCTGCTGCGCCGGGTCCGCAACGAGATGGGCGGCGCCGGGATGGCGGTCGAGAACTCAAAGGGCGAGTGCAACTTCGGCCAGCACGAGATCAACTTCCACTACGGGCCGGCATTGCGGATCGCCGACGAGCACTCGATCTACAAGACCGGGGCCAAGGAGATCGCCGCCCAGGAGGAGATGGCGATCACCTTCATGGCCAAGTACGACGAGCGCGAGGGCAGCTCGTGCCACATCCACCTCTCGCTGCGGCGCGGCGACGAGGCGCTGTTCGCGGCCGACGAGGAGGCGTTCGGGCGCTTCACGGCCGGGATGCTCGCCTGCCTGCGTGAGCTGACGCTGTTCTACGCGCCCAACATCAACTCCTACAAGCGCTTCGCGCGCGGGTCGTTCGCGCCGACCGCGGTCGCCTGGGGGCGCGACAACCGCACCTGCGCCGTGCGCGTCGTCGGCCACGGCGATGCGCTGCGGGTCGAGCTGCGGGTGCCGGGCGCGGACGTCAACCCGTATCTCGCGATAGCGGCCATGATCGCCTCCGGCCTGCACGGGATCGATCAGGCGCTGGAGCTCGAACCGGCGTTCGAGGGCAACGCCTACGAGGCCGACAAGCCGCAGGTGCCGAGCACGCTGGCCGACGCGCGGGCGCTGTTCGAGGGCAGCACGGTCGCCCGCGAGGCGTTCGGCGAGGAGGTCGTCGCGCACTACCTCAACAACGCCCGCGTCGAGCTCGAGGCCTTCGAGGCGGCCGTGACCGACTGGGAGCGCTTCCGGGGGTTCGAGCGGCTTTGATCGCCGACACCCTCTTCGCCCCCGTCCAGTCCACGACCGCGTTCGAGGAGACGCTCGAGCGCCTCGGCACGGCGATCAAGCTCGGCCTGCTCGCGCCGGGGACCCGGCTGCCGGCCGAGCGCGACCTCTGCGAGCAGCTCGGCATCGCCCGCTCGACGCTGCGCCAGGCGCTGACCGCGCTCGTGCAGTCCGGCCACCTGCGCGCGGTCCGCGGGCGCGGCGGCGGGACGTTCGTGGCCGAGGCGCCGCTGCCCGATCCGCAGCCCGAGGAGCTCGTCGACTGGCGCAACCGCTGCGACGTGCGGCTCTCGGTCGAGCTCGGCGTCGCGGTGCTGGCCGCCGAGCGCGCCGACGCGCAGGCCGTCGCGCTCCTGTCGTCGCTCGTCGACGCGATGGCCGCCGCGCTGCACGACTTCCCCGCCTACCGGCGCGCCGACGTGCGCTTCCACGTCGGGCTGGCCGAGGCCACCGGCTCGTGCGCGCTCGTGACGGCGATGACCGAGGCCCAGGGCGCGATGACCGACCTGATCAGCTACATCGCGCACCCGCCCGAGGTGCTGGCGTGGTCGAACGCGCAGCACGCGCGGCTCGTCGACTGCCTCGAGCAGCGCGACCCGGCGGTGGCGATGACGATCATGGCCGACCACCTGCGCGGCACCGAGCACGTGCTCGCCGGCCTGCTGCCTTGACGCAGGCAGTAGATTCTCCGATTTAAGGACGGAGGAGCGTACCTTTACCGGAGGTCGGCATGGCCGAGACGGTCCAGAAGCAAGAGCAGAGTGACGACGAACGACGGCTCGCCGAGCTCGGCTACTCGCAGTCGCTGCAGCGCTCGTGGAGCGCGTTCTCCAACTTCGCGATCTCGTTCACGATCATCTCGGTCCTGGCCGGGTGCTTCACGACCTACGGCCAGGCGTGGAACAACGGCGGCCCGATCGCGATCTCGTGGGGCTGGCCGATCATCTGCGGGCTGATCCTGCTGGTCGCGTTCTCGATGGCCGAGCTGGCGTCGGCCTACCCCACCGCCGGCGGCATCTACTACTGGGCCTCATCGCTCGGCGGCCCCGGCTGGGGCTGGTTCACCGGCTGGTTCAACCTCGTCGGGCTGGTCGGCGTGGTGGCCTCGGTCGACTACGGCGCCGCGACGTTCCTGAACGCCTCGTTCTCGCTCTACGGCGTGGATCTCGGGTTCGCCAACTGGGGCGACTCGTCGCACGTGCTGACCGAGACGTTCCTGCTGTTCATGGTGATCCTGACGCTGCACGCGCTGATCAACATCTACTCCTCGCCGCTGGTCGCGATGCTCAACAACATCTCGGTCTTCTGGCACGTGGTCGGCGTCACGGCGATCATCCTCGTGCTCGTCTTCGTGCCCGACACGCATCAGAGCGCGGACTTCGTCTTCACCGAGACGATCAACAACTCGGGCTTCTCCAGCGGGATGTTCTGGTTCTACGTGCTGCCGCTCGGCTTCCTGCTGACGATGTACACGCAGACGGGCTACGACGCGTCCGCGCACATCTCCGAGGAGACGCACGGCGCGGCCAAGGCGGCGGCCCAGGGCGTCTGGCGCTCGGTGTTCTGGTCGGGCGTCGGCGGCTGGCTCGTGCTGCTGGCGATCACGTTCGCCGCCACCGACGTCGACGGCATCAACGAGGGCCTCGGCTCCTCGCTGGCCGTGTTCTCGACCGCGATCCCGGGCGGCTGGGAGAAGTTCGTGGTGGTCATCGCCACCATCGGCCAGCTGTTCTGCGGCATGGCCTGCGTGACGTCGTGCTCGCGGATGATGTACGCGTTCTCGCGCGACCGCGCCGTGCCCGGCTGGCGGCTGTGGACGCGGCTGAACCACCATCGCGTGCCGGCGTTCGCGGTCATCGGCTCGTGCGTCGCGGCCGCGCTGATGACCGCGCCCGCGCTCGAGGGCGACGAGGCCGGCGCGCCGTATGCGTTCTTCGCCGTCGTCTCGATCTGCGTGATCGGGCTCTACATCGCCTACGTCATACCGGTCTTCCTGCGCTGGCGGATGGGCGACCGCTTCGAGCCCGGCCCGTGGACGCTCGGCCGCCACTACCGCTGGATCAACCCCGCCGCGGTCATCTGGGTCGCGATCTGCGTGATCATCTTCTGCCTGCCGTTCACCCCGGCGGCGGTGCCGTGGCGCGACGAGTTCGACATCCGCTACCTCAACTACGCGCCGATCACCGTCGGCGGGCTGGTCCTGATCGTCGGCGTGTGGTGGGCCGTGCGCGCGAAGCACACGTTCAAGGGACCGGTGCGGACGGTCGAGTTCGACGATGGCGCCGGCGTGCAGTGAGTCGGCCGGTGATCGGCCTCTGCGCCGCCGTCGAGCGGGCGCGCTGGAGCGTGTGGGATGACGAGGCGGTGCTGCTGCCGCGCTCCTACGCCACGGCCGTGCAGCGCGCGGGCGGGCTGGCGGTGCTGCTGCCGCCCGACGAGGTCGCGGATCCGAGCGAGTGGATCGCGCTGCTCGACGGGCTGATCCTGGCCGGCGGCGCCGACTACGGCGAGGTGCCGGACCGCGACGCGTTCGAGATCGCGCTCGGGCAGGCGGCGCTCGACGCCGACCTGCCGCTGCTCGGCGTCTGCCGCGGGATGCAGCTGATGAACCTCGCGCGCGGCGGGACGCTGCTCGAGCACCTGCCGGACGTCGTCGGCCACGAGGATCACCGGCTCGTGCCGGGGGCGTTCGGCGATCACGACGTGCGGCTGCGCGACGGCTCGCTGGCCGCGCGCGCCGCCGGTGCGCTGACCCACGCCACCAAGTCACACCATCATCAGGGCGTGGACGAGATCGGCGAGGGCTTCGAGGTGACGGGCTGGGCCGTGGTCGACGAGCTCCCGGAGGCGTTCGAGGACCCGTCGCGGCGCTTCGCGCTCGGCGTCCAGTGGCATCCGGAGGCCGACCCGGACGCGCGCGAGATCGCGGCGCTGGTCGAGGCGGCGCGGGCATGAAGCGGCTCGAGGGCAAGGTCTGCGTGATCACCGGCGCGGCCGGCGGGATCGGGGCCGCGAGCGCGGCGCTGTTCCGGGCCGAGGGCGCGACGGTCGTCGGCGTCGACCTGCACGACGAGATCTCCGATGTGGACCTCGCGTTGGCTGCGGACGTCGCCTCCGAGGACGCCGTGGTCGGGTTCCTCAAGCGCGCGTTCGACGAGTACGGCCGCCTCGATGTGCTGTTCAACAACGCCGGGATCTCCCCCGACGACGACGTCTCGGTCCTGGACACCTCCTTGGAGGCCTGGCAGCGCGTGCAGGACGTCAACCTGCGCTCGGTCTTCCTGTGCTGCAAGCACGGCATCCCGTATCTGTTGGACGGCGGCGGCGGGTCGGTCATCAACACCGCGTCGTTCGTGGCCGTCATGGGCGCGGCGACGTCGCAGATCTCCTACACGGCCTCCAAGGGCGCGGTGCTCGCCCTGTCGCGCGAGCTCGGCGTCGAATTCGGGCGGCGCGGCGTGCGCGTGAACGCGCTCTGCCCGGGGCCGGTCGACACGCCGCTGCTGCGCGAGCTCTACGCCTCTGATCCGGCGAAGGCCGCGCGGCGGCTTGATCCACCTGCCGATGGGCCGCTTCGCGGCCGCGCGCGAGATCGCCAACGCCGCGCTCTTCCTGGCCTCGGACGAGTCGTCGTACATCACGGCGTCGACGTTCATGGTCGACGGCGGGCTCTCCGGGGCCTACGTCACTCCTGAGTGACGAATGAGCCAGGTCCGCTAGGTTCGGGGCGTGTTCTCACGCAACGGCTCTGAGCGCTCGCGCGTCCCGCCCGCACGCTATGCGTGGCCCGCGGGCGTCGCCGTCGCCGGGACGGCGTGGTACGCCGCCGACTCGCTGCGCCACCGGCGCGAGAGCGGGCACGGCTACGAGCTGCGCGGCGAGTGCAAGCCGGGAACCGACGGCTTCCTGCGCGCCGCCGAGGCGCTGACCGGCGCGCCGATCTCGTGGGGCTCGGACGTCGACCTGCTGATCAACGGCGACCAGATCTTCCCCTGCTACCTGGACACGATCCGTCAAGCGCGCAAGACGGTGTGTCTGCTCACCTACGTCTACTGGACCGGCGAGATCGCCGACGACGTGGCCGACGCGCTGTGCGAGCGCGCGCAGGCCGGCGTCGAGTGCAACGTGATCATCGACGCGGTGGGCGGGATCAAGCTCGAGCGCGACGTCGTCGACCGCATGATCGAGGCGGGCGTGCGCGTGTCCCGCTTCCGCCCGCCGAAGCCCTACGCGGCGCGCCGGCTGGCCAACCGCACGCACCGCAAGATCCTCGTCGCCGACGGCGAGGTCGGGCTCACCGGCGGCGTCGGGATCGCCGAGGAGTGGACCGGCGACGCGCAGGACCCCGACCACTGGCGCGACACCCACGTGCGCGTGCGCGGGCCGGTCGTGCGCGGCCTCTTCGGCGCGTTCGCCGAGAACTGGCTCGAGGCCACCGGCGAGGTGCTCGCGGGCGACGACTACCTGCCCGACCTGCCGCAGGTCGAGCACGGCGGGCCGATGATGGTCGTGCGCTCGAGCGCCGGCGTCGGCGACACGAACGTCGAGGCGCTGTACTACCTCGCGATCGCCGCCGCGCAGGAGCGCATCGACCTCACCGCGGCCTACTTCGCGCCGCGGCCGGCGTTCATCGAGGCGCTGCAGGACGCCGCCGAGCGCGATGTGCGCGTGCGCGTGCTCGTGCCCGGGCCGAACATCGACAAGCCGCCGGTGCGGCTCGCCGGGCGGGCGGCGTACGACGAGCTGCTCGACGTCGGCGTCGAGATCTACGAGTACCAGCCGACGATGCTGCACGCCAAGTCGATGGTGATCGACGACATCTGGTCCTCGGTCGGCTCGGTCAACTTCGACAACCGCTCGTTCCAGCTGCACGACGAGGCGACGCTGTGCGTGCAGTCCGAGGCGTTCGCGGGCGAGCTGACCGAGCAGTTCGAGCGCGACCTCGAGGTCTCCGAGCGCATCGAGCCCGGGCGCTGGAAGGGCCGCGGGCCGCTGCACCGCGGGCAGGAGGCGGCTCTGAAGCTCGTGCGGCGCGAGCTGTGACCGAGCGCGACGAGCACTGGCTGCGGCGAGCGATCGAGCTCGCGGTCGAAGCGCGGGCGGCCGGCGACATGCCTTACGGCTCGCTGCTCGTAGGACCCGGCGGAGAGTTGTTGATCGAGGCCCGCAACACGGTCGTGACCCAGCGCGACATCTCCGCGCATCCGGAGTTCAGGCTGGCGCTTTGGGCCTCACGGGAGCTGACCTCCGAGGTTGCGCGCGCGACGACGATGTATACGAGCACGCATCCGTGTCCGATGTGCGCAGGAGCGATCACTCGCTCCGGGCTCGGACGGGTGGTGTTCGCGCTCTCGCCGGAGCAGCACGAGTCGATCATGCCGCCCGATCACGGGTTCCCGGACGTGGCGTACGACGGCCCGGCGCTGTTCGACGAGGCGCGCATTCCAATCGACGGCTACTACGAGTAGTCGAGCGGCTTCTCGCGGATTTGTCGCCCCCGCGACTCACTTGACGGCCGCGCCGTAGCGCAGGAACACGACGCCGCCTCGAACCGGCGCTCGTCGAGCAGCTCGAGCGCGAACCGGACGTCGTCGGGCAGCGCGCGCTTGCCGCCGCCGACCACGAACGGGGTGAGGAACAGGTGGTACTCGTCGACGAGGCCGGCCCGGATCGCGTGCGCGGCCAGCGCCGGGCCGCCGATCACGAGGTCGTGCGGCGAGGACGCCTTCAGCTCCTGCACGGCGTCGGCGTCGAACGAGCGCTCGATCCGCGTCCGCGCGCTCGACACCTTGCGCAGCGTCCGCGAGTACACGACCTTGTCCGCCGCCCGCCAGATCTCGGCGAAGTCGCGCATCTCCGGCGCGTCGTCGTCGAGCGTCTCCCACACCTGCATCACCTCGTACGTTCGCCGCCCGTAGAGATGGGTGCCGACCGGACGCTCGAGATCATTGACGAACGCGTGCACCTCCGGGTCCGGCGCGGACCAGTCGAACTTGCCGTCCTTGTCCTCGATGTACCCGTCGAGCGACGCGATCGCTGAATAGATGAGCTTGGCCACCCCCGAACCGTACGCTTTCGCGTGTGCGCTCGCACCGGCCGGAGAACGCCATGCAGGACCCGGGCGAGATCGCCCACTTCTACGACCGCGCCAGCGATCTCATGCGCGAACTGCTCGACCACCTCGCCGGCGGGCCGCATCGCCCGCGGCCGTTCCCCGAGATCGAGGACGCGATGGGCTGGCCGCGGCGCCGGATCGCGTCCGTGCTCGGCGGCGCCGGGCGGATGCGCGTGCTGGAGTTCGGCGGCCGCCGCCCGTACCACTTCCTCGACGAGCGGATGTCGTCGTCGGGCCGCTGGGAGCTGTGGATGGACGCCGACCAGGCCCGGGCCATCGACCGATGAGCGATCCGTGCATCATCGAGGTGGCGCTCAACGGCACGGCGCGCGGGCCGAACGTCCCGCGCACGCCCGAGGAGGTCACCGCCGACGCGCTCGAGTGCATCGCCGCCGGGGCGACGATCGTCCACAACCACACCGACGAGCCGATGTGGGTCGAGAACGGCGTCCACGACGCCGCCCCGTACATCGCCGCCTGGACGCCGATCCACGAACGCCACCCCGACGTGCTGCTGTACGCCACGCAGGCGAGCGGCGGGCCGGGCACGACGATCGAGACGCGCTGGGCCCACCACGAGACACTCGCGCGCGCGGGCCTGACGCGGCTCGCGCTCGTCGATCCCGGCTCGGTCAGCCTCGGCGGCGACCGCGTCTACATCAACACCCACGCCGACGCGAGCTACGGGTTCGAGCGCTGCGCGGCGCTCGGGCTCGGGCCGAGCATCTCGATCTTCGACCCGAGCTTCCTGCGCGTCGCGCTGGCCCACGAGCTCCCGCCCGGCGCGCTGATCAAGTTCTATTTCGGCGGCCCCGCGATGCCATTCGGGCTCCCGCCGACGACGGCGAGCCTCGACGCCTACCTCGCGATGCTCGACGGCACCGGCCTGCCGTGGCTCGTCGCGGTTCTCGGCGGCGACGTGCGCGAGCTGGCTCTCGCCGCGCTGGAGCGCGGCGGGCACATCCGCGTCGGCCTCGAGGACTACGCCGGACCCCGCACCCCGCGCAACGTGGAGCTCGTCGAGGAAGCCGCGGCGTTGGTCGCCGAGCACGGCCGCCACGTCGCGAGCCCTGCGGAAGCGCGTGAGATCCTCGGCCTTCGATGAGGCGGCGACGTCGCGCGTTTATCGAACGGCCCCAACCGGGAAGCGGCTGAGGATGCCGCTGCTTGCCTTCTTCGTGCTCGCCGACGCCGCGGAGACGGCCGGCCAGGTCTTGGCCAACCTCGTGGTGATCGCCGGCTTCGTCTTCGCGATCATCGGCTACCGCCGTCGCCGCGCGCGCGGGCAGCGCGCCGTGGGCTGGCTCATCGCGTCGATCATCCTCGGCCTGCTGGTGCTCGGGGCGATCGTCAGCGCGTCGCAGGGCGGGTAAGCGCCGGCGGTCGCGTCGCCGCCGGCACTCTGACGCACCAGATTTCGGTCCTGTAAGAATCTGCTGACCGTGGACGGCCGTCCCGACGCCCCGATCCTGCTCGTGACGAAGCTCCACCCGCCGGTGGTGCCCGTCCAGGCGATCGCGCGCGAGCGGCTGTTCGCGCGCCTGCGCGAGGGCCGCGGGCGCCGCCTGACCCTGGTCGCGTGTCCGGCCGGCTTCGGGAAGTCGACGCTGCTCGCGGCGTGGCGCGAGAGCGAGCCGCGGCCGGTCGCCTGGTTGACGCTCGACGACGGCGACGACGACGCGGTCGTCCTGTGGTCGCATGCGATCGCGGCGCTGGGCCGGGCCTGCCCGGGCCTGGCGGTCGAGCCGGCACTCGCCGCGTCGGCGCCGTTGCTCGAGGTCGTGCTGCCGCGGCTCGTGAACGCGCTCGACGGCTGCGGCGAGGTCGTGCTCGTGCTGGACGACTTCCACCGCCTCGGCGGGACGACCGCCCGCGAGAGCGTCGCCTGGTTCGTCGACCACCTGCCGGCGTCGGTCCAGCTCGTGCTCGCGACACGCACGGACCCGGCGCTCCGGCTCGGCACGCTGCGGGCGCGCGGGCAGCTGCTCGAGTTGCGCGCCGACGAGCTGCGCTTCACGGCCGCCGAAGCGGGCGAGTTCCTCGACGACCGGCTCGGCCTCGGCCTGGCGGCCGAGGACGTCGAGCTGCTGGTGGCACGCACCGAGGGCTGGCCGGCCGGGATCTACCTGGCGGCGCTGTCGCTGGCCGGCACGGACGACAAGCACGGGCTGGTGCTGGCCTTCGACGGCACCAGCGCACACGTCGTCGACTTCCTCGCCGGCGAGGTGCTGGCCGCGCACGAGCCGGAGCTGCAGACGTTCATGTTGCGCACGTCGGTGCTCGAGCGGTTGTGCGCACCGCTGTGCGACGCGGTCCTGGACGCGCCGGGGTCGGCGCACGCGCTCGACAACGCTCGCGCGCACGAACCTCTTCCTGATCCCGCTCGACGACCAGCGCCGGTGGTTCCGCTTCCACCACCTGTTCGCGCAGCTGCTGCGCGTCGAGCTCGCACGTCGTGAGCCCGACCTGGTCCCCACGCTGCACCGGCGCGCGTTCGAGTGGCACCGCGAGTCCGGGACCACCGACGAGGCGATCCACCACGCCGTCGCCGCGCGCGCCTACGACGAGGCCGGCGCGCTGATCGCCGAGTCCTGGGTCCACTACGCCAACGCCGGGCGGACGGCGTCGGTCGACGACTGGCTGCGGCGGATCCCGGACGACCACTTCGACGCCCGCCTGCTGCTCGTCAAAGCCTGGGTCTCGGCGCTGCGCGGCCGCGAGGACGAGATGCGCGCGGCCGCGGCGCGCGTGCGCGCGCTCGGCGACCTGCAGGCGGGTCCGCTGCCCGACGGCTTCGTCTCGGTCGAGTCCAGCCTCTCCGTGCTGAGCGCGACGTTCGGCTGGGGCGACGTGTCGGCGATCCTCGAGCACGGCACGCGCTCCGCACAGCTCGAGGGTCCCGAGTCGCCGTGGCGCCCGGTGATCACGTGGGCGCTCGGCTGGGCGCACTACTGCAACGGCGACCTCGACGAAGCCGAGCACTGGCTGGCGGAAACGACCGTTCTCGCGCCGCCGGCGGACCAGTGGATCGTCGGCGTGGCCGCGATCGCCGACCTCTCGCTGATCGCCGGGATCCGTGGCGATCGCTCCGAGCAGCTGCGGCTCGCGCGCGAGGCCGTGGAGGTCACGCGCGAGGCCGGCCTGCTCGACGCCGCCGAGGACGGCGAGGTGCACACGGCCTACGGCGTCGCGCTGGCCGCGCACGATCGCCACGAGGAGGCGTTGCCCGCGCTCGAGAAGGGCGTCTTCCTGCGCCGGCTGTGGGCGCAGAAGCTCGACCTCGTGGACGGCCTGATCGCGCTCGCGACGACCGTCGAGCAGCTCGGCGACCGCGACCGCGCCGCGCACCTGTTCGCCGAGGCCGATGAGCTCGTGCGCAGCTGCCGCGATCCCGGCGTCCTGCCGGCACGGCTTGCGGCAGCGCGGCGGACACGGCCGACCGAGCTCTCAGAGCGCGAGCTGACCGTCCTGCGCCACCTCAGCGGCGGGCTGAGTGAGCGCGAGATCGGCCGCGAGCTGTACCTCTCGTTCAACACGGTGCACACCCACGTGAAGTCCGTCTACCGCAAGCTCGGCGTCTCGTCACGCGCCGAGGCGGTCGAGCGTGCGCGCGAGCTCAAGATCACCTAGGTGAGGCCTCGACAACTCACCTAAGCGGACGCGATGCTCCCGCCCACGATGGAGTACGAGTTCGTGCTGCGGGGAGAGATCGGCGACCACTTCCGCGTGCTCTTCGAGGGCCTGCGGCTGGAGCGCGTCGACGGCACGACCGTTCTCACCGGCCCCGTACGCGACCAGGCGCAACTGCACGGCCTCATCGAGCGATTCCAGGAGGTCGGCGTCGAGCTGATCTCGGTCAACCCACTCTCGAAGGGACGGCAATGAGCACCACACCGGACACGATCGTGCTGATCCACGGCTTCTGGGTCACGCCGCGCAGCTGGGAGCACTGGATCACCCACTACGAAGCCAAGGGCTTCAAGGTCCTCGCGCCCGCCTACCCCGGCTTCGACGTCGAGGTCGAAGCGCTCAACGCCGACCCGACGCCGATCGAGCAGGTCACCGTGCCGCAGATCATCGAGCGCCTCGAGGGGATCGTCGGCGCGCTCGAGACGCCGCCGATCCTGATCGGCCACTCGGCCGGTGGTGTCTTCACCCAGGTCCTGCTCGACCATGGGTACGGCGCCGCCGGCGTGGCGATCAACTCGGCGCCGACCGAGGGCGTCAAGCGCGTGCCGCTGTCGCAGATCCGGGCGACGTTCCCCGTGCTCAAGAACCCCGCGAACCGGCACAAGGCGGTGGGCTTCACGCACGACCAGTGGCAGTACGCGTTCACGAACGGGTTCAGCGACGAGGAGTCCAAGGCGCTCTACGAGCGCTACCACATCCCGGCCTCGGGCTCGATCTTCTGGAGCAGCGCGCTGGCCAACATCCACCCGGGCGAAGACGACAACCACGTCGACTACAAGAACGACGACCGCGCCCCGCTGCTGTTCATCTCCGGCTCGACGGACCACCTGATGCCGCCCTCGATCCAGCAGTCGAACGCCAAGCACTACAAGTCGGACACGATCACCGAGGTCAAGGAGTTCGAGGGCCCGCACCTGCTGCCGGCGTGGCCGGGCTGGGAGCAGGTCGCCGACTACGCGCTCGACTGGGCGCTCGAGCACGCCGTCACCACGAAGGGTCAGACCATCCCGTAGAAGCGGATCGTGACGTCGCGCCGGGTGCAGACGTGGCGGCTGGCGTGGATGTCGCCTTCGGCGTTGCGCCAGTAGTGGATGCGGCAGCGGTAGCCGGCGACGGCGCGGGGCATGTCCGCGCCGCCGGCCCGCACCGCGTACGCGCGCATGAAGCGCTCGGCGGCGCGGCAGGTCGTGTGCCGCTGGGAGGCCCACTTGAAGAAGCCGTGCCAGGCGACCGCCTGCGGGCAGCGCGTGAAGCCCTCCGGCACGTCGTAGCGAGGGCCGGCGTGCGCGGTCCCGGCGAGCAGCAGCCCGAACAGCAGTGTTGTCGCCAGCAGTCGTCGCATTCGCCCGATGTCCAGGATGACGGCGCTTCGGCGCTCAGGACCGGCCGTCAAGCCGGGATGACAGGTCGTCGAGCCCGTGGATCAGGTCGTCGACGGTGCGGACGGCCGCGTCCTTGCGCGGTCCGGTCAGGCGCTCGCCGATCTCGTCGACGATGTCGAAGAGGATCGCGCTGAAGCTGTCCTCCTCTTCGGCCGGCTCGGCGGGCGCGGTCGCGGGCTCCGGCTCGAGGTCGCGCAGCGCCTGGCGCGCGGCCTCGCGTGCCCGCTCGCGTTCGGCATGCGCCTGCCGGACCTCGCCCTGGAGCTTCGCCATCCGCTCCTCGACCGACTCGCTCGACACGCGCGTGGCGGTCGCGCGCGGCCGGTTGCGGACCTCCTCGTAGGCCTGCTGGATCTCCTGGAAGCGCTGCGTCGACTCCGCCGAGCCGCCGTTGCGGTCCGGGTGGTGGAGCTTGATCAGCCGCCGGTAGGCATCGTGGAGCTGCTCCGGCGTGGCGGTCGGAGGCACTTCGAGGACGCGGTAGGGATCGCGGCGCACCCCTTCAAGCTAGCCCGCCCCGGCCGCGAACGCCCTGGACCATCGCTACAGGCGAGCCGAGCGCATCAGCAGCTCGAGCGTCGACCGGCGCGGGAAATACGCCAGCACGGCCTTCGTTCGCACGCGCTTGCGCTTGGCCAGGATGCGCTCGCCGGCCGGCGTCGCCTTCAGGCGCAGCCGCACGCGGCCCGGGCGCGTGACGCGCTTTTCGCCGGTCAGGATCGTGGTGAACGGGCCGGCGCCGGTGCGGGCGTTGCCGGGCAGCGTCACGGACGCGCTCACCCGCCCGGCCTTCGGGGCGGTGATCAGCAGCGTCCGGCGGCTCGCGTCGAGCAGCCGCAGCTCGCGCGGCGTCCGCGCCGGCGGCGCCTCGTCGAGCTCGTCGCCCTCGCCGAAGTCCTCGAACCAGTCCTCCTCCCAGTCGGGGCCGAGGCCGCCGCCGTCGGCGTCCTGGGACTCGTCGCCCATCCCGTCGGCGTCGACGTCGGGCTCGACGACCGCGTCGAGCAGCAGCTCGAGGCCCGTCCCGCCGTCCATCCCGCACGGCGCGCAGGGCAGCGCGAACGACTGCACCGCACCGTCGGGGCGCGGGCGCTGCCGGGCGCCGAGGTCGACCTCGCCGGTGCGGAAGAGGAAGCCGACGGAGTCGCCGCGCTGGACCGGCAGGTGCAGGTCGTCGATCTGGACCCGCTCGCCGGTGGCCGCGGACACCGGCAGCGGCGCGGACGCCACGACCGACGTGCTCACTCCGTCGCCGCTGCGGCGCAGGACCGCGATCCGCGGGTCCTCGGTGCCCGCGATCCGCTTGGCGTGGACGCTGGCGGAAACCAGCACGCCGGCCTCGGGCGCCTCGACGGTGGCGTCGCGCAGCGCGAACTGCTGGAAGCCGATCGCGCCCGGCCGGACACGACGCCGCGCAGGCGAAGGCGTCGGGGGCGGCGGTCGTGTCGGGCGATCCGAGGATCGTCGAGGCGTGCACACTCGGCGCGGCGAGCAGTGCGGCCGCCGCCACGGCGAAGAGGATCGGGGGCCGGGGGTTCATGCCCGTGGGTGCGCATGACCCACCGGGGCGGATCAGCGGCAGCGCAGGTAGTCGGAGCGTGGTCCGCTGGGCAACGGCCCGGTCTGCCCGATGTCCGTCCCGCGATCGGCGTCCTCGACGGTGACCGCGCACGCGTTCGACGGCAGCGGAACGGCGTAGAACGACGCCAGCGGATAGCCGCGGGCGCGGCCGGTCCGCCCGCCGGCGTCGACACCCTCGCCGCTGACCCGCACGCGCCTCACTCCCGGGGCGACCGACCCGAAGGCGAAGACCGTGCCGCCCAGGCGCCACCAGCTCGTCTCGAACCCGCAGCTGACGCCGTAGCTGCGCTCGCCGCGGAAGGTCAGCCGGTAGCACGCGGCTCGCCGGTCCTCGGGCGCGACGGGGAAGCCCGGCGGGAGCAGCGCCGTGAGCGTGAAGCGGCGGCCCGCGATCCGGCCGCGCCGGACGATTACGCGCTTCATCCCCGCCGGCAGCCGGCCGAGCTCCGGCGGGTCGCTCACCGCGATTCGCAGGACGCGCCAGCGCTCCGGCGGCTCCTCGCGCACCGACTCGGCGATCGCCCGCAGCCGCTCGTCACCGGGCCGGCTTGCGAGCTCCAGCGAAAGCGTCACGCCCGAGGGTTCGGTCCAGCGCAGCGCGCGGCCGTAGGTCCGGCCGTCGTCGGTCAGGTCCGAGAACTCGGCCGGCCGGCCGCGCACCGTTGTCTGCGGGGCGGACGGCGCGGGGTACGGCGAGCGCCCCGGGTCATAGGCGGTCAGGACGACCGGGGCGTCGTCGGGGTCGCGCCGCGTGCGCGCGTAGCGCGTGACCCTCTCGCCCGCGCGTTGCTCGGCGGCCACCAGCTCGTGGGCGGCGGGCGGCGCCCCGATCGTCCACCCGGAGACGAGCGCCAGCAGCGCGGCGAGCACCATGAGATGCGCATACCCGCACGGCGATGAGTTCCTGCGTCGGCGCCGGTCTCAGCGCAGTGTGCGGAAACGCGGTTCAGACGCGCGGCGGACCAGCACGTCGACCGCGTCCTCGACCGGCGGCAGCGCGCGGATCTCGGCTGCCACCCGCTCCGCGGCGTCGCGGTAGCGCGAATCGGCGAGCAACTCGGCAACCTGGGACGCGTGCTCGACGACGATTCCCGCCCCCAGCTCGGCGACCTGCGCGGCGTTGGCCGGGCCGTCGACGAACAGCGGCATGAACGCGATCGGCACGCCGGCGGCGAGCGCGGCCAGCGTCCCGCCCGAGCCGCCATGGCCGACCATCGCCGCGGCATGCGGCATCACCTCGACCTGCGGGACCCAGCGCTCGACGCGCACGTTCGGCGGCAGCGGGCCGAGCTCGGCGGGCTCGACGTGATTGCCGATCGTCATCAACACGGGCCACGGGACGTCGGCGAGATCGTCGGCGACGTCGCAGAACAGTGCGGGGTCGCGGATCTCCGAGCCGAACGAGACGTACACCAGCGAGGCGTCGATGCGACGTTCGGACGGCAGCCGGAAGCGCTGGACGTCGGAATCGCCGTCGTCGAGCGAGCGCGGCGCGCACGTCAGCACCGGGCGCGGGCGGCGGAGCGCGTGCGGGCCGAACTCGTCCAGCGCCTCGGCGGCCAGCGTCGCCAGGACGTCGCCGGCGTCGATCGAGGCGCGCAGGTGGGGCCCGACGTCGACCAGCGGCACGTCGAACTGCTCGGCGGCGACGCACGAGGCGAACTCGGTCGTCTCGCGGACGATCACGTCCGGACGCCAGTCCTCGACCAGCGCCAGCATGTCCGGCATGGCCGCACGGGCGTCGAGGCCGACGAACAGCTCGCGGATCACGAACGCGGCGCCGGGCCCGTCGCCCGAGAAGACCGGCGCCCAGGCCGCGGTGCGGCCATGTGGCTCGCCGACGCCGTGGAAGGCGAAGCCCGCGCGCTCGACCATGCCCGCCGCGGAGGCCGGCGCGGCCACCAGGACGTCGTGACCCGCGTTCACGCAGGCGCGGGCGAACGGCACCAGCGGGCCGAAGTGCCCGCCGCCCTGACCGGTTGCAAACAGAATCCGCATATGGCTTCCAGACGGCCCGCCGCGGGGGCCTATTCCGCGTGCTGATCGCGGTCCTCGCCGACGCCCACGGGCACGCCGACGCGCTCGAGGCCGTGCTCGCCGCCTCCGAGGGCGTGGACGAGCGCTGGTCGCTCGGCGACATGGTCGGCCACGGGCCGGACCCGGAGCGCGTGGTCGCGCGGACCCGCGAGTCGTGCCGCGTCGCGCTGCTCGGCAACCACGACTACCTCGCGTTGCGCGACACGCCGGCGCCGCCGCCGTCGATCGAGCTCGCCCGCGAACGGCTCGACGCGGACGCGCTCGCCTGGATGCGCGCGCGCAAGCCCGCCGCGCGGCGCGGCGACGTGCAGCTCTGGCACGGCGGGCCGCACAACGCCGTGCACGAGTACGTCGGCCCGCGCAACGCCGCGGACTGCCTCGCACGGCAGAAGGCGCCGCTCGGCCTTGTCGGCCACACGCACGCGCCCGCCGCGTTCCACGACAGCGGGCGCCAGGTGAAGATCATCCTTGGCGAGCCGCTCGACGCGCCCGCAGGGCTTCACGACGGCGCCCGCAAGCTCAAGCTCGTGCCGGGCGAGCCGCTCGACATCTCCTCCGGGAAGTGGCTGCTCAACCCCGGAGCGGTCGGCGCGCCGGCGCCCTCACGGCTCGGCTGGTGGCCGGGCCTGGACGCGCAGGCGGCCGCCTGTTGGCTGCTGCTCGACCTCGACGCCCGGACCGCCACCTGGCAGCTCGCCGCGTTCGATCCCGCCCCCACCCACGAACGCGTCCGCGAGCTCGGCCTCAGCCACTGAGCTTGTCGAGCCGCTGCAGGAGCTCGTGCGCGGCCAGCTCGACCTCCTTGTGGCGCCACTCGGCGGCGCGGTAGACGCACGCGATCAGGCCCGTGCGGTGGATGCGGCGAAAGTCGCCGTACACGAACGCGTAGCGGGCCTTGGTCTCGTCCGCCGCGCCCTCGGTGAGCCCGAGGTGCCAGAGCTCGTAGTCCTCCCACGAGTGCTTGGAGAGATAGGCGTTCTCGTCCGGCGCGCGCGGCTGCGCGTTCCCCCACTCGCTGTCGAGGACGTACTGGCGCGCGTCGATCAGCTGCTCGGCGCGCGCCACCGCCTTCGGGTTGACGGCGTAGGACGCCACTAGGCCTCGGGGCGCGTCCCGGTCAAGTCCTGCACAGCCCAAGCATTCCCGTCCGGGTCGGAGAAGAACACGAACGCACCCCACGGGAAGCGCTGGATCTCCGACACGTCGACGCCGCGGCCGGCGAGCTCGGCGCGGGCGGCCTCGATGTCGTCGACCACGAGCTGCAGGCCCTTGATCGACCCGGGCACCGACTCGGTCAGCCCGCTGCCGATCGAGATCGAGCACGCCGAGCCGGGCGGCGTGAGCTGGACGAAGCGCAGGTGCTCGTCGACCTGATGGTCGTGGTCGGCGTTGAAGCCGGCCTGGTCGACGTAGAACGCCTTCGCACGGTCGACGTCGGAGACGGGGACGTTGATGAGCTCGAGCTTGAAGTCCATGGTGCGAAGACTACGGCTCGTTGCGGTCAGCTTCTGTCCGCAACACGCCGGCTCGCAGGAGCTCGTTCGGGAGCGCCTCGGCGTGCACGATCGCGAGCGCGCGGGTGGCGCGCGTAAGCGCCGTGTAGAGGCCGCCGGGGCCGCCGTCGGGACGCTCGGCGAGGATCGCGGCGGGCTCGACGACCACGATCGCGTCGAACTCGAGCCCTTTGGTGACGTGCAGGTCGAGCAGGTTCACGCCCGCGCTCAGCGGCTCGCGCGTGGCGTCGACGGCGGCGTCGCCGAGCGCCGCGCGCACGGCCTCGAAGGCGACCGCGGGTGCGACGACGCCCACGCTCCCGACCTCGTCCGACAGCCGCGTGGCCGCCCGTCGCGCCGCCGCGCCGAGGTCACCGGTGCGGGTCGCCAGCGGCGCGAACGGCGCCTCGCGCACGCCCTGTGGCGCGGGCGCGCCGGGCGGGAGCAGCGTGCTCGCGAGGACCAGGAACTCGTTCGGCACGCGGTAGCTGACGCGCAACTCGCTCACGCTGTGCTCGTCGACGCCGGCCTCGCGCAGCACGGCCTCCCACGAGGAGACACCGGCGTCGGCGGTGCGCTGCGAGAGGTCGCCGAGGATCGTCAGCGACTGCCCGCGCGCACGGCGGACGGTCATGCGCAGCTCCATCGGCGTCAGGTTCTGGGCCTCGTCGACGACCACGTGACCGAAACGGCGGAAGCCGGGGTCGATCAGCCAGTGCGCCTCGTCCAGCAGCGCGACGTCGGTCGGGGTCATATCGCGGCGCTTGACCGCCGCCGACGAGCGCAGGAGCAGCGCGATCTCCTCGCCCGTCAGCAGGTCGGCGGCCACGCGCTCGAGGCGGGGGCGGTGCTTGAACAGCTTCTCGACCAGCCCTTCGGGCGTCTCGCGCGGCCACGCCTTCGTGGCCAGGCGCTGGTACTCCTTGGTCTTGCGCACCGCGCTGATCGCCTCGTCCTGGCCCGCCAGCGAGCTGCGCTCGAGCGCGCGCGAGGCGATCAGGCCGGCGAGCCGCTCGCGGAAGCGCTCGCGGCCCGTCTCGTAGCTGCGCGTCCGCTCGCGCACGGCGGCGACGAGCTCGCGCAGGTCCTGCTCGGTCACCTCGACGACGCGCCGGCGGGTGACCGGGATCTCGGCGCCCTGCAGGTTGAGCCGCTCCCACAACAGCCGCCCCAGCACGACCGCAATCCGCGCGCTGCCCTTGAGCGCGGCCAGCTCGCGCGTCTCGTCGACCTCGCCGTGCGGGCGCGCGATCAGCGCGCCGATCGGCCGCTGCTCGACCCCGCCCTCCCCCAGCGCCGGCAGCACCTGCTCGATGTAGCGGATGAAGGTCTCGTTCGGGCCGACCACGAGCACGCCGGCGCGGGTGAGTTCCGGGTCGGCGTACAGCAGCCAGGCCGCGCGGTGCAGGCCGACCGCGGTCTTGCCCGTGCCGGGCCCGCCCTGGATCACGAGCGCGCCGGGCGTGTCGCGGCTGATCAGCTCGTACTGGTCGGGCGTGATCGTCGAGATGATCTGGCGCATCTCGCCGACGCGCTGGCGCGTGATGTCCTCGACGATCGCCTCGGTCAGGTGGTCGTCGTCCTCGCTCGCGAGCGTCTCGTCGACGAAGCCGTGCACCGTCCGGTCCTCGATGTCGAGCCGGCGGCGGCGCTTGAGGCCGTGCGGGTCGCGCGCCGTCGCGGTGTAGAACGGCTGCGCCGCGGGCGCGCGCCAGTTGACCGACAGCAGCTCGTTGTCGGCGCTCCAGACGGCGTGGCGGCCAACGTAGAGCGAGCCCTCGCCGTCGATGCGGCCGAAGTACAGCGGCCCACTGGCCTCGGTGTACTGGCGGATCCGCTCGCGCCGCATGTGCTCGAGCGCCTCGTTGGCGTAGTCGTCGCTGCCACTCGGCGGGCGGCGCCCGGTCAGCGCCGCGAACGCGCGATCGAACGCCTCGGCCGTGGCGTCGAGGTGCTCCTGCTCGCGCTCCAACTCCCTCGTAGGCTGCATCACCGGATGGCTCGCAATCTCGTCAACCTCAAGGATGTCGTCAAGGGCTACGGCGGCGCGCACCGTGCTGCGAGGACGTCACGCTCGGCATCGCGGACGGCGACCGGATCGGCGTCGTCGGCCGCAACGGCGACGGCAAGTCGACGCTGCTGCGGCTGATCGCGGGCGCCGAGGCGCCGGATGCGGGCGCGGTCACGCGCGAAGGCGGGCTGCACGTGGCGCTGCTCGGCCAGGGAGACGATCTCGATTCCTCGCGCACGATCCGCGAGGAGCTCGTCGGCGGCCGTGCCGACCACGAGTGGCAGGCCGACGCGGCCTACCGCTCCGTGCTCGACGGGCTGCTGGGCGGCGTGGCGATCGCGCGCTTCCCCGCCGGCCTGGACACCCGGATCGAGCCGCTCTCGGGCGGCGAGCGGCGCCGGATCGCGCTGGCCCAGACGCTGCTCGACCATCCCGAGCTGCTGCTGCTCGACGAGCCCACGAACCACCTCGACGTCGAGGGCGTCGACTGGCTCGCGCGCCATCTCGCCGCGCGCCGCGGCTCGATGCTCGTCGTCACCCACGACCGCTGGTTCCTGGACGCCGTCTGCACGCTCACGTGGGAGGTCGCCGACACCGCCGTGCATCAGTACGAGGGCGGCTACGCGGCGTACGTGCTCGCGCGTGCCGAGCGGGCGCGGCAGGCGGCCGCGCGCGAGGAGCGCCGCCAGCAGCTGCTGCGCAAGGAGCTCGCCTGGCTGCGGCGCGGCCCGCCCGCGCGCACGTCGAAGCCGAAGTTCCGGATCGAGGCCGCCAACGCGCTGATCGCCGACGAGCCCGAGGTCCGCGACCGCGCCGAGCTGCTGCGCTTCGCGAGCTCGCGGCTCGGCACCAAGGTGCTCGACGCCGAGGGGGTGACGGTCGGGTTCGGCGACAAGGTGCTGCTGCGCGACGCGACGTGGCGGCTCGGGCCCGGCGACCGCGTTGCGGTCGTCGGCGTCAACGGGTCCGGCAAGACGTCGCTGATGAAGCTGCTCGCGGGTGGGTTGGAGCCGTCGTCGGGTTTCGTGTCGCGCGGCGCGACGGTGCGGCTCGCGTTCCTCACGCAGGACACGGCCGAGATCCCGGGCGGGCTGCGCGCGCTCGAGGCGGTCGAGGCGATCCGCGGCCGCGCCCGGCTCGGCGACGGCCGCGAGCTGACCGCGGGCATGCTGTGCGAGCGCTTCGGGTTCGGCGGCGAGCGCGGGCGGACGCTGGTGCGTGACCTGAGCGGCGGCGAGCGGCGGCGGCTGCAGCTGATGCGGCTGCTGATGAGCGAGCCCAACGTGTTGCTGCTCGACGAGCCGACCAACGACCTCGACATCGACACCCTGACCGCGTTGGAGGACCTGCTCGACGGCTGGCCCGGGACGCTGGTCGTGGTCTCGCACGACCGCTACTTCGTCGAGCGCGTGTGCGACAACGTCTACGCGCTCGCGGGCGACGGCTCGATCCGCCACCTGCCCGGCGGGATCGAGCAGTACCTCGCGTTGCGGCGACCGGACCAAGTGCCGGACGCGCGTGGTCGAGCGCACCGTGCCCAACCAGGCCGTCGTGCGCGCGGCGCGCAAGGAGGCCGCGCGGCTCGAGCGCGCGCTCGAGAAGCTGCGCGAGCGCGAGGCGGCGTTGCACGAGGAGATGGCGGAGAGCGCGACCGACCATCTGCGCCTGCGTGAGCTGCAGGACGCGCTCAGCGAGAACGCCGCCGAGCGTGACCGGCTGGAGACGGAGTGGCTCGAAGCAGCGGAGCTAGCCGGCTGAGGATGAGCTCGGTTGGCGTTCGTTGACCGCACGACCGTGTAGCCGGCCGCTTCGAGGATCCTGTCGCGGGCGGCGTCGTTCCTTCGATCCTTGGGGCGCGTGTGGTTGCCGTCCACCTCGACGGCGATCTGGTGGTCCGGCCAGTGGAAATCGGCTTCGTAGCCATGGAGTTCCATGTTCACGAGCGGCTCCGGGAGCGAGGCCAACTGCAGCATCGAGAGAAAGGCGTCCTCGAGGTTGCTCTTGGTCCCGGCGCTGCCTTGGAGATAGAGGTCGATGGCGCGCTCGAGCACCTTGAGCTTGCGGCCGTTGGATCGCTCCATCGCTCGGCGCGTGGCGTCGAGGTTGAAGCACCTGCGGAACGCGGCCTCGTTGATGACGTACGCGATCTGGTGCGGTGTGCGGTCGTCGGTCAGGTCGATCAGCATGCGCGGGACGGTCGTCACCGGGATGCCGCGATACAGCGTCACGTCCCGCGGATCGAGGCGGACGCACTGATGGATGACGATGCCGTCGACCGGTCGGTGACGACGCGGGACGAGCACGTGCGGATCGCCGATCGGCCAGCGCGAGACGCCGAACAGCGCCGCCACCGAGAGATGGGCGAGCGCCGAGCCCGCGCCGCACGCGAGGACCGCCGCCATCCAGCGCGCCTCCTGCGACAGGTCGCCCGCGCCGTGTGAGTACACGCCGGGATAGCGACGAACCAAGGCGCCCCGCTTCACGCGCCGGCTGATCGCGCTGAGGCTCAATCCGCCGGCGAGTAGCTCAGCCCGTGGTGACGAGATCGAAGGGGGGTGAGGAACAAATGTTGCCTCTCGGGAACTGTTTGTTCCTCACCCCCCAAGTCTCGGCCCGCCGGGTGAAACGAAACAAGACGCGTTTGTCACAGAAGCGCGTAGTCTTCCGCGCTCTTCTGGGTCAGCCACCGACCAGTTCGGCACCCAGCTCGACCCGCCCGCGCACTGGGCGCCGGAGTACCCGGCGATCGACGAGCTGCCGGCGACCTTCGCCGTGCGCCCGCTGGTCGTGATCTCGATCGTCAGCCAGGTCTCCAAGAAGGGCGACTACCACCTGCAGGTCTCCGACATCAAGAACTGGGAGAAGGAGAACGGTCGTATTCCCGAGGGGTCGGTCGTGATGGTCCGCTCGGACTGGTCGAAGAAGTGGACGACCGACGCCGCCAAGGCCAAGGCGCTCGCCGCCGACCCGGTCTTCCCGGGCGTCGGCCTGGACGCGATCAAGTACCTGCACCGGCAGCGCAAGATCCTCTTCCACGGGCATGAGCCGCTCGACACCGACACGACGCCGACGCTCGAGGGCGAGTACTGGCTGATGCACCACGGCTACACGCAGGCCGAGGGCGTCGACAACCTCGAGCAGGTGCCGGAGACCGGCTGCCTGATCAACATCGGCTACCCGAAGTTCGGCGGCGGCGTCGGCGGCTACGCGCGCTACATCGCGATCTGCCCGCCCGACGCAAAGCACGGGAAGAAGATCTCCTCCGCCGACGCGCCGCTGGCGAAGAAGAGCAAGCCCCTGCACTACGACGCGACGGCGGGGATGCGGATCCGCTAACTGCTCTCGAGCCACTCCTCGAACGTCGGGCCGGCGAGCACAGCATCCGGTCCGGGCAGCAGCGCTCCGGAGGCGTAGAGCGCGCTGTCCGGACCGCTGGCGTCGACTTCGACGCGCGCCGGCGCGCCCCGGCGGGCCGCGAGCAGCCGCGCCACCGCGACCAGCGACTCCTCGCGCGGGCCGGCGATCTCGGCCGGCCCGTCGGCGCCGGTCGCGAGCGCGGCGAGCGCCTCGCCGACGGTGCGCGCCGAGACGAGCTGCGTGCGCATCTCCGGCAGGTGCGCGGTGCCGTTCTGCGTCCCCCAGTCGACGAGCTGGCCGACGAACTCGTGGAACTGGGCGGCGCGCAGGATCTTGACCGGGACGGGGCCGTCGAGGTACGCCTGCTCGTGGACGCGCTTGGCCGCGTTGTAGCCGCCGCTGAAGTGCTCGATGCCGATGATCGAAACCACGACGATCCGCTTCGCGTCGCGTCCGTGGGCGAGCAGATTGCGCGCGGCGGCGGTGAAGAACGCCGTGGCCTCCTGCTCGTCCGGCGACGGGCCGGTGGCCGCGTCGATGATCACCTCGGCGCCCTGCAGGGCGTGCTCGAGGCCCTCGCCGGTGACCACGTCGACGCCCGTGGCGCGCGCGATCCGGACGACCTCGTGGCCCTCGGACTCGAGTGCCTCGGCGGCGTAGCGGCCGGCCCGTCCGGTCGCTCCGGCGATCGCGATCTTCATCATTCGTCACTCCTTGTCACATCGGGTCGATGAGGTTGGTCAAACGCGTTGACCCGCAGCGACCGAGGAACGTGACCGGATGAACGAAACCGATTGGCTGGCAGCGCGCTTCGACGAGCACCGCACGCACATGCGAGCGGTCGCCTACCGCATGCTGGGCTCGCGCACGGAGGCCGACGACGCCGTGCAGGAGGCGTGGTTGCGGCTCAGCCGCTCCGACGCGGACGAGATCGAGAACCTCGGCGGCTGGCTGACGACGGTCGTCGCGCGCGTGTCCCTGAACATGCTGCGCTCGCGCGCGACACGGCGCGAGGAGGCGCTCCAGGACGTCCACGTGCCCGAGCCGCTGATCGCCCGCGCGGACGCCACCGACCCCGAGCACCAGGCGCTGCTCGCCGACTCGGTCGGGCTGGCGCTGCTCGTCGTGCTGGAGACGCTGTCACCCGCGGAGCGGGTGGCGTTCGTCCTGCACGACATGTTCGCCGTGCCGTTCGACGAGATCGCCCCGATGGTCGACCGCTCGCCCGACGCCGCCCGCCAGCTCGCGAGCCGTGCACGCCGGCGTGTCCGCGGCGCCGCGCCGGCGCCCGACGCCGACCTCAACGAGCAGCGCCGCGTGGTCGACGCCTTCTTCGCCGCCGCGCACGACGGCGACTTCGACGGCCTGGTCGCGCTCCTGCACCCCGACGTCGTCGTGCGCTCGGACGGCGGCGCCGGGCACTCCAGCGTCGTCCAGGGCGCCGAGGCCGTGGCCCGCCGCGCCATGACGTTCTCCCGGCTGGCGCCGTTCGTGCGCCCGGCGCTCGTGAACGGGGCGGCCGGCGTCGTCGTGGCGCCCGGCGGGCGGCCGTTCTCGGTCATGGGCTTCACCGTCTCGGGCGGCCGGATCGTCGCCATCGACGGGCTCGCCGATCCGGCCCGCCTGCGAGAGCTCGACCTCACCGTCCTCGATTGACGCGCGAAGTAGGCTGCGCCGCTTCCGGTCCCGAGTGAGGAGAACCATGCGCACGACGCACGTCGGAAGCCTCGTCCGTCCTGACGAACTGATCGCCTACCTGCGCAAGCGCGACGCGGGTGAGCCCTACGACGAGCAGGCCTACGAGGAATGCCTGACGCGCTCGGTGCAGGAGGTCGTGGCCAAGCAGCGCGACGCCGGAATCGACATCGTCAGCGACGGCGAGTACGGCAAGTCGGCCTGGAACTACTACGTCTACGAGCGCCTCGGCGGGATCGAGCTGCGCCCGCATCCGGTCCAGCACGCCGACTTCGCGAGCGTCAACGACGCGCCGACGGACTGGACCCGCTTCCCCGAGTTCTACGCGAGCTACTTCGCCAACGAGCAGGAGTTCGAGGGCCCCGGCGGCGACTGGGCCTGCGTCGCGCCCGTGACCTACACCGGCCAGGCCGCGATCGAGCGCGACATCGCGAACCTGAAGGCGGCGATGGAGGCCGCGGGCGTCGAGGAGGGCTTCCTCCCCGTGGTCGCCCCGGCGAGCTGCTTCCCGAACCTGATCGACGAGCACTACGGCTCCGAGCAGGACGCGCTGATGGGCATCGCCGAAGCGCTGCGCGAGGAGTACCGCACGATCGTCGACGCCGGCCTCTACGTGCAGGTCGACGACGCCTACATCCCGTTCATGTACGACGTGATCGTGCCGCCCGGGACGATGGACGACTACCGCGCCTGGGCGCAGCCGCGGATCGACGCGCTCAACCACGCGCTCGAGGGCATCCCGGAGGACCGCGTCCGCTACCACGTCTGCTGGGGCAGCTGGAACGGCCCGCACACGAACGACATCGCGCTGCGCGACGTGCTCGACCTCGTCTTCCAGGTCAACGCCGGCACCTACCTGTACGAGCACGCCAACCCGCGCCACGAGCACGAGTGGCGCGTGTGGGAGGACGTCAGCCTGCCCGCGGGCAAGACGCTCGCGCCGGGCGTGATCAGCCACGCGACCAACGTCGTCGAGCACCCCGAGCTCGTCGCCCAGCGGCTCGAGCGCACGGCGCGGCTCGTCGGCGCCGAGCACGTGATCGGGAGCACGGACTGCGGCTTCGCGCAGGGCCCGTACATCCAGCGCGTGCACCCCTCGATCCAGTGGGCGAAGCTGTCCTCGCTGGCCGAGGGCGCGAAGCTGGTCTAACCGAGCAGCCAGCGGGCGGTCTCGACGTGGGTGTCGAGGACCGCGGGGTCGAACGCCCAGGCGATCGTCTGGGCGATCGCCCACCCGCGCGAGCGCTCGCGGTCGAGCCCGAGCTCGGACGTCAGCCGCTCGAGCCGCCCGAGCACGGCGCGGCGGCTGTGGCCGAGCTCGCGCGAGCGGATGATCGGCGCGAGCCCGAACTCGCGCTCGCCGACAAGCGGCTTGGGATCGATCACGAGCCACGGCTCGCGCTCGGCGGCGAGCACGTTGTCGCCATGCAGGTCCTGGTGCAGCAGCACCGGCTCGCCCTGCGTCGCGGGCAGCGACGTGAGCGCGTCGAGCGCCGCGTCGAGCAGCCGGCGCTCGAACGGCCGGCCCCACTGCTCCCAGCGCCCGGGCAGATAGCCGGCCCACCACGCCGCTTCGTCCGCAAGCGGCCGGAACCCCGGCCCGGCCGGGATCCAGAGGCGCGGCAGCAGCCCGACCGAGCACGGTCAGCGCCTCGTCCGGCCCGCGCGCGGACAGCGGCGTGCCGGGCTCGCAGCGCTCGAGCAGCAGCGCCCAGCCGTCGCGGGCCAGCAGCCGCACCGCGCCGTCGCCGTTCCAGCGCGCGAGCGCGTCGGCCTCGTGCTCGGACTCGCGGTGCGGGTGGACGAGCTTGAGGACGGCCGGCGTCCCGTCGGGCAGCTCCGCCCGCAGCGTCTGGCCGCCGGCTCCCGCGGTGTACGGCGCGCCGAGCTTCAGGCCCCAGCGCTCCGCCGCCTCCAGCCTGGGTCAGCGGACACGCCGGCGAGCGTAGGCCACGACCGGCTTGAGCAGCACGCGCGCGGATGTCCATGCCGGCGACTCTATGGCGCGCGCGGTCCGATTTCTTGCTCCCCGCGGAACTCTGGCGTAGGGTCGCCGGCGGGGGGCGCGCAGCTCGCGCACTGAGGGTCAACCCCAGGAGGAGCCGTGAAACGGCGTGTCCTGATTTCCGCGTGTACGGTCGTCGCGGCCGTTGCCCTGCTCACCCCGGCCACCGCCCGAGCGGCATGGGGCACGAACAACCAGCATCAGCTCGTGCCGGCCTACTTCTATCCCGACTGGTGGAACACACCGAACAACTGGACGCGGATGTGCGACGCGATGAACCGCACCGGCGGAGCGTCGACCGCGATCATGAACCCCAACAGCGGGCCAGGCCTGGCCGCCAGCCCCGACTACGCGCAGGTCATCGCGGCATGCCACGCCCGCGGTCAACAGGTGATCGGGTATGTGCACACGTCCTACGGGGCGCGGTCACTCACGACGGTGCGATCGGAGATCGACGCGTACTACGCGTTCTATCCGGGCATCGACGGCATCTTCCTCGACGAGATGAGCAACAACCAGGCGACGCGTATCTACTACGCGTGGCTGTACCAGTACATCCGCGGCAAGCCGGGGCCGCACGCGGTCATCGGGAATCCGGGCGCGGCCGCACCGTCGGCCTGGCAGCTCACGACACCCGTCGCGGATGCGATCGTCGTCTTCGAGGGCAGCGCGGCCGCCTACGCGGCCTGGTCGCCGCCGTCATGGGTCCGCGGCCGCGTCGCCAGCACGATCTCGAACCTCGTCTACGCGACCCCGAACGAGACGACGATGCGACAGGTCTGCGCGAGCTCCAAGGCCAAGAACGCGGGCTACATGTACGTCACGCCCGACGTCCTCCCGAATCCCTGGGACACGCTGCCGGCCGGGACGTACTGGACCAACGCCGTCGCCTCCTGTCGCTGAATCAGAACACGATCGCGGTCACGCTCGGGGAGGAGACCTCCATGTCCTCCCCGTCGTCGTCGCGCGGCGTGTTGAGCCGGCGCCCGCCCGCGATCACGGTGCTCGCCGAGCCGCCGTCGAGGTTGAGGGCGCTGCGCGCGCCCAGGTCCACGAGCACGTCCGCGAGCTCCCACAGCGTGAGCCCGGCGTCCTGCGCCGACCGGCCGTCGGCGGCGACCGCCAGCAGCGTGTCGCCCTTCAGCGCGAGCGCCAGCCGCGGCTCGCGGCTCGCGGTCAGGTCCTGGTCGAACTCCTCGCAGGTGGCGGAGAAGCCCTCGGGGTCGTCGACGCCGGCGATCGCGCTGCGGCCATCGCGCACGAGCAGCGGGCCGGCCTGGAGCAGGGCCTGTCCGGGCTGCAGCTGCAGCCGGTCGCGGCGATCGATCTCGACCCGTCCGTCGTCGATCAGCAGCGCTCCGCGACAGGCGTGCCACGGGTCGGCGAACGGGACGTGGGAGATCGCCTTCCCGTCGATCCACAGCTCCCCGAGCGGCTCGTACTGCGGCTTGGTCGCAAACCCGCCGGAGACGGCGTCGGTCACGCCCTCGCGCTCGCACCACTGCTCGAGCGGCTCCTCGGGCGTCATGCACACCAGCCGCGGCCGCATGCCGTCGTACGCCGCGACATGCACCGTCGTCTCCCGTCCGTCCGCGAGCCGCACCCGCTCTAATGCCACGTTCATGATCCGCCCTGTTCCCCGGCCGAGCGGTCAATCAGACATCGGGGTGTCTTCGATCGGTCGTCCCAGGAAGGCCTCGATCGCGAGCCACGCCGCGCCGTGCGCGAGCGGCCCGAGCCGCAACGTGGCGCCGTCGGCGTCGGCGCGGATCGCCACGCCGAGCTCGACGCGCTGCAGCCGCGCGGCCTGCTGCTCGGCGCGGGCGCGGCCGCTCGCGCCCTGATAGCGGGCGTCGATCCCGAAGCGCCCGCCCTCGACCGGCCAGATCGAGAGCTGGTCCGGCGCCCAGGTCGGCCCGGTCTCGGCCGGGAGCGCCATGAACGGCACGAGGTCGGCCCGCGCGGCGCGCTCGGGCACGTTCCGGCGCGAGGACCAGGCGCGGTCGTCCGGCTCCGGGTTCGGGCGGCCGGGCCGGGACGAGATCCTTTCGGCGGCTGAGGTTTGCGCCGTCGCACAGTCCCCATGATGGCGGGCGAGCTACGTGTTAGGGCACCCTAACATCGGGTAGCAAGCGTCCTTGTGTCGGCGATGACGGTCACACGAACGACGGCTGCGCCGACCGTGCTGCTGCCCTCCCGCCGCGCGCGCCTCGGCGGCCTGGCCGGATGCGCCGTGCTGCTCGCGCTCTGCATCGTCGCGTCGCTGGCGATCGGCTCCCAGAACATCCCCTTCTCCGAGGTGGTCCACGCCTTCACCGCCTACGACGGGAGCGACGCCCACGCGATCGTCCGCGAGCTGCGCGTCCCGCGCACCGAGCTCGGCCTGCTGGTGGGTGCGGCGCTGGGCGCGGCAGGCGCGCTGATGCAGGGCGCCACGCGCAACCCGCTGGCCGAGCCGGGCATCCTCGGCATCAACGCGGGCGCGGCGTTCGCGGTCGTGGTGGCGATCAAGTTCTTCGCCGTCGGGACGACGGCCGGCTACATGGCCTTCGCGCTGTTCGGCGCCGCCGTCACCGCCGTGCTCGTGTACGTGCTCGGCGCCACCGGCCGCGGAGCGAGCGCGGTCAGCCTCGCGCTGGCGGGCTCCGTGCTGGCGGCGCTGTTCGTCTCGCTGACGAGCGCGGTGCTGGTCTTCGACGCGCGGACGCTCGACGAGTTCCGGCACTGGAGCGTCGGCTCGCTCGCCGGGCGCGGCGCGGGCGTCAGCCTCGCCGTGGCGCCGATCATCGCCGCGGGCCTGCTGATCGCGCTCGCTGCCGGGCGCGCGCTGAACGCGCTCGCGCTCGGCGACGACACGGCCCGGGCGCTCGGCACGAACATCGCGCTCGCGCGCGGGGGAGCGACGCTCGGCTTCGTCCTGCTCGCCGGCGCCGCGGTCGCGGCCGCCGGGCCGATCGCGTTCGTCGGGCTCGCGGTTCCCCACATCGCGCGCGGCGTCGTCGGACCCGACTACCGCTGGACGATCCCGTACGCGATCGTGCTCGGCGCGGCGCTGCTGCTGGCGAGCGACGTACTCGGCCGGGTGATCGCGCGGCCCGCCGAGCTCGGCGTCGGGATCGTGACGGCGCTGCTGGGCGCGCCGTTCTTCATCTGGCTCGTCCGCCGGCGCAAGCTGATGGCGCTGTGAACCGGCGCGTGGCGATCCGGCGCGGCAGCGTCTCGCTGCGGGTCGACCTGCGGCTGGCCGTCGTGACCGGCGCGCTGGCCGTGGCGACGCTGGCGGCGGTGGCCGCGAGCGTCTCGCTCGGCGAGTTCGCGGTCCCGCTGGGCGACGTGCTGGCCTCGCTGGCCGGCGCGGGCGAGAAGGCCTCGAACTACATCGTGCTCGAGCTGCGGCTGCCACGCGCGCTGACCGGGCTGCTGGCGGGCGCCGCGTTCGGGCTCGCCGGCGCCGCCTTCCAGGAGCTCGCGCGCAACCCGCTCGTCGCGCCCGACGTCGTCGGCGTCTCGGGCGGCGCGGCGCTGGCGGCGGTGAGCGTGATCGTCTTCGGGGGCAGCAGCGCGGCCGGCATGGTGCCGATCGTCGCGCTGGCGGGAGCGCTGGCCGCGGGCGTCGCGCTCTACGCGCTGGCGTGGCGACGCGGCGTGCATGGGTACCGGCTGGTGCTGATCGGGATCGGGATCGCCGCGTTCACCCAGGCCGGCATCAGCTATGTGCTGGCCAAGGGCCGGATCTTCGAGGTCGGCCAGGCCTACGTCTGGCTTGTCGGCTCGCTCAACGGCCGCGACCAGTACTGGCCGCTGCTCGCCGGGCTCGCGCTGCTGCTGCCGCCGATGCTCGTGCTCGCCCGCCGCGTCGACGCGCTCGCGCTCGGGGACGAGATCGCCCGTGGCCTCGGGATCGGCGTCGAGCGCACGCGGCTCGCGCTGCTGGCCGCAGCCGTGCTGCTGACCGGGCTGGCGGTGGCCGCCGCCGGCCCGATCGCCTTCGTCGCGTTCATCTCGCCGCACCTCGCCCGCCGGCTCGGCCGCTCGAGCTCGACCCAAGGGCTGTTGATCGTCGCCGCGGGCTGCGGCGCGCTGCTCGTGCTCGTCGCCGACCTCGTCGGGCGGCTCGCGTTCTCGCCCGCGGGGATCCCGGTCGGGATCGTCACGTCGGTGCTCGCGGCCCCGTACTTCCTGTTCCTCCTGCGCCGGGCCAACCGGATCGGAGCCATGGGATGACCACACGAAGGAGAACACGATGCGATACCTGACCGCCGCGCTGCTCGCGCTCACGCTCGTCGCCTGCGGGAGTGATGACGCTCCTGAACAGACCGCCCAGAGCGAATCGGCCAATTTCCCCGCGACCGTGACGCACAAGTACGGCAAGACGACGGTCGAGAGCGAGCCCAAGCGCGTCGTCACCGTCGGCTACACCGATCAAGATCCTGTGCTCGCGCTGGGCGTCGTGCCGGTCGGCGTCGGGGACTTCCTCGGCGGCTACAAGTGGCGCGAGCGCCCGTGGGCGCAGGACGCGCTCAAGGGCGCCGAGCCCGCGGTCGTCAGCGGCCAGGAGATCAACTTCGAGGCCGTCGCGGCGCAGCGGCCGGACCTGATCATCGCGGTCAACGCGGGCCTCAAGCAGGCCGACTACGACAAGCTCTCGCAGCTCGCGCCAACCGTCGCCCAGTCCGGCGACTACGTCGACTTCGGCATGCCCTGGGACGAGCAGACGCTGCTCATCGGCAAGGCGATGGGGCGCACTGAGCAGGCCGAGAAGGTCGTGGCCGATGTCAATGCGCGCTTCGAGAAGTTCCGCGCCGACCATCCCGACTTCGAGGGCAAGACCGCGATCATGGCCTACGGCGGGTCGGACGGCTACGGCGCCTATCCACCCAGGACACCCGCAGCCGCTTCCTCTCCGACGTCGGCTTCAAGACCCCGACGGAAGTCGACAAGATCGCCGGTGACAGCTTCTTCGCCGAGTTCAGCCCCGAGAACTTCCGGCTGATGGACCAGGACGTGGTGATCATGTACGGCTCGCGCGACGACGTCCTCTCGAGCTCCGTCTTCCGGCGCCTGGACGCGGTCAAGGAGGATCGCGTGATCTACCTCGACCTGACCGACCAGTTCGCGGGCGCGCTCGGCTTCGCCAGCGCGTTGAGCCTGCCGTACCTGCTCGACGAGGCCGAGCCCGCCCTCACGGCCGCGGTCGACGGCGACCCGAAGACGGCCGTCCCGCCGCAGCCGGACTAGTACACGTCCCCGCAAATACGGCGGATTCTGGCGGGCCCCGCCCGGTGCATTCGCCAGCGATCCACCGTATTTGCGGTCACGCGTACTAGAACCGGAGCGCGAACGCCAGCAGGTCGACGCCGGCGACCGGCGACCAGTCTCGCTCGGGGCTGCGCCGGAAGCCGAGGCGCTCGTAGATGCGGTGCGCGGTGCGCATCTCCGGCAGGCTCGAGCAGACCATCCCGGCGAGCCCGCGGGCGCGGCTGTCGTCGACGATCTGCTGCAGCAATGCCGTTCCGACCCCGCGGCCGCGGGCCGCGGGGTCGACGGCGAGCATCCGGAACTCGGACTCGTCGGGGGCGGCGATCTCCCCCAGCGGCCCGCCCTCGGGCACGAACGTCACCGTGCCGAGCACCCGCTCGCCGTCGCCGGCGACCAGCAGCTCGGCCTGCGCGGCGCGCGAGGCGACGTCGCGCAACGTCGCCAGGTAGTGGTGGTCGCCGCGCAGGAACGGCTCGTAGGCGGCCGCGCAGAGGTCGGCGACGACCGCGAACTCCGAGGCGATGACGGGCCGGACCTCGAGCACTACCGGCGCAGGCGCAGGCGGCTCACCACACCGCCGTGGTCCGAGGGCCACAGGCCCGAGGGGGTCCGCTGGCCGCGGTCGTCGCCGGTCACGTGCGCGCCGCGCGTCGTGAGCCCGGGCTTGGTCAGAACGTGGTCGACGGTGTGGTCGAACAGCGCCGCGGGATCGAAGATGTTCGGCGTAGCAGCAGCTCTGGCGCGCGCCGTTGTCCTTGAGGCCGAACTTGGCCAGCGCCCGGAACGCGAGGTCGTCGCCCGGCTTCTCGGGCTCGTTGTGGCGCGCGACGCCGGAGTTCAGGTCGCCGACGAGGACGACCTGCTTCTTCGTGTCGAGCGGACCCTTGGTCAGCTCCTTGGCCTGCGCCTCGCGGATCTTCGTGTCGCCGAACGCCTCCAGGTGGGTGTTGACGAAGCGGAACTCGCGCTCGCCGACGCGCGCCTCGACCGACGCCCAGCCGCGGTCGACCGGGATCGTGATCCCGCCGACGTTGGGCTCGTAGCGGCGCTTGAAGTGACCCTTGCGCGTCTTGCCGACCTTCACCTTGCTGCCCTTGCGGAGCAGGATCACGTCGCGCATCGTGAGCCGCGCGTCGAAGTCGGCGCCGAGGCCGGCGAGCGGGCCGGTGCCGGTGGCGTCGGACGCGTCGGCGTCGACGGGCAGCTCGGCGTCGAACTCCTCCTGGACGACGACGACGCGGTAGGAGGAGCCGAGCTCGCTGCGCAGCAGCGCCAGGAAGTCCTGCTCGACGACCGTGGCGGGCGTCGCACCGGGCAGCGGGCTGATCGGCTTCGCGCCGCCGTCCGACGGCGTCTGCTTGCGCCACAGCGCGACCTCCTGCAGGCCGACCAGGTCGGCCTTGGACTGCTTGATCTCGCGCGCCAGCGGGATCGCACGCTCGGCGAACTTCGTGCGCTGCACCTCGTTCCAGACGGTCGCCGGCGCCGTCGATCGACTGCGCGATCGACGGCGCGTTGATCGCGGGCGCGAGATCGGCGCCCAGGAACACGTTGCGGGTCATCACCGTGATCGTCGGCGGCGTCTGCGACTGAGCCTGGGCGGCGGCCGGACTGGCCAGCGCAGCGAGCGCCAACACCAACGTGGACCTGCGGAACATGAGCGGAATCCCTTCCTCCGTGGACAAGCGGAGGGATCAGTATGGCGAGCGAGCCGGCCGCGCTCGCGGCGTTCACGACGGCAACAGGCGCTTTCAGAATTGCGACAAGCGCGAACACGCCGGTGCCGGAAGCGGTAGCGTCGCCCGCAGGAGGCGCAATGGAGTTCCGGATACTCGGGCCACTTGAAGTGCACGGTGAATCCGGCGCGGTGGCGCTGGGGCCGATCAAGCCACGCGCGGTCTTGGCGGTGCTGCTGCTGCACCCGAATCAGCCGGTCAGCGCCCACCGCATCGCGGACGCGCTGTGGGGCGAGGCGCAGCCGACCGATGCCACCAGGACCGTGCAGGTCTACGTCTCGCGGTTGCGCAAGGCGCTGGGGGATCCCGAGGCGATCGCGACCACGCCCGCGGGCTATCGCCTGCGCGTGCGTGACGAGGAGCTCGACGCCGAGCGCTTCGAGCGCCGCTTGGAGGCCGGACGGCGCGCGCTCGACGCCGGCCGGCCCGAGCAAGCAGCGCTGCTCCTGCGCGAGGCGCTCAGCCTCTGGCGCGGGCCGCCGCTCGCCGAGCTCGAGTTCGAGGCCTTCGCGCAGCCCGAGATCGCGCGGTTGGAAGAGCAGCGGCTGTCCGCCTTGGAGGCGCGCGTGGACGCCGACCTCGCCGCCGGCCGGCACGCCGCGCTGATCAGCGAGCTCCAGCGGCTGCGGTCCGAGCACCCGACGCGCGAGCGCTTCGCCGCCCAGCTCATGCTCGCGCTCTACCGCAGCGGTCGCCAGACGGACGCGCTGGAGGTCTACCGGGACGCTCGCCGCGGACTTGTCGAGGCGGCCGGCGTCGAGCCCGGGCCCGAGCTGCAGCGTCTGCACGAGGCGGTGCTCAACCAGCACGCCTCGCTCGACTTGCCGGCCGGCGACCTGCCGCCTGAACTGGACGTGGCCGAAGCGGGGCCGATGGTCGGGCGCGAGGCCGAGCTCGCGCGCCTGCGAGAACACTGGCACGCCGCGCGAGACGGCGCCGGCCGCGTCGTCGCGATCTACGGGCCCGACGGGATCGGGAAGACCCGGCTGGCGGCGGAGCTGGCCGGTGAGATCCATCGCGACGGCGGTCTCGTGCGCTACGCGGCCGGTCGAAGCCCACCGGCCCTCGCGAGCGCTGTCGCGCCCGACGCTCGTCGTTCTCGACGACGCCGACGGCGGTCGAGCTCGACGGGCGCCCGGCGCGCAGGCGTGCTGGTGCTCGTCTGCGGTCGCGATGCCGAGGCGCTCGCCGGCGTCGGCGCGACCGACATGCGCAGGCTCGGGCCGCTCGAGCCCGGGGCGGTGCGCGAGCTCGCCGCCGCGCGGCGACGTGTCCCGCCGAGTGGCTGCTCGCAGGACGGCGACGGCGTGCCGCGCGCGGCTCCTCGAGCGGATGCGCGGCTGGGTGCAGCGCGAGGCCGCGCGCCGCGTCGACACGGCGGCTGGGCGGGCCGCCGCCGGTCGCGCCGAGCTGCGGGCGGTCGAAGCCGACCTGGCGGGCGGCGTGCTGAAGCTGCAGGAAGCCCGCGAGGACGCCGCCTGGAACGGCGAAGACGACGTGCCCGTGCAGTGTCCGTTCAAGGGCCTGGCCTCCTTCGACGTCGCCGACGCGCCGTACTTCTTCGGCCGCGAGCGGCTCGTCGCGGAGCTCGTGGCGCGGCTCGTCGGCGCGCTCGCTGCTCGGGGTCGTGGGTCCGTCCGGGAGCGGCAAGTCCTCGGTCGTGCGGGCCGGGCTGCTGCCGGCGCTCGCGGGCGGTGTGCTGCCTGGCAGCGCGGACTGGGCGCAGGTCGTGATCCGGCCGGGCGAGCATCCGCTGCGCGAGCTCGCGAAGGCCACGGCCCGGGTCGACCGGCGGCCGGGTCGTGCTGGTCGTCGACCAGTTCGAGGAGACCTTCACGCTCTGCCGCGACGAGCGCGAGCGCGACGCGTTCGTGGCCGCGCTGGCGGCCGAGCGCGATTCGCCGGATCGCCGTGCTCGCGATCCGCGCCGACCACTACGGGCGCTGCGCCGCGTACCCGGAGCTCTCGAGCCGGCTCGCCGCCCATCACGTGCTCGTCGGTGCGATGCGCCGCGACGAGCTGCGCCGGGCCGTCGAGCGTCCCGCGCTGCGCGCCGGGCTGCGCGTCGAGCCCGGGCTGACCGACGCGCTGGTGGCCGACGTCGACGACGAGCCGGGCGCGCTGCCGATGCTCTCCACCGCGCTGCTCGAGCTCTGGCAGCGACGCGACGGGCGCTGGCTGCGGCTGGCGACCTACGAGGACACCGGCGGCGTGCGCGCGTCGGTCGCGCGACACGCCGAGGACGCCTTCGCGCGCCTCGATCGCGGCCAGCAGGGCATCGCGCGCAGCGTGCTGCTGCGGCTGGCCGCCGAGGGCGCCGACGGCGCGGTCGAGCGCCGCCGGATCGCGCTCGCCGAGCTCGACGACGACGTCGCCGAGCGTCGTCGCGCTGCTGACCGACCAGCGGCTGCTGACGGTCAGCGCCGGGCGCCGTGGAACTCGCCCACGAGGCGCTGCTGCGCGAGTGGCCGCGGCTGCGCGGCTGGCTCGAGGAGGACGCCGAGGGGCGACGCCTGCACCGCCATCTGGCCGACGCCGCGCGCGAGTGGGACGCGGGCGGCCGCGACCCCGGCGACCTCTACCGCGGCGCGCGCCTGGCCGCCGCGCTGGAATGGCGCGCCCGCCACGAGCCCGACCTCAACCGCACCGAGCGCGCCTACCTCGACGCCGGCCGCCGGCGAACTGCACGCCGCGCGCACACGGCGCCGGCGTGCGGTCGCGGCCGGCGTTGCGGTGCTCGTCGGCGATCACCGCCGTCTCCTCGATCCTCGCCATCCGCGGCATCCAGCGCGCCCGGTCCGAGGAGCGCGCGGCCGCCTCGCGCGCGCTCGCCACGCGTGCGCTGGCCCACCTGCCGGGACAACGTCGCGCTCGCCGCCCTGCTCGGGCTCGAGGCCCACCGGATCGAGCCGACCGTCGAAGCGCGCAGCGCGGTCCTCTCGGTGCTGCCCTCGCTGGCGCGGCTACCGCCGGCTGGGCGCGCCGCTCGTGCACGGCGCCGGCCTGGCAGGGCGTGGCGATCAGCCCCGACGGTCGCGTGCTGGCCACCGCGCGCCGACGACGGCACGATCTCGCTCTGGGACGTTCGCACCCGCCGGCGCCTCGGCCCGCCGCTCGCGGGCCACGACGGAGCCGTCATCGACGTGGCGTTCAGCCGCGACGGCACGCTGCTGGCCAGCGGCGGCACCGATGCGAAGGTGCGGCTGTGGGACGTCGCGCAGCGCCGGCCGGTCGGCCGCTCGCTCGAGCACGACAGCCGTCCGAGGTCAACGCGTCGCGTTCAGCCCCGACGGCAAGACGCTCGCCAGCGGCGGAGGCGGACCCGAGGACGCCCTCCCATCGGCAGCCGACCAGGTGCGGCTGTGGGACGTCGCCACGCGGCGGCCGCTCGGCCGCCGCGCTCAACGCTCGACACGAGCACCGCATCGAGCGACGTCGCCTTCAGCCCGGACGGCGCGCTGCTGGCCGCGCGCGGCCGACATCGGCGTGCACCTGTGGGACGCGGCCACTCGCCAGCCCGCTCGGCCGCGCTCGCGGGCCACGCAGGCCGACGTCTGCGACATCGCGTTCAGCCCGCGACGGCAGGACGCTGGCCAGCGGCGCCGACTACGCGGTGCGGCTGTGGGACGTGCGCAGCCCGCCGACCGCTCGGCCGAACCGCTCGCCGGCCACCTCGGCGAGCGTCAACAGCGTGGCCTTCAGCCCCGACGGCCAGCACGCTGGCCAGCGGCGGCGCCGACGCGACGGTGCGGCTGTGGGACGTGGCCACGCGTCGCCCGCGCGCGGTGCTGAACTCCGACACCGACGCTCCGGCGAGCCCGAGGGCCTCGCTCGCAGTCGCCGGCATCGAGGACGTGGCGTTCAGCCCTGACGGCGGGATCCTGGCCAGCGCCGGTGAGCAGGGCGCCGTCCAGCTCTGGGACTGCGCGCGCGCCAGCCGCTCAGCCGGCCGCTCGCCGGCCATCGCGGCTGGATCCGCGGCGTCGCGTTCACCCCGGAGGGCACGCTCGCCTCCGCCGGGTACGACCGAACGCTGCGGCTGTGGGACGCACGCGGCCGGGCAATCGGCCCGACGTCGCCGACCGGCAGCTCGCAGCTCGCCGTGGCAGCGAGCCCTGACGGGGACGTCCTGGCCGTCGCCGGCACCGACGGAACGGTGGCGTTCTGGGACGCGCACACGCGCCGTCCGCTGGGTCAGGCGCGCAAAGGCCACCTCGAGGCCGTCAAGGCGGTCGCGTTCAGCCCTGACGGCGAGACGCTGGTGAGCGGTGGCGACGACGACACGGTCCGCTTCTGGGATGTCGACGACAGACAACCGGTCGGGGCGCCGCTGAAGACCGACGCGCGAGCCGTCCGCGGGCTGGCGTTCGACCACGCCGGCGAGACCCTGGCCGTCGCCGGCCAGGACGGGACCGTGCGGCTGTGGAACGTCGACGACCGGCGGCCGTCCGGCCCGGCGCTGCGCGGGTCCGGAGGCTTCGTCGAGCACCGTGGCCTTCGCTCCCGACGACGAGATCCTGGCCAGCGCCGGCGGGACGGATCGGTGTGGCTCTGGGACGTCGACGACCGCCGTCCGCTCGGCCCGCCGCTCGCCGGTCACACCGACGTCGTCGACGCCGTCGCCTTCAGCCCTGACGGCGAGACGCTCGCCTCGAGCGGCGCCGACGGCACGGTGCGCCTGTGGGACGTCCCGAGCGCCCGCGCGCTCGGCCGGCCGCTCGACGGCCATGCCGGCTGGGTCAGCGCGCTCGCCTTCGACCCGCACGGCGGAGCGCTCGCGAGCGCGGGCGAGGACGCCACCATCCGGCTCTGGGACCCGATCCTATGGAGCGACGACCCGCAAGCACTCCAGGACCGCGTGTGCGCCGCCATCCGGCGCAGCCTGACCCGCGCCGAATGGGCCGAGTACCTGCCCGACCGCCCGTATCACCGGACCTGCGACTCGCCCTGACGCAGTGCGGCGATCAGCCACTCCCACGCCGGCACGGTGGTCGGCACCGGCGGCCAGCCGTTGATGATCGCCAGCAGCTGCCAGTAGCGCTCGGCGCGCGCGTCGGTGCCGGTCGCCAGCCGGTCGGCGAGCTGCGCCCGCCACGCCGGGTCGGATGGGTCCTCGCCGGGGCCCGGCGAACGCGGGGACGATCTCGTCGACCAGCGCGCGCGCCTGCGGGCTCGAGGGGTCGAGGTCCACCGCCGCCTTCTCCGCCACCAGCGCGGCCGCGCGCCTGCCAGTCGCCGCTCGGCTGCATCGACTCGCCGGCCGCGCGCGCCGCCGCGTGCTGCTCGGACATGCGCCGGATCGAGGCCTTGAAGCCCGGGTCCTGGACGAGCTCGGCGAGCTCGATCCAGGCGTCGACCTGCTCGGGCGTGGGGTCGTCGGGCAGCTCGGGCGCGGCCGAGCGCATCCGCTGCGCGAAGCCGGGCTCGATGTCGAGGCCGTCGAAGGCCTGGTCGAGGAAGTCGGAGACGATCCGCTTGCGCTCGTCGTCGGACAGTTGTGCCAGCCGGTGCATGGTCTGCATCTCCTTGGGGTCTGAGCCTCGTCGGGCGACCGCCCCGAGCACGGCTTTCTGCACCCGCAGCACGCGGATCTGGGCGTCGATCGCCGCCGCGTGGGCGGCGGCGACGTCGGCCACCGTGAGCTCGCGTTCGAGCACGCGGCGGATCGTCGCCAGGTCGATGCCGAGATCGCGCAGGGTGCGCACGAGCCCGAGCCGCGCGAGCGCGTCGGGGCCGTAGAGCCGGTAGCCGGCCTCGCTGCGCTCGGCCGGCGGGACGACGCCCGCGTCCGAGTAGAAGCGGATCGTCCGGACTCCGAGCCCGGTCCGGGACGCCAGCTCGCCGATGCTCATCAGCGCGGTCATGCGCGCATGATGGAGTCTCCAGCTACTGGAGAGTCAAGCCTTGTTGCGGGCGATCAGCTTGCGGCCGATCACCATCCGCTGGATCTCGCTCGTGCCCTCGCCGATCAGCAGCAAGGGCGCGTCGCGATACAGGCGCTCGATCTCGTACTCCTTGGAGTAGCCGTAGCCGCCGTGGATGCGGAAGGAGTCCTCGACGACCTCCTTGCCGGTCTCGGACGCGAACAGCTTCGCCATGCCCGCTTCCACGTCGCTTGCGCTCGCCGGCGTCCTTGAGCCGCGCCGCCTTGAGCATCAACAGCCGCGCGGCCTCGACCTTGGTGGCCATGTCGGCGAGCTTGAACTGGATCGCCTGGTGCTCGGCGATCGGCTTGCCGAACGTCCGCCGCTCCTGCGCGTACTTCAAACCCAGCTCCAACGCCCGCTGCGCGATCCCGACGCCGCGCGCGGCCACGTTCACGCGCCCGACCTCCAACGCGTCCATCATCTGCGCGAAGCCCTTGTTCAGGCCCGCGTCCTCGCCGCCGAGGATCATCTCGGCCGGGCAGCGGTAGCCGTCGAAGACCAGCTCGGTCGACTCGACGCCCTTGTAGCCCAGCTTCTTGATCTTCGGCGGCACGATCAGGCCCGGGTTCTCCGACGCGCCCGGCTCCTTCTCGGCCACGAAACACGTCAGCCCGCGATGCGGCGGCGACGCCTCACGATCGGTGCGCATCAACACGAACACGACGCCGCTCATCAGGCCGTTGGTGACCCACATCTTCGAGCCGTTGAGGACGTAGTCGTCGCCGTCCTTGGTTCCCGACGCCTTGATCGCGGCCACGTCGGAGCCCAGCTCGGGCTCGCTCATGCTGAACGCCGCCCGGATCTCCCCCGTCGCCATCTTCGGCAACAGCCGCGCCTGCTGGGACGGCGTGCCGAACTTCATCAGCAGATACGAGCCGATGAAATGCGTGTTGACGATCCCCGAGATCGAGATCCAGCCGCGCGAGAGCTCCTCCACGATCATCGCGTACGTCGTCAGATCCAGCCCCATCCCCCCGAACTCCTCGGGAATCGTCACCCCGAACAGGCCGAGCTCGCGCATCTGCGCCACGATCGGCTCCGGGAACTCGTCCACCGAGTCGTAGTGCTCGGCCTGCGGCAGGATCTGCTCGTCGACGAACTGGCGGACCATCTCGATGATCGCCTTCTGCTCGTCGGTCTTGTCGTAGAACGCGGGTGCGACGGCCATGCGGCGATCCTATCCCGCGGGGAAATACCCTGGCCCCGGTGAACTTCGCCCGTGACGTGGTCGAGGCAGCACCCGCGCAGGCGCGCGCGCTGGTCGAGCTGGCCCGCGACGGCTCGCGCCGCGAGTGGACCTTCGGCGAGCTGAGCGACGGGCGCCGCCTCGTTGTCCGGCCGCCTGCACGCGCTCGGCGTGCGGCGCGGCGACGTCGTGCTGACCCTGGTCGGAAACCGCGCGGAATGGGCGCTGACGATGCTCGCGTGCTTCCGGCAGGGCTTCGTCGTCCTGCCCTGCACGGAGCAGCTGCGGCCGAAGGACCTCGCGCAGCGGCTGGCGGTCGCGCGCCCCGGCTGGTGGTGGCCGACGCCCGCAACGAGGCGACGCTGCGGGCCGCGGGCTGGACGGGCGCGACGCTGTGGGTGCCGTTCGAGGCGGACGCATCTCACACTCCCCCGCCGCCCGCCGAGCTGGCCGCCGACGACCCGTGCCTGATCACGTTCACGTCCGGCACCGCGGGCGAGCCGAAGGCGGTCCTGCACGGCCAGCGCTATCTCGCCGGCCAGCGGCTGCAGGCGTCGCAGTGGCTGGCGCCGCGGCCCGGCGACCTCGTCTGGTGCACGGCCGCGGCGGGCTGGTCGAAGTCGGCGCGCAACGCGTTCATCGCGCCCTGGCTGCAGGGCGCGGCGGCGCTCCTGCACGACGCGCGCTTCGACCCGCACGAGCGGTTGGAGCTGATCGCGCGCGAGCGCGTCGACGTGCTCTGCATGGCGCCGACCGAGTACCGCGTGATCGCCAAGCGCGCGACGCTCACGCCGCTGGCGATCACTGCACGGCGCGGTCGCCGCGGGCGAGGCGCTCAACCCCGAGGTCCTGAGCGCGTGGCACGAGGCCACCGGGCTGTGGGTCCGCGACGGCTACGGCCAGACCGAGACCGGCCAGCTCACGGGCGCGCCGCCGGGCGAGGTCCCGCGGCCGGGCTCGATGGGGCGGCCGCTGCCGGGCGTGAAGCTCGACGTCGTCGACGGCGAGCTCGTGCTCGACCCGGCGAGCGACCCGACGTTCTTCGTCCGCTACCTGGGCGACGAGCCCCACGTCGGCCCGTGGCACACCGGCGACCGCGTGACCCGCGACGAGGACGGCTACCTGCACTTCGAGGGCCGCACCGACGACGTGATCATCTCGGCCGGCTACCGGATCGGGCCGTTCGAGGTCGAGTCCGCGCTCGTGTCGCACACCGCGGTGGCGGAGGCGGCGGTCGTGGCCGCGCCCGACGACGAGCGCGGGTCGGTGGTCCGCGCCGTCGTCGTCCTGTGCGACGGCTACGCGCCCTCGGACGCGCTGGCGCGGGAGCTCCAGGACCACGTCAAGGAGCAGACCGCGCCGTACAAGTACCCGCGCATCGTGGACTTCGCGGCGGACCTTCCCAAGACCGCGTCCGGGAAGGTCCGCCGTGCAGCGTTACGTGGCTAGGGCTCCGTCGTCGACAGCGTGAACGTCAGCGTCTTGCTGTAGTTGCCGGTTCGCAGCGGCTCGTTCGCGGTGATCGACTGCCTGAACGCGATCGGCACGCTCTCGGCCGCCGTCGGGGCGCCCCAGAACTTCAGCCCGGCGGGCATCGTCTGGAAGGTGCCCGCGCTGTTCCTGACCTGCAGCTCGTTCGCCAGCGCGTAGGAGCCGTTGACCAGCTTGTTCGTGTGGAACGAGCTCGGGTCCAGGACGATCAACGCCGCGTTGCCCGCCGACGACGTCACCGTCGCGCTCGTGGTCGCGTTGTAGTCGCGGGCCACGCCCGGCGTGAACGCACCGAACGACGGCTGGCCGGCGAGCGTCAGCGAGAGCGTCGGCGCCACGGTGCCGCCCACCGGCGTGGTCACCGGCGGAGCGTCGCGGAAGACGATCTCGTCCTGGCTCTGCGCGTTGAAGCGCTCGGCCGGGGCGACGTTCTTGGCCGCGGCGATCTCGGCCGCCGACAGGTCGGCGGTCGGCGTGAGGTTGAACGAGTCGAAGCCGCGGGCGATCTCCGAGCCGTAGATCGCGCCGTTGTACCAGTAGGTCGACCAGTAGCCGCCGAGCACCAGCGCGGTCGGGCTGATCGGCCCGCGGTCGTAGTAGCCGATCTCCTTCGGCGCCGACGAGTTCGTGAAGTCCACGAGCGACGCGCCGCCCTGATACCAGGCCTGGACGAACACGTCACGGCCGGGGATCGGGACCAGCGACGGAAGGTGGCTGACGCAGTTCTCCTGCGTGGTCTGCGCGACCGGGAGCTTGTAGTAGCTCTTGAACACGAGCTTGCGATTGACGATCTCGTAGATCGCGTTCGCGCCCCAGCTCAGCTGGTCGGTCGCGCGGCAGCGCGCGGCCGTGCCGCCGCCCCACTCGTCGGTGAAGAAGACCTTCTTGCCGTCGTTGGAGAACGTCGCGCCGTGCCAGTAGGCGAACAGCGGGTCGGCGACGGCGTCGATGCGCCTCGGGTTGGCCGGGTCGGAGATGTCGATCAGCAGGCCGTTGCCCTCGCAGGAGCCGGCGGCCAGGTCGAGCTTCTCGTAGACCGTGATGTCGTGGCAGGAGTTGTGTCCGTGTCGGGCCCCGGGCCTGCCGGGCATGCCGGACGGGTGCAGCGGCGTCTGCGGCGCGTTCTGGAGGCCGTTGACGGCGCCCGTGGTCTCGTCGCGGAACAGGCGCGGCTCATTGACGATCGCGGCCGTCTGCGGCGCGGTGAGCGGGACCTTGATGACCTCGATCCGCCACTGCGACGGGTTCGGATTGGTCGCCGGCCCGGGGTCGCAGCCCGCGAGCTCGGTCGCCGGCCGGATCGTGCCGGAGGTGCCCGAGACGTAGACGTAGACGTTGTTGGCGTCGTTCTTCGGACGCACCAACGTGTGCGTGTGGGAGCCGCGGCAGGTCTGCACGCCGCCGACCTGGCGCGGGTTCGAGATGTCCGAGATGTCGAAGATGCGGACGCCGCGGAAGCGCGTCGTCGCGTCGGCCGCCGGGGTCAGCGTGCAGTCGATCTTCGCGCGCGTCTCCTCGACCGACATGAACAGCAGGTTCTTGTAGACGGACACGTCGCCCTGGCCGCCCGGGCACACGACGGCGGTCTTGAGCGTCGGCGCCGACGGGGTCGAGATGTCCCACACCTGGAAGCCGTTGAAGCCGCCGACGAAGGCGTAATTGCCCTGGAAGGCCAAGTCGGAGTTGACGAAGCCGAAGTCGCCGGGATTGGCCGGGTTGAAGAAGCCCGGCGGCTTGTCCCGATGGGCCAGCAGCTCCATGCCCTTCGACGCCACGCCGGCGTCGCTGAGGCCCGCCGACAGCGCGGCGCGCGGGTCCGTCGTCGACGGCAGCTGCGCGGAGGCGACCCCCGGAACTCCTGCGAGCGCGGCCCCTAAGCCGAGCACGGCCAACACCTTCCTGCGCATCATTGCCCCTCCAGCGTTTGGACTCACAGGCCCCTCACCCGCGGACGATAGCCCAGCAAGGGAGAAGTCGGCAACCAGGTGCCGAGCGGCGGGCGGGCGCCCGCCGCTCGACATGGCGCGTCTACGGCTGCGTGGTGCTCAGCGTGAACGTCAGGGTCTTGCCGTACGTGCCCGTCCGGAGCGCGTCGCCGGCGTCGATCCGCTGGCTGAACTGCAGCGTCACGGCGTCGTTGGTGGCCGGCGCCGAGTAGCTCAGCAGGTTCAGCGAGGAGCCGACGTTGTTGTACGCCGTCCCCGTGTTCGCGGCGTTGCGGGCCCGCGCCTGCAGCGGCTGCGGCAGGAAGTACGAGCCGTTCACGAGATGGCCCGGGTTCTGCAGGCTCGGGTCGGCCACGCTCAACGTGGCGTCACCTGCGGTTGACAGCACGCTGGCGCTGGTCGAGGCCTCATAGGTCCGGGCCACGCCCGGCGTGAACGCGCCGAAGCTCGCCGGGGCGCCGCCGAGCGTCAGCGACAGCGTCGCCGGCACCGTGCCGCCGACGGGCCCGGGACCGGCGCCGACGTCCAGACGATCGGATCCTGGCTCTGGGCGTTCGTGCGCTCCGTGCGGACGCGCTCCGCCGCGGCGATCTCACCCGCCGAGAGGTCGGCGGTCGCCGACAGCGCGAACGAGTCGAAGCCGCGCGCGATCTCCGACCCGTAGACCCGGCCGTTGTACCAGTAGGTCGACCAGAAGCCGCCCGAGGAGAACGGCGCGGCGTTGACCGGGCCGCGGTCGAAGTACGCGATCTCCTTCGGCTTCGTGAGGTCGGTGAAGTCCACCACCGACACGCCGCCCTGATACCAGGCCTGCGACCAGCACGTTGCGGTTCTGGACCGGGATCAGATTGCCGACGTGGCTGACGCAGTTCTCCGTCGTCGGCTGCGCCACCGGCAGCTTGTAGTAGCTGCGGAACACGAGCTTGCGGTCGACGACCTCGTAGATCGCGTCGGCGCCCCAGCTCAGCTGGTCGGTCGCGCGGCAACGCGCGGCCGAGCCGCCGCCCCACTCGTCGGTGAACACGACGGCCTTGCCGTCGTTGGAGAACGTCGCGCCGTGCCAGTAGGCGAACAGCGGATCGGCGACCGCGTCGATGCGCCGCGGGTTCGCCGGGTCGGAGATGTCGATCAGGATGCCGTTGCCCTCGCAGGCGCCGGCGGCCAGGTCGAGCGCCTCGTAGACCGTGATGTCATGGCAGGCGTCGGTGATCGGCGTCGGCGACCGCCGCCGGTCGATGCCCGGACCGCACTGCGGCGGGCGCTCTGCGGCGCGTTCTGCAGGCCGTTCACGGCGCCCGCGGCGTTCGGCGAACAGCCGCGGCCCGTTGACGATCGCGGCGTCCTGCGGCGCGGCCAGCGGGACCTTGATCACGTCGATCTTCCACTTCGACGGGTTCGCGGGCCGTCGCGGGTTGTTGGCGTCGCAGCCCGCGAGCTCGGCGCCGGGCGCACGCCCGGCGTGCCCGAGTTGTAGATGTAGACGTTGTTCGGGTCGTTCTTCGGACGCACCAGCGTGTGCGTGTGCGAGCCGCGGCAGGTCTGCACGCCGCCGACCTGCACCGGCGCGTCGATGTTCGAGACGTCGAAGATCCGGATGCCGCGGAAGAGGTCTCGGCGTCCCGGGTTCGTCGGTGTCCGACGAGCAGTCCACCTTGGCGCGTCGTCGACTCGACCGAGACGAACAGCAGGTTCCTGTAGATCGAGACGTCGTTCTGGCCGCCCGGGCAGAACACGGTCGTCTTGAGGACCGGATTGACCGGGTTCGACACGTCGTAGATGGTGATGCCGTCGTAGTTGCCGACGAACGCGTAGTTGCCCTGGAACGCGATGTCCGCGTTCGTGTTGGTGACCCCCGTCGGCTTCGGCCGGTTCGCGAGGTGCGTGAGGCCGAGTGAGGCGGTGCCTGCGTTCTCCAGGCCAGGCGCGAGCCCGAAGCGCGGATCGGTGGTGGTCGGCAGCTGCGCGGAGGCCGTCGTCGCCGGGACTGCGGCGAGGACTACCGATCCCATCAAAGCGCCGAGCAGCCGCCGTCCCCTCCGGCCGCCGGACGCCGACGTCGCGTGGTGCGACATTGGTTCATACCCCCCATCGATGAATATTCGGGCCCTTGGCCGCGAAAAATATCCTCATTTCCATCTCGCTGCCAACTCATGTTTCCGGCACGCTGCGTTTCGCCGCCGGTACCCTGGCGCCATGGGTGTGAGGAGGGCATCACTGGCGTTGGCCGCCGCGGTCGTCGTGCTCGCCGGCTGCGGTGAGAGCAAACCGGACGCGACGTCCACGGAGGCCGCTCAGCCACCCGCCAAGGTGATCCAGCCCGGCGCTCCGGGCGAGCCGTCGCGCGAGGTCGTCGCCACCGCGACGCCGCAAGGCGGCCACACGCAGGCCGACGTCGAGTTCATGCAGGGCATGATCCACCACCATCAGCAGGCGGTGGTGATGTCGCAGTGGGTGCCCGACCGCACGCAGAGCACGAGCCTGCGCCTGATGGCCCGCCGCATCGAGGTCTCGCAGGAGGACGAGATCAACCTGATGCGCAACTGGCTCGAAAAGCGCGGCGTCGACCCCAACGACCACTCACACCGCCACCAGGCGATGCCCGGGATGGTCAACTCGCGCCAACTCGAGCCGGCTCAAGAACGCCGAGGGCCGCGAGTTCGACAAGCTCTACCTGCGCTACATGACCCAGCACCACCGGGGCGCGCTGACGATGGTGCAGCAACTGGTGAACGAGGGCGGCGGCTCGGAGAGCGAGATCGGCCAGTTCATCCTGCACGTGGACGCCGATCAGGCGATCGAGATCCAGCGCATGCAGCAGCTCGCTAAAGGTCTCTGAGCACGCGCTCGACCGGGAACCCGGCCGGCTCCGGCGGCGGGGCGCGGGCGGCGCGACCTCGAAGCTGAGCGCGATCGACTCGGTCGCGGCGCGTGCCTCGCAGACCGGGTCCAGCCACGCGAGCCGCGCCAGCGACTCGATCCGCAGCTCGCGCTCGAGCACCGGCTCGTCCGCCGGCGTGCTGTCGGCGAAGGCCAGCAGCAGGTCGTGGTAGCGGTCGGGGAAGCCGAGGCCTTCGAGCAGCTCGGGCGCGCGTTCGCGCAGCAGCTCCGCGAGCCGCAGCCAGTCCGCCATCCGCTCGAGCTCGACGGGCGTCCGGGGCGGATGCGACGGCTCGAGCGCGAGCCAGGTCAGCGCGACCGCGGGCGGGTCCGGGCGCGGGTCGAGCCACTTCGAGACCGCGGCCCAGGCGCCGATCGCCTCGACGCTGACGGCCTTGCCGCTCCAGCCCAGCCGCTTGAGCACGAGCTCCGCGAGCGCTTTGACCTCGTCGTCCTCGCCGGCATCCGCGATCACGTCGAGCAGCCGCACGGCTTCGGCCTCGTCGATGTCGGCGCACAGCTGGTACAGGCCGTCGCCGAGCGCGTCCCAGTCGGCGTCGGTGCGCAACAGCCGGCGTTCGCCGCCGAGCGCGACGGCGGCGCCGTCGACGCCGCACTGCTTGAGGAAGCGCCGGCGCTCCTGCGCGTCGCCGGCGAGCTCGTCGATCACGAGGTCGCGCCAGCTCGGGTGCACCCAGTCGACCCTCACGCGATCACCCGCAGGAAGTGGTCGGCCAGCCGGTCGACGAGGTCGGCGGGCGCTTTCGGGAGGCCGCTCGTCGCGTGCCGGCGCAGCGCCGCGGCGAGGTCGCGCTCGGCGACGGGCCCGGGCGGCGAGTCGACCATCGCCAGCAGCAGCTCGCGGTGCTCGGGCTCGAGCGCCCGGCAGGAGGCGGCCATCGCGGCGGTCGGCTCGCTGAGCTCGCGCTCGATGCCGTCGGCGGGCGCGCCGCGGGCGACGAAGCGGCGGATCCGCTCGGGCGTGAAGTGCGGGTGCTCGACGATCGAGGCGCCGCGCCGGCGCAGCTCCTCGCGCGTGCTCGCCCGGGAGCTGCGCGGCGCGCGCGTGGCGGAACAGGATCAGGGTCTTCTCCTCGACGCCGAGCGAGGAGGCGTCGACCTGGACGGCCGCCGGCTGCGGGAAGCGCTCGGCGCCGCGCTCGCGGTGCAGGCGCTTCAAGCCCGCCCTGAGCGGCGCGGGCCGCGACGTCCACACGAGCCAATGCCGCTCGTCGGTGGCCTTCAGGATGCGGTCGAGGTTCGCCGCCCAGCGCTCGGCGGCGTCCGCGCGGTACTCGGTCGAGCCGAAGGCGTCGTCGGCGATGAAGAGCTGCGGGCGGGAGCGGTCGAAGCGCCGCTCGACCTGCTCGGGGCGCGTGCACTCGTGCACCTCCCAGCCCTCGGTCAGCAGCGCCAGGCCGAGCATCCGCGCGATCGCGGTCTTGCCCATCTCCGGCGGGCCGGTCAGGACGAGGAAGTGATGCGTCTCGAGGATCGCGACCGACCGCTGCCAGGCCGGCGTCGGCACGAACACCTTGGCGAGCTCCTCGCGTGGCCTCGATGTCGAGCGTCGAGCGCGCGAGGGCGTCGGGGTCGGGCGCCGCGGCGTCGAGCGAGAGCACGGACGGCAGCTTGCGGCGCAGCGCCGGCAGGCGGCGGATCGCGTCCAGCAGCTCCCGCTCGCCGTAGACGACATCGCCGCCAAGCGGGCGGTTCGCGAACGTGACGACGGACTCGAAGGGCGGCGGCGCGGGATCGGCGGGCGCCTCGCGCAGCCACTGGCAGCGGACGAGCACCGGCGGACGGAGCGTGCGGCCGTTGAGCCTGATCTCGTCCTCGCACACGAGCTGGCGCGACGAGTCGGCGGAGCCTTCCCAGCGGGTAGGGTCGACGCCCGCGTCGGCTTCGAGCACCAGCTCGCACAGCCGCTCGAACTGCAGCCACCCAAGCTCGTCGAGACCGGGCATTGCAGTGAAGTGTGCCTGGTTTGCAGCCATTGACCAACAGGAGCCCCGAATGTCCCTAGGCCGGTCGTGTCGTGCCGTGTTGCCGGCCGTCCTGGCCGCTTGTGCCATCGCGCCGGCGGTGGCCTCGGCGCAGTGCCCGAAGGGGGCGCAGTGCGGGCGGCTGACGGTCGCGCTCGACCACTCGGGGCGGACCGCCGGCACGCTGCCGCTGGCCTACGCCCGCGTGCCGGCGACGGGCACGCGGACCGGCACGATCGTCCTGCTCAGCGGCGGGCCGGGCCAGGCCGCGGTCCCGCTCACGACGGCGTTCAGCGCGCTGCTCGAGGACCTGCGCGGGAGCTACGACATCGTCACCGTCGACCAGCGCGGGACCGGCGCTTCGGGCGCCGTCGCGTGCGACATCACCGAGCGCGCGGACGCTGCGGCTTGCGGCCGGCGGCTCGGCGACCGGCGCGCGTTCTTCTCCACGCCCGAGACCGCGCACGACCTCGAGGATCTGCGGGTCGCGCTCGGCGTGCCGAAGCTGACGCTGCTCGGCGTCTCCTACGGGGCCAAGGTGGCGGGCGAGTACGCGCGCCGCTACCCGGCGTCGACCGCCGCGCTGGTGCTCGACTCGCCGACGCCGGTCGACGGCCTCGACGGCACGGACCAGCTGCGGACCCTGGGCGCGCCGCGCGTCCTGCGCGAGGTCTGCTTCCCCGGCCTCTGCAGCCGCACGGTCACCGACCCCGACGAGGCCCTGGCCGCGGCCGCGTCGCGGCTGCAGGACGGCGCGCTGCGCGGGCCGCTGGTCTCGCCGTCGGGGCGCGTGCGGACGGAGCGCGTGCGCGAGCGCGACCTCTACACGGTGCTGAGCGCCTCGGACCTCAGCCCGGGGCTGCGCGCGGGCCTGCCGGCGGCGATCGCGTCGCTGGCCGCCGGCGACGCCGCGCCGCTGCTGCACCTGGTCACCGTCGTGCCCGCGGGCGATGGCGACGCCGGCGAGATCAACAGCGCGCGGCTGCTCGCCACGGCCTGCATCGAGTCGCGGCTGCCGTGGGCGCCGGACTCACCGGTCGCCTCGCGCGCCGACGCGCTGCGGGCGTTCGTGGCCGAGCGGATGGACGAGTTCGCGCCGTTCTCGCCCGAGACCGTCCTGGGCGGCTCGATCACGCAACCTGTGCGCGACCTGGCCGCCGACTCCCGCGCCCGAGCGCGTGGCGTCTGCGGGCCCGGACGTCCCGGTGCTCGTGCTGTCGGGCCGCGACGACCTGCGCACCCCGCTGGAGGACGCGCGCCGGACGGCGCTGCAGTACCCGAAGGCCACGGTCCTCGCGGTGCCCGGCGTCGGCCACTCGGTCCTGTCCTCCGACGCTTCCGGCTGCGCCCTCGACGGCGTGCGTCGCGTTCCTGCGCGGCGGCGCCGTCGCGCAGTGCCGGCGGGCAGGCGTCGCTGCCCGCCGCGCCGTACGCGCCGGCGACGCTCGCCGGCCTGCGGCCGACGTCGTTGCCGGGCGTGGCGGGGCGGACGATCAGCGCCGTCGGCGTGACGTTGACCGGGATCGGCTTCGACACGCTGATCGCGGGGTCGCGCGGCACCGTCCGGCTGCCCGGCCTGCGGGCCGGCTGGGTGCGAGCCTCACGGCAGTCGCTCGAGCTGCACGGCGTCGAGTGGATCCGCGGCGTGCGCGTGTCGGGCCGGCTCGACTCGCGCGGGCGCGGGAAGGTGACGGTCTCGGGCCGCGCGGCGGCGCCGGGGACGATCACGTTCTCGCGCTCCGGCGGGTCGGGGGTGATCGGCGGGCGGTCGTTCACGTTCGACCGTTAGCGCCTCGTAGGACTAGCCAACTGCGCCGGTAAAGGAGGTGGTCGACCGTCGGCGAGGTCGACCTCAGATCGGCGTGGTCGATCATGGGCGCCGTCCACTCGTCACCTTCGGCTCGCACACGATCGCGCATGGTGCAAGGGGGTGCGGCAATCTACCCTCGCCCTGCGCAGGTAGATTGCCGCACCCCTATCCACGCGCCAACTCGATCGCGCGGTCGTGTGCGAATTGGGTGTGTGCACGATCGGGCATGGTCGGTTCGCTCACGGAGCCGCCTCGCCTGCCAACACGCCGCCGATCGCACCCCTCCTTTACCGGCGCAGTTCGCCGGTCTGCCGCGCGCGCCGAGCGATCCGCGTCGAGTACTTCCTGGTCCTTCGGGCAGCCGAGTAGGCGGGATATCCGTACCTGTTTACGCCTCCGCGGGCGGTACGCTCGCGAGACGGCCGTCTCGTCCGGCGGCCGGCTCTCGAACACGACCCTTTCCGCAAGGAGGTGCTCACGCATGTCCGCAACGCTGCCTGCCCCTCAGCACATCGATCGCGATCGAGTCGCGGCCCTGATGGAGCGCGAGCGTGCGCGCCTGCGCGAGCGCACCGCGCGATCGGGTGAGTACTACGAGCGCGCGAAGGCCGTCATGCCCGGCGGCGTGCCGTCGCCAGTTCCAGAAGACCGATCCGTGGCCCGTCTACCTCACGCGCGGCGACGGGCGCGCAGGTCTGGGACGTCGACGGCAACGAGTACATCGACTTCCACAACGGCTTCGGCGTGATGATCGTCGGCCACGCCAACCCGACGATCGCCGCGGCCGTCAAGGCGCGCATGGACGAGGGCACGCACTTCGCCGCGCCGACCGAGGGCTCGATCGTCGTCGCCGAGGAGCTGCGCCGCCGCTGGGGCCTCCCCCACTGGCGCTTCACGAACTCCGGCACCGAGTCGACGATGGACGCGATCCACCTCGCGCGCGGCTTCACCGGGCAAGCGACGTGATCGTCAAGATCGAGGGCACCTACCACGGCCATCACGACGCCGTGATGGTCTCGGTCAAGCCGCCGCCGGACCAGATGGGCGACCGCGCGAGCACCCGAACCCGGTCCCCTACGGCCTCGGCTACGCCCCCGGCACCGCCGAGCACACGCGGGTCGTGCCGTTCAACGACGCGCGAGGCGCTCGACGCCGCACTCCAGGACGGCCGCGTCGCCGGCGTGATCATGGAGCCGGCGATGATGAACATCAACATCGTCCCGCCCGTCGACGGCTACCTCGAGCAAGTGCGCGAGATCACGCGCCGGCACGACGTCCAGCTGATCTTCGACGAGGTCAAGACCGGCGCGGCCGTCGCCGCCGGCGGCGCGACCGAGCTGTTCGGCGTCACGCCCGACATCGTCTGCCTGGCGAAGGCGATCTGCGGCGGCCTGCCCGGCGGCGCGATCGGCATGACCGACGAGCTGGCCGAGCTCGTGGCCGACGGCCGCGTCGCGCCAGCAGGGCACGTTCAACGGCAACCCGCTGACGATGGCCGCCGCGCAGGCGACGCTGCGTCGACGTCCTCACGCCCGAGCCGCCTACACGCAACTGCACGCCGCCAACGAGAAGCTGATGGCCGGCTGCGACCGCGTGATCGCCGAGTACGGGCTTCCCGCGCACACCGTCGGGCTGGGCTCGAAGGGCTGCGTCGTGATGTCGGAGACGCCGGTGCGCGAGTACCGCGACTACCTGACGAAGATCCACCACGACCTGACCGACCTCGCGTGGCTCTACCACATGAACCACGGGATCTTCATGACGCCGGGCCAGGACGAGGAGTGGACGCTGTCGGTGCTGCACACCGACGCCGACCTGCAGCGCTACGTGGACGTCTTCGAGACGTTCGCGCGTGATGTGACCCGACGCTGAGGCGAACGCCACCGGACCGCGAAGGCGGTTCCCTGCCGCCGGGGCCGGTTGTAGCGTCCCGCCGATGCTCGAGCGCGTCTTCGCCATCTCGCGAGCGCGGTTCGACGGTCCGGACCGAGGTGCTCGGCGGCGTCGTGACGTTCCTGACGATGGCGTACATCGTCTTCGTCAACCCGGCGATCCTGAGCGCAGGCGGGGATGCCGTTCGCGGCGGTCGCGGTCGCCACCGCGCTGGCCGCCGCGCTCTTCACGCTGCTGATGGGCCTGCTGACGAACCTGCCGTTCGCGCTCGCCTCCGGCCTCGGCCTGAACGCGATCGTCGCCTTCGACCTGATCCTCGGCCGCGAGCTCCCGTGGCCGGTGGCGATGGCGTGCGTCGTGATCGAGGGCCTGATCGCGCTCGTGCTCGTGATCGCCGGCCTGCGCGAGGCGATCATGCGCGCGGTCCCGCACGAGATCAAGCTCTCGATCGGCGTCGGCATCGGCCTGTTCATCGCGCTCGTCGGCTTCCGCGACGCCGGCATCACGGTCAACGACCCGGCGACCGGGATCGGGCTCGGCGTGCTCACCGGCGGCGCGCCGCTGGTCGCGCTCGGCGGCCTGCTGGTGATGATCGTCCTGACCGCGCGCGGCGTCCGCGGCGCGATCCTGATCGGCATCCTCGACCTCGACCGCGCTCGGGCTGATCTTCGGCGTGCTCGAGCCGCCGGACAAGATCGCGCAGTGGCCGAGCGCCGACGACTTCTCGACGATCGGCGACGCGCTGGCCCCCGACAACCTCGCTCGACGCGCTGACGTGGGCGCTCGTGCCGGTGATCTTCGTGCTGTTCGTGAGCGACTTCTTCGACACGATCGGCACCGCGGTCGCCGTGCCTCGAGCGCCGGCGACCTGCTCGACGAGCAGCGGCCAGCCGCCGCGCCTGAAGCGCCTGCTGCTGGTCGACTCGGCGGCCGCCGCGGGCGGCGGCGCGATGGGCGTCTCGAGCGTCACCACCTACGTCGAGTCCGGCGCCGGCGTGGCCGAGGGCGCGCGCACCGGCCTCGCCTCGGTCGTGACCGCGATCTGCTTCGCGCTGACGATCTTCTTCGTGCCGCTGATCGCGGTCGTCGGCGCAGACCGTGATCGTCGGCGAGGCCCAGCTGCACCCGGCGATCGCGCCCGCGCTGATCATGATCGGCTACCTGATGATGCGGCTCGTCGCCGACATCGACTGGTCGCGCCCGGAGGCCGGCATCCCGGCCTTCCTGGTGATCGCCGGCGTCCCGCTGACGTTCTCGATCAGCGCCGGCATCGGCCTCGGCGTGCTCGGCTACGTCGCGGTCATGGTCGCGATCGGCCGCGCCCGCGAGGTGCACCCGCTGATGTGGGCGCTCGTGCCGCTGTTCCTGGCGTTCTTCGCCTCGGACTGGCTGAGCGCGAACGTGTTCTGATAGAGACGGCCGCTGCATGGCCGGAGTTCGCCGTCGGCGCGACGTTCGCCGACCACGTCATCCGCGGCGTCGCCGGGCGCGGCGGCATGGGCGTCGTCTACCGGGCGCTGCACGTCCCGCTCAAGCGCGAGGTCGCGCTGAAGGTGATCGCGCCCGAGGCGTCGCCGACGAGGCGTTCCGGGCCCGCTTCCGGCACGAGTTCGAGGCGGCGGCGGCGATCCAGCACCCGAACGTGATCCCGATCCACCACGCCGGCGAGGAGGACGGGCTGCTCTTCGTGACGATGCGCTACGTCGACGGCGCCGACCTCGCGCGGCTGGTCGCGCGCAGACGCGGCTGGAGCCGGTCCGCGCCGCGCGGCTGATCGCGCAGGTCGCGCGCGGCGCTCGACGCCGCGCACGCCAGCGGCGTCGTGCACCGCGACGTCAAGCCCGCCAACGTCCTGGTCGAGGGCGAGGGCGACGCCGAGCACGCGCTGCTGACCGACTTCGGGCTGACCAAGCTCCTGTACTCCGACACGAAGGTCACCCAGACCGGCACGGTGATCGGCACGTTCGACTACACCGCGCCCGAGCAGCTCGACGAGCGCGACGGTCGACGCCCGCACCGACGTCTACGCGCTCGGCTGCGTGCTCTTCCAGACCCTCACGGGCCGCGTCCCGTACCCGCGCGACGGGCTCGCGGCCAAGCTCTTCGCCCACTTCGAGGCGCCGCCGCCGTCGGTCACCGCGCTCGTCCCCGAGGCGCCCGCGGGCCTCGACGACGTGATCGCACCGGCGCTGGCCAAGGACCCGGACGACCGCTACCAGTCCGCCGGCGACCTCGCCCGCGCCGCGCTGGCCGCCGTCGACCGGCCGTCGCTGGCGCGCGGCGTGAGCCGGCTCGCGGCGGGCGAGAGCGCGCCCGGCTGGCACTGGGCGAAGACCCCGCGCCGCGCCGCGACGGCGTGCCGCTCCCGGCCGCGCTGACCGGCGAGCTCGGCGCCGGGCCCGTTCGTCGGGCGCGCCGCGATCCTCGAGCGCCTGCGCGAGCGCTACGCGCTGGCCGCGGCCGGGCGGCGCCAGGTCGTCGTGCTCGCCGGCGAGCCCGGGATCGGCAAGTCGCGGCTGGCGATCGAGCTCGCGCGCGAGGCCCACGCGCGAGGGCGCGACGGTGCTCTTCGGGCGCTCGGACCCCGAGTCGCTCGTGCCCTACCAGCCGTTCGTCACCGCCGTCCAGCACGCGATGGCGCACCGCGAGAGCGTCGCGCTGCCGGCCGAGCTGGAGCCCGAGCTGTCCGAGCTCGCGCGGCTCGTCCCGGCCCTGCGCCGGCACCTGCCGAGCTGCGCGAGCCGATCGCCGAGGACCCGGAGACGCGCCGCTACCGCCTGTTCGAGGCGGTCACGCGGCTGCTCGCGTTCCTCGCCCGCGAGCGCCCGACGGTGCTGATCCTCGACGACCTGCAGTGGGCCGACACGTCGACCGCGCTGCTGCTCGGGCACCTGCTGCGCGACGTCGAGGACGACGCGGCTGCTCGTGCTCGGCACCTTCCGCGACGGCGTCGACGTCCGCTGCCCGGAGCTGCCCGCGCTGCTGGGCCAGCTCGCCCGCGAGCCGTCTTCGAGCGGATCGAGCTCGCCGGGCTCGACGCGAGCGAGACCGGCGACCTGGTCGCCTCCTACGCCGAGCGCGCCAGCGACTCGTTCGTCGCTGCGCCTGCGCGAGGGCACCGAGGGCAACCCGTTCTTCGTCAAGGAGACGATGCGCAGCCTCGCCGACGCCGAGGACCTCGAGCGCGCGCTCGCGCGGCCTGACCGTCCCGGCCGGCGTCAAGGAGCTCGTCGAGACGCGGCTCGGCGCGGCTGTCGCGAGACCGCCCAGCAGGTGCTCGACGGTGGCCTCGGTGGTCGGCCGCGAGTTCCGCCTCGAGCTGCTCGAGGAGCTGATCGACGAGCCGGTCGAGCGCATCATCGCCGCGCTCGAGGAGGCGTCGCGCGGCCGGGCCTCGTCGACGAGGTCGCCGACGACGCCGACCGCTTCGTGTTCCCGCAGGCGCTCGTGCGCGACACGCTCTACGAGCGCCAGAGCGGCAGCCGCCGCGTGCGCCTGCACCACCGGATCGCGCTGGCGCTCGAGGAGCTGGAGCTCGGCGCGACGCCCGCCGAGCTCGCCCACCACTTCTACGAGAGCCGCAACCTCGACCGCGACGGCAAGGCGGTCGAGCTACGCCGTGCAGGCCGGCGCGAGCGCGGCGGCCGCGCTGGCCTACGAGGAGGCCGCCGCGCACTACCGGCGCGCGCTCGAGCGCTTCGACCGGCGACGAGCGGCGCCGCTGCGAGCTGCTGCTGGCGCTCGGCGCCGCGGAGGCGCGGGCCGGCGACCCGCGCGCGGCCGCGACGTTCGACCGCGCCGCCGACGCTCGCCCGCGACCAGCTTCCCGGAGCTGTTCGGCGAGGCCGCGCTCGGCGGCAGCCCGGGCTGGTCGCAGGGCGGCGCGATCGACCGGCCGGCGATCGCGCGGCTCGAGGAGGCGCTGGCGGCGCTCGAGACGACGGCCCGCTGACCGTGCGGCTGCTGGCGCGGCTCGCCAACCTGCCTGCACTTCGCGGGCGAGACCGACCGCGTCGCAGGAGCTGAGCGCCCGCGCGGTCGAGCTCGGCGCGCGCGCTGGACGACGTGCCGGCGCTGCTGACCGCGCTCGAGAGCCGCCACTCGGCGCTGTTCTGGATCGAGCACCTCGACGAGCGGCTGCGGCTCAGCCAGGAGCTGCTCGCGCTCGCCGAGCGCATCGGCGAGCCGGAGCTGCAGGCGCGCGCGCTGCACTGGCGCGCCTACGACCTGCTCGAGGCCGGCGACGCGCAGGCGGCGCGCGCGCGCCTCGGACCGGATCGCGCGCGCTGGCCGCCGAGCTCCGGCAGCCCGCCTACTCGTTCCTGGCCACCCGCTGGGAGCTGATGTGGACGATGATCGCCGACCGCGTCAACGAGGTCGAGCCGCTGATCGCCCGCACGCACGAGTTCGCGACGCGGGCGTCGCTGCCCGAGGCCGACGTGGAGGCGATGGGCCAGCGGCTGGCGATCGCCTACCGGCACCGCGCGATGGGCGCCTACGCCCCGGGCCTGCAGGCCGGGCTCGAGCAGAACCCGCACCTGCGCGTCTACCTGCCCGATGCTCGCGCTCGCGCACCTGCAGGCCGGCGACCGCGACGCCGCCGCCGAGTGTTCGAGCAGCTCGCCGACTTCGACGCCTTCCCGCGCGACATCCTGTGGTTCAGCGGCGATCGCGCTGCTGGCCGAGGTCTGCGCGCGGATCGAGGACACGCGACCGCGCGGCCGAGCTGTACGGATCCTGCTGCCCCCTACCGGCACCGCATCGTCGTCGTCGGCATGGCCTCGTGCTTCGGCTCCTGCGAGCGCTACCTCGGCCTGCTCGCGCGCACGCGGTCGGACTGGGCCGTCGCGGCCGAGCACTTCGAGGCCGCGCTCGCGGCCAACGCGGCGGCGGGCATCGTCTCGATGGAGCGGATGGCCCGCGACGACCTGATCGCGCTGCTCGACGAACGCGGCGAGACCGCAGCGCGCCGAGGAGCTGCGCCGGAGGCACTCGGGGCGTCCGAGCTGCCGCCGACCGAGCAGGTCTAAGGGACGACCCGTAAGGGTCATTCCCAATGGTGCAACGGCTGCCGCGGCGGCATCCTGAAGCCATGACCAAGCGACTCACCCGATCCACCTCAGACCGCCACGTCGGCGGCGTCGCCGCCGGCCTCGCCGACTACTTCAACGTCGACCCGATCCTGTTCCGCGTCGGCTTCGTCGTCGCCACGCTGGCCACCGGCGTCGGCGCGATCGCCTACCTCGGCCTGCTCGCCTTCGTCCCCAACGACACCGATGCCCTCGTCCCCGCCTAGAGCTGCGCGTCGACGATCTCGTCGAGCAACCCGCCGAGATACCCGTAAAGCGCCTGCGTCCGGGCTTCCGGATCCTCCGGGTCGAACGACAGCTCCTGGTCGTCGTCGGTGATCTCGAGCATCGTGCCGAGCACGAGCCGGAGCGAGTTGATGGCCTGCATCCAGGCCGTCAGCTGCTCCGCGTCGAGGACCTCGGCGTCGACCGAGGCCTCGACGACGTCGACCGAGGCCAGCCGGCCTTGGCGCAGCTCGTCGTGGGTGAGCCGGCGGAACTCGCCTCGGCCTCCTCGTCGTCGGCGTAGGCCGCCGGGTACAGCCGGCGGACCCGCGGGTCGGCGGCGTCGAGCGTGAACAGCTCGCGCAGCTCGCCCAGCAATTGCCGGATCAGCTCGCGCTCGCGGGTGTCGAGCTTGAGCACGAAGCGGCCCTGGCGGAGCTGGACGCGGCGGCGCTGGCGGCCGAACATCAGTCCTGGCGCATGGTCGCCCACAGGCCGTGCTCGTGCAGCCGGAAGACGTCCAGCTCGGCCTTCTCGCGCGTGCCGCTGGAGACGACCGCGCGCCCCTTCTGGTGGACGTCCAGCATCAGCTCGGTGGCCTTCGCCCGGCTGTAGCCGAACAGCTTCTGGAAGACGAGCACGACGTAGCTCATCAGGTTGATCGGGTCGTTCCAGACGATCACGATCCAGGGCCGGTCGGCGGCGACGTCATCGTCGGTCGAGGGGAGCTCGACCTCGGCGGGAGCGGAAGACACCACCCCCAGGCTACGCCCTCCGCAACAGCACGCGCGAGACGAAGTGGTCCGGGCCCTTCTCCAGGATCACGTCCGCCCGCGGCCGCGTGGGCTGGATGTTGTGGAGCAGGTTCGGGCGGTTCGTGCGCTCCCAGATGCCGGTCGCCACCGCGACCGCCTCCTCGTCGGAGAGCTGCGCGTAGCGGTGGAAGTAGGAGTCCGGGTTCTGGAAGGCGCCGTTGCGCAGCGCCAGGAACCGCGACAGATACCAGCGGCGGACGTCATCCTCCTCCGCGTCCAGGTAGAGCGCGAAGTCGACGAAGTCGGACACGTAGACGCGCCCGCTGCCGCGCTGGAGCACGTTGACGCCCTCGAGCATCAGCACGTCCGGGGCGCGGACGAGCTGGACGTCGTCGGTGATGTCGTAGCGCAGGTGCGAGTAGACGGGCGCGCGGACCTCTGGGACGCCGCTCTTGAGGTCGGCCACGAAGCGCAGCAGCGCGCGCCGGTCGTAGGACTCCGGGAAGCCCTTGCGGGCGAGGATGTCGCGCTCGATCAGGGTCGGCGTTGGGCAGCAGGAAGCCGTCGGTCGTGACCAGCTCGACCCGCCAGTCCGGCCGCAGCGAGGACAGCAGCCGGACGATCAGCCGCGCCGCCGTGCTCTTGCCGACGGCGACGCTGCCGCCGAGCGCGACCAGGAACGGCACCTGTGCGTCTCGCCGAGGAACGCGTCCTGCGCCTCCGAGAGCGCCGCGCGCGGCCTCCACGCGCAGCTCGAGCAGCCGCGCGAGCGGCAGGTAGACGTCGGAGACCTCGTCGACCGCGACCGGCTCGCCGAGGCCGCCGAGAGCCCGGCGAGCTCGTCGTAGGCCAGCGACGTCGCCGCCGCTGCCCAGCTCGCGCCAGCGCTCGCGGGCGATCGCCGCGAACGGCGACGCCGCCCGCAGCTTCAGCAACAGCGCGCCTGCGGCCGGGCCTCGCGCGCGTCCTGGCGGCGGCGCTCGAAGTCGCGCCGCGACATCACGGGCTCGCCGGGATGCTCGCGGCGGCGATGCTCGACGTAGCGGTCGTAGGCGCTCTCGCCCGAGACCTCGCGCAGGTACCAGCGCATGCCCGAGTAGAGCTGGCGCGGCGGTCACCGCGTCGCCCACCAGCTCGTTCCTTGCGCGGCGAACAGCCCGGCGGGCGCGTCCAGCTGCGACTCCTCCGCCGGCGCCTCGGTGCTGGGCAGCGGCTCCTTGGAGCGGATGGCCTTGATGCAGATGCGGGTGGCGTCGGCGATCACGACGACGATCAGGATCGCAAAGAACGCCGCCAGGATCCCGTCGACGGTCGAATTGGTGACCACGGCGTTCATGTCGTCGATGCTCTTGGCCGGCGCCAGCACCTCGTCGCGCGCGAGCGCGTCCTTGAAGCGGTCGCGCTGGGCGAAGAAGCCGAGCTTCGGGTCGCTCGAGAACACCTTCTGGTAGCTCGCGGTGAGCGTCACCGCCGCATCCCAGGCCAGCGGGATGCCGGTCACCCAGGCCCATTTGAGCTTGCCGGCCTTGATCAGCAGCGTCGTGCAGACCGTCAGCGCGACCGCCGCCAGCAGCTGGTTGGCGATGCCGAACAGCGGGAACAGCTGGTTGATCCCGCCCAGCGGGTTGGTCACGCCCGCGTACAGGAAGTAGCCCCAGGCGCCGACGATCACCGCGCTCGCGAACCACACGCCCGGCTTCCACGAGACGTCGCGGAACGGCTTGAAGACGTTGCCGAGCGTGTCCTGCAGCATGAAGCGCCCGACCCGCGTGCCCGCGTCCACCGTGGTGAGGATGAACAGGGCCTCGAACATGATCGCGAAGTGGTACCAGAAGGCCCGCAGGCCCTCGCCCGTCGCGCCGGCGAAGATCTGCGACATGCCGATGGCGAGCGTCGGGGCGCCGCCGGTGCGGGCCACGAGCGTCTCCTCCTCGACCGCGCGCGCGGCCGATTCCAGCTCGCCCGGGCGTGATCGCGAAGCCGAGCCCGTTGACGGCCTCCGACGCCGACTGCACGGTCGCGCCGACGACGCCGGCCGGCGCGTTCATCGCGTAGTAGAGGCCGGGGTCGATGATCGAGGCGGCGATCATCGCCATCACCGCGACGAAGGACTCCATCAGCATCGCGCCGTAGCCGATGAAGCGGACCTGCGTCTCCTTCTCGATCATCTTCGGCGTCGTGCCGCTAGGCGACCAGCGAGTGGAAGCCCGACAGCGCGCCGCAGGCGATCGTGATGAACACGAACGGGAACAGCGCGCCCGCGAACACCGGGCCCTCGCCGCTGGAGGCGAACTTCGTCACCGCCTGCGTTCTGCATCACCGGCAGCGTCACGATGATGCCGATCGCCAGCAGCATGATCGTGCCGATCTTCATGAAGGTCGAGAGGTAGTCGCGCGGGGCGAGCAGCATCCAGACCGGCAGCACCGAGGCGACGAAGCCGTAGGCGATCAGGCAGAAGACGAGCGCCTCGGGCGAGAGCGTGAACGCGTCGGCGCAGGCTCGAGTCCTGCACCACGCCGCCGAGCACGATCGCCAGCAGCAGCAGCGAGACGCCGATCGCCGTCGTCTCCAGCACCCGCCCGGGCCGGATCACGCGCATGTAGAAGCCCATCAGGAACGCGATCGGGATCGTCATCGCGAGCGAGAACGTGCCCCACGGCGAGTTCGACAGCGCGTTGACGACGACCAGCGCCAGGACCGCGAGCAGGATCACCATGATCGACAGCACGGCGACCAGCGCGGCGACGCCGCCGACCGGCCCGATCTCGTCGCGCGCCATCTGCCCGAGGCTCTTGCCGTCGCGGCGCATCGAGAAGAACAGGACGACCATGTCCTGCACGGCGCCGGCGAAGATGACGCCGACGATGATCCAGATCGTCCCCGGCAGGTAGCCCATCTGGGCGGCCAGCACGGGGCCGACGAGCGGCCCGGCGCCGGCGATCGCGGCGAAGTGGTGGCCGAACAGCACGCGCCGGTCGGTCGGCTGGAAGTCGGTGTCGTTGTCGAGGCGCTCGGCCGGCGTCGCGCGCTTGGCGTCGGCGCCGAGCACCTTGTAGGCGATGAAGCGCGCGTAGAAGCGGTAGCGCGATCGCGTACGAGCCGACCGCGGCCAGGATCAGCCAGGCGGCCGAGATCTGCTCGTCGCGCACGAGGGCGATGACGCCCCAGGCAACGGCGCCGACGAGTGCGACCGCTGTCCAGATGGCGATCGAACGTGCACGTGACTTCGTCTCACGGCGGTTCCTCCCTCTCGACCGCCGTTTTCCTCCCCGGCGCGCTGATCGTCAGCTAAACGCGCGCACGGCCGCTGTCGTGGCGGCCGCGACCAGCACCACGACGAGCATCGGCGCGCGGGCGACGATCGCCAGCGACGGCGGCGCCCAGGCCCGCCGCGCGCGCGTCGAGCGTGATGCCGTGCCCGTGGTCTGAGAGCGTCTCGTAGACGACGAGCGCCGCGAGCAGCGCGGGCGCGACGAGCGCGGTCATCGCCATCATGCGCTCGCTCGGCGGCCGCGTGCCGAGCACGAGCGTGCCGGCGGCCTTGGTGGCGAACGTGCCGACCGTCAGCGCGGCGATCGTGATCCAGACCGCGGTCATGCCGTCGAGTGGGCGGCGGCGCGGGGCGCGCCCGCGCGGTCGTGGGCGCCCGGCGCGGTCACGCGGGGACCGCCTTCGCGGCCTGCGGGCGCCGGCGCAGCCCGAGCAGGGCGGCGGCGACGGCGGCCAGCACCGGGACGCCGGGCGGCGCGAACGGCATCAGCGCGAGCGCGATCACCGCGCCCATCGCGGCCGCGGTCATCGGCAGGCTGCCCGCGCGCCTCGGCCGCGAGCAGGACGGCGAAGAACGCCGGGAACATCGCGTCCAGGCCGAGGGCCTGCGGGTCGGCCAGCGCGGCGCCGCCGAGCACGCCGATCAGCGTGCCGCCGGTCCAGGCCGCACCCTGCGGGATCGTGGCGCCGATCAGCACGCCGCGGTCGTAGGTCCCGTCGCCGCGACTGGAGAGCGCGAACGACGCGTCGACGAGCGCGAGCGACTGCGCCGCCCGCTTGAGCGGCCCGCCGGACAGGAACGGGCCGACGGCGAGACCCATCGGCAGCCAGCGGCCGTTCATCAGCATCCCGGCGGCGATCGCGGCCAGCGCGCCGCCGCCCGCGGTGAGCACGGTCAGCGCCGCGAACTGGGCGGCGCCGGAGAACACGATCACGGACATCACCACCGGCGCGACCGAACCCATGACCGGCTGCGCGAGCACGCCGAACGACACGCCGATGGCCAGCGTCGGCAGCGCCAGCGGCAAGCCCGCCCGGATCCCGGTCCTGATGTCGCTCGACTTGTGCATCTGCAGTCACCTTACCGTATACTTCCCGTCAAGTGGTAACGCCAACCCCCGAAACGATCAAGCTGCAGGGCGGCACGCTGGCGCTGGACTTCGCCAACAGCGTCGACTGGACCGAGGACGAGACCGAGGTCGCCGGCCATGGACGCGCTCGCTCGAGCCCGATGCCCTGGACCGCTGGGGCGCCCGTCTGGGCATCGCCGGCCGCGCCGGGCGGGGCCGGCGAGCTGTCGCTCGCGCGCGACCTGCGCGCCGCGCTGCACCACATCTTCTCCGCGCTCGCGCGCGGCCAGGAGCCGGACGCCGTCCTCGCTCGCCGCGCTGCACGTCGTCTACGCCGAGGCGGTGGCCGCGGGCACGCTCGGCGCGCGCGCGGACGGCAGCGTCGGGCTCGAGTGGCGCGACGACGAGCCGCGCCGCGTGCGCTTCGCCGTCGCCGCCGACGCGGTCGCGCTGATCGGCGACGCCGGGCGCCTCGATCGCCTGCACCGCTGCCCGGGGCGCGACTGCGGCTGGATCTTCCTCGACACCTCCGGCCGCCGCCGCTGGTGCTCGATGGCGACCTGCGGCAGCCGCGAGAAGATGCGCCGGATGTACGCGCGCAAGCGCGCCGCCGAGCAGGCGTAGCGGGCCGGGCGCGAGCACGCCGCCCGGCCCGCGGCCCGGCTCGCTACCGCACCTTCAGCGTCTTCGTGACGGTTCCGCCCTTGAAGCTCAACTTGAGCGTGAGCGTCTTGCCCTTGAGCGACTTCTTGACCTTGGTCAGCTTGACCGTGACCTTGCCGGCCTTCTTCGCCGTGGCGCGGCCGCTCGCGACCTTGCGGCCCGAGACGAGCGCGGTGACCGAGACCTTGCCGGGCGAGGGCACCGAGACGGTGACCGGGAGGCCCTTGCGCAGCGACTTCGCGGTCACCTTGGCGATCACCAGCTTCGCGCCCGCGGCCGGCTTCACCGGCACCGGCCCCGGCGTCGGCGACGGGCCCGGCGCCGGGGCGACGTAGGCCGCCGCGGGCGGGTCGGCCGGGCCCCAGTCGGGCTCGGAGCCGGTCGCGCTCAGGATCCCGTCGCTGCCGGTCGCGCACGTGCCGCCGCCGAACTGCGTGAAGCGCGTCGTCTCGATGCCCTTGCTGCTCTGGTACGCGAGGCCGCTGCCGTCGGGCGACCAGGTCGGGTCGGCGTACTTCTCGTCGCCGTTCGTCGTCGCGCACGCCGCCTCGGGGAACGCGGGCGGGAACTCGGTCTTGACGTCGCCCGTGACCGCGAAGAACGCGAGCTTCGTGTTGGCCCCGTAGTCGGACGTGACCGCGAGCCGCGTGCCGTCACGGGAGACCTCGCCGTCGCCCATGTCCCCGTTCGGGACCATCCAGGGCTTGGAGTTGTAGTCGCCGGCGTCGAGGTCGTCGATCGCCACCTGGCGGCCGTAGCCGCCGAACACGAGCGTGCGCGAGTTCGTCACCCACTCCGGGTTCGAGACGCTGTGCTGGTTGCCGTAGACCGTGATCGGCGTCGCCGCAGCGACATCCGGCGTGCGTGTAGAAGACCGAGCGCTGGATCGAGCCGCAGGTCGAGGCCACCGGGCACGAGTAGGCCACGTAGGCGTAGGCGATCTTCGTCCCGTCGGGCGAGAAGGAGAGCTGGACGGGGCGCGGGGCGAACGTGCCGCCGTCGCCCGAGGAGGCCGGCTGGGTCGTGATCGTCCGCAGCGGCCGGCCGTCGCGGGCCATGACCTGGATCGGCCCGGTGCCCTGGACGGCGGCGATCGTGCCGTCGTCGGCCTGCGTCGGCGAATGCCAACTGCCGCCGCCGGTGAGCTGGACCTTGCGTGCACCGTCCGGCGTGGCGGACCACACGTTGCCCTGGTCGATGTACACGATCGAGTCGGCGCTCGCGACCGCCGGCAGCGCGAGCGCGGCCAGGCCGGTGGCAAGGAGGATTCGCGGGAGCGTCATGCGGCGCAGCCTGCTGCGGCCGCCTTGCCGCCGGTTTGCCGAAAGATTGCTCAGTGCAGGACCTGCGGCGCGCAGCCCTCCTCCTGCAGCGTGGTCAGCACCCGCTGGGCGTGCTCGTGCCCGCGCGTCTCCAGCACCATGTGCGACCGCGGTCTCGCGGACGTGCAGGTCGAGCCCTTCGCGCACGTGCGAGACGTCGACGATGTTCGCCCCGGTGCCGGCGACCGTGGCCAGCAGCGTGGCCAGCATGCCCGGACGGTCGGGGACCCGCGTGAGCACGACGAGCCGGCGCCCGGCCTCGGTCTCGTGGCGGCGCGCGATCGTGGCCAGCAGCCCGGCGTCGACGTTGCCGCCGGAGAGCACGGCGACCGTGGTGCCCTCCGCAGCAGGCTTGACCCGGCCGCCGAGCAGCGCGGCCACGCCGACCGCTCCCGCGCCCTCCACGACGAGCTTGCAGCGCTCGAGCAGCAGCGCCATCGCCTCGGCGGTGGCGTCCTCGTCGACGGTCACGATCTCGTCGGTCAGCTCGGTGAGGATCGGCAGCGTGATCCCGCCGGGGCGCTTGACCGCGATGCCGTCGGCGATCGTCAGGGCCGAGGAGGCCTCGATCGGCTCGCCCGCGGCCATCGACTCCGGGAACGGCGCGCAGGCCGCGGCCTGGACGCCGATGATCGAGACGTCCGGCCGCGCCGCCTTGATCGCGATCGCCACGCCCGCCGCCAGCCCGCCGCCGCCGACGGGGATCACGACCCGCGCGAGCTCCGGGACGTCCTCGAGCAGCTCGAGCCCGAGCGAGCCCTGGCCGGCGACGATCGCCGGATCGTCGAACGGGTGCACGAACGCCAGCCCGCCGGTCTCGGCGCGTTCGAGCGCGGCGACCAGGCAGGCGTCGACGCTCGCGCCGCCGACATGCACCGTCGCGCCCTGCTCGCGCGCGGCCTCGACCTTCGCCATCGGCGCGTCGGCGGGCACGAAGACCTCGCACGGCACGCCGCGCGCCGCCGCCGCGGCCGCCAGCGCCTGGGCGTGGTTGCCCGCCGAGGCGGCCACCACCCCGCGCGCGCAGCCTTCTTCGCCGAGCGAGTCCAGCTTGGCGGCGACGCCGCGGACCTTGAACGAGCCCGTGCGCTGCAGGTTCTCGGCCTTGAGCACGACCGTCCCGCCGGCGCGCTCGGAGAACGTGCGGGTGGAGAGGATCGGCGTGCGGCGAGCGACGGTCTCGACCGCCGCCCGTGCGGCCTGGACGTCGCTCGCGGTGACGGTCACAGCGCGATGATCGCGTCCATCTCGACCTCGGCGCCCATCGGCAGCGCGGCGACGCCGATCGTCGTGCGCGCGGGCGGGTCGGACGGGAAGTAGCTCGCGTAGGCCTCGTTCATCTCGCCGAACACGCCGACGTCGGTCACGTAGACCGCGACGCGGACGGCGTCGGAGAGCTTCGCGCCGGCGGCCTCGGCCACGATCGTGAGGTTGTCCAGGCAGCGCCGGGCCTTCTCGGCGGGCGTGTCGCCGGTCAGCTCCCCGGTGGCCGGATCGAGGTGGACCTGGCCCGACAGGAACAGCAGGCCGTTGGACTTGACGGCGTGCGAGTACGGCCCCGCGGCGGGCGGCCCGGGGTCCGCGGTCACGGTTTCGCGAGAATGGGACATAGGAAGGAACGTATCTGAGATGCCGAACCGCCTCGCCTCCGAGACATCGCCCTATCTGCTCCAGCACGCCGACAACCCCGTGGACTGGTATCCGTGGGGCGAGGAGGCGTTCGCGCGCGCCCGCGCCGAGGACAAGCCCGTGCTGGTCTCGATCGGCTACGCCGCCTGCCACTGGTGCCACGTGATGGAGCACGAGTCCTTCGAGGACCCGGACACCGCGCAGGTCATGAACGCGCACTTCGTCAACATCAAGGTCGATCGCGAGGAACGGCCGGACGTCGACGCGATCTACATGGACGCCGTGCAGGCCATGACCGGCGCCGGCGGCTGGCCGCTGAACGCGTTCCTGACGCCCGACGGCGTGCCGTTCTTCGCCGGCACCTACTTCCCGCCGGAGGGACGCCACGGGCTGCCGGCATGGAAGGAGCTGCTCAACGGCGTCAACCACGCCTGGACGACGCAGCGTGAGGACATCGCCAAGGCGGCGGAGCAGAACGTGCCGCGGCTGCAGGGCGCGCGGTTCCTGGAGGCGCCGCCCGACCCGGAGATCGCGCCGGCGCTGCTGGACGCGGCGACCGACGACGCTCAAGCGCAGCTTCGACTCAGAGCACGGCGGCTGGGGCGGCGCGCCGAAGTTCCCCGCGACCTCGGTGATCGAGTTCCTGCTCGCCCGCGGCGAGCCCGCGATGCCGCTGCAGACGCTGCGCCGGATGGCCTCCGGCGGCATCTACGACCAGGTCGGCGGCGGCTTCGCGCGCTATTCGGTCGACGCGCGCTGGCTCGTCCCGCACTTCGAGAAGATGCTCTACGACAACGCGCTGCTGGCGCGCGCCTACCTGCACGCGTACCAGGTCTCGGGCGAGGGCCTGTTCCGGCGCGTGTGCGAGGAGACGCTCGACTGGGCGATGCGCGAGCTGCGCCAGGACGAGGGCGGCTTCGCCTCCTCGCTGGACGCCGACTCAGAGGGCGTCGAGGGCAAGTTCTACGTCTGGACGCCGGACGAGATCCGAGCCGCGCTGCCCGATCTCGCCGACGTCGCGATCGAGCACTTCGGCGTCACCGACGCGGGCAACTTCGAGGGCAAGAACATCCTCGTGCGCGCGACGCCCGACCCGCCGCAGCTGGCCGAGATCAAGGCCGGACTGCTCGCGGCCCGCGCCGCGCGCGTGCGGCCCGCGCTCGACGACAAGCGGTTGACGAGCTGGAACGCGCTGATGATCTCCGCGCTGGCCGACGCCGGCGCCGCGCTCGAGCGCGCCGACTACCTGGCCGCGGCCGTGGCCTGCGCGCGCTTCGTCGAGACCGAGCTGGTGGACTCCGACGGGCGCCTGTTGCGCACGTTCAACCGCGGCCGGGCGAAGCTCGCCGCCTATCTCGAGGACCACGCGTACCTCGTCGAGGCCTACCTGACGCTCTACGAGGCGACGTTCGACCCGGCGTGGTTCGTCCGCGCACGAGCGCTCGCCGACGAGATCCTGACCCGCTTCTACGACCCCGAGCGCGGCGGCTTCTTCTCCGTCGCCGACGACCACACGGGGCTGATCGCGCGCCGCAAGGACCTCGAGGACGCGCCGATCCCGTCCGGCGGCTCGGCCGCCGCGTTCGGGCTGCTGCGGCTCGCGCGCTTCACCGGCGAGGCGCGCTACGAGGACGCGGCGATCTCGCTGATCCGGCTGCTGCACAAGGTCGTCCCCGAGCACCCGCTGGCCTTCGGCCACCTGCTGCGCGCGATCGACTTCCAGCTGGCGCCCGTGCGCGAGGTCGCGCTGGCCGGCGCCGACGTCTCAGCGCTCGCGCGGGTCGTGCGCGGCGCCTTCCTCCCCCACGTCGTGCTGGCCGGCGGCGACGGCCGACGGGATCCCGCTGCTCACCGGCCGCACCCCGGTGCAGGGGAAACCCGCCGCCTACGTGTGCGAGCACTTCACCTGCAAGCTGCCGGTCACCAGCGCGGAGGAACTCGCGGCGTCGCTGCAAAGTTGACACCGCGCCATCCATCCCGGGCGCGAGCGCCGTACTGAGGACTCATGGCCCGAATCTTCACGCTCCCCGCAGGCCGCATCGGCAAGTTCGTCGTGCTGGCCGTCGTCGCGCTGATCTTCATGGGCGCCGCCTCGCAGGCCGGCAAGTTCGAGGACGCGCAGAAGAACGAGACGTCGTCGTTCCTGCCCGAGGACGCCGAGTCGGTCCAGGCGCTGAAGGCGGTCGAGCAGTATCCGGGCGGCGAGCTCGCGCCCGCGGTGGTCGTGTTCGAGCGCCCGTCCGGCCTGACCGAGGCCGACCGGTCGCGGATCGAGGAGACCGTCGGCAAGCTCAACGCCGACCGCGAGCCGCTCGTGCTCGAGGCCCAGCCGCCGACCTTCTCAGAGAACGGCAAGGCCGCGATCATCATCCAGCCGGTCGAGCCGGGCGAGGGCCAGGCGGAGAAGTTCGAGGCTGCGGTGCAGTCGATCCGCGACAAGGTCGGCGCCCCCGCGGACGGGCTCGACGTCAAGGTCACGGGCGCCGCCGGCTTCAGCCTCGACGCGATCAAGATCTTCGGCAGCATCAACGGCAGCCTGCTGCTGGTGGCGGCGGGGATCGTGCTGATCCTGCTGGTCATCATCTACCGCTCGCCGATCTTCTGGGCGATCCCGTTCTTCTCGGTGCTGCTGGCGGAGGTGGCCTCGCGCGGCTTCGGCTACCTGCTGGCCGAGGCGGGCGTGACGATCAACGGGCAGTCCGGCGGCATCCTGCCCGTGCTGGTGTTCGGCGCCGGCACCGACTACGCGCTGCTGCTCGTGTCCCGCTACCGCGAGGAGCTGCGGCGCCACGAGGACAAGCACGAGGCGATGCGGATCGCGCTGATGAGCGCGGGCCCGGCGATCCTGGCCTCGGGCCTGACCGTGATCGCGGCGTTGCTGACGCTGAGCATCGCCGAGGTCAACGGCACGGCCGGGCTGGGGCCGGTCGGGGCGATGGGCGTCGGCCTGGCGATGATCTCGATGCTGACGATCCTCCCGGCGCTGCTGGTGATCTGCGGGCGGCGCGCCTTCTGGTCGCCGTTCCTGGACACGATCCCGCACTACGGCCAGGAGGGCGTCGACGAGACGAGCGGCTTCTGGCGCCGGGTCGGCGACCGCGTCGCCACCCGGCCGCGCGTCGTCTGGATCAGCGGCTCGGTCGTGCTGGCGCTGCTCGCGCTCAACCTCATCAACCTCGACACCGGGCTGACGAGCGGCAACTCGTTCCGCGGCGAGGTCGACTCCGTCGCGGGCCAGGAGATGCTGGCGCGCAACTTCCCGGCGGGCGCGTCCGCGCCGACCGAGGTGATCGTGCCCGACCGTACGAAGGCGCCGGCGGTCGCGGACGCACTCGAGCAGCGGCGCGACCTGGTGGCGCTGGTCGCCCGGCCCGTCGAGGGCCCGCCCGGCGCAAAGCTCTCGGTCACGCTGACGGGCGATCCCTACGCGCCCGAGACGCTCGATCGCACGCCCGAGCTGCGCGAGGTCGCCAAGGGCGCGGGCGGCGACGACGTTCTGGTCGGCGGTCCGACGGCCCAGGAGTACGACCTGCGCCAGTCGGCGATGCGCGACAACAAGGTGATCATCCCGGTCACGCTCGTCGTCGTCTTCCTGATCCTGGCCGTGCTGCTGCGCGCGCTGCTCGCGCCGTTGCTGCTCGTGCTGTCGGTGATCCTGTCGTTCGCGGCCGCGCTCGGCGCGGGCGTCTTCGTCTCGGACGTGATCTTCGGCTTCCCGGGGATGGACCCGGCGCTGCCGCTGCTGAGCTTCGTCTTCCTGGTCGCGCTGGGGATCGACTACAACATCTTCCTGATGGCCCGCGTGCGCGAGGAGGCGCACCGCTACGGGACCTGGGAGGGGACGCTGCGCGGGCTCGCGGTGACCGGGGCGGTGATCACCGGTGCGGGGATCGTGCTCGCCGGCACGTTCGGCGCGCTCGCGGTGCTGCCGCTGATCTTCCTGACCGAGATCGGCTTCATCGTCGCGTTCGGGGTGCTGCTCGACACGTTCGTCGTGCGCTCGGTGATCGTGCCCGCGCTCGTGATGGACGTCGGGCGCAAGGTCTGGTGGCCGTCGAAGCTCGCCAAGCGCGAGGAGGAGGAGCACGTCGGCGCGGTCGCCGCCAGCGCCGTGCGCTAACGGGTGCGGCCGAAGATGCGCAGCAGGCTCAGCGCGAGGTTGATGAAGTCCAGATACAGCGTCAGCGCGCCGATGATGGCCAGCTTCTTCGCGGACTCCTGCGTCGCGGATGCCCCGCTCGCCGAGCCGCTTGAGTTTCTGCATGTCGTAGGCCGTCAGGCCGGCGAAGATGATCACGCCGGCCCAGCCGAGGATCAGGTTGAACGTCGAGCCGCCGACGAAGATGAACACGATGCTGGCGATGAGCAGGCCGATCAGCGCGCCGAAGAGGATCGCGCCCAGGCCCGAGAGGTCGCGCTTGGTGACGTAGCCGAACAGCGCCATGCCGCCGAAGACGCCGGTCGCGCCGCCGAACGCGGCGACGATCGAGCCGGTCGTGTAGACGGCCAGCAGCAGCGAGAACGTCACGCCGACCAGCCCGGAGTACAGGCAGAAGAGGATCGCCGCGGTCCCGGAGGAGATGCGGTTGATCGCCGCCGAAAGGAAGATCACCGCGCCCAACTGCGCGGCGATCACGACGAAGTAGGCGAGCGCGTTCTCCTCGAAGTACTCGACGACGCCGTCGGCCGCGCTGAAGTAGATCGCGACCCCGGTGGTGATCGCGAGGCCGAGCAGCATCCAGGCGAAGACCTGGCGCAGATAGTTGTGCTCGGCGACGGCCTGGCTGCCGGCGAGCGACCCGACTCGAGTCGACATGCGATCGACGCTACAGGATCGCCAGGTAGCGCTCGAGCTCCCACGGAGTGACCTGGACGCGGTAGTCCTCCCACTCCTGGCGCTTGATCTCGACGTAGCGGTTGAAGATGTGCTCGCCCAGCGTGCGCAGGACCAGCTCGGACTCCGCCGTCACCTCGATCGCCTCGCCGAGCGTCTCGGGCAACTGCTCGATCCCGAGCCGCCGGCGCTCGTCGGGCGAGAGGTGGTAGAGGTTCTTCTCCATCGGCTCCGGGAGCTCGTAGCCGCGCTCGATCCCCTCGAGGCCGGCCTGCAGCAGCACCGCGAACGTCAGATAGGGGTTGCAGGCCGGGTCCGGCGAGCGCAGCTCCATCCGGGTCGCGTTCTCCTTGCCCGGGTGATAGAGCGGGACGCGCACGAGCGCCGAGCGGTTGCGGCGGCTCCAGGCCACGTAGACCGGCGCCTCGAAGCCCGGCACGAGCCGCTTGTAGGAGTTGACCCACTGGGCGAAGATCGAGCAGATCTCGCGCGCGTGGCGCAGCTGGCCGGCGATGAACGCCTTGCCGACGTCGGACAGGAAGTACTTGTCGTCGGCGTCGTAGAACGCGTTGCGGCCGTCCTTGAACAGCGACTGGTGGGTGTGCATGCCGGAGCCGTTCTGGGCGAACAGCGGCTTGGGCATGAACGTCGCGTGCCAGCCGTACTTGAGCGCGTACTCCTTGACCGTGATGCGGTAGGTCATGCAGTCGTCGGCCATCTTCAGCGCACTGCTGTAGCGCATGTCGATCTCGTGCTGGGACGGGCCGACCTCGTGGTGGGAGTACTCGACCTCGATCCCGAGCCGCTCGAGCGCAAGCACCGTGTCGCGGCGGACGTCCGAGCCGGCGTCGAGCGTCGTGAGGTCGAAGTAGCCGCCCTCGTCGAGCACCTCGGTGCTGCGGTTGTCGCGGAACAGGTAGTACTCGAGCTCGGGACCGACGTTGAACGCGTCAAAGCCCATGTCGCGTGCACGCTGCTCGGCGCGGCGCAGCACGTGGCGCGGGTCGCCCTCGTAGGGGCGGCGCTCCGGCGTCTGGACGTCGGCGAACATGCGCGCGACGCCGGCGCCGTCCTCCGGGCGCCACGGCAGGACGTTGAACGTGGTCGGGTCCGGGACCGCGATCATGTCCGACTCCTCGATGGCGTTGAAGCCGGTGATCGAGGAACCGTCGAAGCCCATGCCGCCCTCGAAGGCGTCCTCGAGCTGTTCGTTGGAGATCGAGAACGACTTCAGCTGCCCGAGGATGTCGGTGAACCACAGCCGCACGAAGCGGATGTTGTGCTCCTCCACGAGCGCCTGGACGTCGTCAGCATTCTGGGGTCGGTCAGCCATGGCGGGCTGCAGGCTAATAGACGTTGCGGCGGGGACGGTTGGACGTTCGGTCGGACTCAGTCCAACCAACGGTCCGCCCAGACCTTCAGCTCGGCCAGTGCGGGGGCGAGCTCGCGGCCCTTCTCGGTCAGCTCGTAGGAGACCTTGGTCGGCGCGCCGTCGCTCACATGGCGCTTGACGATCTTGCGCGCCTCGAGCTCCTTCATGCGTTCGGAGAGCAGGCGGTCGGAGAGGTCGGGGACCGCGTTGGCGATCTCGGTGAAGCGCTGGCGGCCGCCGTGCAGGAGGACGTAGAGGATCGCGCCCGTCCATCGCTTGCCCACGAGCTCGACGGCCTCGTGGTAGCGCGGGCAGCAGTGCGACGCGTGGTGGACTTGATCTTGTTCTTGGGCGCTCGCGCCCATCGCTCTCAGCGCATTACGCCGCGCGCAGCACGCGCGTCTCCTCGACCGAGCCGTCGACGGGGACGTCCCCGGCGATATTGACCATTGCCGTGAAGGATTCCATGGACAGCACGGCGATGGCTTCCAGGAGCTGTTTGTCGCTCCAGCCCGCCTCGCGGGCCTCCTCGTGAAGGTGCTGCGGAAACTTGGCGCGGTCGCCCAGCAGCGGGCGCAGATAGCGCAGCAGCGCGGCCTCGCGGGCGTCGCCGGAGTCCCAGCGCTTGGCGCGCGCGACTTCGTCGATCCCGAGCCCCGCCTGGCGGCTCGTGCGGGTGTGCAACTGCAGGCCGGGCTTTGAGCCGTAGTGCTCGGCCACCGCGAGGCCGATCCGCTCGGCGCTGTGCCGCGGCAGCGTGCCGTGTCTGAGCTCGGCGCGGAAGCGCACGTAGGCCTTCAGCGCCGCGGGGGCGCCGGCGAGCACGCCGAGGAAGTTCGGGAGCTGCCCGGCCGCTGACGACGCACCCTTGAGGATGGGCAACGACTCGGGCGGCGCCGTCAGGTCGTCGTGGATGGGGAAGCGACTCATCTCTGTTTTGGGCATTGCCACACCGTGGGGGAGCTGGGGGGCTTACTAGAGATAAGGGTATGTCGGCGCGGGGCGCGCCGCAAGGCCAGATCCGGCCGATGTGTCAGCCCGTCGTGAGAACCGCGATCAAGATCAGCAGGAACCCGAGCAGGACGGCGTAGCCGACGATCCGGTCCGGGCTCGCCCCGAGCCGGTCGATCGCCGTGCGCGGCGGACGCGGAGCGCGCCGCGCGGGCACCCAGTCGGGATGGCCGGTGATCTTGACCGTGCGGCGGGCGGGCGGCGCCTCGATCTCGGGCTCGGCGTCGGACTCGGGCGCGGTCTCGGCGCGTTCGAGCACGATCGTCCGGCTCTCGCCGCGCTCGGGCTCGAGCCAGGACTCGATCGGGCGCTTGCCCTCGACCTCGACGCTGCCCTCGTCGCCCTCGGTCCACGACTCGGCGGGCCGCCGCGGGCGACGCGGCGCGACGGGCGCGGCGACGGCACGCGGCTCGTCCGCGCCGATCAGGTCGCTGCGGCGCGGCGCGACCTGGCGCCGCTCGTGCTCGTCGGCCCAGTCGCCGCGGTACGCCGGCTCGCGCGCTCGATCGTCGTCGCGCGGCGCGCGCTCGTCGTGGCGCTCGGCTTGGCCCTCTTCCGCGGCCGGGCGCGCGGGGCCCGAGGGGCGGCGCTCGAAGCGCGGGCCGTCGAGCTCTTCGCGGTGCTCCGCACGGCGATCCGCGCGGGCCCCGCGGCGGGTCGGCATGCGGTCGAACATGTCCTCGCCCACGCCCCAATCGGCAGCGGCGCGCCGACGACGCCCGGGCGCCGGCTCGTCGTGCTCATGGTCATAGAACGCCCGCACGCGGGCCTCTTGCTCGTGGGCCATGGAAAATTCGTCCTCGTCTGGTGCTTACGGCGTCGAGCTGACGGGCTCACGCCAGAAGAGCGGCGTTACGACAACCGGACCGAGCTCGATCGTACCAGCGGCCGAAACGCCTGCACGCTTGTGCTGTTTACATCAACCGCCGGACGATTCCGACGCGCCCACGGACTTTGCGACAAATTTCGCCACGGCTTCGGCGTCCTCGCCCGTGTACAGCTGCGCCGGCATTTGGCCATTGCCCTGCGAGCGGCCCTCGAGGATGGCGTTCAGCGTCAACGCCTCGTTGGGGGCGAGCTCGTCCAGGTTCGGGCCCACGCGAGCCACCGCGTTGGCGGCCTCGAGGGCGTGACAGAGCGAGCAGCGAGTGCCGAACAGCTCCTGCCCTTTCTTCTCCTCGGGCGTGAGGCCGGTGACACCGGCGTGCGGGATGTCCTCGTTCTGGTTGACCGCGGCGACCACGGCCGCCGGCACCGCGATCCCGAGCACGACCAGCGAGACGAAGAACGCGAGCGTCGCGAACCGGCGGCTCCCGCGCGACTGCGAGTGCATCGTCGCGCCGATGCCGCCGCGCCCGCCGCTCATCGCGAACAGGAGCGTGCCGAGGCCGAGGACGACGAACGCGAGGGCGAAGACGAGCGTGCTCACGAGTCGGGAATCTACCCGCTCCTGCCGTCGCCTAGCGTCGCCGTCCGGAGGCGAAGCTCTGGATCGGCGGCGACACCTGCCGGAACTCCCCCAGGCTCGATGCCGCCGCGCGGCCGCCCTGCGCGCCCTCGCCGCGTCCGGTCGCCGCGGCGGCGACGCGCTTCTCGGCCAGCGCGACGACCTCGGCCGCCTGCTCGGTGGGCGCGACGAGCGGGCGGACGCCCTTGACGAAGACGTTGATCCCGCCGCCCGCCTGCGGCAGCTTCTCCAGCCGGCCCTCGCACAACAGCAGCGGCTCGCTGCGCACCGTCAGCCGGTTCGCCTCGTAGAGGTCGGGCGGGACGATCAGGTTGATCGTCCCGAACTCGTCCTCGAGCAGCAGGAACACGATCCCCTTGGCCGTGCCCGGCCGCTGGCGCGCGACGACGAGCCCGCCGAGGCGCACCGCCGTGTTGTGCGGCAGCCGCGCGAGGTCGCCGATCGAGACCGTGCCCGGCTCGAGCGAGCCGCGCAGCAGCTGCATCGGGTGCGGGCCGAGCGTCAGCCCGGTCGTCGCGTAGTCGCCGATCATCGACTCCCACGGCGTCAGCGGCCGCAACGCGGGCGCGTCCGGCACCTCGAGCGGCAGCGAGAGCTGCGTGCCCTCGAGCAGGCGCTCGCCGGGCACCGCCACGCCCAGCTGCCACAGCGCCGTGCGGCGCGCGTGCTCGGACGAGCCGCCGATCAGCGAATCACAGGCCCCGGCCCACGCCATTGATCACCTGGCTGAAGCGAGGTGTGAATGAGATTTGCGCTTCCGCCCCAAATCCACTATTGACGGATGACTAGCCAACCTTGAATAACGCGCAGGCTTTGTTACTTGCCACACTTGCACCGAAAAGTTACGCTACCGTCGTCACTGAGTGACCATTCATTCAGACGTGGCCAAAGCTTCAACTAAACGAATCGCGACGCGAAACTCGAGCGCCGACAAACGCGCAGCTATCCTGCGCGCGGCCACGCGCGTCTTTGCGCGTAACGGTTATTTCAATTCGAAAGTTGCCGACATCGCCCGCGCCGCTGACGTCGCTGATGGCACGGTCTATCTTTATTTCAAAAGCAAAGAAGAAATTCTGCACTCGATTTTCGACCAGAACATGGCGGAGGCCATCGCCTCGGCGCGCAAGTTGATCGAGAAGGTTCGCGATCCGCGCGAAAAACTTCGACGCATCGCTTCCCTGCACCTGGAAAGGCTGGGCGCGGACCGCGACCTGGCCGTCGTGTTTCAGGTTGAATTACGCGGCTCGACCAAGTTCATGGAAGAGTTTTCCGCCGCCGGTTTTGCCGAATACCTTGGTATGCTCTGCAGCATTTTCGAAGAAGGCCAACGCGCCGGCGTGTTTCGCCGAGAACTGAACGCGAAGATCGCCGCAAAGATTCTGTTTGGCGCGCTCGACGAGATGGCCACAAACTGGATTATCTCGAAACGTAGTTACAAACTCGAGCCGATGGCGGACGTGGTGATGGATGTGTTTCTGAACGGAGTTAAGGCTTCTTGATTTCACTCGAATCATTCAAAACGTCGTCTGGTCAATGGCCGCCTCGCGTGCCGCTCACGACTGACGAACCGACAACTCTGCTTGAAATTTACGAGACCGTCGTGCGCGACCATCCGAAGCCGAACACGCTGAACTACAAACAAGGCGACGAGTGGGTTTCGATCTCGGCTACGCGAATGCTTAGACGCTCGCGCAGAATCGCGCTGGGTCTCTATTCGCTGGGTATGCGCAAAGGCGATCGCGTCGGCATCTTTCCGAAAGCTGCGTCGAGTGGGTCCTGGCCGATCAGGGTTGTCTGTTCGCGGGCGCCGTCACCGTCCCAATCTATCCGACGCTGACGCCGCCGCAGGTCGAATACATTCTGAAGGACTGCGGGCGCGAATGTCGTTTTCGTTTCAGACCAGGAAAAGTTCGCGCAAATGGAAGAAGTCTTGCGCGATTGCGGCAGCATCTCGCATGTCGTCCTGTTCGAAGAAAAAACCGCCGCCGGGTCTCAGTGTCTGAGCCTCACCGATCTGGAAGAACAAGGACGCGAGCTGGATGAGCAACAACCTACTCGCTGATGAACTGGCTGCCGCGGCTCGTGCTGAAGATCTCGCGACCATCATTTACACCTCAGGCACGACGGGCGAGCCAAAGGGCGTAATGCTTTCGCACTCGAACATGGTTTCGAACCTGATCGATTCGTCGAATCACCTGCAATTCGATGACGAAGATACGGCCCTTTCGGTTCTGCCTTTGTCGCACATCTTCGAGCGCCAGGCCATGAACATGTACCTGCATCACGGCATGAGCGTGTACTTTGGTTCGTTGGATAAACTCGGTGAGTATCTGCGCGAAGTTCATCCGACCGTTTTCGTCGGCGTGCCGCGCATTTACGAAAAGATTGTCGCGCGCGTGCAGGACAAAGCAGCGGCCAAAGGAAAGCTGAACGGATCGCTGGTCCAATGGGCGATCGGAATCGGACAGCAATGGGCCCAACTGAATTCCGAGCACAAGCCGATTCCGTTCTTGCTTTCAGCGCGTCACAAATTCGCTGACGTGGTGTTGTTCAAGAAACTACGAAATGCGATGGGCGGCCGCATTCGGATTCTGGTTTCCGGGGGCGCTGCGCTGCCGAACGACATCGCGCTGGCCTTTCTCGGCGCCGGCTTCCGATCGTGCAGGGCTACGGTCTGACTGAGACTTCGCCGGTGATCACCGCCGGTCAGCTTAATGACATTCGCGTCGGCACCTCCGGCAAACCGATTCGCAACGTCGAAGTGCGCATTGCCGTCTGACGGCGAGATCGAGACGCGCGGGCCGCACGTGATGCAGGGCTATTGGCACAAGCCTGAAGAAACGCGCGCCGTTCTGACCGAAGACGGCTGGTTCAAGACCGGCGACATTGGCTGCCTCGACGCGAAGGGTTTCTGTCGATCACCGATCGAAAGAAAGAGCTGCTGAAAACGTCCGGCGGCAAGTACATCGCGCCACAACTGATCGAGCAGTTAATCAAAGGCTCGCGCTTCGTGAATCAGGTGGTCGTGATCGGCGATGGCCGCAAATTTCCCGTCGGCTTTGATCGTTCCTGACTGGGATCAACTCGATGCTTACGCGAAGTTCAAAGAGCCTCGATCTGCGCACGCGCGCGATTTCTGTCACAGACCCGCGCATCGTCGATCTATTCGAACGCCAGATTGCGGCGCGCACCGAGAACCTCGCGCAGTTTGAAAAGATCAAAAAGATTGCCGTGCTTGAGCACGAGTTCACCGTTGAAAGCGGCGAGCTGACGCCGACGCTGAAGGTAAAGCGCCGCGTGATCGATCAGAAGTATCGAAATGTGATAGATCGTCTGTACGAAGACACACATCACTCGGTGTCTCCGTGAATTCTCTGTGTCTCGGTGGTGAGTTTTGTCGCGTCATTTTCACCACGGAGGCACCGAGAACTCACAGAGACCGGAGACGAACAGCAATCCACAACAGCAGAATACAGGAGAACGGAAAATGTTTAGGATCCACCGAAGCGTAACTTTCACTCTTTTCATTCTCGCCGTCGCAATTCTCGCGCGCGCTGACATTGCGTCCTTCGTCGCGCGCGCCCAAACAAGACACCTATCACTCACGAGACGATGTGGCTGTTGAAGCGCGTCGGCGCGCCGGCGCCCAGTCCTGACGGCAAGTGGGTTGTCTTCTCGCTGATCGAGCCGGCCTATGACGAAAAGGATCAGGTCTCGGATCTGTGGATCGTTCCGGCGGATGGCAGCGCAAAGCCGCGCCGTCTGACGTTCACGCAAGGCCGGCGAGAGCGGCGTCTTCTGGAGTCCGGACAGCACACGACTCGCATTCTCAGCCAGGCGCGAAGGCGACGAAGTCTGCGCAGATTTACATCATCGATGTGGCTGACGGCGGCGAGGCCGTGCGCGTGACTTCGCTTTCGACCGGCGCGCGCTACGCCTGAATGGCGACCCGACGGAAAGGCTCTGCTCTTTACCAGCACAGTCTTTCCCGGCGCGGCGGATGACGAAGCGAACAAGAAGATCGCGGCTGAACGGAAAGCGCAGAAGTATCGCGCGCGCGTTTATGAAGGATTCCCGATTCGCAATTGGGACAAGTGGCTCGAAGACACCGAAGCGACATCTGTTTGTCCAAAGTCTCGAGCCAGGCTGCCAAAGCCAAAGATCTTTTCGCCGGCGCGAAGCTCATTGAACGACGCCGGCTTCTCCGGCCGCGTCACGGATTCGGGCGAAGAGTTCGACGCGGTCTGGACGCCGGACGGTGAATCGATCGTGTTCGTGGCGACGACCATTCGGAACGCGGCGGCGTATGCGCCGGTCAACACGCGCTTGTTCAAAATTGCCGCGAAAGGCGGCGAACCGGTTCGGCTGACGACCGGCAATGACAGTTTTGCTCGCCCGGTGTTTCGGCCCGACGGCAAAGCGCTCTACGCCGATCTCAACGATCGAATCGAACGGCAAAGTCTACAACCTCGATCGCCTGGCGAAGTTCGGCTGGCCGAACACTGGGCAACTCCGGTCATTCTCACGAAAGATTTCGATCGTTCGGTCGGAACGTTTGCGCTTCACGCCTGACAGCAAATCGATTTATCTGCTGGCTGAAGAAGCCGGCAACGAAAAGCTCTTCACGCTGCCGGCGGATGGCGGCGAAGTCCGTCTGGCGATGGACATGACGCGCGGCGTCTACACGAACCTGCGAATTCCGCGCAAAGCTGCATCCACGATCGTCATCGCCAGCTGGGAAAGCGCGATGAATCCGCCGGAAATCTTTCGGCTCGATCTGAATGAGAAGACTCAGAAGCCGCTGACCGAATTCAACGCCGAACGCGTCGCGCAGATCGACTGGCAGCCGCTGCGCCACTTCTGGTTCACCAGCAAAGCGGGCAAACGCATTCACAACATGATCGCGCTGCCGCCGCGATTCGATGCAAGACAAGAAGTATCCGCTGCTGGTGCTGATGCACGGCGGGCCGCACACGATGTGGCGCGACAATTGGGGACTGCGCTGGAACTATCACATGCTGGCGCGGCCGGGCTACGTCGTGTTGCTGACGAACTATTCCGGCTCGACCGGATTTGGTGAAGCGTTCGCGCAGAGCATTCAGGGCGATCCGCTCAAAGGCCCGGCGAACGAGATCAACGAAGCGGCCGACGAAGCGATCCGTCAATTCTCGTTCGTCGACGGAACGCGTCAGGCGGCGGCGGGCGCGAGTTATGGCGGGCACCTCGCCAACTGGCTGCAGGCCACGACGACTCGCTACAAAGCTCTGATCAGTCACGCCGGTCTGATCAATCTCGAATCGCAATGGGGCACGAGCGACACGATCTATCACCGCGAAGTCAGCAGCGGCGGGCCGGTCTGGGAGCAGGGCGCGGTCTGGCGCGAACAGAACCCGATTCGCTTTGCCGCAAACTTCAAGACACCGATTCTGCTTTCAGTCGGCGAGAACGATTTTCGCGTGCCGCTCAATCAGACGCTTGAGAACTGGAGCGTGCTGCAGCGCCTGCGGATTCCCAGCAAGCTGATCGTCTGGCCCGACGAGAACCACTGGATTCTCAAAGGCGAAAACAGCAAGTTTTTCTATCAGGAAGTTCACGGC